>NZ_JBICYI010000020.1:0-56579 GCF_043200825.1 Streptomyces sp. NPDC048370 | reverse complement strand
CGCCCCCCCCCCACCCCTGGGTCCGGGGCCCCCCCCCCCCCGCGGGCCGGCGGGGGGCCCCCCCCCCCCCCCCCCCCCCCGCCGTTCGTCATGCGCTGAGACCGGTGTGCTCGGCGCTTCCGGGGTGTCCGGTGCTTCGGCTGCTGTTACGACCAGGCCGCCACGAAGTAGCCGACGCCGTACGGGGCGTCCTCGTAGAGGAGCCTGCCGTCGAGGTCCGCGCCCTGGGCCGCGCCCGCGAGGACCTGCCAGGGGGCCCGGCCTGCCGCCTTGAGCTCGTCCGCGAGGTGCTCGTCGAGCCCGAGCAGGGCGTCCACGTCCGCCGCGCCCAGCGCGCGGGCGGCCTCCGCGTCGAAGGCCGCTGCCCGCTCGTCCAGGTAGCCGGGGGCCTTGAGGGTCCGGCAGGCGCTGCCGTCGCCCATCACGAGGAGCGCCACGCGCTCGGTCTTGGTCACCAGCTCGCGGCCGGTGGAGACGCATCGGTCGGTCTCCAGCGACCGGCTCACGCCGAGGCCTTCGACGGGCGCGTCGGCCCAGTCGGCACGTTGAAGGAGCCAGGCGGCGAGGGCGAGGGACGCGGGCAGCGGTCGCTCCCCGGCGGGCCCGGCACCGAGCTGTACGGAGAGATCGACGCCGAAGCCCGCGAAGCTTCCGGTCGAACCGGCCGGGAACGTACCGTGCGCTCCTTCGTCGGCGGGGCCGACGACGAAGAGCCGGTCGGGCCGGGAGGCGGCGAGCAGTCCAAGGGCATCGGCGCAGGCCGTCCGGGCTCCATCGAGCTCACCGGCGGCTCCCGCCGCCACATCGGGCACGAGCAGAGGAGGACAGGGACAGACGGCTGCGGCGACAAGCATGATCCGCAGCCTACTGCGACGGCCTCCGGTCCATGGGCGGGACGCCGTCCTGCGGCTCGCCGCCTGTCGGGGCCGCCTTCGCGATCCCGGGGTCGGCCGAGTCGTGGACCAGCTCGGCGATGCTCAGCACCGTGTGCCGCTCCGACATCAGCCCTTTGACGATCACCAGGCAGCTGTCGCCGTCGGGGAAGCGGTACACCTCCCGCGACTTCTCGCGCCACGGCTCGTGGAAGGTCAGCGAGGCGGCCCGCATCGCCTCCTGCGCGTCCTCCCGCGTGCCGGCGACCTTCCGTATGACTTCGGTGCGGTATGTGTCGCCGCTGGCGTGCTGTGCGACGACGATCCACTTACCCATCCCGGCCCCCCGGTTCTTCGGATGCGTCAGATGTCGGTGTTGCGCGGGTGTCAGTGGCTTCCGCAGGCCGGGGCCGAGGCCTCGGGAAGCGGAGCCGGGACACCGATCTTCGGCAGTCCGAGCAGGACGCCCGCAGGCTTCGCGGCGGCCGCGGTGGTGCGCTTCTCCCAGGCGTCGCCGGCGCGGGTACGGCGTACCGACGTCGTCGGGCCCTCGGCCAGCAGGTGATGCGGGGCGGCGTACGTGACCTCGACGGTCACCACGTCGCCCGGGCGGACGTCCTGGTCCGGCTTGGTGAAGTGGACGAGCCGGTTGTCGGGGGCGCGGCCGGAGAGGCGGTGGGTGGCGCCGTCCTTGCGGCCCTCGCCCTCGGCGACCATGACGTCCAGCGTCCGGCCGACCTGCTTCTTGTTCTCCTCCCAGGAGATCTCCTCCTGGAGGGCGACGAGACGCTCGTAGCGCGCCTGCACGACCTCCTTCGGGATCTGCCCGTCCATCTCGGCCGCGGGGGTGCCGGGCCGCTTGGAGTACTGGAAGGTGAAGGCGTTGGCGAAGCGGGCCTCGCGGACCGTGTGCATGGTCTGGTCGAAGTCCTCCTCGGTCTCGCCGGGGAAGCCCACGATGATGTCGGTGGAGATGGCGGCGTGCGGGATGGCCGCGCGGACCTTCTCGATGATGCCGAGGAAGCGCTCCTGGCGGTAGGAGCGGCGCATGGCCCTGAGGACCGTGTCCGAGCCGGACTGCAGCGGCATGTGCAGCTGCGGCATGACGTTCGGGGTCTCGGCCATCGCGGCGATGACGTCGTCCGTGAAGTCGCGGGGGTGCGGCGAGGTGAAACGGACCCGCTCAAGGCCCTCGATCTCGCCGCAGGCGCGCAGCAGCTTGGAGAAGGCCTCGCGGTCGCCCAGGTCGGAGCCGTACGCGTTCACGTTCTGACCGAGAAGGGTGATCTCCGAGACGCCCTCGGCGACCAAGGCCTCGATCTCGGCGAGGATGTCGCCGGGACGGCGGTCCTCCTCCTTGCCGCGCAGCGCCGGGACGATGCAGAAGGTGCAGGTGTTGTTGCAGCCGACGGAGATCGAGACCCAGGCGGCGTACGCGGACTCGCGGCGGGTCGGCAGCGTGGAGGGGAAGGCCTCCAGCGACTCCGCGATCTCGACCTGGGCCTCTTCCTGCACGCGGGCGCGCTCCAGGAGGACCGGCAGCTTGCCGATGTTGTGCGTGCCGAAGACGACGTCGACCCAGGGGGCCTTCTTGACGATGGTGTCGCGGTCCTTCTGTGCGAGACAGCCGCCGACGGCGATCTGCATGCCCGGGCGCGTGGTCTTCCTGGGGGCGAGCCGGCCGAGGTTGCCGTAGAGCTTGTTGTCGGCGTTCTCGCGGACCGCGCAGGTGTTGAAGACGACGACGTCGGCGTCACCGTCGGAGCCCTCGGGGGCGCGGACGTAGCCGGCGTCTTCCAGCAGACCGGAGAGCCGCTCGGAGTCGTGGACGTTCATCTGGCACCCGTAGGTGCGCACTTCGTAGGTTCGCTGGACGTCCACTGCCTGGCTCCGGTCGCTGCTGGTCATGGAACAAGGGTATGCGGTGCCGGGGATTGCCCGTCCCCGAGCCGCCCGGGCGAGGGCGCGGGGGCGTTCGTGGGGAGGCTCGCGACGGCTTCGACAGCCGCGCCGAGCTGGGCGGCGAGGGTGCCCGCGTGGGGGCGCAGGGATCCGTCGAAGGCTGCGGAGCCGATGGTGAAGGCGTCGGCTCCGGCGGCCGCCACCGCCCGGATCCTGGCGGCCGTGGTGATGCTGCCGGCCACGACCAGGCGGCCCGTGGTGGCCGCTCGGGCTGCGCGGACGAGGTCGAGCGGGTCCGCTTCCGTGGCCCGGTAGGCGAGGAGGTCGACGCCCGCGCAGCCCGCCGCCTCCGCCCGGCGGCAGTCGTCGGCGATCCGGTCGGGGCGGCCGGAGAGGCGGGTGGGGTGGCCGAGCGGTTCGCCCACGAAGGGGAGGTACTCGACGGAGGTGCCCGCGAGGAGGGCCTGCGTCTCGTCGATCCAGGTGCCGCCCATGAGCCGGTCGACGCCGAGGTCGATCGCGCGCCGGACGGACGTGAGCGCCTCGTCGCGGGTGGTGCTGACCACTTCGAGGTAGCTGGTGGCGCCCATGTCCTTGATCTGCCGGTGAAGCCGGTCGAGCGTGGCCGGCTCCACTCCGACGTCCTTGAAGCCGAGGTGGGCGACTCCGAGGTCCCGAACGGTGTCGAGGACGTCGAGGCAGTCCGTGACGGTCCTGTCGTCACGGGTGAGCATGAAGATGAAGTCCACGGGGGTCGGTCCTTCGGTCGGATCGGGGGGGGCGGGAGCCTGCGGGCAGTGGCGGCGGGTGCGGCGGCCTGCGGGGGCGTGTGCCGGGGTCTACGGGGCGGGTGCCGGGGCAAGGGGGCGGGTGCCGGGGCAAGGGGGCGGGCGCCGGGGTCTACGAGGCGGGTGCCGGGCTCTGGGCGGCCAGGGTGTCGGCCTGGTGCAGGGCGGTGAGCAGGCTGGTGTGGTCGGCGGTGCCCCGGCCTGCGAGGTCGAAGGCCGTGCCGTGGTCGACGCTGGTGCGCACGAACGGCAGGCCGATGGTGATGTTGACGCCGTGCTCCAGGCCCAGGTACTTGACCGGTATGAGCCCTTGGTCGTGGTACTGGGCCACGACGGCGTCGAACTCGCCCGCCCGGGCGCGCATGAAGACGGTGTCGGCGGGCCAGGGCCCGCTGGCGTCGATGCCTTCGCGCCGGGCGGCCTGTACGGCCGGTTCGATGATGTCGAGGTCCTCGCGCCCGAACAGTCCGTTCTCCCCGGCGTGCGGGTTGAGGGCGGCGACGGCGATGCGGGGGCGGGCCCCCGAGGGTCCCGTCGCGCGGCCGGCCCGGAGCGTCCGGTCCGTCAGCCGGATGATCTCCAGCTCGCGGGCGACGGTGAGGGAGTCGATCGCCGTGCGCAGCGATTGGTGGACGGTGACGAGGACGACCCGCAGCTCGTCGTTGGCCATCATCATGGCGTAGTCGCTCGTGCCCGAGAGCTCGGCGAGGATCTCGGTGTGGCCGGGGTACGGCAGCCCCGCGAGCCCGAGGGCCTCCTTGTTGATCGGTGCCGTGGTGAGGGCGCGGACCTCGCCGCGGAGCGCGAGCTCGATGCCTCGGCGCACGTACCGGAACGAGGCGGCTCCGGCGCGGGCGTCCACCGTGCCGAGCTCCAGGTCCCCAGGGAGGGGGTCCTCGGGGAGGACATCGAGGACTCGGGGGTCGTGGGCCGCGTCGCGGACGGAGGCGATCGGCCGCACGGTCAGCTCGGTGCCCGTGATCCTGCAGGCCCGGGTGAGAGTGGCCGGGTCGCCGATGACGACGATCGGGGGACGGCGCCGTGGGTCGGCGTACGCCTTGACCGTGATCTCGGGGCCGATGCCGTTGGGGTCGCCCATGGTGAGGGCGATGGGGGCCGTCATCGCGTGGGCCCGCCTTCCATGAGGAGGCCGCAGAGCCGGTCGAGTGTTCCGTCGTCGCCGAAGCCGCCCGCTTTGATCAGGACGGGAAGGTGGGGTGGGCTGAGCAGGACGCCTCGGGCGATCCCCGGTTCGGGTTCGTCGACCAGGTCGACACCGGCGGCGCCGAGGGCTTCGAGCGCGGCCACCGCGGTCTCGCCGCCGGTCAGCACGAGCCCGTCGACCAGGCCGTCCGCCACCAACTCCCGTACGACGAGGGCGAGCTCGCCGGTCAGCGACCCGGCTGCCGTGCGGCGGGCGTCCGGAGTGTGGGCGACGAGCACGGGCGCGGTGGAGCGGCCCAGGTGCCCGAGGGCCTCGGCCGGGGCGTCGGCCGCTTCGGCCGTGGTCACGTCCACGCGGGTGCGCAGCCGGTCCAGCTGGCGGCGCGTCGCCGGGTGCGCGCTGCCGACCACGATCAAGGGGCGCCGTGCGCGGGGCGGTGCGGGCGGAGGGTCGGCCTGCGTACGGGGGTGGTGTGCGGCGAGCGCGGCGGCGAGGCCCGGGGAGCCGACCCAGAGCACGTCACGGGGCTGGGGCACGGAGGCCACCAGCAGCCCGAGGTCGGCGTCCGTGGCCGCCGAGCAGACGAACACGCCTCCCTCTTCGATCAGCTCCGCCAGCTTCCCGAAGTGCTCCGGTTCGAGGAGCTCCGCTTGGGGCAGCAGCCGCGCGAGGTCGGCGGTGCGGACGGGGTGGACCGGGTCGCGCGCGAAGTCCGTCTCGTGCACCGGTACCCCGTGGACGTGCTGGACCCCCCGAACGGTCGTCCTGCCCTCGGCGGGGAACGCGGGCGCGACGACGACGGCCCGTCGGCCCGAACCGGCGTGGGCGGCACGGATCTCGGCCGCCACATGGCCCCGGAGCGTCGAGTCGACGGTCTTGATCAGCAGGTCGGAGTCGGCGAACGCGTCCGCGAACCACGCGGCGAGGGCCACGGCCGACGGCTCGTCGAGCAGACGGCTGCCGAGGTCGACGGCGACGACGCCGTCGCGGACCGGCCCGCCCGGCTCGACAGCCCCGGGCAGCAGGACCGTCGCCCGGTGCCCCGTCCTGCGGAAGGGCGCCGCGCCGTCGCCGGCGCTCGTGAGGTCGTCCGCGAGGACGGCCACGCCCGTCACGGGATCGGCCTGGGGTGTCCGCCTCATGTCTTGTCCTCCTCGGAGTCGCCGCCACTGACGTCAACCCTGGCGCTCGGGAAGGCGCTCGACAAGCGATTCCTTCTCACCTCACCTGTGAGTAGATTTCACACATGCGCTGGCCCGACCTCCCCCCGCTGAACACGCTCCTCCCCTTCGAGGCGACCGTGCGGCACGCGAGCATGACCCGGGCCGCGCACGAGCTGCACGTGACCCACGGCGCCGTCAGTCGGCAGATCCAGAATCTGGAGAAGTCCCTCGGCGTCACGCTCTTCGAGCGAGGGACCCGCTCGCTGCGGCCGACCCCTCAGGCCCGTCGCCTGGCGGCCGCCGTCCGGGACTCGCTCGACCGGATCGACACGGCCGCGCGGGAGGTCTCGGGCCGTGAACGCGGCGGTCCGCTGGCGCTGTCCTGCGAGCCGACGCTGCTGATGCGCTGGCTCATTCCTCGGCTGCCGGCCCTCGCCACCCAGGTGCCCGACCTCACGGTCCACCTGTCGGCGGGCGGCGGACCCGTCTCCTTCGACCGGGACCCGGTCGACGTCGCCCTGCGCCGCGACGACTTCCCCGTACCGGCTGACGTGACCCGCTCCCCCCTCTTCATGGAACGCATCGGTCCGGTCTGCCGCCCGGACGTGGCGGAATGGCTCACGGTCGAGAGCGGCATCGCAGGTGTGACGATTCTGCACACCAGCACCCGGCCGCGGGCATGGGCGGACTGGCAGCGCATCACCCGGAGGCGCGTCGATCCCACCGGGGAGCAGACCTTCGAGCACTTCTACCTGGCGCTGCAGGCGGCCGTCGCCGGCGTCGGCGTGGCCATCGGCCCGTACGCGCTGGTCCACGACGACCTGATGAGCGGGCAGCTCGTGGCGCCCTTCGGCCTGGTCGAGGACGGCACCGGCTACCACCTGCTCAGCCCGCAGCCGCCCGATCGGGACGAGCGGATCGCCGCCCTGCTCGGCTGGCTGCGGGCCCAGGCCACCGGTCTGTGACCGCCGAATCCCCGGCCGGCAGGTACACACGGCCCCCTCCACGCGCGCGTGGAAGGGCACACGCGTGAAGCAGCACACGGAGGCACGGCCTGGCCAGGGTGGGGATCGAGCTGGCAGGATCGCGCCATGCTCGCCTCGTACTCCCGCTCCGTCCGCCGCCGCCTTCTCCAGGCGTCGGCGGCGGTCCTGGTGGTGTGCGGGCTGCTGGTCTGGTGGCTGGTTCCGTTCGGTACACCGGCGCCGAGCGGGCGGGTCACGTTCAGTACGGGCGTCCCCACCGGGGTCTACCAGCGGTACGGCGAGCTGCTGCGGCAGGCCCTCGCCACCGATCTGCCGGACGTGTCGATAACGCTGAAGAACAGCGAGGGCTCCCAGCAGAACCTCGCCCGCCTGGCATCCGGCGAAGCGGACTTCACCGTCGCGACGGCCGACACCGTGGCCCAGTACCGGCGCGACCTCAAGCCGGGCCACGACCGGCTGCGCGGCTGCGCCCGCCTCTACGACGACTACGTCCAGCTCGTCGTCCGCAAGGAGTCGGCCATCCGGTCCGTGGCCGATCTGCGCGGGCTGCGGGTCGGCGTCGGCCAGGAGGGCTCCGGCGTCCGGCTCATCGCGGACCGGGTCCTCGCGGCCGGCGGTCTGAACCCCGACGCCGCCGTCGAGCCGGTCTCGGCCGGCATCGACACCATGCCTGACCTGCTGGAACGCGGGCAGCTGGACGCGTTCTTCTGGTCGGGCGGTCTGCCCACCCAGGCCGTCCAGGCACTCTCCGAGCGCCTGCCGATACGGCTGGTCTCGCTCGAAAGCGCCCTGGTGGACAAGGTCCACAACGTGGGCGAGTCGACGCGCCACTACCGCTCCGCCGTCATCCCCGCGGACGCCTACGCCCGGGCCCAGGACGGCCAGCCGGTGAAGACACTGGCCGTGGCGAACCTGCTGGTGACGACGGACGCGACGGATCCGGCGCTGGTGGAGGGCTTCACGCGCACGGTGATCAACAGCAGGGACGGGATCGGCCGCAAGGTCCACCCGGCGCAGCTGGTGGACCTCCGCACCGCGATCTATACGGAACCCCTGTCCCTCCACGAGGGCGCCCGGCGCTACTACCGCTCCGTGAAGCCGTAAGAAGCCGCAGGAAGCCGGAAGAAGCCCCAGGAAGCCGCAAGTAGCGGTAAGAAGCGGTAAGAAGCCTAAGAAGCCGTACAGTCCGCGATCCAAGGCGCGGCCACTCCGCCCTCCACCGCCCCGCCCCTCACCGCCCCTGCGGCCCCGTCCTCGGCACCGTGAGCGTCACACGCAGCCCGTGCGGCTCGTGCGGCGCGTAGGCGATCGAGCCGCCGCCCGCCGCGAGGAGGACCCGGGAGATCGACAGGCCGAGGCCCGAGCCCTTGATGTTCTGGTGGCGGTTGCTACGCCAGAAGCGGTCGCCGACCCGGTCGAGCTCCTCCTGCGTGAGCCCCGGCCCCCGGTCCGCCACCACGATCGTGCAGGTGTCGCCCTCCGAGGCCACGGCGACCGTGACCTCCTCCCCCTCCGGCGTGAACTTCAGCGCGTTGTCGATCACCGCGTCGAGCGCGCTGGAGAGCGCCACCGGGTCCGCCCACGCCGTCACCGCCCGCCGCTCCCCCTCGAGCCGTACGCCCTTCTCGTCGGCGAGCGGGCGCCAGGCGGCGATCCGCTCGGCCGCGAGCGCTCCGATGTCGGTGAGGCACAGATCAGGGGCGGCGTGCTCGGCGAGCGCGAGGTCCAGCAGGTCGTCGAGGACCTGCGCCAGCCGCTTGCCCTCGGTGCGGACGGCGGCGATCTCCTCGTTCCCCTCGGGGAGTTCGAGGGCGAGCAGCTCGATACGGAGCAGCAGCGCGGAGAGCGGGTTGCGCAACTGGTGCGAGGCATCGGCGACGAAGGCCCGCTGCTGTTCGAGCACGTCCTCGACGTTGTCGGCCATCTCGTTGAACGAGCGGGCCAGACGGCGCAGTTCGGGCGGCCCCCCGGCCGCGGCGACCCGGGACTTCATCCGCCCCGTGGCGATGTCGTGGGTGACCGCGTCCAGGACGCGGACCGGCCGCAGCACCCAGCCGGTCAGCCGGAAGGCCGCGCCGACGGCGACCAGCATCGCCGCGAACTCCCCGGCCGCGATGATCAGCCAGCCGCTCAGGATCCGCGAGCGCAGCTGCCCGGTGGGCGAGTCGGTCACCACGACGGCGACGACGTCTCCGTCCCGTACGACCGGCGAGGCGATCGTGAGGCGGGCGTGCGGCTGCCACGGCCACACCTGGGGCGGGTCGTGGCTGCGGCGCCCGAGCAGGGACTCGTTGAAGGCACGACGCCCCTCACCTTCGTACGGGACGACCCAGTCCTCGGGCGCGGCGGCCATGGCCCGGTTGTCGCGGTAGAAGATGCCCGTCCGGATGCCGTAGACGTCGTGGTAGCTGGCGAGCTCGCCGCGGAGCGTGGTGCGGCGCTCGTCCACGAACGGTTCGGACTCGCTGACGAACTGGGCGAGCGCGGCGAAGCGGGCCGCGTCGTCCAGCCGGTCGACGACCACGCGCTGCTGCTCGGCGGCGGCGAGGCTCGCGGCGAGCGGGAAGCCGAGGGCGAGGAGCACCCCGGCCATCAGGACGAGGAGGAGCGGAAGGAGACGTGTGCGCACGAAGGACCCGGACGGCTAGGCGACGGGGACGACCAGGCGGTAGCCGACGCCGCGCACGGTCTCGATCAGGGCGGGCATGGCCAGCTTGGAGCGGAGCGAGGCCACGTGCACCTCGAGGGTGCGGCCGGTCCCTTCCCAGCTGGTGCGCCAGACCTCGCTGATGATCTGCTCGCGCCGGAAGACCACACCGGGCCGCTGGGCGAGCAGGGCCAGCAGGTCGAACTCCTTGCGGGTCAGCGGCACGGGCGCGCCGTCGACGCTGACCCGGCGGGTGGGCAGCTCGATGACGACCGAGCCGAGCCGCAGCGCGCTGTCCTCACCGGCCCCGCCCGCCTCGTCGCCGACGACCGTGCGCCGGCTGACGGCGTGGATCCGGGCGAGCAGTTCCCCGGTGTCGTACGGCTTGACCACGTAGTCGTCGGCCCCGAGGTTGAGGCCGTGTATCCGGGACCGTACGTCGGCGCGCGCCGTCACCATGATCACCGGGGTGGTGGTGAGCTTACGGATCCGGCCGCAGACCTGGTAGCCGTCCTGGTCGGGCAGTCCGAGGTCGAGCAGGATCACCCCGAACGAAGGGCGCTCGCCGTGCGCGGCGGGCAGCACCGCCTGGAGGGCCTCCTCGCCGTTGCGGGCGTGCGTGACGGTGAAGCCGTGCTTCGCCAGTACGGCGGACAGGGCCGCGGCTACGTGATCGTCGTCCTCGACGAGCAGGAGTCTCATGGCCCCCCTCCGGTGGCTGGTGATCGTGGGCTTGCCATCCTCTGATGGCTAACTGTCTACCAGGGCATGAACGCCGATGGTCGCCGTCACAGTCAAGTCTCCCCCTGTTACGCCGGGGTTTCTGTTATGGACCCGGTACGCCCCCGGGCTCCTCTTCACGCAGGGTGTCCGGTTGAGGCCTTATCGTTATCCTCAATTTCCGCTCAGATGTAATGACGCTCATCGCGCCGAGTGCCTAGTGTCCTCCCCAACCGAGGAGGACGGAGCAAAAAGCCGATGAGCGGAGTGTCAGTGACCAAGGGCTCGGAAGACGCCATAGCGGCTGCGGGCGACCTGGTCGTGCTGTCCAACGTGAACAAGCACTTCGGCGCGCTGCATGTGCTCCAGGACATCGACCTGACCATCGCCCGTGGCGAGGTCGTGGTCGTGATCGGACCCTCCGGGTCCGGCAAGTCCACACTGTGTCGCACCATCAACCGCCTGGAGTCGATCGACTCCGGGGCCATCACGATCGACAACCGGCCGCTGCCCCAGGAGGGCAAGGAGCTGGCTCGGCTGCGCGCCGACGTCGGCATGGTCTTCCAGTCCTTCAATCTCTTCGCGCACAAGACCGTGCTCGAGAACGTGATGCTGGGCCAGGTCAAGGTCCGCAAGACCGCGAAGGCGGCCGCCGAGGCAAAGGCTCGCGCGCTGCTCGACCGGGTGGGTGTCGGCACCCAGGCGGACAAGTACCCGGCGCAGCTCTCGGGTGGTCAGCAGCAACGCGTGGCGATCGCGCGGGCGTTGGCGATGGACCCGAAGGTCATGCTGTTCGACGAGCCGACCTCCGCGCTCGACCCCGAGATGATCAACGAGGTTCTCGAGGTCATGCAGCAGCTGGCGCGGGACGGCATGACCATGGTCGTGGTCACCCACGAGATGGGGTTCGCGCGGTCCGCCGCCAACCGCGTGGTGTTCATGGCGGACGGCAAGATCGTCGAACAGGCCACGCCGGACGAGTTCTTCAGCAACCCGCGAAGCGACCGGGCCAAGGACTTCCTTTCGAAAATCCTGCACCACTGACGACGGTCAGCCCGCATGATTCACCTGCCGATCAACAACCCACGAATCAAGGGATGTTCACCATGAAGCTTCGCAAGTCCGCGGCCGTGGCCGTCGCCGTGCTCGCGCTCACCGCGACCGCCTGTGGTGGCAAGGAGGGCTCCGCCGGCGACAAGCCCGCCGTGAAGCCCGGCGATTCGAGCGCCCCGCAGCTCCCCAAGTACATCGTCGCCACCGACGTGAAGCTGGAGTCGCCCACCTTCAAGGAGGCCCAGCAGCGCGGCAAGCTGATCATCGGCTCCAAGGCCGACCAGCCGTACCTCGGCTTCGAGGACCAGGCCACCAAGGAGCGGTCCGGCTTCGACGTCGAGATCGCCAAGATGATCGCGGCGGAGCTCGGCTTCACCGAGGACAAGATCGAGTGGACGACCGTGGACTCCAAGTCCCGCGAGTCGACGATCTCGCTCGGCAAGATCGACTACTACGTCGGTACGTACACGATCAACGACAAGCGCAAGGCGCTCGTCGGCTTCGCCGGTCCGTACTACAAGGCCGGCGCCGACCTCCTGGTCCGCAAGGACGAGACCGCGATCACGGGCCCGACGACCCTCAAGGGCAAGAAGGTCTGCTCCATCACGGGCTCCACCCCGCTGCAGGAGATCAAGAAGCCCGAGTACGGCGCCCAGACCACCGAGCTGGCGAAGTACTCCGACTGCGTCCAGCAGCTGCTGACCAAGCAGGTCGACGCCGTCACCACCGACGACGCGATCCTCAAGGGCTACGCCGCCGCCAACTCCGGCAAGCTCAAGGTCGTGGGCAAGCCCTTCACCGAGGAGCCGTACGGCGTCGGCATGAACAAGGACGACAAGGTCCTGCGCGACAAGATCAACGACATCCTCGAGAAGAACATCAAGGACGGCACGTACAAGAAGATCTACGAGGCGACCCTGGGTCTCTCCGGCTCCGACTACACCGAGCCGCCGGCGCTCGCCCGCTACTGATCCTCGCTCGATGTCGAGCGCCCCGTACGGAAGGAAAGTACGGGGCGCTGCTCCTCCTGCCCCCAAGCCGCTGACCGCCGACGCGGAGACCTCATGAACGTACTGCTCGACCATTTCCCGGAGTTCCGCGACGGCTTCATAGGAACCGTGTCGATCACCGCCGTCAGCTCGGTCATCGCGCTGGTCCTCGGCATCGTCGTCGCCGGCTTCCGGGTCTCGCCCGTTCCGCCCCTGCGTGTCTTCGGGACCGCCTGGGTCACACTGCTGCGCAACACGCCGCTGACGCTGCTCTTCCTCGTCTCGTTCTTCGTCGTCCCGGAGATCCTGTTCCCGGGCATGAGCCCGTTCTTGCTCGGCTCGCTCGCGCTCGGCTTCTACACCTCGGCGTTCGTCTGCGAGGCGGTCCGCTCCGGCATCAGCACGGTGCCGATCGGCCAGGCCGAGGCCGCCCGTTCGCTCGGCATGACGTTCTCGCAGACCCTGCGGATGATCGTGCTGCCGCAGGCCACCCGGACCGTACTGCCCCCGCTGAGCTCGATCTTCATCGCGCTCACCAAGAACTCGGCCATCGCGGGCGCCTTCAGTGTCACCGAACTCTTCGGCTGGCAGACGCTGATGAGCGAGCAGGGCTACGCCATCGGCGCCATCTTCCTGTGGGTGGCCCTCGCGTACCTGGTCGTCACCTTCACCATCAGCGGGATCTTCCGTGTCCTTGAGCGCCGCATGGAGGTCGCCCGATGAGTGCCAGCGTTCTCTTCGACACCCCGGGCCCCAAGGCGCGTGTCCGCAACCGGATCTACGCCGTCGTGGGCACCCTCGCCATCGTCGCCCTGCTCGCCGTGAGCGTGGTCCGGCTGGCCGACAAGGGCCACCTCGACCCCGCGATGTGGGACATCTTCAACTACGCGGGCATCCGGCAGAACATCGCCGACGCGCTCGTCGCCACCCTCAAGGCGTTCGGCCTCGCGGCCGTCGGCTCGCTCGTCCTCGGCGTGCTACTGGCCGTGGCCCGGCTCTCCGACCACGCGCCGATCCGCGTGGTCGCCACCGGCTTCATCGAGGTCTTCCGCTCCATCCCGCTGCTGATCACGATCTTCGCGGTGTGGTTCGCCTTCCTGATCGACCACTCGCTGTGGGCGCTGGCCATCGGCCTGTCGATCTACAACGGCTGCGTCCAGGCCGAGGTGCTGCGCGCCGGCGTGAACGCCGTGCCGAAGGGGCAGCGCGAGGCCGCGTACGCCCTGGGCATGAGCAAGACGCAGGTCATGACCACGGTCCTGATCCCGCAGGCCGTCCGGGCGATGCTGCCGACGATCATCAGCCAGCTGGTCGTCACCCTGAAGGACACCTCGCTCGGCTTCGTGATCCTCTACCCCGAGCTGCTGTACTCGGCCCGCCTCATCGCCTCCAACACGCAGGTCAACGGCCAGTACCCGTACGTCTCCACCATCGTGGTCTTCGGCGCCATCTACATCGCGCTGTGTCTGGCTCTCTCCGCGCTGGCCACCTGGATCGAGAAGCGGGGCCGCCGGGCCAAGACGGGGATCCACGCCCCCGACACCGCGGCCACGGGGGTCGTGCTCGGCGCGGACCCCGGCCAGGCCTTCGGGAACACGGTCGGCGGCGGGGTCGACGGCTCCGACGGGCCTGGTACCTCGAAGAACTGACAGTATGTGACATCATCCGGGGGCAGTGGCGGTCGCGCCGCTGCCCCCGTCGCTTGACGCAAGCACCCGCAATGGGTTGCATACGTTCTGTGATCACGCACCGGGCTCGCGCCACACTTCGCTGTGCTACCCGCATGACCGAACGGCCTTCAGGAGCCGCGCCGTGGACCCGGTGATCATCGTCGGCGCGGGGCCCGTGGGCCTCGCGCTCTCCCTTGCCCTGGCCTCGCAGGGAGTACCCAGCGTCGTCCTCGACGAGGGCCCCGGCAAGGAGGATCCGCGCCCCGCCCGTACGGTCGTGCTGCGCGCGGACATGGCCTCGATGGTCGAACGCCTCGGCTGCGCCACCCTGCGTGACGAGGGGGTCCGCTGGGTCGGCTGGCGATCCGTGCGACGCAGGCAACAGATGAGGCACATCGAACTCAGTCTCGGTCTCGGCGACACGGAGAGTGACGGCGAGGGCCCGGCGGCCCCGCTGCACATCCCGCAGCACGCCCTCGCGCGCGGTCTGCGCGACGCGATCGCCGGACAGGAGCTGGTCCAGCTCGTCACCGACGCCCGCCTCGACACGATCGAGCAGGACGCGCGCGGGGTCACGGCGCACACCCGCGGTACCGGTTCCGGTTCCGGTTCCGGCTCCGGCTCCGGCTCCGGCTCCGGCTCCGGAACGAGCGGGACGTGGTGGCGCGGCAGCCATCTGGTCGGCTGCGACGGCGCCCGCTCCACGGTGCGCAAGCTGCTCTCGATCCGATTCCCCGGGCGTACGGCGGTGGAGCGGCACGCGGTCGCCGCCCTGCGCACCGAACTCCCCTGGCCCGGCGAGGCCCTGTTGCACCGTCAGCCGCCGTGGCGGGGCGGCGGCGACGAGGTCACGGCCCGCCCGCTGCCGGACGGGGTCTGGCGGATCGACTGGCTGCTGCCCGCGCGCGGCGACCTCGTCACCCCCGACGCGCTCGTCACCAAGATCCGCGACACCCTGGCCGGCTGGTGCGGCGGGGTGACTCCGCCGTACGAGTTGATCGACACCGGTGTCCACACGCTGCACCACCGGCTCGCGCGGCGCTGGCGCGTGGACCGGGTGTTCCTTGCGGGCGACGCCGCGCATCTGCTGGGCGCGGTGGGCACGCAGGGTCTCGACGAGGGGCTGCGGGACGCCGACAACCTGGCCTGGAAGCTCGCGTACGCCTGGCACCACGGGGCCTCGGACACGCTGCTGGACAGCTACCAGAGCGAGCGGCGGGCCGCCGTCGCCTCCCGGTTGCGGGCCGCCGACCAGTCGCTTCCGGTGCTGCGCGGCGGCGGGGGCCTGCGGACGTACCTGCCCGGCGGGTCCCGGAGCCACGACGCGTTGTTGACGGACGGTCACCTCGGGCGCGGCCCGTTGGGGGCGCCACCCGCATACCCGCACTCCCCTCTCGCGCCCCAGGACGCCGGGGCGCCTCGGAGCGCGGTGGGCACGGGGGCGGGCGCGCCGGTCGAGGACGTCCGCGTGACGGCGCCCGACGGCACGACCGTACGGCTCCGGGACCGGCTCGGTCAGGGGCGGCTCCTGGTGGTGCTGGTCGCGCCCGGTACGGGTGTGTGGGACCGGCGGCACTGGGTGAGCGCGGGCGTGATGCCACGGCTCGCGGAGGCGGTACGGGCCCTGCCGGTGAAGGCGGAACTGCTCGTGACGGAGGCGTACCCGGGCGCGGGCGCCCACACCGTCCTGCTGGTACGTCCGGACGGGCATCTGGTGGCCTCGTTCCCGGGGGTCCGGCCGGACGAGCTGTACGCGGCGGCGGACGCGACCCGGGGCGGGAAGGCGGAGCCCTCCGTCAAGGAGATCTCACCAGGGGCCACGCCGAGCGACCGTACTGCGGACATCAATTGACCCTCGCGGGCGCACATGGTGTACTCCGGAGCGTGACCGACACCGATGTGCGCCTGTGGCGGAGGGTCCATATGGATCTTCTCCGCTTCGCGGGCTGCGTGTGTCGCCCGTCCTGCTGAATTCGCCCTTCCTTCGCGTGATCCCGGCCGCCGACCGAAGTCGGCGTGGCTGACGCGCGTTTCTCCCGCGAACTTCCAGGACGGTCCTCCGTGCCCCAGCATGTCTCCCCTTCCTCAGCCGTACCCTCTGGCGCCCGTGCCGCAGCCCCTTCGGCCGTGGCATCGTCCGGCGCGGTGTCCTCAGCGTCGCCCGCCGCGTCGTCCGGCGCGCCTTCGGCGGCCGACCTTCTGGACTTCGTCCGTCGGACGGCGGCGGACGACGAACTGATCGACTCGCTTCCCCTCGATCCCGAGGGCCGTACGTGGGTGCGGCTCGACGGGCCCGGGGGCAGCGAGGCCTGGTTGATCGGCTGGCCGCCCGGCACGGGCACGGGCTGGCACGACCACGCCGAGTCGCACGGCGCGTTCACCACGGCGCGCGGTGCGCTGCGGGAGAACTCCCTCGCGGTACGGCTGCCGTCCGGCGGCTGGAAGACCCTGGAACTGGCCGACGGGGTCGACCGGGAGCGGCGCCTGCCGGCGGGCAAGGGGCGTGCTTTCGGGCAGCACCATGTGCACGAGGTGCTCAACGACTCCGCCGACGGGCACGCCGTGTCGGTCCACGCGTACTATCCGCCGCTCCCGTTGATCCGGCGTTTCAGCCGGTCGGGCGCGGTGCTCCGTCTTGAGCAGGTCGAGCGTCCGGAGGACTGGCAGTGAGTGAGCGGCAGGCAGGCGAGCGGGTGGGGATCGACGAGCTCCTCGAGCGGGTCAGGTCGGCTCTGGACCGGATCGAACCCCGGGCGGCCCACGAGGCGTACGAGGCGGGTGACGCGCTTCTGGTCGACACTCGGTACGCGGCGCTGCGCGAACGGGACGGGCTGATCCCCGGCGCGCTGATCGTGGAGCGCAATGAACTGGAGTGGCGGCTCGACCCGTTGGGCAGCCATCGCGCCCCGCAGGCGGACAGCCATGACCTGCGGGTGGTGGTGTTCTGCAACGAGGGGTACGCGTCCTCGCTGGCGGCGGCGTCGCTGCGGCAGTTGGGGCTGCACCGGGCGACGGATGTGATCGGCGGCTTCCAGGCGTGGAAGCAGGCGGGCCTGCCGGTCCTGCTGCCGGGGACGACGTCGTAGCCGCGTAGCCCGTACGCGCCCCGGCCTCGCGGCTAGAAGGGCTCGTCCAAGCCCTCCGTGTCCTCGCCCTCGGCCTCCAGGGCCTGGCGGACGACTCTGAGGGCCATACCCTCCGGGTACCCCTTGCGGGCGAGCATTCCCGCGAGGCGGCGCAGTCGGCGGTCCCGGTCGAGGCCGCGGGTGGCGCGGAGCTTGCGGTCGACGAGCTCGCGCGCGGTGATCTCCTCCTGCTCGGAGTCCAGCTGCCCCACGGCTTCCTGGATGAGCGAGGGGTCGACTCCCTTGGTCCGCAGTTCGCGGGCGAGGGCCCGGCGGGCGAGGCCCCGACCGTGGTGCCGGGACTCCACCCAGGCGTCGGCGAAGGCGGCGTCGTCGATCAGCCCGACATCCTCGAAGCGGGAGAGCACCTCTTCGGCGACCTCGTCGGGGATCTCGCGCTTGCGCAGGGCGTCGGCCAACTGTTTGCGCGTACGGGGGGTCCCGGTGAGCAGGCGCAGGCAGATCGCCCGCGCCCGCTCAGCCGGATCCTGGGGCGACAGCTCCTTCTCGGCCCTCGACGAGTCGGGGCTGTCGCCCGGCCATTCGGTGCGACCGGTCACGGCTTCAGCTCTTGGCCGCCGGGGCCTTGGTCGCCTTGGTGGCCTTGGCCGCCGGGGCGGACTTGGCCGTGTCGTCCGTGGTGGCCGCCTCGGCGCCACCCGTGGTCTCCGCGGCCGCCTCGGCAGGAGCTGCCCCCGGGCGGACGCCGACGCCCAGCTTCTCCTTGATCTTCCTCTCGATCTCGTCGGCGAGGTCGGGGTTGTCCTTCAGGAAGTTGCGGGCGTTCTCCTTGCCCTGGCCGAGCTGGTCGCCCTCGTACGTGTACCAGGCACCGGCCTTGCGGACGAAGCCGTGCTCCACGCCCATGTCGATCAGGCCGCCCTCACGGCTGATGCCCTGGCCGTAGAGGATGTCGAACTCGGCCTGCTTGAAGGGCGGCGCGACCTTGTTCTTGACGACCTTGACGCGGGTGCGGTTGCCGACGGCGTCCGTGCCGTCCTTGAGGGTCTCGATACGGCGGATGTCGAGGCGCACCGAGGCGTAGAACTTCAGGGCGCGGCCACCGGTCGTGGTCTCCGGCGAGCCGAACATCACGCCGATCTTCTCGCGGAGCTGGTTGATGAAGATCGCGGTGGTCTTGGACTGGTTGAGCGCGCTGGTGATCTTCCGGAGCGCCTGGCTCATCAGTCGGGCCTGGAGACCCACGTGCGAGTCGCCCATCTCGCCCTCGATCTCCGCGCGCGGGACGAGCGCGGCGACGGAGTCGATGACGATCAGGTCGAGGGCGCCGGAGCGGACCAGCATGTCGACGATCTCGAGGGCCTGCTCGCCGTTGTCCGGCTGGGACAGGATGAGGTTGTCGATGTCGACGCCGAGCTTCTTCGCGTACTCGGGGTCGAGGGCGTGCTCGGCGTCCACGAAGGCGACCTGACCGCCGGCCTTCTGGGCGTTGGCGACGGCGTGCAGCGTCAGGGTCGTCTTACCGGAGGACTCCGGGCCGTAGATCTCCACGACACGGCCGCGGGGCAGTCCGCCGACGCCGAGCGCGATGTCGAGGGCGGTCGAGCCGGTGGAGATCACCTCGATCGGCTCCTGGGTGCGGTCGCCCATGCGCATCACGGCACCCTTGCCGAATTGCCGTTCAATCTGCGCGAGCGCGGCCTCGAGGGCCTTCTCGCGGTCGGTACCTGCCATGGGTTCCACCCGGTTTGCTTGAGTCGATCGCTTCATGTGAAAGACGCTAACCCCTGCCACTGACAATGGGCCCCGACGTCCCTCCGACCTGTGGATAACTCGCCCACAACCCCGCGATTCCAAGGGCCGGAATCCCATAAGAATGGATGTTCGATTTTGGTGTCAAGCGCACCACGCGGTCCCGCGGCCACCGGACGAGGCCTCGGGGGTGCGGGCGCGGCAGAGCCGGTCGACAGAGACTCCGGCCTGCCGCCGAAGTCTCTCTTCCCGCCCCGATCTCCCGATCCCTCCTAAGCTGGGAGGACTGGTGAACGACCGCGGGAAGGTGGGTCCGATCGTGCAGCCGAGCGAGATCACCGAGGTCCTGGACCATCCGATCAGCCGGGAACTGCTGGCCCGCGACGTGACCCGGCTGGCGTACGTGGCCAAGGACGGCACCCCCCGGGCGGTTCCGATCGGCTTCGCCTGGAACGGCTCGGAAATCGTCATGTGCACACCGCCCAACGCCCCCAAGCTGTCGGCCCTGCGCGACAACCCGGCGGTCGCCCTGACCATCGACACCGAGGTGCACCCGCCGAAGATCCTGCTCATCCGCGGCCGGGCCGATCTCGACCTCGTCGAAGGCATCCCGGACGAGTTCCTCCAGGCGAACAGCACCTACGTGATGACGCCCGAGCAGCGGGTCACCTGGGAGGCCGAGGTCCGTTCGCTCTACGCCGACGGCATGGTCCGGATCGTCGTGACCCCGACCTGGGCGAAGCTCATCGACTTCGAGACGACCCTCCCGAGCGCGGTCGAGGAGCTGGTACGGGCGCGTGAGGAGCGCCGACGCGCCTGAACGGCCCGGCCCCACGCGCGCCTATCCTTCCTGACATGGCCCTCCCCTTCCGCGTCCGTGGCGGCGGCATGTCCCCGCGCGCCGCCGATGCCGTCGTGGCCCTGGTCGTCGCCCTCGTCGTGACCGTCTGGACGGTGCTGTCCGGGCTCGACGTGGACGAGCCGGTGGCCCGGACGGTCGTCGCCTGGGTGTTGGTCGCGGTCGGCTGCGGGGCGCTCGCCTTCCGGCGACGGGCACCCGTCGCCGTAGCCGTCGTCACCCTGCTCGCCTGCATGGCCTACTACCCGGTGTCGGCGCAGGACGGGCCGCTGATGATCTGCTTCGCCCTCGCGCTGTACACCACGGCGGCGGAGGGCCGGTTCGTCGCGGCGGTCGCGCTGGCTTCCGTCACGCTGCTCGCCGTCGGCCTCGGCGAGCTCCGGCAGGAGAGCGGTCGTCGGCAGATCGACGACACCTCGCTCGCGATGCTGTCCGGCTGGCTGATCAGCCTCGTCGCCGTGGGCCGCGCCCAGCGGACCCGGACCGCCTATCTCCACGAAGTGGAGCAGCGGGCGCTCGCCGCCGAGCGGGAGCAGGAGGCGCGTGGCCGGCAGAGCGCCACGGAGGAGCGGCTGCGGATCGCCCGGGAGCTGCACGACGTGCTCGGCCACAGCATCTCGCTGATCAACGTGCAGTCGGGCGCGGTGCTGCACCGGCTGAGCAAGAAGCCGGAGCCCGAGGTCGCGCTGGCCGCCGCCGAGGAAGCGCTCGAAGCGGTGAAGGCCACCAGCAAGGACGCGCTGCGCGAGCTGCGCGCCACGCTCGGGGTGCTGCGCCAGGCCGACGAGACCGCGCCGACCGCGCCGACCTCCGGGCTCGCCCTGCTCGGGGAGTTGGTCGAGCGGGCCAGGAGCACGGGCCTCGACATCCGTACGGAGCTGACGGGCACACCCGTACCGCTGGCGCCGCCGGTCGATCTCGCCGCGTACCGGATCGTCCAGGAGTCGCTGACCAACGTAACCCGGCACGCCGGTGCCCGTACCGCCACGATCGCGCTCGACTGGCGCGCCGACGAACTGCGGTTGCGCATCGAGGACGACGGCGAGGGGGCTCCTGAGGAGCTGCCGCTGGGCAGCGGCATCCGGGGCATGGCCGAGCGGGCCCGGGCCTTCGGCGGCGAACTGACCGCGCACAGCACGGCCGGGGGCTTCCGGGTGGACGCTCGGCTGCCGCTCGGCACACCCGCGTCCACGATCACCACGTCCGAGGGGGAACCCCGATGATCCGCGTCGTACTCGCCGACGACCAGACACTGGTCCGGGCCGGGTTCCGCTCGATCCTGGCCGACGAGGACGACATCGAGGTGGTCGGGGAGGCCGGGGACGGCGAGCAGGCGATCGCGCTCGCCCGCGAACTCCGCCCGGACGTGGTCCTGATGGACATCAGGATGCCCGGGCTCGACGGCCTCGAGGCCACCCGCCGGATCACCGCCGACGCCCGTCTCGAAGGGGTCCGGGTGGTCATCCTGACCACCTTCGACGTCGACGACTACGTGTACGGCGCGCTGCGCGCCGGGGCGAGCGGCTTCCTCGTCAAGGACACCGAGCCGATGGAGCTGCTGCACGGGGTACGGGTGGTGGCCCGCGGCGACGCGCTGATCGCCCCGGCCGTGACCCGTCGGCTGATCGCGGAGTTCGCCGGCCGCTCGAAGCAGCCCGATCCGAGCCCGCGTCTGAACGCCCTCACCGAACGGGAGCGCGAGGTGATGGGCCTGGTGGGGGCGGGTCTCTCCAACGACGAGATCGCCCAGCGCCTCGTGCTCTCCCCGGCCACCGCCAAGACGCACGTCAGCCGGATCATGACCAAGCTGGACGTCCGGGACCGGGCGCAGCTGGTGATCCTTGCGTACGAGTCGGGGATGATCACGCCCGGCTGGCTGGGCTGAATCCGCGCGTCGGGCGGGACCCACGGTTCGTCCCCTAGGGGGCACGCGCGCGTGGACGCAACTCCTGGGGTACGCGCGCGTGGGGCGGCGCAACCCCGGGGGTACGGCCACTGACCACCCCGGGGCGACGCGGGCCTCCTAGCCGTACGCCGACGCTGGCTGCGTGAATCCAGGCGTCCTCGATCTCGCCCGGCTGCAGTTCGCCCTCACGGCGGGCGGCCACTTCCTCTTCGTCGCGCTGACGCTGGGGCTCGCGACCGTGGTCGCCGTCGTCCAGACGGTGGCGACGATCGGCCGGAAGCCGCTGCACGCGCGCATGGTCCGCTACTGGGGCCAGCTGTACGTGATCAACTACGCGGTCGGGATCGTCACCGGCATCGTGATGGAGTTCCAGTTCGGGATGAGCTGGAGCGGGCTGACGCACTACGCGGGCAATGTCTTCGGCGCCTCGCTCGCGGTCGAGACGATCGTCGCGTTCTTCGTCGAGTCGACCTTCCTCGGACTGTGGATCTTCGGCTGGCACCGCTTCAACCGCTGGGTCCATCTGGCGATGATCTGGGTCGTCACGCTGACCGCGTACCTCTCGGCGTACTGGATCCTCGTCTCCAACGGCTTCCTCAACCACCCGGTCGGGTACCGGGTGGAGGGCGGCGACAGGCTGGTCCTGGACGACCCGGTCGCCGTGCTGACCAACCCATCGGCCCTGCTCGCCTTCGGGCACATCCTCGCCGGAGCGCTGCTCACGGCCGGTTTCTTCGTGGCCGGTGTCAGCGCGTACCACCTGTTCCGGCGGACGTCCGAGTGGGAGTTCTTCGGCCGGAGCCTGCGGATCGGAGTGTTCCTCTCCTTCCCCGCGCTGATGGTCACGGCCGTCTTCGGCGGCATCCAGTTCGCCGCCCTCGGCACCTTCCAGCCCATGAAGTCGGCCGTGTTCAGCCAGAAGACGGCCGAAATCGCGCAGATCCAGGCGGACATGGTCGCCCGTTTCGGCCCCGGCGACTACGTCCCCTCCGAGGCGTGGACCCGCGGCGGCGGGCTCGTCATGCTCATCAGCTTCGCCCTGATGATGTACTTCACCTTCGCCGGCGTGATCCTGGCCTGTTTCAAGAAGGTCGTCTTCCGCTTCCGGCTCTGGCATCTGGCCCTGATGGCCGCCGTACCGCTGCCCTACCTCGCGATGATCAGCGGCTGGGTGTTCCGCGAGGCGGGCCGCCAGCCCTGGGTCGTGTACGGCCTCCTGAAGACCGAGGACGCGGTCTCCGACCTCTCCCCCGGCGCGATGCGCGCCTCGCTGATCGTCTTCACCACTCTCTTCGGGCTGCTCGTCGTCCTCAACGCCTGGCTGCTGGCCCGGCACGCCCGCCGGGGCCCGGTCGACGCGGGCCTCGGCCACGACGACCGGGTCAGGCCCGAGGGCGGTACCGAGGGCGGCGGACGCGCGGACGGACCCGAGAGCGGACCCGGTGACGGACCCGGGGACCCCGTCGACTCCCTGCCCGCCACGAGCTACTGAGGAGCCCGGCCGTGGAAACCCTCGCCATCGTCCTGCTCGCCTTCTTCGCCACCGGCTACTTCGTGCTCGCGGGCGCGGACATCGGAACGGGGATGCTCACCCCGTACCTCGGCCGCACCGACCACGAACGCCGTCTCGTCCTCACCTCCTTCGCGCCCTTCTTCCTGGGCAACGAGGTGTGGCTGATCGCTACGGCGGGTGTGCTCGTCGGTTGTTTCCCCGACGTCGAACGGGAGCTGTTGACCGGCCAGTTCGTGGTCCTCCTCCCCCTGCTGACCGGCTGGATCGTCCGTGACCTCGGGCTCTGGTCGCGCGGGCGGGGACCGGGGCGACGCTGGCGGGCGGTCTGCGACGGCGCGGTGGTGTGCGGCAGTTGGACGGTCGCCCTGTCCTGGGGATGGCTGCTGGCCGCGCCGCTGATCGGTGCGCCGTACGAGCGGGCCGGCGGCGTGACCGCGCTCCTCGTCGCCGTCGCCACGGCCGCCCTGTTCGCCGCCCACGGGCTCGGCTTCGCCACGCTCCGGCTGACCGGGCTGCCGTACGAACGCGCCCGTCTGCTCGTGGGGCGGACCGGACGGACCGGTCGGACCGCACCGTGGCAGTCCTTCGCGCTCACCGCCGCCCTGCTCGGCGCCCTTCCGCTGCTCGCCGGGAGCGCCCTTCCTCTGGCCGAGCATGCCGCGGACGGCGCCACGCTCGCCCTGCTCGTGCCCGCGCTGCTCGTCGTCACCCCGTTCCTCGTCGCCGCCCAGGTGTGGACCTGGCGCACCTTCCGGCACCGGGTGACCCGGCCCTCGTACCTGTGACTCCCGGCACGCAACTCCCAGAAGGAGAAACGATCATGACCGTCACGCGGGACACCGATCCCACGACGAACCCACCGAACCCTCCGAACCCACCGACCCGGCGCGGCAGCGTCTTCGAGCGCCTGGCCGCCTTCTCGTACCGTCACCGCTGGTCCGCCGTGCTGCTGTGGATCGTGGTGGTGGCCGCCGCGACCGGCGCCTCGACGGCCGTCGGGAGCGCGTACCACAACGACTTCTCGCTGCCCGGCACCGATTCGCAGGCGGCACGGACCGTCCTGGAACGGCACGGGTCCGCCCAGGCCACGGACGCCACCCTGCAGATCGTCGTCAAGGACGAGCGGGGCGTCCTGGAAAAGACCGTCCACGCGCGCGTGGAGGGCCTGCTCGACACGGTCGAGGGGCTCCCCGGGGTGACGGACGTACGCAGCCCGTACGAGGAGAGGGCGGCGGTCTCCGAGGACGGCACCGTCGCCTACGCCATCGTCACCCTCGACGGCGCGGCGGAGAACACCGACCGCACCGAGGTCCTGAAGGTCATCGACACCGTGCGGGAGGCGCAGGGCGACGGGCTGACCGCCGCCGTCGGCGGTGAGGCGGCACGCGGCGCCGAGGAGGGCGGCGGCGGAGCGGCCGAGGGCGCGGGCATGCTGGGCGCCCTGGTGATCCTGGTCTTCCTGTTCGGGTCCCTGGTCGCGGCGAGCCTGCCCGTGGTCACCGCGGTCTTCGCGGTCGGCAGCTCGATCGGGCTGATCGCGCTGGCCTCGCACCTCGCGGACGTCGCGGACTTCACCCCGCCGATCATGATGCTGGTCGGCCTCGGTGTCGGGATCGACTACGCGCTGCTGATCTTCTCCCGCTACCGCACCGAACTCCTGCACGGCGCGGAGCCCGAGCGGGCCACCCGGACCGCACTGGACGCGGCGGGGCGCACGGTCTTCTTCGCCGGCTGCACGGTGATCATCGCCCTGATGGGCCTGGTCGTGCTCGGCCTCGGCTCGCTGCAGGGCGTGGCGCTCGCCGTCGCACTGACCGTCCTCGTCACCATGGCCGCCTCGCTCACCCTGCTCCCGGCGCTGCTCGGGATCTTCGGCCGGCGCATCCAGCGGCAGGTCACCAAGCGGGCCGCGAAGACGACTCGCCCGGAGGGCGCCAGGTGGCGCGCCTGGGCGACGGCCGTGCAGAGGCGGCCGTGGGCGGCCCTGCTTGTCTCGGTGGTGGCCCTGGGCGCGCTCGCCGCGCCCGCCCTCGACATGCGGCTCGGCTTCGCCGACGCGGGCAACGACGCCCCGACGAAGTCCAGCAGGCAGGCGTACGACCTGCTGGCCGAGGGCTTCGGGCCGGGTTTCAACGGGCCGCTGATCGTGGTCGCGGACGGCGGCGGCGAGCGCGCCGCGAGCGCCCTGCGCGCGGCCCTGGAGGACACGGAGGGCGTCGCGGCGGCCACCGCGCCGATCCCGACGAAGGACGCCGCCGTCTCCACCGTCATCGCCTTCCCGGAGTCGGCGCCCCAGGCGGAGGCGACGTCGGAGCTCGTCGACCGGCTGCGCTCCGACGTCCTGCCGCCGGTGGAGCGGGCGACCGGCGCCGATCTGCTGGTCGGCGGGCCGACGGCGGCGACCGAGGACTTCGCCGCCACCGTCTCGGACCGGATGCCGCTCTTCGTCGCGGTCGTCGTGGGCCTCTCCGCGCTCCTGCTGCTCCTCGTCTTCCGGTCCGTGCTCATCCCGATCAAGGCGGCGCTGCTCAACCTGCTGAGCATCGGAGCGGCCCTCGGGGTGATCACCCTCGTCTTCCAGCACGGCTGGTTCGGGGTGCAGCCCGGCCCGATCGAGGCGTTCATCCCCGTGATGATCTTCGCGATCGTCTTCGGTCTCTCGATGGACTACGAGGTCTTCCTGCTCTCCCGGATCCACGAGGAGTGGGAGCGCACCCAGGACCCGCAGGGCGCCGTACGGGAGGGGCTCGCGGCGACCGGGAAGGTCATCACGGCCGCCGCGGCGATCATGATCGTGGTGTTCTCGGCCTTCGTCCTCAGCCCCGACCGGATGCTCCAGCAGTTCGGGCTCGGCCTGGCCGTGGCGATCCTGCTGGACGCGGTGGTCATCCGCTGTCTGATCGTGCCCGCGGTCATGCAGCTGCTGGGGCGGCGCGCGTGGTGGCTCCCGGCGCCACTGGCGCGGATCATCCCGAAGGTCCAGCTCGAACGCCACTGAGGGACGGGCCGGAGGCCTCACCCTCCGGCCCGTGCCCCGGGCCTCAGCCCGGCTCGTGCCCGGGGCCCTGGCTCTGCCCGCGCCCCGGGCCCTAGCCCTGCTCGTGCCCGGGGCCCTGCCCCTGCTCCTTCTTGTGGTGCAGCGCCTTCTGGAGCCGGGCGACGACGGCCTCGCCGTAGCGCCGGTGGCCGTGCACGCGCGGGTCGTCGGTCACGTCGTACCGCTTCACATAGGCGCCCAGGAAGGCCTGGAGGGTGGCGACGGCCGGGATCGCGATCAGCGCGCCGACCGCGCCGAGCAGCGCCGTACCGGCGATCACCGAGCCGAACGCGACCGCCGGGTGGATGTCCACCGTCTTGGACGTCAGCTTCGGCTGGAGGACGTAGTTCTCGAACTGCTGGTAGACCACGACGAACACCAGGACCCACAGCGCGTACCAGGGGTTCTCGGTGAACGCGATCAGCATGGGCAGCGCGCCCGCGAGGTACGTGCCGATGGTGGGGATGAACTGCGAGACCAGGCCCACCCAGACCGCGAGCGCCGGCGCGTACGGCACTCCCAGAATCTCCAGCAGGATGAAGTGCGCGACGCCGGAGATCAGGGCCATCAGGCCACGGGAGTAGAGGTAGCCACCGGTCTTGTCGACGGCGATCTCCCAGGCCCGCAGGACCTCGGTCTGACGTGCCGGCGGCAGTACGGAGCAGAGCGCGCGGCGCAGCCGGGGGCCGTCGGCGGCGAAGTAGAACGAGAACAGGAAGATCGTCAGCAGCTTGAACAGGCCGCCGAGGACGGTGGCGGAGATGTCGAGCACGCCGCTCGCGCTGTTCTGCACGTACTTCTGGAGCCAGTCGGAGCGCAGGATGTTGTCCTGGACCTCGACTCGGGACAGCTCGGTGTGGAACGTCTGGTTGATCCAGTTGATCAGTGAGTCGAGGTACTTGGGGAAGTTCTCGACCATGTCGACGATCTGGCCCGCGAGCATCGAGCCGAGCAGGACGACGAAGCCCACGCTGAAGACCATGACGGCGAGGAAGACGAGGAACGTGGCGAGTCCTCGCCGCATGCCCCGGGCGGCCATCCTGCCGACGGCCGGTTCGATGGCGAGGGCCAGGAAGAACGCGACGACGATGTTGACGAGCAACCCGATGAGCTGGTGGAACGCCCAGCTGCCCAGCTGGAAGCAGGCGTAGAGCGCGAGGGCGAGCACCATGGCCCGGGGCAGCCAGCGGGGCATCCGGGCGGCGGGGCCGGCCTTCACGCCGTCCCCTGGCTCACCGGAACCCGCCCCGGCTCCGGCCGGTGCGGTCGCAGGACCGCTCGCGGGGGTCGGGATCCCGCCCCGGGCCGGCGGGGGCACAGCCCCGGAGACCGCCGCCCCCGACGTCGGGCTCGTGGGCGTCGGGTCTCCGTGCCGGGCGTCGGACGTCACCCCGGGGGGCTCTGCCCACGGCCGACCGCCCCTGCGACCGCGCTTCCGGGGTTCGCCCGGTCACAGCCTGGTCGGGGGTCCCGTCGGCGGTCGTCTTGCCGTTCTCGTTGCCGGTCGCGTCGGTGTCGTCAGTCGGAGCCACCCGGCCAGTCTCGCGCACCGCGCAGACATTCCGTCCCTGCCGGGCCCGCCGACCCGTCGTGGGCGCGGGGCCGAGGCGTGCTCGGCGCGTGGTCGGCGCGGGGCCGACGCGTGCTCGGCGCGGGGCCGACGCCTGCTCGGCGCGGGGCCGACGCGTGCTCGGCGCGTGGTCGACGCGGGTCAGCGCCTGTCGGCCGGTACGTCCATGGCCGCGCAGACCGCCCGCCACACGTCCTTCGCCTCCCACCCGGCGTCCAGTGCCTCGTGCACCGTACGACCGCCCAGTTCGGACATCACATGGTCCCGTGCGAAGGATTCGGCGTAGGACCCGCCGAAGTGGTCCGCCATCCGCTCCCAGAAAATCGTCAACCGCATGACCCCAGTATCCCGCCCCCAAGAGTGCAGCCCGGCCGGTAAGCCTTGTCACACGTCCCGGGCGGCCTACGGTCGGACCATGGCTGGAACTCCTCTCGCGGCTCCGCACCCCACGCCTCGCGCGCGTGCCGAACACTTCGTCTGGCTGACGGCCCGCGTGCTCGAACAGCGCCGGTTCGCCTACCACTTCCTGCGCGGCGGCGCGGAACCCGTCGAGGTGGCGCTCGCGGCGTACCTCAACGAGGACGGCGGCTACGGCCACGCCCTCGAACCCGATCTCCGGGGCCCGGTCAGCCAGCCCCTGCACACGGGGCACGCGCTCCGGGTCCTGGACTCCATCGGCCGCTGCGGCGGGCTGAGGGTGGAACGGATCTGCCGCTACCTCACCGAGGTGTCCACGCTCGACGGGGCGCTGCCCGCCGTCCACCCGTCCCAGCGCGGCTACCCGGCCGCGCCGTTCGTGCCGATCGTCGACGACCCGCCCAGCGCGCTGCTCTCCACCGGCCCGGTGGTCGGCCTGCTCCACCGCAACCAGGTGTGGCACGCCTGGCTGTTCCGGGCGACCGAGTTCTGCTGGTCGGCGGTCGAGTCGCTGGAGAAGTCGCATCCGTACGAGATCGAGGCCGCCGTCGCCTTCCTGGACGGAGTCCCGGACCGGTCGCGGGCGCAGGCGGTCGCCGACCGGCTGGGGCGTCTGGTGCGGGAGCAGGGCCTTGCGGTCCTGGATCCCGAACGGCTCGACGACTTCCCCGTGGCCCCGGGGTACGCGCCCGAGGAACACCACTTCCCGTACGACTACGCGCGCGTGCCGGACTCCCTGGCCCGCCGCTGGTTCACGGAGGAGGAGATGGCCCGCTCGCTCGACCACCTGGCGGCCGCCCAGCAGGAGGACGGCGGCTGGCCTGTCACCTGGCGCCGATGGGCCCCGGGCACGGCGCTGGAGGCGCGGCCGATCGTGACGATCGAGGCGCTGCGGACGCTGCGCGCCCACGGCCGCCCGATCGACTGACGTCCGCCCGCGCCGAGGACCGAACCGTGCGACGCCGATGAGCTCGAAGCTCACCTGGCTGCCGGACTACCTGGAGACGGTCCTCGGCTGGGACGCGCATCGGGTGGGCCTCATGGTGGGCGCGGGGGCGATCGCCAACGGAGTCGTCCTGCTCGTCCACGGTCTTGTGGCGCAGCGGGCGGCCCGGCGGGGCCGACCGGGTCTGCTCCCCGCAGGGGCGGGCGCGGGGGTGCTGCTCCTGCTGTCGGCCGCGGCGGTGTCGGTCTTCGCGACGGCCGACGCCGACTGGCTGCGGGTGCCGACGATGTTCGGCCCGATGGCGCTGGCTCCGGTGATGATGACGGTCGGCCAGACGGCCTGCGCGCGGATCACACCGCCTTCGCAGCGCGGAGTGGTGCTGGGCGCGGTGGTCTGCGTCTTCGCGCTGGGTGGCGTCCTCGCACCGCTGGTACTGGGCGGGATCGTGGACGCCGCCGCGACGACGGCCCAGGGCTACGAGAACGGCTGGCTTGTCACCGCCGCCCTCCTGGCGACGGCGGGCGCGGCGACCACCCTGTTCCTCCGTCCGGAACGCGACGCGCAGCGCCTGGGAGTCCCCGAGACGCCTCCGGTGGGGGTGCCGATGGCGCACTGAGGAGCCGGGGGCGGGCCGTAGAGCGTGTGCCCGCTCCCCGGGCGGCACCGCGCACGCGCGCGTGCCGCCCTCGGGACTGCGCGCCCTACCCGCCCAGTGCCCGTACACCCGCCGTGACGGCCACGGCAGCGCCGACGACCACGAGGAAGGGGGCGCGCAGGAGCAGGGCGACGGCCGCGGCGGCCACGCCGGCCGCGCGGGCGTCCAGGACGAGGCCTGAGCCCTCGCCGAACGTCTGCTGGGCGGTCAGCGCCGCGAGCAGGGCCACCGGCAGCAGGGCCGCGAGGCGCTGGACGAGCGGCCGTTCCAGGGCACCCGCCGGGACCAGGAGCCCGAGCAGTTTGACGAGGTAGCAGCCGACGACCGTGAGGCCGATCGCGATCCAGACGGTCATCGGTCCTCCTCCTTGCGCGACGCGGGCGATTCCGCAGCACCCGCTGCCTTGACACCCGTCCCCACGGCACCCGCTTCCGTCACACCCATGTCCGTCACACCCATGTCCGCCGCACCCGTCTCCGCCTCACCCGGCCCGTCGGCCAGGCGACGGCCCCGCAGCCACAGCACCGCCGGCGCGGCCAGCGCCGCCGCGAGGACGGGTACGCCGGCCGGCAGCACGGGCAGCAGCCCGAGGCCGAGCACGACGGCGAGCCCCGCCGTGTACCGCTCCGTCGCCGTCTTCAGCATGGGCGCGAGGAGCGCGAGGAAGACGGCGGGTCCCGCCGCGTCCAGGCCCCAGGCCTTGGTGTCGCCGATGGCCTCCGCGCCGAGGGCGCCGAGGAAGGTCGTCAGGTTCCACAGGACGTAGAGCGTGAGTCCGGTGACGGTGAACCCGATCCGCGCGGCGCGCCGGGTCGGCTGCGCCAGCGCCACGGCGGCCGTCTCGTCGATGACCCACTGTGCGGCGAAGGGCCTGACCGAGCGCGGCAACGCGAGCAGCTGGGACAGGCGCAGCCCGTAGAACGCGTTACGGGTGCCGAGGAAGAAGGCGCCCGCCGCGGCCGTGAACGGGTTCCCGCCGGCCGCGAGCGCTCCCACCAGCGCGAACTGCGAGGCGCCGGTGAAGACGAGCAGGCTGAGCGCGCAGGTCTGGAGGAGGCTGAGTCCGGAGCCCGCGGAGGTGACGCCGAAGGCGAAGCCGGAGAGGCCGACGGCGATACCGACCCCGAGCGCGTCGCGCACGACCGCCGAGTCCGCCTTGGTCGCCTCCCGTATCACGGGGGGTGCTGTCTGTTCTGCCACGTCAGCGACGGTACGAGCCCGTCCGTTCATGGTCTTGTACGTTCTTGCGCCCCCGGGCCACGCCCGAAGCCGCGCCCCGGGCCCCGCCCCGCGCCGCGCGCAGGCCTCCGCCCCGGCCGGCTACCCCGCCCGCCGCGAGCGCTGGTACGCCCCGGGCGGCACCCCCACGCTCCGTACGAAGTGCCGGTTGAGGTGCGGCTGGTCGGTGAAGCCGACGGCGACGGCCGCCTCCGCCGGTGCCGTCCCCGTGTCGAGGAGCTGCCGGGCCCGCCGCACGCGCGCGTCGGTGAGCCAGGTGTGCGGCGGCATCCCGTACGCGTCCCGGAAGGCCCGCAGCAGGGCGAAGGGGCTGGTACCGAGGTCGGCGGCGAGGCGCTCCAGGGTCGGCGGGTCGATCATCCGCTCCTCCAGGACGGCACGCGCGCGTGCCGCGTTGCGGGCGCCCGCCGAGCGGGGGGCGAGGGGCGCGATCCGGCCCCCGTGGCTGCGCAGCATCCTCGCCGTGACCAGTCGCAGCAGGCTGTCGGCGGCCAGCGCGTTGCCCTCCTCGGCGGCCCGGTGGACGCCGAGGACGAGCTGCGCCGCGTACGGATCGTCCACGACCGGGTCGGTGAACCCGACGTCGCCGCGGAGCGCCATGGTGTCCGCGGCGATGGACCGGATCAGCTCGGCGTCGGGATAGATCGTGCGGTAGGTCCACCCCTCGGGCACGCCCGCGTGCCCGGTGTGCGGAGTGTCGGGGTTGACCAGGGCGATCTGCCCGGGCCCTGCCTGCACCAGCTCGTCGCGGTAGTGGAAGGCCTCCACGCCGTCGGTGATCGCGGCGAAGACGAAGGTCTCGTGCGTGTGCCGGGCGAAGGCCTTCCGCACGTAGTGGGCGTGCAGCAGATCGACGCCGGGCAGCTCCTCGTACCGCCAGTACCGTGCGCGTTCGCCAGTCGCCATGTCCCCATTCTGCGACACCGACCGCCCCCGCCACGAGCCGGATTTCCCCAGGTCCGGGCGGTTGTCAGTGGCGGGGTGCACGATGGGTGGCATGGTCAGGTCCGCGCTCGACTCGTTCTCCCCCGCGACCCGTGGTTGGTTCACCGGGGCCTTCCACGCGCCCACGGCGGCGCAGGAAGGCGCCTGGCAGGCCATCGGCGCGGGCTCGGACGTGCTCGTGGTCGCCCCGACCGGTTCCGGCAAGACGCTCGCCGCGTTCCTCGCCTCCCTCGACCAGCTGGCGTCCACCCCACCGCCGGCGGACCCCAAGAAGCGCTGCCGCGTCCTGTACGTCTCGCCGCTGAAGGCCCTGGCCGTCGACGTCGAGCGCAATCTGCGGTCCCCGCTGACCGGCATCCGCCAGGAGTCGGTCCGGCTCGGGCTGCCCGAGCCGGACGTCAAGGTCGGCATCCGATCCGGTGACACGCCGCCCGCCGAGCGCCGCGCGCTGGCCACGAAGCCGCCGGACATCCTGATCACGACCCCCGAGTCGCTCTTCCTGATGCTGACCTCCGCCACCCGGGACGCGCTCGCCGGGATCGAGACGGTGATCCTGGACGAGGTCCACGCGGTCGCGGGGACGAAGCGCGGCGCGCACCTCGCGGTGTCCCTGGAACGGCTCGACGAGCTGCTGCCCCGCCCGGCCCGCCGGATCGGCCTGTCGGCGACGGTCCGGCCGGTGGACGAGGTGGCCCGCTATCTCTCCCCTCAGCGCAAGGTGGAGATCGTCCAGCCGCCGTCCGGCAAGGAGTTCGACCTTTCGGTCGTCGTCCCCGTCGAGGACATGGGAGAGCTGGGCGGCTCCCCCGCCTCCGAGGGCAAGGACGGTGGCGACAAGCCCTCGATCTGGCCGCACGTCGAGGAGCGCATCGCCGATCTCGTCCAGGCCCACCGCTCCACGATCGTCTTCGCCAACTCGCGCCGACTGGCCGAGCGGCTGTGCAACCGGCTCAACGAGATCGCGTACGAACGTGCCACGGGCGAGCCGATGCCCGCCGACGGCCCGCCGCCGGCCGAGATCATGGCGCAGGCGGGCGCGGCCCAGGGCGCGCCGGCGCTCCTCGCCCGCGCCCACCACGGCTCGGTCTCCAAGGAGCAGCGGGCGCAGGTCGAGGAGGACCTCAAGGCGGGCCGGCTGCCCGCCGTGGTCGCCACCTCCAGCCTGGAGCTGGGCATCGACATGGGGGCGGTGGACCTCGTCGTGCAGGTCGAGTCGCCGCCGTCGGTCGCCTCTGGCCTCCAGCGGGTGGGCCGCGCCGGGCACCAGGTGGGCGCCGTGTCGACGGGCGTGGTGTTCCCGAAGTACCGGGGCGACCTGGTGCAGGCCGCCGTGGTCACCGAGCGGATGCGCAGCGGTTCCATCGAGTCGATGCGCATCCCGGCGAACCCGCTGGACGTCCTCGCGCAGCAGCTCGTGGCGATGGTCGCCCTGGACACCTGGCAGGTGGACGACCTGCTGGCGACGGTCCGCCGGGCCGCTCCGTTCGCCTCGTTGCCCGAGTCGGCGTTCACGGCCGTCCTGGACATGCTGGCCGGGCGTTATCCGTCGGACGCCTTCGCCGAGCTGCGCCCGCGCGTGGTCTGGGACCGGGTCGCGGGCACGGTCACCGGCCGCCCTGGCGCGCAGCGCCTCGCCGTCACCTCGGGCGGCACGATCCCCGACCGAGGTCTCTTCGGCGTCTTCCTCGTCGGTTCCGACCCCAAGAAGGGCGGCGGCCGGGTCGGCGAGCTGGACGAGGAGATGGTGTACGAGTCCCGGGTCGGGGACGTCTTCACGCTGGGCACCACCTCCTGGCGGATCGAGGACATCACCCGGGACCGGGTCCTGGTCACCCCGGCCCCCGGGGTGCCGGGGAGGCTGCCGTTCTGGAAGGGCGACCAGCTGGGCCGCCCGCTCGAACTGGGCCGCGCGGTGGGCGCGTTCCTGCGCGAGGTCGGCTCCCTGGAGACCGAGGACGCCAGGCTGCGCCTCGTCGCCGCCGGCCTGGACGCCTGGGCCGCCGACAACGTCCTGGCGTATCTCACCGAGCAGCGCCAGGCCTGCGGCCATGTGCCGGACGACCGGACGATCCTCGTGGAGCGGTTCCGGGACGAGCTCGGCGACTGGCGGGTCGTCATCCACTCCCCCTTCGGGGCTCAGGTGCACGCCCCTTGGGCGCTGGCCCTGGGGGCCCGGCTCGCCGAGCGGTACGGCATGGACGCGCAGGTGATGCACGCCGACGACGGGATCGTGCTGCGGCTGCCGGACGCCGATCTGATGGGTCTGGACCTCCTGGACGAGGAGCCGGTCGACCCCGGACGGCACCTGGACACGACGTACGACTCCGACCAGGCCCCGATCGGCGCGGCGGACGCGCTCTTCGACAAGGGCGAGATCGGCCAGATCGTCACCGACCAGGTCGGCGGATCGGCCCTCTTCGCCTCCCGATTCCGCGAGTGCGCCGCCCGGGCCCTGCTGCTGCCCAAGCGGAATCCGGGCAAGCGCACCCCGCTCTGGCAGCAGCGTCAGCGCGCGGCCCAACTGCTCCAGGTCGCGAGCGAGTTCGGCTCCTTCCCGATCGTCCTGGAAGCGGTCCGCGAGTGCCTCCAGGACGTCTTCGACGTCCCCGGGCTCCAAGAGCTGATGGGCGACATCGAGGCCCGCCGCGTCCGGCTCGTCGAGGTGACCACCCCCGAGCCCTCGCCGTTCGCCCGCTCCCTGCTCTTCGGCTACGTGGCCCAGTTCCTGTACGAAGGCGACTCCCCGCTCGCCGAGCGACGGGCCGCCGCCCTCTCCCTGGACTCGCGCCTCCTGGCCGAACTGCTCGGCCAGGCCGAGCTGCGCGAACTGCTCGACGCCGACGTCCTGACGGAGCTGGAGCGGGAGCTCCAGTGGCTCACCGAGGACCGCCGGATCAAGGACGTGGAGGGCGTGGCCGACGCGCTCCGCGTCCTCGGCCCGCTCACCGAGGCCGAGTTGGCCGAGCGCGGCGGAGAGCCCGCCTGGGTCCACGAGCTGGGAGCGGCCCGCCGGGCCATCCGGGTCCGGATCGCGGGCACCGACCACTGGGCGGCGATCGAGGACGCCGGCCGGTTGCGGGACGCCCTCGGCACGGCGTTGCCGGTGGGGGTCCCCGAGGCCTTCACGGAGCCGGTGAAGGACCCCCTGGGCGATCTCCTCGCCCGTCACGCGCGCACGAACGGCCCGTTCACGTCATCCGCGGCCGCGGCCCGCTTCGGCCTCGGCGCCGCCGTCACCGACGGGGCCCTCCAGCGCCTGGCGGCCGCGGGCCGGGTCGTCCAGGGCGAGTTCCACCCCTCCGGGATCGGCCAGGAGTGGTGCGACGCGGCGGTGCTGCGCCGACTGCGCCGCCGCTCGCTCGCCGCCCTCCGGCACGAGCTGGAGCCGGTGCCCCCGGCCGCGCTCGCCACCTTCCTGCCCCAGTGGCAGCACCTGGGGAGCAACAGCCTGCGCGGGATCGACGGACTGGCCCGCGCCGTCGAGCAGTTGCAGGGCGCGCCCGTGCCCGCCTCCGCCCTGGAGAAGCTGATCCTGCCGTCCCGGGTCAGGGACTACTCCCCCGCCCTGCTCGACGAGCTGACCACGACCGGCGAGGTCGTCTGGGCCGGCGCGGGAGCCCTGCCCGGCAAGGACGGCTGGATCTCGCTCTATCTGGCGGACGCGGCCCCTTTGTTGCTCCCGCCGCCGCACCCCTTGGAGCAGTCCGCGCTCCACGAGTCGGTGCTCACCACCCTCTCCGGCGGCTACGGCCTGTTCTTCCGCCAGATCGCCGACCAGGTGCGGGCCACCACCCACCCGGACGCCACCGATCCCCAACTGGCCGACGCCGTCTGGGACCTGGCCTGGTCCGGCCGGCTCACCAACGACACCCTCGCCCCGCTGCGCTCCCTGCTCGGCTCGGGCCGCACGGCGGGCTCCACAGCCCACCGGGCCAAGCGGACGATCCCGCGCGGCCGTTACGGCACGCTCACCGCGGCCGCCCGGCCCGCGTCCCGGACGGGCCCGCCCACGGTCAGCGGACGCTGGTCGCTGCTCCCGCCCGTCGAACCGGAGCCGACCCACCGCGCCCACGCACTCGCCCGCACCCTGCTCGACCGGCACGGAGTGGTCACCCGGGGCGCCGTGGCCGCCGAAGGGGTCGAGGGCGGCTTCTCGGCGACGTACCGCATCCTGGCCGCCTTCGAGGACAGCGGGCAGGCGCGCCGCGGCTATGTGGTGGAGGGCCTCGGCGCGGCCCAGTTCGCGATGGACGGCGCCGTGGACCGGCTGCGGGCGGCGGCGACCGCCCGGGACCGCGGCGCGGAGGCCGGCGCGGGCCCGCGCGCGGTGGTGCTGGCCGCCGCCGACCCGGCCAACGCGTACGGAGCGGCGCTGCCCTGGCCCGAGCCGCCGAGCGGCGCCGGGCACAAGCCGGGCCGGAAGGCGGGGTCCATGGTCGTCCTGGTCGACGGAGAGCTCACGCTCTACATGGAGCGCGGCGGCAAGACCCTGCTGTGCTGGCCGGAGGACTCCGAGGACCCGGCACTCAGAGCCGCGGCCGAGTCCCTGGCCTCGGCCGCCCTCGCGGGCTCGCTCGGTACGGTCACGGTGGAACGGGTCAACGGAGCCACCGCCCTCACCTCCCCCCTCGCCCGCCCCCTGGAGGCCGCAGGCTTCCACGCCACCCCGAGGGGACTGCGCCTCCGCCCTTGAGCGTCCCGACCCGTCACCCGAGCCGGCCGACCCGTCACCTCAGCGACCCGACCCGACCCACCGCCTGAGCGCCCCGGCCCGTCACCGACGCATCATGGAGCCATGCCCGAAGGAGACACGGTCTGGCAGACCGCCCGCCGCCTGCACTCGGCGCTGGCGGGGCGGGTCCTGACCCGGTCGGATCTGCGCGTGCCCCGGTTCGCCACCGCCGATCTCACCGGCCGCTCCGTCCTGGACGTGACACCGCGCGGCAAGCACCTCCTGACCCGGTTCGACGGGGGTCTGACCCTCCACTCCCATCTCCGGATGGAGGGCGCCTGGCGCGTGTTCGCCACCGGTGAGCGCTGGAGCGGTGGCCCGGCCCACCAGATCCGGGCGATCCTCGCCAACACCGAGCAGACCGCCGTCGGCTACCGGCTCCCCGTGCTGGAACTGATCCACACGGCCGAGGAGGAGAACGTGGTCGGCCATCTGGGCCCGGACCTCCTCGGCCCGGACTGGGACGCGGCGGAGGCCGTCCACCGCCTCACCGCCGACCCCGGCCGCCCCCTGGGCGAGGCCCTCCTCGACCAGCGGAACCTCGCGGGCATCGGCAATGTGTACAAGTCGGAGCTGGCGTTCCTCGCCGCCGTCACGCCCTGGCTCCCGGTCGGCGAACTCCCGCCCGGCGTCCCCGAACGCCTGGTCGCCACCGCCCATCGCCTCCTCGATGCGAACAAGGACCGTCCGGACCGGCGCACCACGACGACCCGCCACCCCGCGCACCACCTCTACGTGTACGGCCGCGAGAACCGCCCCTGCCTGCGCTGCGGCACCCCCGTGCGCCGCTCCGGCCCCCCGGCCCACCACTCGACCCCCGAAGACCGCGTCTCGTACTGGTGCCCCGGCTGCCAAAAGGGCCCCACCACCTGACTTCTGCCCTCACTCCGGCTTCAGATGCCCGCCCCTCACGAATCCACCCCCACCAATTGACGGACCGTCAGATCCAGTCGTACGGTCCGGTCATGGCCCTCACGGCGTACGACTTCACCGGCCGCACCGCCTTCGTCACCGGAGCCGCGAGCGGGATCGGCCGCGCGACCGCCACGCTCCTCGCCCAGGCGGGCGCAACCGTCCACTGCGCGGACCGCGACGAGCCAGGCCTCCACGAGACCGCGAAACTCGTCTCGGAACAGGGCGGCACCGCGCACACCCACGTCCTCGACGTCACCGACCGCGCCTCCCTCGCCGCGGCCGTCGCAGCCGTCACCGCCGCCGGCCCGCTGCACACGATGGTCGCCGTCGCCGGGATCATGCACACGAGCACCGTCCTGGAGACCCGGGACGAGGACCTCGACCGTGTCCTCGCGGTCAACTTCAAGGGAGTCCTCTACGCCTGCCAGGAGGCCGCCCGCGCGATGATCGCGACCGGAACGCGCGGCTCCATCGTCACCATGGCCTCAGGCGCCATGGACACCGCGAGCCCCGGCCTGCTCTGCTACAGCGTCACCAAGGCCGCCGTCGTACAGCTGACCAAGACGCTGGCCACCGAGGTCGGGCAGCACGGCATCCGGGTCAACGCGATCGCCCCGGGCTGGATCCGTACCCCCATGACCGACCGGCACGAGCCCGCCGCCCAGGAGCAGGCGGAGGCGGCCATGGCCCGTCGCTCCCCCCTGGGCCGGGTGGGCGAACCGCAGGACATCGCGCACGCGGTCCTCCACCTCGCGTCCGACGCCGCCGCCTTCACGACGGGTCAGATCCTCCGCCCCAACGGCGGCGTCGCGATGCCGTGGTGACCCGCGCGGAACCCCCGGTATCCCGCCCGGACCGCCCGGACCGCCCGGACCGCGCAGACCGCACAGCCCGCCCGGACCGTCCGACCCGCCCGGCCCTCCCGAACCGCACAGCCCGCCCCGCCCCTCCGGCCCGCGCCGGTCCCGCGCGCGTCCGGCCGCCCACGGCGGCGGACGCCGTCACGTGCACCGGCAGCAGACTCAACCCCCAGCCGCCGGCCGCGACCGCCCCTTCCACCAGCCCCGACTGCTCGGGGACCAGCACCAGTCGCAGCACCGCCCACCACCACAGCCCGCCGGCCGCAAGCCCGCCCGTCACCCACACGAGCGCCACCAGCGCAACCCGTCGCCGTACCATGGCCGCCTCCTGCGGTCGACGCTAGACCGGCCGTATCACCCGGCGGGAGGGCGCACCGGAGGCAGACCCGGCGCACGCACCGCGCAGCGCGGGCGCCACGCTAGGCGCTCTCGGCCTGGAACATCCAGGCGTGCTTCTCCAGGTCGGCCGTCAGACCGATGAGTACGTCCTGACTGATCGGGTCGGGCTCGCCGGTCTCCTGGATGCGCTCCCGCATCCGCAGGACCACCGCGCCGAGCGCCTGGACCAGGATCTCCACCGCGTCCTTGTCCTTGATCCAGCCGTTCGCCACCGCGACCGCCCCCACCGCGCTCGTCGAGGCGACCGTCGCGGATCGCCCGTCCGGGTTCACACCGATCGCCGACGCACGTTCGGCGACGACGTCGGAGTGCTGACGGGCGGTGAGCACGACCTCGTCGAGCTGCAGATGGATCGAACGGAACCGGGGCCCCACCACGTTCCAATGCACCTGCTTGGCAACCAGGGCCAGGTCGACGAGGTCGACCAACGCGCCCTGCAGAGCGTCGCCGACCGTCTTCAGGTCGGCGTCGGACAGGGGGCTCTTGACGACAGACATACGGATTCTCCAACCAGTCGTACGTTCTCCCCACGATGCACGAACCACGAAAGCCAGGCATCTCGGAACAATCCGTAACCGCACGACTGATTCAAGAACAAATCAGGAACAGATCAAGAGCGAAAGAGCGAAAGCCCCGGTCGATGTCCGTGGAGGACACCGACCGGGGCTTCGCCCACTTCGGTTCAGGCAGCGACGACGTCGACCGCTTCGGCGGGCGCCTTGATGGTCACCCGCTCGGTGGACACACCTGCCACCGACGTCACCGACACCGAATTGAGCATCGGGCGTACCGGCGCCGGCACCGGTTCGCTCGCCGCTGCCGACTCGGCCAGTTCGGCCAACGACAGCTCGTCGCTCACTTCACGCATGAGCTCGGACATCCGTACGTCAAGCGCGTCGCAGATCGCGGAGAGCAGCTCGGAGGAAGCCTCCTTCTGCCCCCGCTCCACCTCGGAGAGATAGCCGAGCGAAACTCGGGCGGACGAGGAGACTTCGCGCAGAGTACGGCCCTGGCGCTGGCGCTGCCGACGCAGCACGTCACCCAACAGGCGACGGAGCAGAATCATCGGTGGCTCCCTCCTCGGACCGCGTAGCCGCATCCTTCACGCCCCACCGTACCGCCTCGCGCTGCGGCCGTGCGGGGAGCGATGTCGTGTTCACTCAGGGCTGCAAACATCAATTCCCCCCGTTCTGTTCCGTATCCTGTGCCCGCCCATTTCCCGAGAGTTCGTCGTCGAGCAGTTCCAGCACGCTCCGTACGCTCTCTCTACGGATTTCCGCACGGTCGCCGTTCAACCGCAATGCGACCACTTTCCCGGCCCCTACGGGCCCCGCGACCGCCACGTACACCGTGCCGACCGGCTGCCCGTCCTGCGAATCGGGCCCGGCGACACCGGTCGTCGCGATGCCCCAGTCTGCGCCGAGCCGGACGCGCGCACCCACCGCCATCTGCAGCGCGACCTCGGGGTCCACCGCTCCGTGCTCGCCGAGCAGGAGCTCGTCGACGCCCAGGAGATCCCGCTTGAGGGCCGTGGCGTACGCCGTGACGGACCCGAGGAAGACCTTCGACGCTCCGGGCACGGAAGTGAGCTCCGCGGCCACCAGACCGCCCGTGAGGGATTCCGCCGCGGCGAGGCTCTGGCCACGCTCCGCAAGCAGCTCCAGCACCCGGGCGGCCCCGTTCATCGCCCCGACCCCGCCGCGGGCCCCGCCGTGGAGGCATCACTCGTGGAGACCTCCGACGCATCCGACCCACTCGTCGGCCCCGGCACAGGCGGCTGCGCCGCGCTCTCAGGGGCCTCAGCGGCCGCTACAGCCCCCTCAGCACCACCGGCACCACCAGCGCCACTGACACCACCCGCAGCACCCGCACCACCGGAGGCAAGGCGCGCGGCCCGCTCCTCCGCCAGCCCTCGGCGCCGCAGCACGATCGCCTGCCGGACGTAGTCCAGACCGGTGACGACCGTCAGCACGACGGCGACCGCCATCACCCAGAAGCGCAAGGTGGCGAGTGGACCGGTCAGCATCAGCACGTACATCCCGACCGCCGTGCCCTGCGCCAAGGTCTTCATCTTGCCGCCGCGACTGGCCGGAATCACCCCGTGCCGGATCACCCAGAACCGCATCAGCGTGATCCCGAGCTCGCGCGCGAGGATCACGATCGTCACCCACCACGGCAGGTCCCCGAGCGACGACAGGCAGATCAGCCCGGCCGCCATGATCGCCTTGTCGGCGATCGGGTCGGCGATCTTCCCGAAGTCCGTGACCAGGTTGTACGCCCGCGCCAGATGGCCGTCGAAGACGTCCGTGATCATGGCGACGGCGAAGGCGGCCCATGCCCAGGCGCGCCAGACCGGATCGTGTCCGCCGTCCTGGAGCAGGAGCAGCACGAAGCCGGGCACGAGCACCAGGCGGATCATGGTGAGGATGTTGGCGATGTTCCACAGGCTGGCCTGGTTGACCGCCGCAGAGCCCAGCTTGCCGCCGGGCGCGGGCCTACCGGTCCCGCCCGTCGCGGATGCCGGGACTCCGGTCATCTGCCCGCCTCCTCGAAAAGACACTCGGCCACCAGGTCGACGCCTTCCGTTCCCACGACCTTCGCCTCGACCATACGGCCAGGAGTCAGCTCCCGGCTCGCGGCGGAGTCCGCGGTGATGACGACCTGGCCGTCCGTCTCCGGCGCCTGGTGCGCCGCGCGGCCGATCACGCCGTCCTCCTCGTCGACCGATTCGACCAGTACTTCCAGGGTCTCTCCGATCCGCTCCTCCGCACGCTGGGCGGTGAGCTCCTCGGCGAGCCGCGAGAGGTGGGCGAGCCGCTCGTCGACGACCTCCTGGTCGAGCTTGTGCTCGTACGTGGCGGCTTCGGTGCCGTCCTCGTCGGAGTAGCCGAAGACGCCGATGGCGTCGAGCCGCGCGTGGGTGATGAAGCGTTCCAGCTCAGCGAAGTCCGCCTCCGTCTCGCCGGGGAAGCCGACGATGAAGTTGGACCGGGCACCGGCCTGCGGGGCCTTGGAGCGGATGGTCTCCAGGAGCTCCAGGAAGCGGTCGGTGTCGCCGAAGCGGCGCATGGCCCGCAGCACGTCCGGGGCGCTGTGCTGGAAGGAGAGGTCGAAGTACGGGACGACCTTGTCGGTCGAGGTCAGGACGTCGATGAGGCCGGGCCGCATCTCGGCCGGCTGGAGGTAGCTGACCCGGACCCGCTCGATGCCGTCGACGGCCGCGAGGTCGGGCAGCAGGCTCTCCAGGAGGCGGATGTCACCGAGGTCCTTGCCGTACGAGGTGTTGTTCTCGGAGACCAGCATGACCTCCTTCACACCCTGCTCGGCGAGCCAGCGCGTCTCGTTGAGGACGTCGGAGGGCCGCCGCGAGACGAAGGAGCCACGGAAGGACGGGATGGCACAGAACGAGCACCGGCGGTCGCAGCCGGAGGCCAGCTTCACCGAGGCGACGGGGCTGCGGTCGAGCCGGCGGCGGAGCGGGGCGCGCGGCCCGGAGGCCGGCGCCAGGCCGTCGGGCAGGTCGGCCGGCACGTTCTCGGGGGCTTCGGCGGGCGCCTCGACGGCGCCGTGGCCCGGGAGGGCGATCCCGGCGGCGGCCTGCTGGCGCTCCACGGGGGACAGCGGCAGCAGCTGGCGCCGGTCGCGCGGGGTGTGGGCCTCCACGCTGCCACCGTTGAGGATGGTCTGGAGCCGGTTGGAGATGTCGGCGTAGTCGTCGAAGCCGAGCACACCGTCGGCCTCGGGGAGGGCGTCGGCGAGTTCCTTGCCGTACCGCTCGGCCATGCAGCCGACGGCGACGACGGCCTGGGTCTTGCCGTGATCCTTCAGATCATTGGCTTCGAGGAGGGCGTCGACGGAGTCCTTCTTGGCGGCTTCGACGAATCCACAGGTGTTGACGACGGCGACATCGGCGTTCTCGGCGTTCTCGACGAGCTCCCAGCCGTCCGCTGCCAAGCGGCCTGCGAGCTCCTCCGAGTCCACCTCGTTACGGGCGCAGCCAAGAGTGACAAGGGCGACGGTACGGCGTTCGGGCATGGACTCAAGACTACTTCGTCCCGGCCGTACCCCCGCCGCGCAGGGTTCACCTGCGCGACGGTCGCCCGGCGGATCATCCGGCCTCGGGGTCGCCCTTGGCGTAGGAGAGCCGCTCGACGGCACCGGATTCGAACTTCTCTTCGATCTTCTTGCCGTTCACGAAGAGCTCGATCGGACCCGCGTTGCCGAGGATCAGGTCGACGCGCTCGTCGTCCTGGAAGGTCTTGGACTCGCCCTTGAGGAGGAGTCCGTCGAAGAGCAGCTTGCCGTCGCTCGCCTTGGCCGAGATCCAGCTCTTGTCGTCGATCGCGGTCAGCTTGACCGTGACCTTGTCCTTCGGGACCGCCGCGATGGCGCTCGGCACCGGCTGCGGCGCGGTGGTCTTGGCGGGCTTCGTGGTGGGGCTGGTCGTCTTCTTCTCCGGGGCCGGGCCCTCGGCGACGGCGCCCGCCCCGTCCTTCGTCTCGGTCCCGTTGAACATCGTGAAGCCGACGAAGCCGACGACGGCGACGATCGCGGCCACCATGGCCGCGGTCCAGTTGGGGCGACGCGGCTCGGGGCGGATGCGTTCCGCCTCGAACAGCGGCGCCGCAGGGGTCGGCGCGGGCCGTCCGCCGTGATCGGCGTCGTACTGCTCGATCAGGGGCGCGGGATCGATGCCGACGGCGCGGGCGAGCGTACGGATGTGCCCGCGGGCGTAGACGTCGCCGCCGCAGCGGGAGAAGTCGTCCTCCTCGATCGCGTGCACGATCGGGATGCGGACCCGCGTGGAGGCACTGACCTCGTCGACGGTGAGACCGGCGGCGATCCGGCCCTGCTGGAGGGCACGACCGATCGAATCCCGGTCGTCTGCCGGGAAGTTCCGGTCGTCTTCGGGGGATTCGGGGGAGTTGCCGATGGACACGAGAGCGCCTTTCGAGCGTGTAACCACCTGCTGGATGTTCAGTCTATGGGTGGTACGAAAGGGTGGGGCAACCGGGCGGACGCTGTTTGTACGCCATGAGGCTGGGACATCCTTCTGTCCCTCCCTCCAACTTGACGTACGGCCAAGGGAAACGGTTGCCCAAGTTCCCTTACGAGTGAGTCTCGACAGGGTCTCGTTACGGCGAGGATCACGGCGGGAGATCGGCCGGACCCCGCCCGCCGCTCACCCCTCGGACTCCCCCCGGATCACGGCCAGCACCCCGTCCAGCTCGTCCGGCTTGACGAGCACGTCCCGCGCCTTGGACCCCTCGCTCGGTCCGACGATGCTCCGGGACTCCATCAGGTCCATCAGCCGGCCGGCCTTGGCGAAGCCGACCCGCAGCTTGCGCTGGAGCATCGACGTGGAGCCGAACTGGGTGGAGACGACCAGCTCAGCGGCCTGACACAGCAGGTCGAGGTCGTCGCCGATCTCCTCGTCGATCTCCTTCTTCTGCTTGGTGCCGACGGTGACGTCGTCCCGGAAGACCGGCGCCATCTGGTCCTTGCAGTGCTGGACGACGGCCGCGACCTCGGCCTCGGTGACGAAGGCGCCCTGCATGCGGACGGGCTTGTTCGCGCCCATCGGCAGGAACAGACCGTCACCCTTTCCGATGAGCTTCTCGGCTCCCGGCTGGTCGAGGATGACCCGGCTGTCGGCGAGCGAGGAGGTCGCGAACGCGAGCCGCGAGGGCACGTTCGCCTTGATCAGACCCGTGACCACGTCCACCGAGGGCCGCTGGGTGGCGAGCACCAGATGGATTCCGGCCGCACGGGCCAACTGGGTGATCCGGACGATGGCGTCCTCGACGTCCCGGGGCGCGACCATCATCAGGTCGGCCAGCTCGTCGACGATCACCAGCAGGTACGGGTAGGTCCTCAGCTCGCGCTCGCTGCCCTCGGGCAGCTTGACCTTGCCGTTGCGGATGGCCTCGTTGAAGTCGTCGATGTGCCGGAAGCCGAACGCGGCCAGGTCGTCGTAGCGCAGGTCCATCTCGCGCACCACCCACTGCAGCGCCTCCGCGGCCCGCTTGGGGTTGGTGATGATCGGCGTGATCAGGTGCGGGATGCCCTCGTACGCGGTGAGCTCGACCCGCTTCGGGTCGACGAGCACCATCCGGACGTCCTCGGGGGTCGCCCTTATCATGATCGACGTGATCAGGCAGTTGATGCACGAGGACTTTCCTGAGCCCGTGGCACCGGCGACCAGGACGTGCGGCATCTTCGCCAGATTGGCCATCTCGTAGCCGCCCTCGACGTTCTTGCCGAGCGCGACCAGCATCGGATGGTCGTCCTCGGCCGCCGCGGCGAGGCGCAGCACGTCGCCGAGGTTCACCATCTCCCGGTCGGAGTTCGGGATCTCGATGCCGACCGCGGACTTGCCGGGGATCGGCGAGATGATCCGTACGTCCGGAGAGGCGACGGCGTAGGCGATGTTCTTCGTCAGGGCCGTGATCTTCTCGACCTTCACGGCCGGGCCGAGCTCGACCTCGTACCGCGTGACCGTCGGCCCGCGCGTGAAGCCGGTGACGGCCGCGTCGACCTTGAACTCGCTGAAGACGTTCGAGAGCGAATCCACCACGGCGTCGTTCGCCGCGCTGCGCGTCTTGCCCGGCCCGCCGCGCTCGAGCAGGTCGAGCGAGGGCAGCGCGTACGTGATGTCCCCGGACAGCTGGAGCTGCTCCGCGCGCGGCGGCAGCTCGGAGTGGTCCGGCGCGGGCTTGGTGAGGTCCGGTACGGCTCCGGGCAGGCGCCCGGCCTTCTCGGCGCGGGCGGTCGGCACCGGCGCACCGGACGGCGCCCCGGCGTTCCCCGTGGCCCCGCCCTTCCCCGTGGCCTCAGCAGCCTCGGCGGCCTCGGCGGCAGCCGCTGCGACGGCGGCGGCGCGCTCGGCGGTGACGTCCCGGGTGAGGTCGGCGACCAGCGGGGAGGGCGGCATACCGTTGAGCACCGCCCCGTCGAGGGCGGCGGCGGCCGCGGCGGCCACGTCCACGGCGTCCATGGGCCGGTCGAAGGCGGGCTGCACCGAGGACCTGCGCGGGCGCCTGCGCCGGGTGAGCGCCTCCTCCTCGGCCTGGTCGACGTCGTACACCTGGTGGGACCCGGGGGGCGTGCGCCGGGCGCGCCCTGCGGGCTGAGACCCACCCTCGCGCCAGTCGTCCTCGTACGCCTCCGCCTGGGCCTCGGGATCGGCCTCGGGGTCGTACGCCGGCTCGACCAGGCCGAGCCTGGCGCCGAGCGCGCGCAGGCGCTGGGGGATGGCGTTGACGGGCGTGGCGGTGACGACGAGCAGTCCGAAGATCGTGAGCAGCACCAACAGCGGTACGGCGAGGACCTCGCCCATCATGAAGATCAGCGGCTTGGACGCGGCCCAGCCGATGAGCCCGCCGGCGTCCTGCATGGCCTTGGTGCCCTCGCCCCGGCCGGGCGAGCCGCAGGCGATGTGGACCTGTCCGAGCACCCCGATGACGAGGGCGGACAGACCGATGACGACCCGGCCGTTGGCGTCGGGCTTCTCCGGATAGAGGATCAGCCGGATGCCGATCGCACCGACCAGCAGCGGCACGAGCAGATCGAGCCGGCCGAACGCCCCGGTGACCAGCATCTCGACGAGATCGCCGACCGGGCCGCGGAGATTGGACCAGGTACCGGCCGCGACGATCAGGGCGACGCCGAGCAGCAGCAGCGCCATGCCGTCCTTGCGGTGCGCGGGGTCGAGACCCTTCGCGCCACGCCCTATCCCCCGGAACACCGCCCCCACACCGTGCGCGAGACCGAGCCAGAGCCCGCGCACCAGCCGGTACACACCCCCGGTCGGGGAGGGCGCGGGCTTGGGCGCCGGCTTCTTCGCGGCGGTCTTCTTGGCGGGCGCGCGCTTCGCGGGCACGGCCTTCTTCGCCGCGGTCTTCTTCGCGGGCGGTTTGGCGGGGGACTTGGCGGGCGCCGCCTTCTTCGCGGCACCGCTCGTACGGCCGGCGCGCGGCTTCGCGGTGCCCGCCGTGCCCTGGGAACCCTTGCCGGACGTACGTGAGGCCATGATGCTGAGGTTACCGGTGTGAGCCGCGTCGGACACGTGCCCGTCCGGGCTCACCCGTTCGTGTCGTCCGGACAGGGGCGCGAAACTGACGCCCGCTCACCGCGGGCGCTCGCACCTTGACGGTGCGTCAGCTCTGCGAGGGCAGGACGGGCGGGCCGCCCGCGCCGGGCTCCAGGGCGTCCAGGGCCCGCCGCAGCCCGGTGAGCTTGCGCTCCAGATGGGCGGCGGTGGCGACGGCGGCGGCGTCGGCCGAGTCGTCGTCGAGCTGCTTGGACAGCGCCTCCGCCTGCTCCTCGACCGCCGCAAGGCGGGCGGAGAGCTCGGCGAGCAGCCCGGCCGACTCCTTGGCGTGGCCGCCGTGGCCACCCTCCAGCTGGAGCCGGAGCAGCGCGGCCTGCTCACGCAGCTGACAGTTCTTCATGTACAGCTCGACGAAGACCGAGACCTTGGCGCGCAGCACCCACGGGTCGAACGGCTTGGAGATGTAGTCCACCGCGCCCGCCGCGTAACCCCGGAAGGTGTGGTGCGGGCCGTGGTTGATGGCGGTGAGGAAGATGATCGGGATGTCCCGGGTCCGCTCGCGCCGCTTGATGTGCGCCGCGGTCTCGAATCCGTCCATTCCCGGCATCTGGACATCCAGCAGAATGACCGCGAAGTCATCGGTCAGCAGCGCCTTGAGCGCTTCCTCCCCGGACGATGCCCGCACCAGCGTCTGATCGAGCGCGGAGAGAATGGCCTCCAGCGCCAGCAGATTCTCCGGCCGGTCATCGACCAGGAGGATCTTGGCCTTCTGCACCATGCCCCGTCCTCCTCGCCCCGGCATCGGCTCTCCCCGACTCGCCGAGCCGGGGGAAGCACCGGGCGCCGCCCCAGAAGACGACTCCCATGCGCCGTCCGTCCTTGTGCCGGTCATGGTAGCCGCACCCCGCCTGTCGCCACACCCTGTCACCACGATGTCACTGTGCACGTAGCAGAAACGTGGTGAGAGACCAGAAGGTTCCCCGTATCCCGTCCTCTCACACGCCTGCGGCGACAGTGCGTCAACAACCCTCGCTTCCGTTTCCGCGCATCCACTCTTCCATCACCGACAGCAGGTGATCGGGATCGACCGGCTTGGTGACGTAGTCGGAGGCACCCGACTCGATCGCCTTCTCCCGGTCGCCCTTCATCGCCTTCGCGGTGAGCGCGATGATCGGCAGCCCGGCGAACTGCGGCATCCGGCGGATCGCCGTCGTCGTCGCGTATCCGTCCATCTCGGGCATCATGATGTCCATCAGAACGACCGTCACATCGTCGTGCTGCTCCAGGACTTCGATGCCCTCGCGCCCGTTCTCCGCGTACAGCACCGCGAGACCGTGCTGCTCAAGGACGCTGGTGAGCGCGAAGACGTTACGGATGTCGTCGTCCACGATCAGCACCTTCTCGCCGCTGAACAGGAACGTACGGCGCGGCTCGGACTCCACCCGCTCCTCGTCGGCGGCCGCCTGCTCGGCCTGACCGGTCCGGCCGGGCTGGCCCGGCAGCGCGGGCCGGTCGTCGAACCCGGACTGCTGCACCGCCTTGCGCCGGTGCCGGAACAGCGCGCCCGCGCCGGAGCGCAGATCGGCCGCCATGGCCGTGGGCGGGAACGGGGGCAGGATCTCGTCGACCGAGCCGTCCTCCAGACCCGTGCGCGGGTCCGGCCCCTGCTCCCCCGCCCCGTAGCCGTGCGGCGGCAGCTCGCTGGGGCTCAGCGGCAGGTAGAGCGTGAACGTGGAGCCGCGGCCCGGCTCGCTCGCCGCGTAGATCTCTCCGCCGAGCAGCCGCGCGATCTCCCGGCTGATCGACAGACCCAGGCCCGTACCGCCGTACTTGCGGCTGGTCGTCCCGTCCGCCTGCTTGAACGCCTCGAAGATCACCCGCATCTTGCCCGCGGCGATCCCGATGCCGGTGTCCGTCACCGAGAAGGCGATCAGGTCGGCCTCCGGGTCGCGCAGCGAACCGGACTCCAGGAGCTGCTCCCGGATCGACTGCGGTACGTCCGTCCCGGCCGGCCGGATCACCAGCTCCACCGCACCGCTGTCGGTGAACTTCACCGCGTTGGACAGCAGGTTGCGCAGCACCTGCAGCAGACGCTGCTCGTCGGTGTGGAGCGTGGCGGGCAGCTCGGGTGAGACCCGGACCGAGAAGTCGAGGCCCTTCTCCGCGGTCAGCGGCCGGAACGTGGCCTCCACGTAGTCGACGAGCTGGACGAGAGCGATACGCGTCGGGGAGACGTCCATCTTGCCCGCCTCGACCTTCGACAGGTCGAGGATGTCGTTGATCAGCTGCAGCAGGTCGGAACCGGCGCCGTGGATGGTCTCGGCGAACTCGACCTGCTTGGGCGAGAGGTTGTGGTCCGCGTTGTCGGCGAGCAACTTGGCGAGAATCAGCAGCGAGTTGAGCGGCGTACGCAGCTCGTGCGACATGTTCGCCAGGAACTCGGACTTGTACCGCATGGAGACGGCGAGCTGTTCGGCCCGCTCCTCCAGGACCTGCCGGGCCTCCTCGATCTCGGTGTTCTTCACCTCGATGTCCCGGTTCTGCCGGGCGAGCAACTCGGCCTTCTCCTCCAGCTCGGCGTTGGAACCCTGGAGCTCCTTCTGCCGGTGCTCCAGCTCCGCCGAACGCTCACGCAGCTGCTCGGTCAGCTCCTGGGACTGCTTGAGCAGCACCTCGGTCTTGGTGTTGACGCTGATGGTGTTGACCGTGGTGGCGATCAGCTCGGCGAGCTGGTTGAGGAAGTCCCGCTGGATCTGTGTGAACGGCTGGAAGGAGGCCAGCTCGATCACACCGAGCACCTTCCCCTCGAAGAGGACGGGAAGGACGATCACATGCGCCGGGGCGGCCTCGCCGAGCCCGGACGAGATCTTCAGATAGCCCGGCGGCACATTGACCTGGATCGTCCGCTTCTCCTCGGCCGCCGTCCCGATGAGCGTCTCGCCCGGCCGGAACGAGGTGGGCATGGAACCGGTGGAGTACCCGTAACTGCCGCGCATCCGCAGCTCGTACGCGCTCTCCCCCAGCCGGCCGAGTTCGGTGCCGCCGGTCGCGGTGCCGGTCGGCATCGCCACGAAGAAGGCGCCGTGCTGGGCGGAGACGACCGGGGTCAGCTCGCTCATGATGAGCGAGGCGACGTCGTCCAGGTCGCGCCGGCCCTGCATCAGACCGGAGATCCGGGCCAGGTTGCCCTTGAGCCAGTCCTGCTCCTCGTTGGCGAGGGTGGTGTCGCGCAGGTTGGCGATCATGGTGTTGATGTTGTCCTGGAGGGCCTGGATCTCGCCCGCCGCGTCCACGCCGTCGATCTTCAGGTTCAGATCGCCGCGGGTCACCGCCGTGGCGACGGCCGCGATCGCGCGCACCTGCCGGGTCAGGTTCCCGGCCATCTCGTTCACGGACTCGGTCAGGTCGCGCCAGGTGCCGTCGACGTCCCGGACGCGCGCCTGGCCGCCGAGGATGCCCTCCGTACCCACCTCACGGGCCACACGCGTGACCTCCTCGGCGAAGGAGGACAGCTGGTCGACCATCGTGTTGATGGTGTTCTTCAGCTCCTGGATCTCACCGCGCGCGTCGATGTCGATCTTCTTGGTGAGATCGCCCTTGGCGATGGCGGTCGTGACGGCGGCGATCTGACGCACCTGACCCGTCAGGTTCGACGCCATCGAGTTCACCGACTCGGTCAGGTCCTTCCAGGTGCCCGAGACACCCGGCACCCGCGCCTGACCGCCCAGCTCGCCCTCCGTACCCACCTCGCGGGCGACACGGGTCACCTCGTCGGCGAACGACGACAGGGTCGTCACCATCGTGTTGACGGTGTCGGCGAGCTCGGCGACCTCGCCGCGCGCCTCGACCGTCACCTTCTTCGTCAGGTCGCCGTTGGCGACCGCCGAGGAGACCCGGGAGATGTTCCGCACCTGACTGGTCAGGTTGTTGGCCATCAGGTTGACGTTGTCGCTGAGGTCCTTCCAGATGCCGGTGACCCCGCGCACCCGCGCCTGACCGCCGAGGATGCCCTCCGTACCCACCTCGCGGGCGACTCGCGTCACCTCGTCCGCGAAGTTCGACAGCTGGTCGACCATCGTGTTGACGGTCGTCACCAGCTCCAGGATCTCGCCCTTGGCATCGACGGTGATCTTCTTCGACAGATCGCCCTTGGCGACCGCGGTCGTCACCTCGGCGATGTTCCGCACCTGCGAGGTCAGGTTGTTGGCCATGAAGTTCACGGACTGGGTGAGGTCCTTCCAGGTGCCGGAGACCCCCTGCACCTCGGCCTGACCGCCCAGGATTCCCTCCGTACCCACCTCACGGGCCACCCGCGTCACCTGCTCCGCGAAGCTGGAGAGCTGGTCGACCATGGTGTTGAGGGTGTTCTTCAGCTCCAGGATCTCGCCGCGCGCGTCCACGTCGATCTTCTGCGACAGATCACCGCGCGCCACCGCCGTGGCGACACCCGCGATGTTGCGGACCTGCGCGGTGAGGTTCCCGGCCATGCCGTTCACCGAGTCCGTCAGATCGCGCCACACACCGGCGACGCCCGGCACCTGCGCCTGACCGCCGAGCCGGCCGTCCGTACCCACCTCACGGGCCACCCTGGTCACCTGCTCCGCGAACGCGGACAGCTGGTCGACCATCGTGTTGATGGTGTTCTTCAGCTCCAGGATCTCGCCGCGCGCGTCCACGTCGATCTTCTGCGACAGGTCACCCCGCGCCACCGCCGTAGTCACCTGGGCGATCTGCCGCACCTGGGACGTCAGGTTGCCGGCCATGAAGTTGACGGAGTCGGTGAGCTCCTTCCACGTACCGGAGACACCGTCGACGCGCGCCTGACCGCCGAGGCGGCCCTCCGTGCCCACGTCACGCGCCATCCGCGTCACCTGGTCGGCGAAGTTCGACAGCTGCGACACCATCGTGTTGACGGTGTTCTTCAGCTCCAGCATCTCGCCCGCGACATCGACGGTGACCTTCTGCGACAGATCACCGTTGGCGACCGCCGTCGTCACCTGCGCGATGTCCCGCACCTGACCCGTCAGGTTGCGGAACGCCGTGTTCACCGAGTCGGTCAGGTCCTTCCAGGTCCCCGCGGCGCCCGGTACGTGCGCCTGCCCACCGAGCAGACCCTCGACACCGACCTCCCGCGCGACCCTGGTCACCTCGGAACCGAACGCGGACAGCTGGTCCACCATCGTGTTGACGGTGTTCTTCAGCTCCAGCATCTCGCCGGCCACGTCGACGGTGACCTTCTGCGACAGATCACCGTTGGCGACCGCCGTCGTCACCTGCGCGATGTCCCGCACCTGCGTGGTGATGTTCCGGAAGACGGTGTTGACCGAGTCGGTCAGGTCCTTCCACGTGCCGGCCGCACCGGGCACCTGCGCCTGCCCGCCGAGCACACCCTCGGCGCCGACCTCGCTCGCCACCCGGGTCACCTCGTCGGCGAACGTCCGCAGCGTCTCGGTCATCTGGTTGATCGTGTCCGCGAGCTGCGCGACCTCGCCGCGCGCACTGACCGTGACCTTCTGGGACAGATCGCCGTTGGCGACCGCGGTCGTCACCTCGGCGATCCCCCTCACCTGATTGGTGAGATTTCCCGCCATCGTGTTGACGGAGTCGGTGAGGTCCTTCCACACGCCGCCGACCCCGGCGACCTCCGCCTGACCACCCAGCTCGCCCTCGGTACCCACCTCACGGGCGACCCGGGTCACCTCGGAGGAGAACGACGACAGCTGATCCACCATCGTGTTGACGGTGTTCTTCAGCTGCAGCATCTCGCCGGCCACATGAACCGTGACCTTGTTGGACAGATCACCCCGGGCCACCGCGGTCGTCACCAGCGCGATGTCCCGCACCTGAGCCGTCAGCCGGTACGCCATCGTGTTGACCGAGTCCGTGAGGTCCTTCCACGAACCGGACATTCCACGCACCTGGGCCTGACCGCCCAAGATGCCCTCCGTACCGACCTCCAGCGCGACCCGCGTCACCTCGTCCGTGAACGCCGACAGCTGGTCGACCAGGTTGTTCACGGTCCGGGCGACCTTCAGGAACTCGCCGCGCAACGGCCGCCCCTCGGGCCCCTCCGACCGCAGGTCCATCCGCTGACCGAGATCACCCTCGGCCACCGCCGAAAGAACCCGCCCCACCTCGGAGACGGGCCGCGTCATGTCGTCGACCAGCGCGTTCGCGGCCTCGATCGCCGCCAGCCAGGCACCCTCGCTGGGCCCCGCCTCCAGGCGCTCGGACAGCTTGCCCTCACGCCCCACCGTGCGCCGGACCCGCGACAACTCGCCGGTCAGCTGCATCTGCCGGTCGGCGACCTCGTTGAAGACGGCGGAGATCTCCGCCATCACCCCGTCGCCCGACACGGTCAACCGCTTACGGAAGTTCCCGTCCCGCATCGATACCAGGGCGGAGAGCAGCCGATCCATGGCCGCCGCGTCCACCTGCACCGTCTCACCGCTCCGGGGCCGTCCGCCCTTCGCGCGCGTCGCGCCGCCGCCACCGCGCCGCGCTGCCGTGCCAGACTCCACCGTGTCCCTCCCGAAGGGGTTGACCGTACTGCCCGGGCAGTCACCACAAGCCTGCCCAGTGTTTCACCGCAGCCGAACCTGGCGATAACAGTTCGGCAGCTTCGCATAGCGTCCCCACCCCCGGGGGACGGAAACAGCGGCGACCGGCATCCGCTCGGACAGCGAAGGTAAGTAACCTGGCATCCGGCTGTCCAACCGCCCCGGTCCGCCCGGCAGGGGCGGGGTGGCGCGAATCGACCACCGGGCGCAGCGGGAGGGGCAGACCGACCATGGCGGAGCCGGGCGTCGAGACGCGTACGAGGAGTTCTGTGATCACCGCGCGGGCGGCTGCGACCTTCGACCCCGTCGGGCGGTCCGTCGCGACCGCCCGCGCCTTCGTCCGGGACACCCTCCAGGGCTGGGGGTACGCCGAGGTCGTCGACGACGCCGTCGTCCTGACCAGCGAACTCGTCACCAACGCCGTCATCCACGCCGGCACCGCGGCCGACGTCCTGTGCCTGCGGAGCGAGGACGGCATCCGCGTCGAGGTCGCCGACCGCTACCCCGAGCGCGAGATCCCCGTCCAGGGCGGCCGCACCGTCGCCCACCCCGACCGCGAGAACGGCCGGGGCCTGCTCCTGTGCGCCGCCCTCGCCACCCGCTGGGGAGTCGAGTACACCCCGACGCACAAACATGTCTGGTTCCAGCTCGATCTGCCCGAGCGCCCGATCGGCACCCGCTCCGCCGGACCGGTCCTCCCCGACGCCCTCCTCCCCACCGCGGACAGCCGCGTCCGCGTCGCCGTCGCCCAGATCGACCGCGGCGGCGCCATCACCTCGTGGAACGAGGACGCCGAGGAGCTCTTCGGGTACGCCGCCGAGCAGGTCACCGGCAAGCCCCTCGGCGACCTCGCCGCCTGGCCACACACCCCCGGCATCGGCACCGGCCTCGCCGAGGCCCTGCGCCTCTCCCGCTGGGAGGGCAGCTACGGCATCCGCTGCGCCGACGGCCGCATCATCCCCGTCTACGCCTCCCACCTCCGCGTACGCGACGCCGAAGGCGAACCCTCGACGGTCTGCCTGCTGGTACGGGAGTACGAGCGCGCCATCCTCCAGACCCCCCAGCGCCCCGCGGTCTCCGACGCGGGCTCGGAGAGCCGCGCCACGGACCCCTTCGAGGTCTTCATCGGCTCCCCCGCCCCCGACGACCTCGACGGCCTCCTGCAGCGCACGGTGGAGCGCGCCCGCGACATGCTGGACGGCGACTCCGCCTTCCTCCTGCTCGCCACCGACGACGAGACCGAACTGGAGGTCCGGGCCACCACCGGCCTCCCCTCCGCCCGCCAGCGCTTCGCCCGCGTCCCCGTGGAGACCGGTGCCAGCCGTTACGGCTCCGCCCGGATGCCGGCCGTCCACGAGGACCTGGCGGCCGTCCCCGGCGCCGTCCCGCTCCTCGAAGGCACCGGCATGCGCTCCGTCGTGACCGTGCCGCTCAAGGTCGAGGGCCGCCTCACCGGCTCCCTCGGCGTCGCCGCCGAAGGCTCCAACCGCTACTCCAACGAGGAGGCCCTGCGCCTCCAGTTCGCCGCCGACCGCATCGCGCTCGCCGTCGAGTCGGCCCGCCTCGGCGAGCTCGAACGCCTCCGCCGAGGCTCCCTCAGCTTCCTCGTCGAGGCCTCCGACCTGCTGGCCGGAACCCTCGACCGCGACCAGACCCTGGCCCTCATGGCCCAGATGACCGTCCCGACCCTCGCCACCTGGTGCGCCGTATACACGATCGCCGACCAGGCCTCGGACCCGTACCTCTCGTACGTCCTGCACGAGGACGAGGACCGCATCGACGGACTCAAGGCCCTGCTGTCCTCCATCGCCCCACCGGACCCGGTGCCCACCCCCGGCGCCCGCGTCTGGGCAGCCCCGGGCGAGGCCGCCCACCGCGCCGCGCTCTCCACCTCGATGCGCGAACTCGGCCACGGCAGCGGCCCGTTGTCCTCCGGCATCGACACCACTCTCGCCACGGCAGCCGCCGTGGGCGGCGAGACGGTGGTCCTGCCGCTGGTCGCCCGCAACCGCGTGATCGGCATGCTCACCCTCGGCAAGCCCTCGGACGACCACTTCCGCCAGGAGATCCTGGAGCTCGCCGAGGACCTGTCCCGCCGAGCGGCGCTCGCCCTGGACAACGCCCGTCTCTACTCGGAGCGCATGGCGATCAGCCAGTCCCTCCAGCGCAGCCTCCTGCCGCCCGGCCTCCCCCAGATCGACAACGTGGAGGTCGAGGTCATCTACCGCGCGGCCGGCGAGGGCAACGAGGTCGGCGGAGACTTCTACGACCTCTTCCCCATCCGCGACAACGCCTACGGCTTCGCCATCGGCGACGTCTGCGGTACGGGCCCGGAAGCCGCAGCCGTCACGGGCCTGGCCCGCCACGCCCTGCGCCTCCTTGCCCGCGAGGGCTTCGGCGGCCCCGCGGTCCTGGAGCGCCTCAACGCGGCGATCCTCGACGAGGGCGCCCGCAGCCGCTTCCTGACACTCCTCTACGGCGAGCTGTGGCCCCAGGAGGACGGCTCGGCCATCCTCAAGGTCGTCTGCGCCGGCCACCCCCTGCCGCTACGCCTCCGCCAGGACGGCACGGTCGTCCCGGCCGCCGACCCGCAGCCGCTCCTCGGCGTCATCGACGACCTGGAGCTGTACGAGCAGACCATCACCCTCGAGCCGGGCGACGTCCTGCTCTGTGTCACGGACGGCGTCACGGAACGCCGTGAGGGCACGCGGATGCTCGGCGACGACGGCCTGATCGAGGTCCTCAAGACCTGTACGGGCCTGACGGCCGGCGCGGTAGCCGCCCGCATCCTCCGCGCCGTCGAACGCTTCGCCCAAGAGCCCGCCTCCGACGACATGGCCATCCTTGCCATGCGCCTCCCGGAGCCCCTCACCGGCAACTGACGCACGTGTGGGCCCCTGCTCCGAACGGGGCAGGGGCCCACACGCCGATATGGCACTCACGTCACACAGGGCACAAAACAAAGAAGGCCCCCGCCATCAGGCGGGGGCCTTCTTTGTTTTCGCTGGAGCCCTTTAACGGAATCGAACCGTTGACCTTCTCCTTACCATGGAGACGCTCTACCGACTGAGCTAAAAGGGCGGGAGTTCGGCGGCGTCCTACTCTCCCACAGGGTCCCCCCTGCAGTACCATCGGCGCTGAAAGGCTTAGCTTCCGGGTTCGGAATGTAACCGGGCGTTT
>NZ_JBICYI010000019.1:0-170078 GCF_043200825.1 Streptomyces sp. NPDC048370 | reverse complement strand
GCACGCTGTTGAGTTCTCAAGGAACGGACGCTTCCTTCGTACTCACCCTCTCGGGCTTTCCTCCGGGCTTTTCCCTTCGGTCTTTCGTGTTTCCAACCTTACCAGATCCTTTTCCGTTCCGTTTCCGGTTCGGATTTTGTTTCCGGTGGCCTGTTGGCTGCCTTTGCCTTTCGGCTGCCTTTCGGCGTGGTCACTACTTTAGCCGAATTCCCCGGCGACTCATAATCGAGCCTTTCGGATCGGATTTCGGCATGCCGATAACCGCACCCGTTGGGGTTCGTCGTAGGTAGTGGATGGCCGCTCCGAGGTGCTTGAACAAGCACTCCCCGTTTCAAGCGGCTCGCCTACGTTAGGCGTCCGATGCACCCGAGTCAAGTCGGGTCAAGAGGACCTCTTCCGCGGCGTGTGCGCGCGGTACGGGCTCACCGTCGGGTCCTCGTCGATCCAGTAGCGCCAAGGGTGGGGGGCGCCGTCCCCTCCCACTCCCGTGCGCGGGCCGTTGCGTACCTGGTCGGGCGGGGGTGGGGTGCCGGTGAGGACGGAGAGAGGGGAGTCCGGGCCGGCGCAGGTGTCGGTGCCGTTCAAGGAGAGGGAGACGTCGAGGGCCGTCGCCAGGCGGGCCGGGCCTTTGGCCAGTTCCGTGTCGTATCGGGCCGAGAGTCGACGGGTGCGGGCCTCGTCCGCGCCGGTCAGGATCCGGCCCGCGCGCAGCAGTACTCCGCTCGCGTGGCCCTCGGGGCCGCACACCAGGTTGAGGCAGTGCCACATGCCGTAGGTGAAGTAGACGTACGCGTGTCCGGGCGGGCCGAACATGACCGCGTTGCGGGCGGTGCGGCCGCGGAAGGCGTGCGAGCCGGGGTCGATCGCGCCGGCGTACGCCTCGACCTCCGTGAGGCGGAGTTCGATGCGGCCTGTTCTCGACGTACGGACGAGCGTGCGGCCCAGGAGATCAGGGGCAACCTCCAGGACGGGGCGGTCGAAGAAGGCCCGCGGGAGCGGCGTACGGTCGGGGCTCTCGCTCATGGCGTCCGAGCGTACTGGGGCCGTCGCGGGGAGTGCGGGGGAACCGGCTACGGTCGTCGCGCGTATGTAGAGGTCAAGGCCAAGCAGTTCCAAGAGGGAGTGTTCATGGGATTCAAGAAGCTGCTCGCGAGCCTGGGCGCCGGCGGCGCGTCCGTGGAGACGGTGCTCACCGAGGAGAACGTCGTCCCCGGTGGCGTCGTCCAGGGCGAGGTCCGGATCCAGGGTGGTTCGGTCGACCAGCAGATCGAGGGTCTGTCCGTCGGGCTGCAGGCGCGGGTCGAGGTCGAGGGGGGCGACCAGGAGGTGAAGCAGGACATCGAGTTCGTGAAGGTGCGGCTCGGTGGTGCCTTCACCGTGCAGGCCGGTGCGGTGCACGTCGTGCCCTTCGGTCTGGAGATTCCCTGGGAGACGCCGGTCACGTCCATCGGTGGGCAGCAGCTGCGCGGGATGAACATCGGTGTGACCACCGAGCTGGAGATCGCCCGTGCGGTGGACTCCGGCGACCTGGACCCGATCAGCGTGCACCCGCTGCCGGCGCAGCAGGCGATCCTGGACGCCTTCATCCAGCTGGGCTTCCGCTTCAAGAACGCGGACATGGAGCGCGGGCACATCCGTGGGACCCGGCAGAAGCTGCCGTTCTACCAGGAGATCGAGTTCTTCCCGCCGCAGCAGTACCGCGGTCTCAACCAGGTCGAGGTCAGCTTCGTCGCGGACGACCGCGAGATGGACGTCGTCCTGGAGATGGACAAGAAGCCGGGGCTCTTCAGCGAGGGCAGCGACTCGTTCCGTGCCTTCAAGGTCGGGCTGCACGACTTCCACTCGACCGACTGGACGGCGTACCTCAACCAGTGGCTCGCCGACGTCGGTGGCAAGCGCAACTGGCTCTAGGCTCACCCCCGTACAGCAGTCAGGCGATACGGAGGTACAGACGTGACCGAGGGGAAGAGGGCTCCGCTCCCTCACGACTTCCATCCGCCGGTGCCGGCGTTCACCGTGGTGAGCGACGACATCGTGCCGGGCGGTGTGTTGAAGGACGCGCAGGTGTACGCCGAGGGGAACACCTCGCCGCAGCTGCGCTGGGAGGGGTTCCCGGCGGAGGCCAAGAGCTTCGCCGTCACCTGCTTCGATCCGGACGCGCCGACCGGCAGTGGTTTCTGGCACTGGGTCCTGTTCGACATCCCGGTCTCCGTGACCGAGCTGCCCACGGGCGCGGGGTCGGGGTCGTTCGAGGGGCTGCCGGCCGGTGCCGTGCAGGTCCGTAACGACTACGGCTCCCGGGACTTCGGCGGTGCCGCTCCCCCGGCCGGCGACGGTCCGCATCGGTACGTCTTCACCGTGTACGCCGTGGACCGGGAGAAGCTCGGTCCTGACGCCGACGCCTCGCCTGCGGCGGTCGGCTTCCACCTGCGGTTCCACGCGTTGGCGCGTGCCCAGCTGATCGGCGAGTACGAGATCCCCGCGTAGCTCAGCTGAGCGTTCGTTTGTTGTTTGCCCGCTTCTGGTCTTGGAGAGATCAGAAGCGGGCATCTTTCGTTGCACGGTAATTGCGTTGTCCAACCCGGCGCGCCCGGCCACAGTTGATCCAAGCCTGGAGCCCCGCATCGGGGCTGGGCCGGCACACGGGAGGTGGGCACAATGCGGGACACGCTGGTACTGAACGCGAGCTTCGAGCCGCTGTCGACGGTCACACTCAACCGTGCGGTGGTGCTTGTCCTCCAGGACAAGGCCGTCGTCGAGCAGGAGCATCCCGAGCTGCGCATGCGTGGTGCCGCCGTCGACATTCCCGTGCCCCGGGTCATCAGGCTCTGCCGCTATGTCCGGGTGCCGTTCCGAAGACAGGCTCCGTGGTCGAGGCGGGGTGTGCTGGTGCGGGACCAGCACCGGTGCGCGTACTGCGGGCGGCGGGCGACGACGGTGGACCACGTGGTGCCGCGGGCGCAGGGTGGTGGGGACAGCTGGCTGAACACGGTGGCGTCCTGCGCGGAGGACAACCACCGCAAGGCGGACCGGACGCCGGAGCAGGCGGGGATGCCGCTGCTGCACGAGCCGTTCGTGCCGACTCCGGCGGACGCGATGCTGCTGGCGATGCGGGCCGGTGAGCGGTCCGAGCTGCCGGGGTGGCTGTCCAGTTCGGCGGCGTAGGTCGGGACGTCCGTAGGTCTGTACGTCCGTAGGGCCCGTTCCTCTTGTCGGGGAACGGGCCTTTGTCGTTCAGCGGAGCAGTAGTTGCACGATGGCGACCGTGCCGATGGCGACGATGAAGCCGCGCAGGACCCGGGGCGGGAGGCGGCGGCCGACCTTGGCGCCGATCTGGCCGCCGATGGCGGAGCCGACGGCGATGAGGACGACGGCGGTCCAGTCGAATTCGGCGACGAAGAGGAAGAAGAGCGCGGCGATGCTGTTGACGATCGCGGCGAGGACGTTCTTGACGGCGTTGAGGCGCTGGAGGGTGTCCGCCAGGAGCATGCCCATGAGGGCGAGGTAGATGATCCCCTGGGCGGCGGTGAAGTAGCCGCCGTAGACGCTGGCGAGGAGCAGTCCGGTCATCAGGAGCGGGCCGCCGTCGGGGTCTCCCTCCTTGCCTTCGCGTGCGCGGCGGGCCTGGACGGCCTTGGAGAGCCGGGGCTGGAGGATGACCAGGACCAGGGCGAGGGCGACGAGGACGGGGACGATGGTCTCGAACGCGCGGGCCGGGAGCATCAGCAGGAGTATGGCTCCGCCGAGGCCGCCGATCGCGGCGACGGTGCCGAGGCGCAGGATGCGGCGGCGCTGGCCCTTGAGTTCCTCGCGGTAGCCGATGGCTCCGCTGATGGAGCCGGGGATGAGGCCGAGGGCGTTGGAGACGGTGGCGGTGACCGGAGGGAGTCCGGTGAGGAGGAGGACCGGGAACGTGATGAGCGTTCCCGATCCGACGATGGTGTTGATGGTGCCGGCGCCGATGCCGGCCGCGAAGACTGCCAGTACTTCCCAGATGGACAACGCCATCTCCTTACAGAATCAGTGGCTCGCCTCCCCGCCCTGACGTCCGTCGGGGTCGAGGGGCTCGCACCGATCATGCACGACTGCGTGTATGTGTCAGTCGATCGGGGGCGCTTCGCGGCGTTCGGTCTCGTTGCCCGTACGGCTGCCGGGCACCGCGCCGGTGTTGAAGCCGGGCGCTCCTCCGCCGAGGTTGCCGAAGGCTCCGGAGAGGCCCTTGAGGGCGTCGCCGATCTCGCTGGGCACGATCCAGAGCTTGTTGGCGTCGCCCTCGGCGATCTTCGGGAGCATCTGGAGGTACTGGTACGAGAGGAGCTTCTGGTCGGGGTCGCCGGCGTGGATGGCTTCGAAGACCGTACGGACGGCCTGGGCCTCGCCCTCGGCGCGCAGGGCGGCGGCCTTGGCCTCGCCTTCGGCGCGCAGGATCGCGGACTGCTTCTCGCCCTCGGCGGTGAGGATCTGCGACTGGCGGATGCCCTCGGCGGTGAGGATCGCGGCGCGCTTGTCGCGGTCGGCGCGCATCTGCTTCTCCATCGAGTCCTGGATGGAGGTCGGCGGCTCGATGGCCTTGAGCTCGACGCGGTTGACGCGGATGCCCCACTTGCCGGTGGCCTCGTCGAGGACTCCGCGCAGGGCGGCGTTGATCTCCTCGCGGGAGGTGAGGGTCCGCTCCAGGTCCATGCCGCCGATGATGTTGCGCAGGGTGGTGACGGTGAGTTGCTCGATGGCCTGGATGTAGCTGGCGACCTCGTAGGTCGCGGCCCGGGCGTCGGTCACCTGGTAGTAGATGACGGTGTCGATGTTGACGACCAGGTTGTCCTGGGTGATCACCGGCTGGGGCGGGAAGGGGACGACCTGCTCGCGGAGGTCGATCCGGTTTCGGATCGAGTCGATGAAGGGGACGACGATGTTCAGGCCTGCGTTGAGCGTGCGGGTGTAGCGGCCGAACCGCTCGACGATCGCGGCGCTCGCCTGCGGGATGACCTGGATCGTCTTGATCAGGGCGATGAAGACAAGCACCACCAGAATGATCAGGACGATGATGATTGCTGACATCGTGTTTCCTGTGCCCTTCGCTGCCGGTTCGCTGGCGGGTGTGCCGGATGTTCCGGGTTGATCTGATGATCGAGTTTCCCAGAACGCGGGCTGTCGTGGGGGGCGTTCGGTCAAGCGGCGGGATTGGTCACATGACCACGGCGGTCGCTCCGTCGATCTCGACCACGTCGACCTGGTCGCCCGGCTCGAAGCTCTGTCCGGTGTCGAGCGTGCGGGCGGACCAGACCTCGCCGGCCAGCTTGATGCGGCCGCCGCTGCTGTCGACCCGTTCCAGGACGACGGCCTGACGGCCCTTCAGCGCGTCGATGCCGGAGGCGTGCGCGGGTGGTCCGTTGCGGTGCCGGGCCGCGATGGGGCGGACCACCGCGAGGAGCGCGACGGAGACGACGACGAAGACGACCACCTGCGCGACGATGCCGAAGCCGAGAGCCGCGGTCACGGCTCCGGCGATCGCGCCGACGGAGAACATGCCGAATTCGGGCATCGCGGTGAGGACGAGCGGAATGCCCAGTCCCACGGCGCCGATCAGCCACCAGACCCATGCGTCGATGTCCACATGGTCATGGTAGGGCGGTGGGGTGGAGTCGGACAGGGCGCGGAGCTGTGCGGTCTCGGCGCCCGTCCGTCACTTGAGCGGCAGGCCCTGTGCGGTGTAGCGGTCGCCGTTGCGCTCGACGACGAGCGGGAGGCCGAAGCAGAGGGAGAGGTTGCGGGAGGTGAGCTCGGTCTCCATGGGGCCGGCGGCGAGCACCTTGCCCTGACGGATCATCAGGACGTGGGTGAAGCCGGGCGCGATCTCCTCGACGTGGTGCGTGACCATGATCATGGAGGGGGCGTACGGGTCGCGGGCGAGCCGGCCGAGGCGGCGGACGAGGTCCTCGCGGCCGCCGAGGTCGAGACCGGCGGCGGGCTCGTCGAGGAGGAGGAGCTCGGGGTCGGTCATCATCGCGCGGGCGATGAGGGTGCGCTTGCGCTCGCCCTCGGAGAGGGTGCCGAACTTGCGGTCCAGGTACTCGGTCATGCCGAGGCGGTCGAGGAAGGCGCGGGCGCGCTCCTCGTCGACGGCGTCGTAGTCCTCGTGCCAGGTGGCGGTCATGCCGTACGCGGCGGTGAGGACGGTCTGGAGCACGGTCTGGCGCTTGGGGAGCTTCTCCGCCATGGCGATGCCGGCCATGCCGATGCGGGGGCGGAGGTCGAAGACGTCGACCTTGCCGAGCCGCTCGTCGAGGATCTTGGCCGAGCCGGTGGTCGGGAAGAGGTAGCTGGAGGCGATGTTGAGGAGGGTGGTCTTGCCGGCGCCGTTGGGGCCGAGGATGACCCAACGCTCGCCCTCCTTGACCGACCAGGAGACATCGTCCACCAGAGCCCGTCCGTCGCGGACCACGGATACGTCCACCAGCTCCAGTACATCGCTCATGAGCGCGTTGTCTCCCCTTGCGGTCGAGTCGTGTCGTCGCCTTGCGCCTGCGGGCGCGGCGTCCAGGGAAAACCTACGCCACTGTCGAAGCGGGCCGGTCCTTAGGTCCGGATACTTCCCTTCCTCGGGTCCGGATACTTCCCTGGAACGGCCCGGGGAGTCCCCGGGGCGCCCCTACGCTGGGGGCATGCTTTCGGAACCACGCTCAGGACGGCTGGCCGCTTGGGGCAATGCCCTGTTGGCCGGATCGGTGTCGCCGGACGACGCGGCGCTCGCCATTGTCGGGGACGACGCGGTGCACCGGGTGGAGGGGCTGCCGGGCGAGGCGGGGCCGGTCGGTCTGACGCTGGCCCTTGGGCGGCTGCGGCGGCTCGGGGTGACCGGGTGGCGGGTGGCGCTGCCGGCGCCGGGGCATCCGCTGGGGCTGAGCGGGCCGCCGGACTTCAACGCGCGGGCGCTGGAGGCGGAGGAGGCGGTGGTCGGTTTCGGCGCGCCGTACGGCCTGGTGCCGGAGGTCACGGAGGCGGGTCCCGTGGGGGACGTGCACGTGGAAGTGGTCTGGCGGTGTCTGACCGTACGGGAGGCGCCGCCGGCGGACGTGCCGTCGCTCGGCGAGGCGGAGCGGGAGCTTGCGGAGGCCTTGCGCGATGCCACGGCGGTGCTGACGAAGCTGGACGTTGCGGCCTCGGGCCCGGTGGCGGACGCGGCGCGGGACGCGTACCGGGCGCGGGCGGAGGCGGGCCGCGAGGTGCTGGCTCCTGGCTATCCGGCGCGTGCGGTACGGGTGTTGGAGCTGGCCCAGCGGATCGGCCTGCTGATCGACCTGGCGTACGACCACGGCCACGGGGGCGCCGTGAGCGCCTCGGAGATGGCGGCGCGGGGGGCTGCGCTGCGGCCGGTGGAGCGGGTGGCCCGGCGGGCGAAGGTGGCGGCGTACAACGCGTATGTGGAGGAAAGGGAACGGGAGCGCTGACCGGGCGGGGGGCCGCCGGGCAGGGGTGCGGCATCCGGTGGGTGGACTTCCGGAGTTCGGAGGCCGCCTTGCCGGGGTGCGGGCTTCCCGGGTGCGGACATGGAGCAGCCCGGCCGCCGGGGGATCGTCCGGGGCCGGGCTGGTCGGTGGGGCGTCAGTGGTTGACGGCACCGTTGGCGAAGGCCGGGTTGAGCAGGCCGATCACGTTGACCGTGTTGCCGGAGACGTTCACGGGGACGTGCACCGGGACCTGCACGAGGTTGCCGGACGCGACGCCCGGCGAGTTGAGGGCCTTGCCGTCCGCGTCCGCGCCGTGGGCGGAGGCGACACCCGCACCGGCGGCGACGATGCCACCCGCGACGAGGGTGAGGGCAGCGGCCTTCTTCAGGTTGTTCACTTCAGGATCCTCCTGGTCTTCGCTGCGGCCGGCCGCCGCAGCACGCCATGGAGAACGCCCCCGCGCCCGCCGGGTTGCGCCGAACGGGGGACATACACCCGACGGTATGACGATGGGAACGGAGTTGCCCCTTCCGTCACACGCGTCTCATCGGGTCAGGCCGTGCCGCACCGCCCACAGCGCCGCCTGCGTACGGTCCGCCAGGTCGAGCTTCATCAAGATGTTCGAGACATGCGTCTTGACCGTCTTCTCCGAGAGGACGAGCGCCCGGGCGATCTCCCGGTTCGACCGGCCGTCGGCGATCAGGCCGAGAACCTCCTGCTCCCGCTCCGTGAGCGTCGTCCCGCGCCCCGTCCCGCCGTGGCCCTCCTCCTGGGAGAGCAGCGCCGTCGCGACCTCAGGCTGGAGCAGCACATGGCCGGCGTGGACGGAGCGGATGGCGCCGGCCAGGGCCTCCGGGTCCACGTCCTTGTAGACGTACCCCGAGGCGCCGGCGCGCAGGGCGGGGACGACCGTGCGCTGCTCGGTGAAGCTGGTGACGATCAGGACCTTCGCCGGGTTCGCCAGCTCGCGCAGCTTCCGCAGCGCCTCGATGCCGTCCATGCCCGGCATCTTGACGTCCATCAGGACCACGTCGGGCCGCAGCTCCTCCGCGCGTGCGACGCCCTCGGCGCCGTCGGAGGCCTCCCCCACGACCTCTATGTCGTCCTGGATCTCCAGAAAGGTCCGCAGGCCCCGTCGGACCACCTGGTGGTCGTCGACCAGCAGGACGCGAATGACGGTGTCAGCCACCGGGAACCTCCATCTCGATCGTGGTGCCTCGTCCCGGCTCCGATGTGACGGTGAGGGCGCCGCCGACGCCGCCCGCGCGGTCCCGCATGGAGACCAGGCCCAGGTGCCGGCCCGCCCGGCGGACCGTACGGGGGTCGAAGCCCTTGCCGTCGTCGGTGACGGTGAGCAGCGCGCCCTGGCCGTGGCGGACCAGGGAGACGGCCACCCGCTCGGGCTCGGCGTGCCGCAGCGCGTTGTGCAGGGCCTCCTGGGCGACCCGGAGCATGGCCTCCTCCTGGGCGGCGGGCAGGGCGCGCACCCCGGAGCTCTCGAACGTGACGCGGGCGGTGTGGGCCCGGTCCATGACCTGGATCTGCGTACGGAGGGTGTGGACGAGGCCGTCCTCGTCCAGCGCGGCGGGGCGCAGCTCGACGACGGCGGCGCGCAGCTCGTCCGCCGCCTCGGCGGCGAGCGCGGCGACCTGCTGGAGCTCGCCCTTGGCGCGGGCGGGGTCGCGGTCGACGAGGGCGGCGGCGGCCTGGGCGGTGAGGCGGAGCGAGAAGAGCTTCTGGCTCACGGCGTCGTGCAGCTCGTGGGCGAGGCGCGAACGCTCCTCGGCGATGGTGAGCTCGCGGCTGCGTTCGTAGAGCCGGGCGTTGGTCAGGGCGATCGCGGCGTGCTGGGCGAGGATCGAGAGCAACTCCTCGTCCTCCTCCGTGAAGCCGCATCCGCCGTCCGGCTTCGGGCAGCGCTTGTTGGCGAGGAAGAGGGCGCCGATGGTCTCCTCGCCGTCCTGGATGGGCAGGCCGAGGAAGTCGGACATGTCCGGGTGGGCGGACGGCCAGCCTTCGAAGCGGGGGTCCTCGCGGACGTCGGCGAGGCGCTCGGGCTCGGCCTTGTGGAGCATCGCCGCGAGGATGCCGTGCTGGCGGGGCAGCGGGCCGATCGCCCGCCACTGCTCGTCACTGACGCCGTCCACGACGAACTGCGCGAAGCCGCCGTGGTCGTCCGGCACGCCCAGCGCCGCGTACTCGGCGTCGAGCAGCTCGCGGGCGGAGGCCACGATCGTCTTGAGGACGTCGCGCACCTCCAGGTGGCGGCTCATCGCCAGGAGCGCGGTGCTCACGGCGGCGAGGCCGGAGCGCGGTCGGTGACTCATGGGTTCACCGTACCGGTGGGTTGTGACAGTCCGTATCCGTCCGGGGACGGCGATCGCCTAGGACCACCGGCCTAGGCCGAAGTGCCTTGTGCGGTCCGGGCCCGCGGACGAGGCGGCGGGCCGGTGGGCGGCCGGAGGCTGGATCCATCGGTTCGTAGAGGGGATGGATGTCATGGCTGTCGCGATCATCACGGGGGCGTCGAAGGGCCTTGGGCGCGCGCTGGCCGGGGCGCTGGCCGGGCGGGGCTGGGACCTGGTGCTCGACGCGCGGACGGCGAAGGTGCTCGGGGAGAGCGCGGAGGCGGCACGCGCGCGTGGGGCGCGGGTGGCGGCGCTGTCCGGGGACGTGACCGACGCGGCGCACCGCCGGAATCTTGTGGCGGCCGCGCGGGAGCTGGGCGGGCTCGATCTGCTGGTGAGCAACGCGAGCGCGCTGGGTGCCGAGCCGCTGGTGCGCCTCGAGGCGCTGTCGCCGGACGGTCTGCGGGCGGCCCTGGAGACCAATGTGGTGGCCGCGCTGGGTCTCGTACAGGAGGCGCTGCCGCTGTTGCGGGAGAGCTCGGCGGGGACGGTCGTCGCGGTGAGTTCGGACGCGGCGGCCGAGGCGTACGAGACGTGGGGCGGTTACGGGGCGTCGAAGGCGGCGCTCGACCAGCTGGCGGCGGTGCTCGCCGTCGAGGAGCCGGGGCTGCGGGTGTGGGCGGTGGATCCGGGTGACATGGCGACGGATCTGTACGCGGCCGCCGTCCCCGACGACGGGGATCCCCGGCCGGCTCCGGAGTCGGTGGTGCCGGGGTTCCTCGCCCTGCTCGACCGCAGGCCCGCCAGCGGGCGCTACGCGGCGGCGGATCTGGTGGGGGCGGGCGAGGAGGCGTCGGGCAGAGAGGGGTCGGGCCTCGGGCCTGTCCGGGCGGAGGAGGGCCGGTGAGCGTGCTGGAGGCCCTCGGGGTGCCCGCGGAGCTGTCGGCGCGCGTGCCGGCCGAGCAGCGGGGCCCCGGGCTGGGGCGGGACGACGTACGGCTGATGGTGTCGCGGGGCGCGGAGGTGTCGCACCACGCGTTCCGTGAGCTGCCGGGGCAGCTGAGGGCCGGGGACGTCCTGGTCGTGAACACGAGTCCGACGCTGCCGGCCGCGGTGACCGGGCGGCTGGGCACGGAGGGCGGTCGGGAGCCGGTCGTCGTGCACGTCTCGACGTGCGGGGAGGACGGCCGCTGGGCGGTCGAGCTGAGGACGCCGGACGGGCGGGGCAGCACCCGGCCGCGGCCGGGCGGTCCGCCGGGGACGGTGGTCCGGCTGCCGGGAGGGGCCGGTCTCGTCCTGACGGAGCCCCTGGTCCCGGGGGCGGCGCGGCTGTGGTGGGCGCGGGTGGACACTCCCGTACCGGCCCTGCTGGCGCGGTACGGGCGGCCGATCCGGTACGGGTACACGGAGCGGGACCAGCCGCTGTCCGCGTATCAGACGGTCTTCGCGCTGCCCTCCCCGGACGGCGCGGGCTCGGCGGAGATGCCGAGCGCCGGGCGTCCCTTCACGGCCCGGATGGTGACGGAGCTGGTGAGCAGAGGGGTCCAGTTCGCCCCGCTCACCCTTCATACGGGGGTGGCGTCGGCGGAGGCGTACGAGCCGCCGTATCCGGAGCGGTACGCGGTGCCGGCGGCGACGGCGCGGCTTGTGAACGCGGCGCGGGCGGGCGGGGGCCGGGCGATCGCCGTGGGGACCACGGCCGTGCGGGCCCTTGAGTCGGCGGCGGACGACGGGGGCGTGGCGCGGGCGGCGGCGGGGTGGACGGACCTGGTGGTGACCCCTGCGCGCGGGGTACGGGTGGTGGACGGGCTGCTGACCGGGCTGCACGAGCCCCGGGCCTCGCATCTGCTGATGCTGGAGGCGATCGCCGGACGGCCTGCTCTGCACCGCGCCTATACCGAGGCGGTACGCGAGCTCTACCTCTGGCACGAGTTCGGCGACGTCCATCTCCTCCTCCCGGCGGAGGAGCCTCACTGACTGCATTGCTCAAGCAACGGCTGGTGAGTTCGTTACATGCCCGATGTGAGCCCGCGCATAGGACGCAGGTCACTTACGAAGACCCCTAGTGGTGTCGTAATGGGCAGATGAGGACCGTATGAGCGGGTCCCGGGTGGGTGTCGGTGGGCTGTGCACGGGCCCCTGATCCACTACCCGGGATCGTACGTCACACCTTTGCCACAGGATTTTGCTGCCGCTAAGAATTGCACCCGTCGCCGCCGAGCAGGCGCAGCGCCGCCCCGGCCTGAGCGACCCCCTGCGATTCGAAGAGGTAGTCCTACATGTCTGCGAACACTCCCGGCCACTATCGCCTGAAGAAGACGCACAAGGCTTCCCTTGCCGGTGTCGCCGCCCTTGGCGCCGTCGCCCTCGGCCTCACTCTGGTCCCCGGCAACGCCGCCGCCGAGACCGAGCCCCAGGCGCTCAACAACACGCAGCAGGTCGCCCTCGCCTACGACGCGAACAGCCCCCAGGCCAAGGCCCTGCACACCAGCCTCAGCGAGCAGCAGAACGCCATCGGCCTGAAGGCCAAGGCGGACGCCGAGGCGAAGGCCAAGGCCGCCGCCGCGCTCAAGGCGAAGGCCGACGCGAAGGCCAAGGCCGACGCGAAGGCGAAGGCCGAGGCCAAGGCGAAGGCCGACGCGAAGAAGCGCGCCGAGGCGAAGGCGGCCGCGAGCCGTGCCGCCGCCCGCAAGCCCGTCTTCGCGAACAACCTCGACGGCTGGATCCGCGAGGCCCTGTTCATCATGGACAAGCACAACATTCCGGGCACGTACAACGGCCTGCACAAGAACATCATGCGTGAGTCCAGCGGTAACCCGCGGGCGATCAACAACTGGGACATCAACGCCATCAACGGCGTCCCGTCGAAGGGCCTTCTGCAGGTCATCTACCCGACCTTCAAGGCCTACCACATCCCGGGCACCAAGTTCGACCAGTACGACCCGGTCGCCAACCTCGTCGCCGCCGCCAACTACGCGGCCGACCGTTACGGCTCGATCGACAACGTCAACAGCGCGTACTGATCCTTCCAGGACACATGCCGAAGGGCGGCACCCCGTGCGGGGTGCCGCCCTTCGGCGTGCGTGGGGTCACGCGGTCATGCCGTCACTTGCGCATGACCTCGGGCTCGTGGCGGCGCAGCAGGCGCGCCACGGCGAAGGCGCAGACGACGCCGATGAGCACCAGGACCGTGAGGTTGAAGCCCCACTGGCCGGCCGTGTGGTCCCACAGCGGGTCCAGGTTGGTCGGGTCCTTGTGGTCCCACGGCGGCATCAGGTGCGCGAGGTCGAGCGTCGAGCCCGCCGCGGCGATGGCCCAGCGCGAGGGCATCAGCCAGGCGAACTGCTCCAGGCCGGGCGATCCGTACACCTGGAAGAGGATGCCGGTGAAGACGACCTGGACGATCGCGAACATCACGAGCAGCGGCATGGTCTTCTCGGCGGTCTTCACCAGCGAGGAGATCACGAGGCCGAACATCATCGAGGTGAAGCCGAGCGCGATGATCGTGACGCAGAGCTCGACGGCCGGCGGCATGACCAGGCCCTCTTCGGGCAGCTCGCGGGTGGCGAAGCCGATGCCGCAGATGATCACGCCCTGGAAGGCGGTGATCAGGCCGAGGACGATGACCTTGGACATCAGGTACGCCGAGCGGGACAGGCCGGTGGCCCGCTCCCGTTCGTAGATGACCCGTTCCTTGATCAGCTCTCGTACGGAGTTGGCGGCGCCGCTGAAGCACATGCCGACCGCGAGGATCAGCATGATCGTGCCCGCGTCCCCGTTGAAGCGGGAGGGCGGGGTGGGCTTGCCGAGGCCGAAGTCGGCGGGGATGACGACCGAGACCGCGCCGAGGACGGCGGGCAGGATCACCATCAGGCCCAGGAAGCCCTTGTCGGAGGCGATCACCGAGGAGTAGCGGCGGATCAGGGTCCACAGCTGCGAGCCCCAGCCCTGGGGCTTGGGCGGCCTGGCCATCGCCTGCTGCGGTACCTGGACGGGCTGGGCGGCGACGGCGTCGATGTCCGCGGCGTACATCTGGTAGTGCTGCGAGCCCTTCCAGCGGCCCGCCCAGTCGTAGTCGCGGTAGTTCTCGAAGGCGGAGAAGACGTCGGCCCAGGTGCTGTAACCGAAGAAGTTCAGCGCTTCCTCCGGCGGGCCGAAGTAGGCCACGGAACCGCCGGGCGCCATCACGAGCAGCTTGTCGCAGAGGCCGAGCTCGGCCACCGAGTGCGTGACGACGAGGACCGTACGGCCGTCGTCGGCGAGGCCGCGGAGCAGCTGCATGACATCGCGGTCCATGCCCGGGTCGAGGCCGGAGGTCGGCTCGTCCAGGAAGATCAGCGACGGCTTGGTGAGGAGCTCCAGGGCGACGGAGACGCGCTTGCGCTGGCCACCGGAGAGGGAGGTGACCTTCTTCTCCTTGTGGATGTCGAGCTTGAGCTCGCGCAGCACCTCGTCGATGCGGGCCTCGCGCTCGGCCGGCGCGGTGTCGCCGGGGAAGCGGAGCTTGGCCGCGTAGCGCAGCGCCTTCTGGACGGTCAGCTCCTTGTGCAGGATGTCGTCCTGCGGGACCAGACCGATGCGCTGGCGCAGCTCGGCGAACTGCTTGTAGAGGCTCCGGTTGTCGTAGAGGACGTCGCCCTCGTTGGCCGGACGGTAGCCGGTGAGCGCCTTGAGCAGGGTCGACTTGCCGGAGCCGGACGGGCCGATGACGCCGATGAGCGACTTCTCGGGGACGCCGAAGGTGACGTCCTTGAGGATCTGCTTGCCGCCGTCGACCGTGACGGTGAGGTGGCGGGCCGAGAAGGAGACCTCGCCGGTGTCGACGAACTCCTCGAGCTGGCCGCCGACCATCCGGAAGGTCGAGTGGCCGACACCGACGATGTCGTTGGGGCCGATGAGGACGGAGCCGCCCTTGGCGATCGGCTGACCGTTGACGTACGTGCCGTTGTGAGAACCGAGGTCACGGATCTCGAAGCGGCCGTCGGGCGTCGCGTGGAACTCGGCGTGGTGGCGCGAGACCTGGAGGTCGGAGACGACCAGTTCGTTCTCGAGCGCACGACCGATGCGCATGACGTGGCCGAGGGCCAGCTGGTGGAACGTGGTGGGGCTGCGGTCGCCGTAGACCGGTGGCGCCCCCGCGGCGCCGCCACCCTGGGCGGGGACCTTCTGCGCCAACTGCTCGACGGGGCCACCGCCCTGCTGGTGCGGGAGGTGCGACTGCGGGGGCTGCTGGGCCTGCTGCTGCCAGCCCTGCTGCGGCGCCTGGTGCTGCGGTGCCTGGTGCTGCGGCGGGGCCTGGTGCGTGGCCCAGTCGGCCTGCGCGGCGCCCGCCTGCTGGGCGTTCGGGGCGGCGTGGGCCGGCTGCTGCGGCGCGGCGGCCTGCTGCGGCGCGGCGGCAGCGGCGAGATTCAGCCGCGGGCCGTCGGTCGCGTTGCCGAGGTGCACCGCTGAGCCGGGACCGATCTCCATCTGATGGATCCGCTGCCCCTGGACGAAGGTGCCGTTGGTCGAGCCGTGGTCCTCGATGACCCAACTCCGGCCGCCCCAGCTGATGGTGGCGTGTCGCCACGAGACCCTGGCGTCGTCGATCACCAGGTCGCCCTGCGGATCACGCCCCAGGGTGTATGACCTGGACGGATCGAGCGTCCAGGTCCTTCCGTTCAATTCCAGTACGAGTTCTGGCACTCCATGCCCCACTATTTGTCCCCCGATGTACCCCCGTCGACGGGGGTCTAGGGATGGCGAACATCGGGGGGAACTATTTCAGGCCGGGCCCGTACTCCGAAAGTCGGGCGGTGTGAAGACCCCGCAGAGGGGTGCGGGCCTACCCCCGCCGAGGCCTCGCGGCCACCCCGCGGCCACCCCGTGGCCTCCTCGGCCGCGGTCCGCCGGAGCTACGGTGGCAGGAGTGCGACCGGCCGGGTGTCCGCCACGCGGGACGGGGTGACTGGTGGCACGCCGTGCCCGATACGGTGGAAGCACCATGAGCGCATCGCAGACCTCAGACGTTCCCACTCTTCTCGTCAAGATCTTCGGGAAGGACCGTCCCGGGATCACCGCCGGACTCTTCGACACCCTCGCCGCCTACTCCGTCGACGTCGTGGACATCGAGCAGGTCGTCTCCCGCGGCCGACTCGTCCTGTGCGCGCTCGTCACCGAGCCGACCGTCGCCTCCCAGGGGGAGCTTCGGGCGACCGTCCACAGCTGGGCGGAGTCGTTGAAGCTCCAGGCCGAGATCATCTCCGGCACCGGTGACAATCGTCCGCGCGGCGTCGGCCGCTCGCACGTCACCGTGCTCGGGCACCCGCTGACCGCCGAGCAGACCGCCGCCATAACGGCCAGGATCGCCGAGAACGGCGGCAACATCGACCGTATCTTCCGGCTGGCGAAGTACCCGGTGACGGCGGTCGAGTTCGCCGTCTCGGGATGCGAGACCGAGGCGCTGCGGACGGCGCTCGCCACCCAGGCGCACGGCATCGGGGTGGACGTGGCCGTGGTCTCCGCCGGGCTGCACCGGCGCGCCCAGCGCCTTGTCGTCATGGACGTGGACTCCACGCTCATCCAGGACGAGGTGATCGAGCTCTTCGCGGCGCACGCGGGCTGCGAGGACAAGGTCGCCGAGGTCACCGCGGCCGCGATGCGCGGCGAGCTGGACTTCGAGCAGTCGTTGCACGCGCGGGTGGAGCTGCTGGCCGGGCTCGACGCCTCGGTGGTGGACAAGGTCCGGGCCGAGGTGCGGATGACGCCCGGCGCCCGCACCCTGATCCGTACGCTCAAGCGGCTCGGCTACCAGGTCGGTGTGGTCTCGGGCGGCTTCACCCAGGTCACGGACGATCTCAAGGAACGTCTTGGGCTCGACTTCGCCTCGGCCAACACCCTGGAGGTCGTGGACGGGAAGCTGACCGGGCGGGTCACCGGCGAGATCGTGGACCGGGCGGGCAAGGCGCGGCTGCTGCGCCGGTTCGCGGCGGAGGCGGGCGTGCCGCTCTCCCAGACGGTGGCGATCGGTGACGGCGCGAACGACCTGGACATGCTGAACACGGCCGGGCTCGGGGTGGCCTTCAACGCCAAGCCGGTGGTGCGGCAGGCCGCCCACACGGCGGTGAACGTCCCGTTCCTCGACACCGTCCTGTACCTCCTGGGGATCACCCGCGAAGAGGTCGAGGCGGCGGACGGCGACGAGGACCTGCTGCACTGAGTGCCGCCTCCGCGCAGAGGACGGAAGGCCCGGTCGCCGAGGGGTGACCGGGCCTTGTGCCGTCCGCGAAGGTTCAGCCGATCGAAGGATCAGCTGTGCGGTGCCCAGTAGTCGACGAGGGTGCCCACGCCGTGCTCCACGGACTTCCAGGAGCCGTCGAAGGAGAGGACGGAGAAGGCCGCGGTCGGGAAGCCGCCCCGGTTCATCCGGGCCAGCGCGTCGCCCTCGGCCGAGCCCGCGAGGGCGTCGGAGAGCGCGTGCATGCCGGGGTTGTGGCCGATGACGACGACGGACCGCACCTCGTCGGGGACCTCGTTGATCAGGGCGATCAGCTCGCCGAGCGAGGCGTCGTACAGCCGCTCCTCGTACACGGTCCTGGGGCGGTGCGGCAGCTCGTGCACGGCCAGCTTCCAGGTCTCGCGGGTCCTGGCCGCGGTCGAGCAGAGGGCCAGGTCGAAGGCGATCCCGGTGTCGGCGAGCTTGCGGCCGGCCACGGGGGCGTCCGTGCGGCCGCGCTCGGCGAGCGGTCGCTCGTGGTCGGAGACCTGGGGCCAGTCGGCCTTGGCATGCCGGAGCAGCACGATCTTGCGGGGTTCCAGGGGGCCGGGGGGTGTCCCCCCGGAAGTCGCTGCGACGCTCATGGGCTCCAGCTTCCCATGAAACGGGCTGCCGGGCGCAGGGTGTTGGGTCGGCCGCGGGCGGGTGGGGTCAGTGGGGCAGCGTCTGCTGGATCTGCTCCAGGAGACGGCCGACCGTGGGGTCGCCGGCGGTGGCCGGGGCGCCGTCCGGTCCCGCTATGAGCAGGAAGAGTGCGACGAACGCGGCGACGGGCAGGACGAGCGCCCACCAGGGCAGCCGGGTGTCGACGCCGCCGAAGGACGGGGACGGGGTCCGGGTGTGCGTGCGGGCCGACATGGCCGCCTCCGTGGGTCGGGACGACGTCCGCAGCGGGTGACTGCGGCGATGTCTCCACGCTACGGAGCGGCAGGCGCCCGGCCCATCCGGTGATCCACCTACTTCACCCTGACACTCACCCCCTAGGGGATGGAGGGGTTAACCCCACCACGCGTGCCGGGTCAGGGTGAAGGGGTCGGGCTCACGGTGAGGCGATGGTGGCGATGACGGCGATCACGACCGAGATTCCGAGCATCGCGCCGAGCACGAGCAGGAGCTTCTTCTGGCCGTTCTGGGGGTTCGGGTCGAGCACTGGCATGGGGACAGTCTCGCATCTCAGCATTCGTCTTCGACGGTCCGGGCCCGTCCGGCGAGGGTGCCGATGATCATCTGCGGGATCATCAGTCCGGCCATCAGCGCGATGGGCAGGCCCCAGCCGCCGCTGTGCTGGTACAGGACGCCGACCAGGAGTGGTCCTGGGATGGAGATGAGGTAGCCGACGCTCTGCGCGAAGGCGGAGAGCCGGACGACACCGGCGCCGGTGCGGGAGCGCAGCCCGATCATGGTGAGCGCCAGCGGGAAGGCGCAGTTGGAGACGCCGAGGAGCAGCGCCCAGCCCCAGGCTCCCGCCGCCGGGGCGAAGTAGAGGCCGCTGTAGCCGACGAGGCCGCACAGGCCCAGGGCGACGACGATCGGGCCCTGGGTCTTGAGGCGGGTCGCGAGGCCGGGGATGACGAAGGCGAGCGGGACGCCCATGACCATCGTGACGGCGAGCAGCACACCGGCCGTGCCGGCGGGGACTCCGGCGTCGCGGAAGATCTGCGGCATCCAGCCCATGGTGATGTACGCGCCGGTGGCCTGGAGGCCGAAGAAGGCGCCGAGGGCCCACGCGGTGCGGCTGCGGGTGATCCGGAGCGGGGCGCTCGCGGAGGCGCTCCCCGCCGCGCTCCCGGAGCCCGGGTCCGTGGTCCCCTGGCCCGTGGTCCCCGTGCCCGTGGTCTCCGCGGCCCGGGCGGTCCTCGCCGACGTCGCCCGGTCGCGTACGAGCGGGATCCAGGGCAGGACCGCGAGGGCGGCGAGGACCGCCCAGACGCCGAGCCCGGTGCGCCAACTGCCGCCCAGCGCCTCGGTCATGGGCACGGTCGCGGCGGCGGCCAGGGAGGTGCCGAGGGCGAGCGCCATCGAGTAGAGCCCGGTCATGGTGCCGACGCGGTCGGGGAAGTACCGCTTGACGATGACGGGCATCAGGACGTTGCTGACGGCGATGCCCATGAGGGCGAGGGCGCTGGCGGCGAGGAAGCCGACGGTGCCGGAGGCGAAGGGGCGGACCGCGAGGCCCGCGAAGATCGCTGCCATGCCGGCGCAGACGACGGCGGCAGGGCCGAAGCGGCGGGCGAGGCGGGGTGCGGTGATGCCGAAGATCGCGAAGCAGAGCGGGGGGACGGAGGTGAGGACGCCGGCGACGCTGCCGCTCATGTGGAGCCCGTCGCGGACCTCTTCGAGGAGGGCGCCGAGGCTGGTGATGGCGGGGCGGAGGTTGATGGCGGCGAGGACGATGCCGATGACGACGAGCCGGGTCACCCAGAGGGCGGGCCGGTCCTGTGCGGGAGAATCCGCGGTGGTGGCCGTGCTGGGGGCGGGCGTACGGGCCGGTGGTACGGCGGTCGTGAGGGTCTTCGGCTCGTCAGGCATGACGCCATCATAGAATCATGGGATGATTGGTTGTCCAATCCGGAACCAATCGGGAACGAATGGAAGGTGCTCCATGGCGCTCGGCTCTCCCCGGCGTTCCGGGCTCTCCGATCAGGTGATCACCGAGCTGCGGAATCAGATCACCTCCGGTGAATGGCCGGTCGGGTCCCGGATCCCGACCGAACCGGAGCTGGTCGAGCAGCTGGGTGTGGCCCGCAACACCGTCCGCGAGGCGGTGCGGGCGCTCGCGCACAACGGGCTGCTCGACATCCGGCAGGGTTCGGGAACGTACGTGGTCGCGACGAGCGAGCTGGCCGGGGTCATGCACCGCCGGTTCGCCGACTCCGACCCCCGGCACATCGCGGAGCTGCGCTCCACGCTGGAGTCCTCGGCGGCGCGGCTCGCGGCGCACCGGCGCACCGACCGCGACCTGAAGCAGCTGGACGCCCTGCTCGCGGGCCGCGAGGAGGCCTGGACCTCGGGCGACGCCGAGCGGTTCGTGATGGCGGACGGCGCCTTCCACCACGCCGTGGTGGTCGCCTCGCACAACGAGGTGCTGACCGAGCTCTACGCCGACCTCGGCCACGTCCTGCGGCAGTGGCTGCGCGACGACGTGGGCCAGGAGCTGCGGCCCGAGCACCACATGGACCACGCGCGCCTGGTGGAGGCGATCAGGGCCGGGGACGCGGAGACGGCGGAGGCGGAGGCGGCGGGCTATCCGTTCATGTGCGTCAGGGACCTGGGGCCGGTGACGGGGGCCGCTCGACCGGTTGGTGCGTGAGCCAGGCCGACCGGACCTCCTTCCAACAGCGGCCGGTGAGCCGGGCGTAGGCGGTCGGGCCGACGTCGACGGGCGCGCTGTCGGTGTCCACGTCCCACCAGCGTTCGCACTCGACGTGCAGCCGGACGCGGTCGGTGGTCGGGTACGGGTTCTGGCAGTGCGCGGTGACGCGGGAGCCCTCGACGACCGTCCGGCAGGAGGCCCCGAAGTCCTCGGCCTCCTGGGCCACCGGCGCCGGGACGTCCTCCGTCGGGGCGGGGGCGGCACGGACCTCGGCGGCGACGGCGAGCCCGGCGAGGAGTGCGGCGGCCGAGGCGAGAGCGGCGGCCCTGCGGTGCGGCACGCGCATGCCCGTACCTCCTCCCCATCAGTAGCCGGATGTCACGCTCTGACCCAGTTTGGGGCGGGTGGCCGGAGTTTTCGACTCGGGCGCGGGTCCCGCGGTACGACGAAGGCCGGGCGCCCCCTGAGAGGGGCGACCCGGCCTTTCGTACCGCCGTACGGGTGAGTGCTCAGGCGCCGATCGCGTGCAGACCGCCGTCGACGTGCACGATCTCGCCCGTGGTCTTCGGGAACCAGTCGGAGAGCAGGGCGACGACGCCCTTGCCCGCCGGCTCCGGGTCGGCGAGGTTCCACTCCAGCGGGGAACGGCTGTCCCAGACCGCGGCCAGCTCGGAGAAGCCGGGGATCGACTTCGCGGCCATCGAACCGATCGGGCCCGCCGAGATCAGGTTGCAGCGGATGTTCTGCTTGCCGAGGTCGCGCGCCATGTAGCGGTTGGTGGCTTCCAGGGCGGCCTTGGCCGGGCCCATCCAGTCGTACTGCGGCCAGGCGAACTGCGCGTCGAAGGTGAGGCCGACGACCGAACCGCCCTCGTTCATCAGCGGCAGCAGCGCCATCGTCAGGGACTTCAGCGAGAAGGCCGAGACGTGCATGGCGGTGGCGACGGACTCGAACGGCGTGTTGAGGAAGTTGCCGCCGAGCGCGTCCTGCGGGGCGAAACCGATCGAGTGGACGATGCCGTCGAGACGGTCACCGAGCTGCTCGCGGACCTGACCCTCGAGACGCGCGAGGTGCTCGTCGTTGGAGACGTCGAGCTCCAGGACCTTGACCTTGTCGGGCTCGGGCAGCTTCTTGGCGATGCGCTCGGTCAGCGTGGGCCGCGGCCAGGCGGTGAGGATGATCTCCGCGCCCTGCTCCTGGGCCAGCTTCGCGGTGTGGAAGGCGATGGAGGACTCCATCAGCACACCCGTGATCAGGATGCGCTTGCCCTCGAGAATTCCGCTCATGGTCAGTGACCCATGCCCAATCCGCCGTCAACCGGGATGACGGCTCCAGTGATGTACGAGGCGTCGTCCGAGGCGAGGAACTTCACCGCGGCGGCGATCTCCTCGGGCTGCGCGTAGCGGCCCAGCGGCACCTGGGACACGATGCCCGCGCGCTGCTCCTCGGTCAGAACCGCGGTCATGTCGGTGTCGACGAAACCGGGGGCGACGACATTGAACGTGATGTTGCGCGAGCCGAGCTCACGGGCCAGGGAGCGGGCGAAGCCGACCAGGCCGGCCTTCGACGCGGCGTAGTTCGCCTGCCCGGCGGAGCCGAGGAGGCCGACCACCGAGGAGATCAGGACGACGCGGCCCTTCTTGGCCCGCAGCATGCCGCGGTTGGCGCGCTTGACGACCCGGAAGGTGCCGGTCAGGTTGGTGTCGAGGACGGTGGTGAAGTCGTCCTCGCTCATGCGCATCAGGAGCTGGTCCTTGGTGACCCCGGCGTTCGCCACCAGGACCTCCACCGGACCGTGCTTCTCCTCGATCTCCTTGTACGCCTGCTCCACCTGCTCGCCGTCGGTGATGTCGCACCTGACGGCGAGGAAGCCGGTCGGCGGCTCACCGGACCGGTATGTGATCGCGACCTTGTCGCCGGCCTCGGCGAACGCGCGGGCGATGGCGAGGCCGATGCCCCGGTTGCCTCCGGTGACGAGAACCGAGCGGCTCAACGGATCACCCTTTCGATCTTTCTGGCGGTCTGGATACCGAAAACCTATCGGTCCGGCCTCGGTGACGAGGGATCGCCCCCTGACAGTGGCGTACGAATGTCACTGTCGGGTCCCTACATAAAGCTCTGGGCGTGGCGGCCCGAAGCGCGACATGATCGGGGGCGACCGGTCTCATACGACAGGAGACAGCTGTGCCATCTGGGACCCATTCCATCGACGCGGCCTTCACGGCGCTGCCGCTGCGGGCGTTGGCCGACGCCGCGCTCGCACGCGCGCGTGCCCTCGGCTCCGACCACGCGGACTTCCGGCTCGAGCGGGTGCGCAGCGCCTCGTGGCGGCTGCGGGACGCCAAGCCTTCGGGTTCCTCGGACACCACGGACCTCGGCTACGCGGTGCGGGTGGTGCACGGCGGGGCGTGGGGGTTCGCCTCCGGGGTGGATCTGACCATGGACGGGGCGGCGCGGGTCGCCTCGCAGGCCGTCGCCATGGCCAAGTTGTCGGCCAAGGTGATCGCCGCGGCCGGCTCCGACGAGAGGGTGGAGCTGGCAGAGGAGCCGGTGCACCCGGAGCGGACCTGGGTCTCCTCGTACGAGATCAACCCCTTCGACGTCCCGGACGCCGAGAAGAGCGCGCTGCTCGCCGACTGGAGCGACCGGCTGCTGCGGGCGGACGGCGTGGCGCACGTGGACGCCACGCTGATGACCGTCCAGGAGAACAAGTTCTACGCGGACACGGTGGGCACGGTCACCACCCAGCAGCGGGTCAGGCTGCACCCGCAGCTCACCGCGGTCGCCGTGGACGGGACGACGGGCGAGTTCGACTCGATGCGGACCATCGCGCCGCCGGTCGGGCGGGGCTGGGAGTACCTGTCCGGCACCGGCTGGGACTGGGACGCGGAGCTGGAGACGATCCCGGGGCTGCTCGCGGAGAAGATGCGGGCGCCGAGCGTGGAGGCGGGGACGTACGACCTGGTGGTCGACCCGTCGAACCTCTGGCTGACGATCCACGAGTCGATCGGCCACGCCACGGAGCTGGACCGGGCGCTGGGCTACGAGGCGGCGTACGCGGGGACCTCGTTCGCCACCTTCGACCAGCTGGGGAAGCTGGCGTACGGCTCGTCGATCATGAACGTGACGGGGGACCGCACCGCCGAGCACGGCCTCGCCACGATCGGGTACGACGACGAGGGCGTCGAGGCGCAGAGCTGGGACCTGGTGAAGGACGGCACGCTCGTCGGCTACCAGCTGGACCGGCGGATCGCGAAGCTGACGGGCCTCGGCCGGTCGAACGGCTGCGCGTTCGCCGACTCCCCCGGGCACGTCCCGGTGCAGCGGATGGCGAACGTCTCGCTCCAGCCCGACCCGGGCGGCCTCTCCACGGAGGATCTGATCGGCGGCGTGGAGCGCGGGATCTACGTGGTCGGCGACCGCTCGTGGTCGATCGACATGCAGCGCTACAACTTCCAGTTCACCGGGCAGCGCTTCTTCCGCATCGAGAACGGCCGGCTGGCCGGGCAGCTGCGGGACGTCGCGTACCAGGCGACGACGACCGACTTCTGGGGCTCGATGGAGAAGGTCGGCGGCCCGCAGACGTACGTCCTCGGCGGCGCGTTCAACTGCGGCAAGGCCCAGCCGGGCCAGGTCGCCGCGGTCTCCCACGGCTGCCCGTCCGCCCTGTTCCGGGGCGTCAACATCTTGAACACCACGCAGGAGGCCGGTCGATGAGCTCCCGTTCCACCAAGCCGTACGAAATCGTCGAGCGGGCGCTCGAACTGTCCCGGGCGGACGGCTGTGTCGTCATCGCGGACGAGGAGTCCTCCGCGAACCTGCGCTGGGCGGGCAACGCGCTCACGACGAACGGGGTCACCCGGGGCCGTACGCTCACCGTCGTCGCCACCGTCGACGGCGCCCAGGGCACCGCGTCGGGGGTCGTGTCCCGCTCGGCGGTGACCGCCGATGACCTGGAGCCCCTGGTGCGCGCCGCGGAGGCCGCCGCCCGGGCCGCAGGGCCCGCCGAGGACGCGCAGCCGCTGATCGAAGGCGTGGACGCCTCCCCGGACTTCACCGACGCGCCGGCCGAGACCGGCTCCGCAGTCTTCACCGACTTCGCGCCCGCGCTCGGCGAGGCCTTCGCCCGCGCCCGGGCGGGCGGCCGCGAGCTGTACGGCTTCGCCCACCACGAGCTGACCTCGACCTACCTCGGTACGTCGACGGGGCTGCGGCTCCGGCACGACCAGCCCAACGGCACGCTGGAGCTCAACGCCAAGTCCCCGGACCGCTCGCGGTCCGCGTGGGCCGGGCGCTCCACGCGGGACTTCAAGGACGTCGACCCGGCGGCGCTCGACGCCGACCTGGCGAAGCGGCTCGGCTGGGCGGAGCGCAGGATCGAGCTGCCGGCCGGGCGGTACGAGACGCTGCTGCCGCCGACCGCGGTGGCCGATCTGCTGATCTACCAGCTGTGGTCCTCGGCGGCGCGGGACGCGGTGGAGGGCCGGACGGTCTTCTCGAAGCCGGGCGGCGGGACGCGCCTGGGCGAGACGCTCTCCCCGCTGCCGCTGACGCTGCGCAGCGACCCGAACGAGCCGGGGCTCGAATCGGCGCCGTTCGTGATCGCGCACGCCTCGGGCGACGACTCCTCCGTCTTCGACAACGGTCTGCCGCTCGCCCGGACCGACTGGGTACGGGAGGGCAGGCTGGAGCACCTCATCACCACCCGGCACACGGCGGGGCTCACGCGCCTGCCCGTGGCGCCCGGCGCGGGGAACCTGATCCTGGAGGGCGGCGGTGAGCAGTCCCTGGAGGACATGGTCGCCGCCACCGAGCGCGGGCTGCTGCTCACCTGCCTCTGGTACATCCGCGAGGTCGACCCGGCGACGCTGCTCCTGACCGGTCTGACCCGGGACGGTGTCTACCTCGTGGAGAACGGCGAGGTGGTGGGCGAGGTGAACAACTTCCGGTTCAACGAGTCGCCGGTGGACCTGCTGTCGCGGGCCTCGGAGGCGGGCCGGACAGAGAAGACGCTGCCGCGTGAGTGGAGCGACTGGTTCACCAGGGCGGCGATGCCGGCGATGCGGGTGCCGGACTTCAACATGAGCTCGGTCAGCAAGGGTGTCTGACCCCCATAGACTGAGTCACGGCGTGACAACCATCAACCAAGGAGACCGAGAATCGTGACGGACATCGTCGACGAGCTCAAGTGGCGCGGGCTGTTCGCCCAGTCCACCGACGAGGACGCACTGCGCAAGGCTCTCGCGGACGGTCCTGTCACGTTCTATTGCGGTTTCGACCCGACCGCGGCCAGTCTCCACGTCGGTCACCTGGTCCAGGTGCTCACCGTCCGCCGGCTCCAGCAGGCCGGTCACCGGCCGCTGGCGCTGGTCGGCGGGGCCACCGGTCAGATCGGCGACCCGCGCCCGACGGCCGAGCGCACCCTCAACGACCCCGAGACGGTCGCGAACTGGGTGAACCGGCTGCGGAGCCAGATCGAGCCCTTCCTCTCCTTCGAGGGGGAGAACGCGGCGGTCATGGTGAACAACCTGGACTGGACCGCGGGCATGTCCGCGATCGAGTTCCTGCGGGACATCGGCAAGCACTTCCGGGTCAACAAGATGCTGACCAAGGACTCCGTGGCCCGGCGCCTGGAGTCCGAGCAGGGCATCAGCTACACCGAGTTCAGCTACCAGCTGCTGCAGGGCATGGACTTCCTCGAGCTGTACCGGCGGTACGGCTGCACGCTGCAGCAGGGCGGCTCCGACCAGTGGGGCAACCTGGTGGCGGGGCTCGACCTGATCCACAAGCTGGAGCCGGGGGCGCAGGCCCACGCGCTCGCGACGCCGCTGATGGTCAAGGCGGACGGCACCAAGTTCGGCAAGACCGAGGGCGGGGCCGTCTGGCTCGACGCGGAGATGACGACGCCGTACGCGTTCTACCAGTTCTGGCTGAACGTGGACGACCGGGACATCTCCACGTACATGCGGATCCTGTCCTTCAAGTCCCGCGAGGAGCTGGAGGAGCTGGAGCAGCTCACCGCCGAGCGGCCGCAGGCGCGGACCGCGCAGCGGGCGCTTGCCGAGGAGCTGACGACGCTGGTGCACGGCGCCGATCAGTGCGCGGCCGTCATCAACGCCTCGAAGGCGCTCTTCGGGCAGGGCGACCTGGCCGAGCTGGACGAGGCCACCCTCGCGGCGGCCCTCTCCGAGCTGCCGCACGCTCGCGTGACCGAGCTCGGGCAGGTCGTGGACCTGTTCACCGAGGTCGGTCTTGCGCCGAGCAAGTCGGGCGCGCGCCGGACGGTGAAGGAGGGCGGGGCCTACGTGAACAACGTGAAGGTGACCGCCGAGGACGCCGAGGTGGCGGCGGACGAGCTGCTGCACGGCCGGTGGCTGGTGCTGCGCCGGGGCAAGAAGAACCTGGCGGCGATCGAGCTCGTGGCCGGCGCGGAGGGCTGACGCCCCCGGAGCCGGTGTGACGACACGGCGGAGGCCGGTACGGGCGTGACGCGCGTACCGGCCTCCGTGCTGTCCGGCCTCTGCGCTTGTCCGGGCCGGGCGCTACGCCGTCGTCAGGCTCGTTGCTTGTTGCCGCGGATCGCGGTCCAGAGCATGTCGCCCAGGCCCACCACGACGACCGCGCCGACGAGTTGGAGCAGGTGGCGGGTCCAGTCGATGCCCTTGGTGTCCTCGACACCGATCCAGCCCGCGGCGGCATTGCCGAGAATGCTGCCGAGAATGCCGAAAACGGTCGTCAGCCACAGCGGGATCTGCTGCTTCCCCGGAATGATCGCCTTGGCGATCAGACCGAGCACAAAGCCCACGATGATTGCCCACAACCAACTCATGCTCGCCTCCTCATGCGGCGCAATCTGCGCATGTGGGCCCAGTCTCGACCCATCCGCCATACGACGCATGTCGGACGGATCCATACGTGACCCGGCCTCCTCCGCCTCGGACGTCAGGCGTACCGTGGAGACAGGTCCGGACCGGGGAGAGTCCGGCGTCGACGCTGGTGGTGGAATGTGATGCGGAAGCATGGCGGACCCGAGGTCTTCCGAATCACCGGGGCCCGACAGGGCCTCGCCGAGGACGTGCGCGGCCGGGAGCGGCGGTACGTGATCTCGATGACGGTGCGGACGTTGTCGGTCATCGCCGCGGTCGTCCTGTGGAACGTCGAACGCCACGTGTCCATCGTGGCTCTGGTGCTGGGTGCGCTGCTCCCCTATGTCGCCGTGGTCATCGCCAACGCGGGACGGGAGCGGCCGCCGTCCCTGCCGTCGACGTTCGTACCCGGGCCGACCCGGCCCGAGCTCCCCGCGGGGGACGTCCCTGCGGAACCTCGTGCGGAACGTTCACGCGGTCAGAGTTGATCATCGCGGCGACCTAAAAGCTCAGGAAAAGCTCAGATCAATCATGAAGTTCCGGTGCACCACACCCCATCCCCCGTGACATACTTCCTACGCGCTCCGCATCCCCCGTCGGAGCGACGGACCGATGCCGGGCAGCTCCCCCCGTGGCTGCTCGGCATCGCCCTTGCTGGACAATGATCAGGTGATCAATCCGGTGAGTGACCAGACCCCGATCGAGACGCCGATCTGCTCCGCCAAGGGCTGCCGCGCCGATGCCGTGTGGGTGCTGGCCTGGAACAACCCCAAGCTGCACACGCCCGAGCGCCGCAAGACCTGGCTCGCCTGCGAGGAGCACCGCGAGCACCTCTCCCAGTTCCTGGGCGTGCGGGGCTTCCTCAAGGACGTGGTCCCGCTGAAGGAGTGGGACTCGGCCTGACCGAGTGGGGGCTCGGCCGGACCGGGTGGGAGTCAGCCGGACCGGGTGGGAGTCAGCCGGACCGGGTGGGAGTCAGCCGCCGATCGCCGACATCGGGCGCTCCGGCTGCAGGAAGCTCGGGTCGTCCAGGCCCGAGCCCGCCTTCTTGCCCCACATCGCCAGCTTCCAGATCCGGGCGATCTCTTCGTCCGGCGCGTCCGAGCGCAGCGCGGCCCGCAGGTCGGTCTCCTCGGTGGCGAAAAGACACGTGCGCACCTGACCGTCGGCGGTCAGCCGGGTCCGGTCGCAGGCCCGGCAGAACGGGCGGGTGACGGAGGCGATGACGCCCACGGTGTGCGGTCCGCCGTCCACGACCCAGCGCTCGGCGGGGGCCGAGCCGCGCTCGTCCGAGCCCTCGGGCGTCAGGGTGAAGCGGGTACGCAGGGACTCCAGGATGTCCCCGGCGGTGATCATGCCGTCGCGCTTCCAGCCGTGCTGGGCGTCCAACGGCATCTGCTCGATGAACCGCAGTTCGTAGCCGTTCTCCACGGCCCAGGCCAGCAGGTCGGGGGCCTCGTCGTCGTTGAGCCCGGGCATCAGGACCGCGTTGACCTTGACCGGGGTGAGCCCGGCGTCACGGGCGGCGGCCATGCCGTCGAGCACGTCGTGATGGCGGTCGCGGCGGGTCAGGGTCTTGAAGACGTCCGGCCGCAGGGTGTCCAGCGAGACGTTGACCCTGTCGAGGCCGGCGGCCTTCAGGGCGGCGGCCGTGCGCTTGAGTCCGATGCCGTTCGTGGTGAGGGACATCCGGGGGCGGGGCTCCAGAGCCGCGCAGCGCTCGACGATGCCGACCAGACCGGGGCGGAGCAGCGGCTCACCGCCGGTGAATCGGACCTCCGTGACACCGAGGTCGGTGACCGCGATCCGTACCAGCCGGACGATTTCGTCGTCGGTCAGCAGATCGGGCTTGGCCAGCCACTGCAGACCTTCCTCGGGCATGCAGTACGTGCACCGCAGATTGCACCGGTCGGTGAGAGAGACGCGCAGGTCAGTGGCCACACGGCCGTAGGTGTCGATGAGCACTGTGGGCCCCCTCCCTGTCGTTCGGTGATTTATACAGCGAGCCTACGCGAGACCACCGACAAGAAGCAGGGGCCGATTGGAACGAGGACCGCGTCGGCCGCGTCGTAGGACTCTACGACGCGGCCGGGGCGTGGTCACGCCAGGTGAACGGAGGGTGACGGATCAGTGCGCTCCGACACCGGTGAGGGACTTGACCTCCAGCTCCGCGTACTTGCCCTTGTCCGCCTTCTCCTTGGAGAGGAGCGAGCCGAGCCAGCCGAGCAGGAAGCCCAGCGGGATCGAGACGATGCCCGGGTTCTCCAGCGGGAACCAGTAGAAGTCCACGGTCTTGAACATCGAGGTGGGCTTGCCGGAGACGACCGGCGAGAAGAGCACCAGGACGACCGAGGAGATCAGACCGCCGTAGATCGACCAGAGCGCGCCCTGCGTGGTGAACCGCTTCCAGAACAGGCTGTAGAGGATCGTCGGCAGGTTGGCCGATGCGGCGACGGCGAAGGCGAGGGCGACCAGGCCGGCGACGTTGAGGTCGCGGGCGAGCGCGCCGAGGGCGATCGAGACGACGCCGATGAGGACGGTGGCCCAGCGGGCGGCGCGGACCTCCTCCTTCTCGGTGGCCTTGCCGCGCCGGATGACGTTGGCGTAGATGTCGTGCGCGAAGGAGGACGACGAGGCCAGGGTCAGTCCGGCGACCACCGCGAGGATGGTGGCGAAGGCGACGGCGGAGATCACGGCGAGCAGGATCGCGCCGCCGGTGGAGTCGGGGCCGCCGCCGATCTCCAGGGCCGCGAGCGGCGCGGCGGTGTTGCCCGCCTTGTTCGAGGCGATGATGTCGCTGTTCTTCAGCAGGGCGGCGGCGCCGAAGCCCAGGACGATCGTCATCAGGTAGAAGGCGCCGATGATGCCGATGGCCCAGTTGACCGACTTACGGGCGGCCTTGGCGGTCGGCACCGTGTAGAAGCGGATCAGGATGTGCGGCAGGCCGGCCGTGCCGAGGACGAGCGCGATGCCGAGCGAGAGGAAGTCCAGCTTCGAGATGCCGGTGGCCCCGTACTTGAGGCCGGGCTCCAGGAAGGCCTGGCCCTTGCCGCTGTTGGTGGCGGCCGCGCCGAGCAGGTCGGAGAGGTTGAAGTTGAACTTCAGCAGGATGAGGAAGGTGATCAGGAGCGTGCCCGCGATGAGCAGCACGGCCTTGACCATCTGCACCCAGGTGGTGCCCTTCATGCCGCCGATGGTGACGTACACGATCATCAGGATGCCGACCAGGGCGACGATGGCGACCTTGCCGCCGTCGCTGGTGATGCCGAGGAGCAGCGAGACGAGGACGCCCGCGCCGGCCATCTGCGCGAGCAGGTAGAAGATCGAGACGACGATCGTGGAGGTGCCCGCGGCGGTACGGACCGGGCGCTGGCGCATCCGGTAGGCGAGGACGTCGCCCATGGTGAACCGGCCGGAGTTGCGCAGCGGCTCGGCGACCAGGAGCAGGGCGACCAGCCAGGCGACCAGGAAGCCGATCGAGTAGAGGAAGCCGTCGTAGCCGAAGAGCGCGATGGCGCCGGCGATGCCGAGGAAGGACGCGGCGGACATGTAGTCGCCGGAGATCGCGAGGCCGTTCTGGAAGCCGGTGAACTGGCGGCCGCCGGCATAGAAGTCGGCGGCGCTCTTGGTCTGGCGGCCGGCCCAGACGGTGATGACGAGCGTGGCGACGACGAAGGCCCCGAAGAGGGTGATGATCAGCGGCCGGTGCTCGCTGGTCGCGCTGTCCGCCGCGAGGAGGAGGGTGGAGCTGTTCACGCGTCGGCCTCCATACGGGACTTGATGGCCTCGGCCTTCGGGTCGAGGCGGTCGGCCGCGTGGCGGGAGTAGAGCCAGGCGATGAGGAAGGTGGTGGCGAACTGGCCGAGGCCGAGGACGAGCGCCACGTTGATGTTGCCGAAGAGCTTGGTGCCCATGAAGCCGCCCGCGTAGTTGGAGAGCAGCACGTACAGCAGGTACCAGGCGATGAAGGCGACCGTCAGGGGGAAGGCGAAGGATCGGTACGTACGGCGCAGTTCGCCGAATTCCGCACTTTCCTGCACCTCGACGAAGGCCTCGGTCGTGGGCTGGACGGGGCCGGCGGCGGCCTCGGTGCCGTCCGGGGGCGGCGGCGCTTCGGTGACCACGGAATCTCCTTGGGGCGCGGGTGCGGTGGGCATGGACAAAGGGGCCTCACTGGGGGTGGGGTGCGGAGCTCCGACCGGAGCTCCTCCCCTGCACAACGGCACGGAGCGCACGGCGAAGCGGTTCACCGGGAGTGGTTTTCCTTCCTGGATATTCCTCTGGATCCACACCAATCCCTCCCAACTCATTGATGACGCGGGATGATCAGCGATAACTTCACTCGTCATGCACCTGCCCCTACGCAAACGGCGTACGGGCAGTACATACGGATGATGTGGAGAACCCATGGCTCATCTGGGATCGAGGCGCGGCCGAGTACTCGCTCTGCCTGCCGGTCTCGCGCTCACGGCCTCGCTCGGCTTCCTTCCGGCGGGCGCGTCCGCCGCGGAGCTCAGCGACGCCGCCGCGACGACCGCCGTCTCGACGAGCGGCCCCAAGCTGTCGTACGTCGTCAACGTCGACGGGGGCCGCTGGACGGCCGCCTCGGTGAAGAAGGCGATAGCCGCGGCCGGTGGCACGGTGGTCATGTCCTATGACCAGATAGGCGTGATAGTCGTCCACTCGCAGAACCCGGACTTCGCGAAGACGATCCGCAAGGCCCGGGGTGTGGTGTCGGCCGGTTCGACGCGCACCGCCCCGCTGTCCGTCCAGAAGGACACCTCCGTGGGCGAGGGCGGTCAGGCGCTCACCGCCGCCGAGGCCACGTCCGCGGCGGCCCGTGCCACGGACGACCAGGACGCGCTGGAGCCGCTGCAGTGGGACCTGCCCGCCATCAAGGCGGACAAGGCCCACACGAGGACCCTCGGCAGCAGCAAGGTCACGGTCGGCGTCATCGACACGGGTGTCGACGACACCCACCCGGACCTGGCGCCGAACTTCGACGCCCGCGCCTCCGCCAACTGCGTCACGGGCAAGCCGGACACCACCCCCGGCTCGTGGCGTCCGCAGGCGGGCGAGAGCGACCACGGCACGCACGTCGCCGGCACCATCGCCGCCGCCAAGAACGGCACCGGCATCACCGGTGTCGCGCCGGGCGTGAAGGTCTCGGGCATCAAGGTGTCCACGACCGACGGCTTCTTCTACACCGAGGCCGTCGTCTGCGGCTTCGTGTGGGCGGCCGAGCACGGTGTCGACATCACCAACAACAGCTACTACACGGACCCGTGGCTGTTCGCGTGCAAGAACGACGCCGACCAGAAGGCGCTGATCGAGGCCGTCACCCGTGCGACCCGCTACGCGGAGCGCAAGGGCACGGTCAACGTGGCGGCGGCCGGCAACTCCGCCATGGACCTGGCGGCGGACGAGCTCACGGACGTCACCAGCCCGAACGACACCACGCCGGTGACCCGGGTCATCGACCCGAAGGAGTGCCTGGACTACCCGGCGATGCTGCCGGGCGTGGTCACGGTCTCCGCGACGGGCGCCAAGGACCTGAAGGCCTCGTACTCCAACTACGGTGACGGCGTCATCGACATCGCGGCGCCCGGCGGCGACCGCACCGAGTACCAGACCCCGGACGCCCCGGCGGTCAACGGCCGGATCCTGTCGACCACGGTCAACGGCGGCTTCAACTACAAGGCCGGTACGTCGATGGCCTCGCCGCACGCCGCCGGTGTGCTCGCGCTGCTGAAGTCGACGCACCCGAAGGCGAGCCCGGCCGCGCTCAAGGCGATGCTGTACGCGCAGGCCGACGACCGCGCCTGCACGAACCCGTACGACATCAACGGTGACGGCACCGTCGACGCGGTCTGCGAGGGCGGCAAGAACAAGAACGGCTTCTACGGGGCCGGTCTCGTGGACGCGCTCGACGCGGTCAAGCGCCGGTAGGCAGCACCGATCGGTTCATCGAGGGGCCCTGGTGTGGTGCGTGCCACGCCGGGGCCCCTTCGCGTGGCACGGAGTGCCATCATGCGCGGATGGACAAGCTGATGGGCAACACGGTGCGTACGGGTACGGAGTTGTTGTGGTCGGCCCTGGGCGGCGATCCCGCCCTGGTCGACCGGGTGGCCTGCGGCGGTCCTTCGGGGCTGCTGCCGGCCCGGCTGCCGGTGATGGACCTGGCGCGGGCGACGGTCGCGGTCGCGGGGCTCGCGGCGGTGGAGCGGGGCGGGCTGCCGGAGCGGGTCAGGGTGGACGACGGGGCGGTCGCCACGGCCTTCGTGAGCGAGCGTCACCTCCGGGTCGACGGCCGGGCACCGGTCTCCTTCGCCCCGCTGTCCCGCTTCTGGCGGGCCTCGGACGGCTGGGTCCGTACCCACGCCAACTATCCGCACCACCGGGCGGCGCTGCTTTCCGCGCTCGGCCTCCGGGACGCGTCCGGGGAGGCCGTCGAGGCCGTGGCGGCGGCGATCGCCGAGCGGAAGGCGGTCGAGGTCGAGACGGCGGTGTACGGGGCGGGAGGCCTGGCCGTCGCCCTGCGGACGCCTGAGGAGTGGGCGGCGCACGAGCAGGGCAGGGCGGTGGCGGCGCTGCCGCTGGTGGCGCGGGAGCGGCTCGACGACGCGGCGCCCGGGCGGCGCTCGGGGCCGCTGCGGGTCCTTGACCTGACCCGGGTCCTCGCCGGTCCTGTCGCGACGCGGACGCTCGCGCTGCTCGGCGCGGACGTGCTGCGGATCGACCCGCCGGACAACCCGGAGCTCCCCGACCAGCACGCGGACACGAATGTCGGCAAGCGGACGGCCGCGCTCGACCTGGAGAGCCCCTCGGACCGGCGGACGTTCGAGGAGCTGCTCGGCGCGGCCGACGTCCTGGTCACCGGCTACCGCCCCGGCGCCCTGGACCGCTTCGACCTCCATCGCCCCGGCCTGGTGATCGCCCGGATCTCGGCCTGGGGCGACCACGGGCCGTGGGGCGAGCGGCGCGGCTTCGACAGTCTGGTGCAGGCGGCGACCGGGATCGCGGTGACCGAGGGCTCGCCGGACGAGCCGGGCGCGCTGCCCGCGCAGGCCCTGGACCACGGCACGGGCTATCTGCTGGCGGCGGCGGTGCTGCGCTCCCTGACCGAGCAGGACCGGGAGGGCGGCACCCGTCTCGTACGCCTGGCGCTCGCGCGGACGGGCCACTGGCTGACGCACGCCCTGCCCCGGTACGAGCCGGAGCGCCACCTCACGGAGACGTCCGGCCCGCTGGGCCTGCTGCGGCACGCGCTGTCGCCCGTCTCGTACGAGGGCGGCCCGACGGGCTGGTCGCGCCCGCCGGGCGTCGCGGGCGCCGACGCTCCCGAGTGGCTCAGGGCTTGACGAGGACCTTGAGGGCGGTGCGCTCGTCCATCGCCTTGTAGCCGCCGGGGACGCCGTCGAGCCCCACGGTGAGGTCGAAGACCGGGGACGGGTCGATGGTGCCGTCCAGGATGTCCGGGAGCAGTTCGGGGATGTACGCCCGGACGGGGGCGACGCCGCCGCGCAGGGCGATGTTCCGGTCGAACATGACGGAGAGGTCGAGTCCCGTACCGCTGCCGTGCGGGACGCCGACGTAGCCGATGGAGCCGCCGTCGCGGGCGATGGCGACGGCCGTGCGCATCGACTGCTCGGTGCCGACGGCCTCGATGACGGCGTGGGCGCCCTGGCCGCCGGTGAGTTCGCGGACGGCGGCCTCGGCTGCCTCGCCGCGTTCGGCGACGACGTCGGTGGCGCCGAAGGTGCGGGCGATGTCGGTACGGACGGTGTGGCGGCCGAGCGCGATGATCCGCTCGGCGCCGAGCCGCTTGGCGGCGAGGACGCCGCAGAGGCCCACGGCGCCGTCGCCGACGACCGCGACGGTGGAGCCCTTGGCGACGCCCGCGCCGAGGGCGGCGTGGTGGCCGGTGCCCATGACGTCGGAGAGGGCGAGGAGCGCGGTCAGGAGGTGGTCGTCGGAGGCGGCCTCTGCGGGCAGCTTGACGAGGGTGCCGTCGGCGAAGGGGACGCGGACGGCCTCGCCCTGGCCGCCGTCGGAGCCGACGGAGCCCCAGAAGCCGCCGCGCGGGCAGGAGGTCTGGAGGCCTTCGGCGCAGTAGTCGCAGGTGCCGTCGGACCAGACGAACGGGGCGACGACGAGGTCACCGGCGGCGAAGCCGGAGACGTCCGCGCCGGCCTCCTCGACGATCCCCAGGAACTCGTGCCCGATGCGCTGGCCGGGCTGCCGGGCCGACTCGCCCCGGTAGGCCCACAGGTCGCTGCCGCAGATGCAGGCCCGGAGCACCCGGACGACGACGTCGGTGGAGTCCTTGACGACGGCGTCGGGCACGTCCTCCACGCGCATGTCGAAGGGGGCGTGGATGGTGGTGGCGCGCATGGGGGACGTTCCTTGCTGTCAGGCGGCGGTACTCCGTTCACCGTACGCCTGTGTGAGCACGCCCGTCGTCAGCAGGTACTGGGCGGCGATGTAGGTCGACATGACCCAGAAGTCGGGGGCCGGCAGCTGGGGCCACTGCGCGACGCCCGTCGCGATGAGGGTGTCGGAGAGCAGGAAGAGCGCGCCGCCGACGCCGGCGACGAGCCCGAGGGAGCTCGCGCGGTAGGCCATCGCGGTGAGGAGGAGGGAGTAGCCGGCGACGGGGATCCGCAGGTCGGCGGGGAGGTCGGGCCACAGGAGCGCGACGGTGCCGAGGAGGGCGGCGGTGTAGGCGATCCCGAGGGGTACGGACGTACGCCGTCGCCCGAACAGCGCGAGGTAGCAGACGTGCCCCGCGGCGAAGGAGCCCATGCCGACGAGGAAGGCCCAGTCGGCGTCGAGGAGCAGGAAGACGTCGCCGCCCCAGCCGAAGAACAGCGCGGCGATCAGGAGCTTGGGGGCGCCGCGGGTGGCGGCGTACGCGGCGAGCAGCGGCATCAGCAGCGGCTTGGCGATCCGGTGCCCGAGGTCGGCGTCGGCGAGGAGGGAGACCAGGTCGACGGCGACGGCGAGCGCGAAGGCGGCGAGGAGGGCGCGGGAGAGCGTGCTCGTCGCGGCGGCGGGGGTGCGGGCGCTCACGCGGCGGGCTCCGCCGCGGCGGGGCCGGTGCCTTTGTCGGCGGCGGGTCCTGCGCTCTGCGGCGGCTGCGGCCCCGGCTGCCATCCCGGCCCCCGGAAGACCCGTCCGGCGCGCTCGCGCCAGCTGGTCGCGGCCCGGACGTCGCGGGCGATGGCGGCGTACTCGTGGGTGGCGACGCGCAGCGGGTTGTACGTCTCGATGTTCTTGGTGAGCCCGAAGACGGGCTTGGCCGTCTCGCCCACCCAGGAGCCGAACATCCGGTCCCAGACGATCAGGATCCCGCCGAAGTTCCGGTCCAGGTAGCCGCCCTGGGAGGCGTGGTGGACGCGGTGGTGGGAGGGGGTGTTGAGGACGTACTCGAAGGGGCGGGGCAGCTTGTCGATGCGCTCGGTGTGGATCCAGAACTGGTACACGAGGTTGATCGAGTAGCAGAAGGCGACGGCGGCCGGGTGCACGCCGAGGGCGATCATCGGCAGGTAGAACGGCCAGGACGTGAGGCTGGTCCAGGGCTGGCGCAGCGCGGTGGTGAGGTTGAACTTGCGGCTGCTGTGGTGCACGACGTGGCAGGCCCACAGGACGCGGATGACGTGGTGTCCGCGGTGCTGCCAGTAGTAGAAGAAGTCCTGGGCGAGCAGCATCAGCGGGATCGTCCACCACAGGACGGGGACGCGGAGCGGGGTGAGCTCGTAGACCGCGGTGTAGATCGCGACGATCGGGATCTTCCAGAGGAAGTCGAAGGCGAGACTGCCGATCCCCATGCCGAGGCTGGTGGCGGCGTCCTTGGTCTCGTATCCGGCGGCGTCCTCGTCGGGGTGGAGTCGGTAGCTGACCATCTCCAGGACGGTGAGCAGGACGAACGCCGGTATGGACCAGAGCACGACATCGGGCAGGTTCGGCATGTCGACGACGGTAGAGGCGCGGGTCGGGGTGCGGCTAGACGCTGTTACCAACAAGTATGCGAGACGACTTGTCAGCAAGCTTTGGCACCTTCCGACAAGAGCGGTCGGCGTACGATCGGATGAACGGCGGCCACTGGGGGAGGAACTCCGTTGCAGGGACTGGAAGTTGCGCTCGCGCGGCTGGCAGGAACGGTGCTGGGCGCGGTCGTGAGGTCGGTGGTGGTACCACGCAAGGGCGCCGGGCTCGTCGACTCCCCGGTCCGCCCGCTCCCCCGTCCGGCGAAGCCCGACCGCCTGGCGAAGGTCCTGGGCGCGCGGCTCGCCTCGGGCCCGTACGCGACCCTGCCGGAGCACGAACGACTCGCGGCGGTCGACGGCGTACGGGACACCCTCGCGGCGGCGGGGCCGGTGGACGCGGACCGGCTCTTCGCGGTGGACCTCAACCCGGAGCGGCTGCGCGGCGAGCTGCGCGCGCCGGACGCGGGCCTGGGCGGGCGGACGCTCGAGCTGTACGACGACCTGCTCGGGCTCTGCTGCGCCCACCTCGTGGAGCAGCTGACGGCCGAGCCGTCGTTCGCGGGGCGGGCGGCGGTGGAGCACGCGCGCGTGGCGGGACGGACCCGGGACGCGGTGGAGAGCCTGACCTCGGCCCTCCCCCGCCCGGAGGCGGAAGCGCTCGCCTTCGAGGAGCGGTACGCGACGTACGTGGCGCAGACGCACGGGCGGCTCGAACTGTTCGGGCTGACGTTGGGGCGGTCGGCGCGGGAGTGGCCGTTGGACACGGCGTACATCAGTCTGGCGGTGAGCGGGGACCGGCCCGACGTCGTCCTCGGCCTGCCCCGAGCGGGGCGGGCGACGGTCTCGGCCGAGCAGGCCCTCGCGACCGCGGACCGTCTGCTGCTGCGCGGGCCCGCCGGGTCCGGGAAGAGCACCCTCGTCCAGTGGCTGGCCCTCAACGCGGCCCGCCGGTCCTTCCCCCAGGACCTCGCCGACTGGAACCGGTGCGTGCCGTTCGTCCTCCGGCTGCGCGCCTTCACCTCGGCGGACTCGCTGCCGATGCCCGAGGACTTCCTGCCCGCGTCCGGGGTTCCCCTGCGTCCCCCCGCGGGCTGGACGGAGGCCCTGCTCGCGAGCGGCCGGGCGCTGGTGCTGGTCGACGGCGTGGACGAGGTCCCGGTCCGTCTTCGGCAGCGGACCGAGACCTGGCTGAAGAACCTGATCGCGGCCTTCCCGGCCGCCCGGTACGTGGTGACGACGCGGCCTTCGGCCGTGCCGGAGGAGTGGCTGGCCCGCCATGACTTCACGGCTCACTCGCTGTTGCCGATGGACCGGGAGTCGATCCGCTCCTTCATCAGGCACTGGCACGAAGCGGCGCGGAGCGAGGACCCCTCCGACGAGCTGCTCGACGGCTACGAACGGTCCCTCCGCCACGCGGTGACCACGCGCCGGGACCTGAGCAGGCTCGCCACCAATCCCTTGATGTGCGCGCTGCTGTGCGCGCTGAACCGGGACCGACGAACCCAACTGCCCAGGGCGCGGAAGGAGTTGTACGACGCGGCGCTCGACATGCTGCTCGTGCGGCGGGACACCGAGCGCGAGATCTGCGGGGTCGAGGGCGTCGAGCTGACGCGCGAGGAGCAGACGGCGCTGCTGCAGCGGCTCGCGTACTGGCTGATCCGCAACGGCCAGGTACAGGCCGATCGCACGGAGGCCGAAGAGCTGGTCACGGAGTGGCTGACGGCGATGCCGCAGGTACGGGGGGCGGCCCCGCAGGTCTTCACGCACCTGCTGATCCGCAGCGGCCTGCTGCGCGAACCGACCCCCGGCACGGTGGACTTCGTCCACCGCACCTTCCTGGACCACCTGGGCGCCAAGGCGGCGGTCGAGGCCCGGGACCTCGGTGTCCTGGTGAAGCACGCGCACGACGACACGTGGGACGACGTCGTCCAGATGGCGGTGGGCCACGCGCGCGTGGAGGAGCGCGCCCGGCTGCTGAAGCAGCTGCTGCGGCGCGCCGACCGGGCGCCGAAGCTGCGGCACCGGCTGGTGCTCCTCGCCGCGGCGTGTCTGGAACAGGCTCCGGAACTCGACCCGGCGGTACGGACGGAGGTGGAGGACCGGACGCGCGAGCTCGTGCCACCCCGTACGTTCGACGACGCCGAACGGCTTGCGAAGGTCGGCGAGCTGGTCCTCCCGCTGCTGCCGGGCCCGCAGGAACTCTCGGACCGGGAGGCGGAGGCGGTCGTGCGCACGGCGGCGGCCGTCGGGGGCGACGCCGCGCTGGGGGTGATCTCACGGTTCCACGCGGACACCCGGATCGGGGTCCGCTACGAGCTGGGGATGGCCTGGCCGTCGTTCGAGGCCGTGGAGTACGCGGAGACCGTGCTCGCCCATCCGGCGGCGGCGAACGGCATGGTCCACCTCCGCACCGACGCGCAGCTGCGGGCATTGGCCCAGCTGCCGCACCTCCGTGAGGTGACGCTCGTCGGGGACCGCGGCCTTCCCGAGGAGATCCTGCGGCAGACCGCGCTGACCTTTCTGAATCTGAGCAACAACGACTCGGTCACCGACTTCTCCCCGCTGCGCCGTCTGCCCGACCTTCGCATTCTGACGATCAACCGGTGCCGCTCGGTGGCCGACCTCAGCTCACTCGGCGGGCTGCCGCTGGACTCCCTCCACGTGTACCGGCCGGCCGAGGGCACGCCGTTGGCGCCGCTGGTGGACCTCCCCCGACTGCGGCACCTCACGTTCGACCACCAGCCCGCCGAACGGGCCGTCGGCGACCTCCCCTTCGGTCCCGCGCTCACCGGGCTCGGCCTCTTCCAGGGCGCCTCCACGCTGCGGCTCGACGGCATCGAGGAGTGGCCGGAACTCTCCTGGCTCAGCGTGTCCGGTGCCGAGCAGTGGCGGCAGCTGGCGCAGACCCGGCTCCGGTCGTCCCTGCGGACGCTGCAGATCCTGGACGTGGACGGGCTGGACCTGGCCGAGGTGGTCGCCCACCGTGAGCTGGTCGAGCTGTTCATCGGCCGCTGTCCGGGCGTCCGGGGGATCGAGGCACTGCGTGAGCTGCCCGGTCTGGAACTGCTGCGGATCTCCCACTCCGGGGCGGTCGACACCGCTCCGCTGACCGAGCGGGAGGGCCTCCGCGTCGAGGTGCGGCACGGCGTCACGTACACCTGAGCCCCTAGGGGCTGTCTCCGGCGGATCAGGGCCTGGGCCGCCGGGCAGCCCCCTAGGGCCTGTCCGGCCATGATCCGCCGGACATGCCCTAGACCCCCGCCGCCCCCAGCAGCGACCCCGCCCCGTACGTCACCGCCATCGCCAGGGCTCCGCCGCCCACCGTGCGGAGGATCGCCCGGGTGGGTGGGGAAGCGCCGAGGCGGGCGCTGGACCAGCCGGTGAGGGTGAGGGCGGCCAGGACCGAGAGGACCGTGATCCAGAGGCGGGTCGAGGGCGGGGGGAGGACGATCGCGAGGAGGGGGAGCAGGGCGCCCGCCGTGAAGGCGAGGAAGCTGGCGGCCGCCGCGTGCCAGGGGTTGGTGAGCGCGTCGGGGTCGATGCCGAGCTCCACGCGCGCGTGGGCCCGCAAGGCGTCGCGGGCGGTGAGTTGTTCGGCGGCCTCGCGGGCCACGTCCGAGGAGAGGCCGCGGGCCGCCAGGAGGTCCGTCAGCTCGGCGAGTTCGGCCTCCGGGTCGTCGCGGAGTTCCCGCTGCTCCTGGGCCAGGGCCGCCTTCTCCGAGTCCCGTTGGGTGGAGACCGAGACGTACTCCCCCGCCGCCATCGACATCGAGCCTGCGAGCAGGCCCGCAAGGCCGGCGGTCAGGAGCGCGGCCTGCGACTCCGTCGCGCCGGCCACGCCCACGACGAGCCCCGCGGTGGAGACGATCCCGTCGTTGGCTCCGAGCACGGCGGCCCGGAGCCAGTTGAGACGGGTGCCCAGGCCGCCGCCGTGAGCCTCGTCGTGGGTCGGGGCTTCAGTCACCTCGGGAGGGTCTCACCCGGGGCGTCACCAGACACGGACCGACCCGCCCGGGGCGAAGGCCGGGCTGGTGGCGGCCGCGGGGACCTCCTTCAGGGGCTCGGCGATCTCCTCGACGGTCGGGCCGTGCACGGCCGCAAGGGAGTCCAGGAACGGCAGGTCGAAGCCGTAGACGCGGGCCGCGTTGCCGCCGGCCATCGCCGCGACCTCCTCCCTCGGCAGCCCCGCGTAGGCGATGCGGAGGCCTTCGCGGGAGTACGGTGTCGTGCCCTCGTCGTGCGGGTAGTCGCTGCCCCACATGATCTTGTCGAGGCCGATCCGGTCGCGCAGCGGCACCTCGTGCGGGCGCATGAAGCTCGCGCCGACGAAGCAGTTGTCGCGCCAGACCTCGCTGGGTCCCTTGCCCATGGACTCCGCGAGGCCCGCCCCGAACTTGGACTCCGCCGTGGCCGCCCGCGAGGCCGCCGCGACCAGCCGCGCGTGGTAGTAGTCCAGCATCTCGACGACTCCCGGGATCCAGCCCGAGCCCTGTTCGGTCAGGACGAGCTTCAGCTCCGGGTGGCGGCGGAAGGCGCCGCCGAACACGAGGTGCCAGAGCGCCCGGTGCGAGAACCAGGTCGTCTCCACCATGAACACCGCGCGCGCCGCCGGTTCGTCGCCGAGCGGCGGCGAGGCGGAGCCGCCGTGGTGGTTGACCGGGACGTCCAGCTCCGCGCAGACCCCCCAGATCGGGTCGTACGTCTGCGAGTACAGCTCCGGGATCCCGCTGCCCGGCGGGGCGCCCGGCAGGAGGATGCCGCCGGTGAGGCCGGCCTCCTTGGTGCGGCGGATCTCCCGTACGGCCTCGTCGACGTCGTTGAGGAGGATCTGCGCGACGCCCGCGCGGCGGCCCGGCGCGTCCGCGCAGAACTCGGCCAGCCACCGGTTGTGCGCGCGCAGCCCCGCCCAGCGCTGTTCGAACTCCTCGCGCGTCGGCGCGGGGGCCATGAGGGATGCCGAAGGGAAGAACGGCGGGATCGTGTTGGGGAAGACGACCTCCGCGACGATGCCGTCCGCCTCGAGCTCGCGCAGCCGGCGCCCGGAGTTCCAGTTGCGGTCGGCGGTGTCGGCGAGCAGGTCCTCGTACGGGTTGACGTAGCCGGCCGCCCAGGCGTCGAAGTCGTCGTGGTGCTTCTTCTCCAGGTACGGCTTGTAGTCGAGCAGGTCGGCGCCCGCGTGGCAGTCGGCCGAGATCACCGTGTAGCGGTCCATCAGCTCACCCCCAGGGTCGGGAAGTCGTGGTCCGTCAGCCAGTGCCTGCCGACCTCGCGCGAGCGGGCCCAGGACGCCTCCACGGCCGCCTGGTCGGGCGACTGGCCGAGGTCGGCCGGCGTCGGGCCGATGCGGCGGGCGAGCGGGGCCAGCGCCTCGACGTCGAAGCCGAAGACCTCCGCCGCCGCCAGGCCCAGCATCCGCCGCGTCTCCGCCACCGGGATGTCGTGGAAGGTGTTCCGCAGCCACGCGCGCGTGTTGGGCCAGGTCCCCTCCGGATGCGGGAAGTCCGAGCCCCAGAGGATGTTGTCCACGCCGATCTCGTACCGCTGCGCCAGCTCGCGCCGCTTGGTGTTGGTGGCGCAGACGAAGACCTGGCGGTCCAGGTACTCGCTCGGCGGGCGCTTCAGCTCCGCGAAGGGGGACAGCTTCTTGCCGCCGTGGGCGCCGAGGTAGAGCCGGTCCATGAACCAGAGCAGGTTCGGCAGCCACCAGCAGCCGGACTCGGCGACGCCGAACCTCAGCCCCGGGTGCCGCTCGAAGACTCCTGACCAGAGCAGGAACCACAGCGGCCTGGCCGGCCACCAGGTCACCTCGCTGACGTAGATGCCGAGGTGGTCGCCGTACTCCTCGCGCGGAGCCGCGCCCGAGTGGGTGACGAGCGGCATCCCCGTCTCGGCGGCCGCGGCCCAGATCGGGTCGTAACGCCGGTCGTGGTACGGCTCCTTGTCCACCCACATGGAGGGGATCATCAGCGCCCCGAGCCCGGACTCCTTGGCCCGGTGGATCTCGGCGACGACCTTCGCGGGCTCGGCCGTGATCGGCAGCAGCGCCACCCCGCAGTGCCGCTCGGGGTTCTGTCCGACGAACTCGGCGAGCCAGCGGTTGTGCGCCTGCGCGCCCGCCATGCCGAGCTCCGGGTCCTGGTCGCCGGAGAGCCCGAGGCCGACCCCGAACGGCGCGGCGGTCTGGCTGTCGACGGCGTCCGCGTCGGGGAAGACCACCTCGGCCGCGACCCCGTCGCCGTCGAGCTCCTTGAGCCGCTGGGCGGCGTCCCAGCCGCCCCGCAGCCCTTCCTCGTTGTCGCTGAACCACTTGGTGGCGAAGTCCTCGTTGCGGACCCCGAGCCGGGTCATGGCCTCGCGGCGGGCCTCGCGCCCGGCGAGGAACTCGTCGAAGTCGCGGTGGAACCGGGGGTCGAGATAGGGCCGGTAGCGCTCGGTGGGCAGACCGGCGTGGCAGTCGGAGGAGATGATCAGGTACGGGTCGTTCGGATCGGCCATGACGGACCCCCTCAGTCGAGAATGAAGCTCTCCAGGTACGACGGGTCGGCGCGGTCGAGCATCGACCGCGAACGCGCCCTGATCTGCTTGTCGCTGTGCTCGCTCGCCGGCAGCATCCAGAACCGGTCGGCGCGGATGCCGTCGACGACGTGCTCCGCGACCTCCTCGACGGGCGTGAAGGCGACCTCGTGCCCGGCGTCCTTCATGGCCGCCTCCCACTGGTCGAGGCTGCGGTACGGGGTCTTGCGCGGCCGCTCCTTGGCGTACCGCTCGGGCCGGTTGCGGTGCGACTCCCACAGCCCTGTGCGCAGCATGTGCGGGCCGGGGAAGAGCACGGACGCCCCCACGCGCGCGTGCTCGGCCTTCAGGTGCGCGTACAGCGACTCGGTCATGGTGACGACGGCCGCCTTGGTGACGGCGTAGACGGAGGCGGTGGGGAGCGGGGCGATCCCGCCGTCGCCCGAGGAGGTGTTGACGACGTGTCCGGGTTCGCCGCCGGCGATCATGCGGGGGACGAAGGCCTGGATGCCGTGGAAGACGCCCCAGACGTTGACGGAGAAGGCCCATTTCCAGTCGTTGGGCTCGTGCTCCCACATCCGGCCCTCGGCGCCCGAGCCGACGCCCGCGTTGTTGCAGAGGACGTGCACGGCGCCGAAGGCGTCGAAGGCCGCGTCCGCGAGGGCCCGTACGGACTCCGCGTCGCTGACGTCGACGGTACGGGCGAGGACCTGGGCCCCGCCCTCGATCAGCTCCTCGGCCGCCTTGGCGAGCGCGGCCTCCTCCACGTCGCCGAGGACGACGGCGAGCCCCTCGGCGGCGAAGCGGCGGGCCATCGCGAGCCCGATGCCGCTCGCCGCGCCGGTGACGACCGCGACCTGCCCCTGACGCAGCTCCATCACACGCTCCCTTCCGGCGGGCCGTCGAGGATCTGCTGCGGGTCGTCGTAGCGCTGGTGGATGTACGGCAGGAGGGCCTGGGCGCTCACCCGTTCCGCGACCCGGCCCTTCTGGTCGGTGGTCTTCTCGCCGATGGTGATCTCGACGATCCTGCGTACGGGGAGGTCGGCGACGGGGTCGTACATGGACTCGCGCAGGACGATGTCGCCGGTGATCCGCTCCAGCTTGCGGACCTTCTCGTTCCGGAGGCAGTGGACGAGGACGGGGTCGGCGTCGAAGCCCGTGCCGTCCACCCCCGGCAGGAACTTGAAGTAGAAGTCGGTCTTCTCGGTGGGTTCGGGCAGCGGGAGCGGCCCGGAGACCGCGCCGCGCACCTCGACGAAGTCGATGCCGTGCCGGCCGAGGGCGGCGCGGACGACGAGTCCGTCGCGTTCGACGACGACCTGGCCGAGCTTCTTCGGCTCGCCGAAGACCTCGCGGCCGCCGATGAGGGCCCGCTCCAGGGTCATCGGCATGACGAGCGGGTACCAGCCCTCCTGGTCGCCGTGGGCGGCGGCCACGGCCACCGAGCCCGCGCCCAGCGGGTAGCCGGGCAGGTCGACCTGGCTGATGTTGGCCCGGACGAGGGGCCGCTCGGTGGGTTTCAGCGGTGGCGGCAGGACCGCCGCGACCACGTCCGGATCGGTCTCCCAGACGGCGACCACGCCGGTGGACCAGATGTCGGGAAGGTTGCTGCTCTTGGCGCGGGCCGCCGTGATCTCGGCGTCGGTGCGCGCCCCGTACCGTACTCGTGCCATGACGTACCACCCTTCAGGGACCGTCGGCCTGTAACACAGTTACACCGGCGGCGATGAAGGGTAAAGAGCCGTGCACGGAGCAGAACGGGGGAACCGATGGCACGCAGCGCACTCACCCGCGAGGAGGTCCTGACGGCCGCCGCGGCGCTCGTGAAGCAGCACGGCCCGGACGCCCTCACCATGCGCAAGCTCGCGGCCGAGCTGGGCACGGCGGTGACCTCGATCTACTGGCACGTCGGCAACCGCGAGTCGCTCCTCGACGCGCTCGTCGAGCGGACGGTCGCCGACCTCTCCACGATCGGCGCGCGCGGCCGCACCCCCGCCGACCGGATCGTCTCGGTGGCCCGGGCGCTCCGCCGCGAGCTGCGGGACCGGCCGCACCTGGTGGCGATGGTCCACGAACGCGGCCTGACGGAACGGATGTTCCTGCCCGCCCAGCGCACGCTCGCGCACGAGGTGCACGCGGCGGGACTGCGCGGCGCGCGGGCTGCGGAGGTGGTCAGGGCGGTGCAGTTCCAGGTCGTCGGCTACGTCCTGGTGGAGCGCAACCGCGAGCGGGCCCCGGTCCAGTCCCCCGCCGAGGAGGAGCTCTGGGAGGCGGAGACGACCGACACGGACGACCCCGCCCTCTCCCGCGCCCTGGCCCGCCCGATCGACACGGAGCGACTCTTCACCGCCTCCGTACGGGCCCTGGTGGAGGGTCTGTTGGGCGCGGGACGGGCGGTCGGGGATCCGGCGGACCAGGGGCCGCGGGCGTCAACCTGATGGCCGGTTCCCGGGGGTGGGAGGGGCACCGGGGCACCGAGGTGTCAGTAGGGGCCCGTATTCTCAGTGACCATGCTCGACGACCAGACGACAGCAACAGCGTGGCCGACCGCCTACCCCCAGGGGTACGCGGTCGTCGACGTGGAGACCACCGGACTCGCCCGCGACGACCGGATAGTGTCGGCTGCCGTCTACCGCCTGGACGCCCAGGGGAACGTCGAGGACCACTGGTACACGCTGGTCAACCCGGAGCGCGACCCCGGTCCCGTCTGGATCCACGGGCTGACCCGTGACCTGCTGGAGGGCGCGCCGCTCTTCCCCGAGATCGCCGCCGAGTTCTCCGCGCGGCTCGACGGCCGGGTCCTGGTGGCGCACAACGCGCTCTTCGACTGGTCGATGATCTCCCGCGAGTACGCACGGGCCGACCGCACCGCGCCCGTGCGGCAGCGGCTCTGCACCATCGCCCTCGCCAAGGAGCTGTCGCTCCCGCTGCCCAACCACAAGCTGGAGTCCCTGGCCGCGCACTTCGGTGTCGTCCAGCAGCGGGCGCACAACGCGCTTGACGACGCGCGGGTACTGGCCGAGGCGTTCCGGCCGAGCCTGCACGCGGCGGCGGAGCGGAACGTACGGCTCCCGCTCCTGGAGTGCCGGCCGCTGACCGAGTGGGTGTCCACGCCCGCCCCGGCCCGGATCGGCCACCAGGCCTCGTACGCCACGAACGGCTGGCGTCCCGCGCGGAAGCGGCCGCCGTGCCCGTACCCGAACCCCGGACGCTACGAAGCGGACAAACCGCTCAAGCAGGGCATGCGGGTGGCTTTCTCGGGCGACACCTCCATCGACCGCGAGCTGCTCGAGGACCGCGCGGTCGAGGCGGGGCTCCACGTCGCCACCAGCGTCTCCCGGCTGACGAGCCTGCTGGTGACGAACGATCCGGACGCCGCCACATCCAAGACGGTCAAGGCGAAGTCCTTCTCCACCCCGATCGTCGACGAGGCCGCCTTCACCCAACTGCTGCGCGACGTGGCCCCTGCAGACGGGTGACGCGCCGGGCGTGCCGCCCGCGGCTCGTCCGCCGCGGACCGCACCCTGTGGCGCATGGCACGTTGCGAGGTCTGCGGAAACGACTACGGCATGTCCTTCGAGGTGCACGCGCAAGGCGCGGTGCACGTCTTCGACTGCTTCTCCTGCGCCATTCACCGCATGGCGCCCATCTGTGAGCACTGCCGGGTCTCGATCATCGGGCAGGGCGTCGAGGTGGAGGGGAACTGGTACTGCGGCGCCCACTGCGCCCGCGCGGAGGGAAAGGTGGGCATCGTCGACAGGGTCTGACCACAACCCCCGTGCGTGCACCTCATGACCACAGTTGTACGGTCATGGGGTGTACCGCTTCCTGTTGTCCCGGCAGTGGGTGATCCTCACCCTCGTCGCCCTCGTCCTCGTCCCGACGATGATCGAGCTGGGCTTCTGGCAGTTCCACCGGCACGAACGCCGGGTGGCCCAGAACGCCCTGATCGCGGACAACCTCAAGGCGGCGCCCCTCCCCGTCGAGAAGCTGACCTCCCCCGGCCACACCGTCCCGCGCTCCGACTACTGGCGTACGGTCACGGCCACCGGCACCTTCGACACCGCGCACGAGGTCGTCGTCCGGCGGCGCACGAACGCCGACGACCAGCAGGGCTACATGGTCCTCACCCCGCTGGTCCTGAAGGACGGCCGGGCCGTCGTGGTCAACCGCGGCTGGGTCCCCGCCGCACCGGACCAGAAGGCGTACCCCGCGGTCCCGCCGGCCCCCAAGGGCGCCGTGACCGTGACCGGCCGACTCAAGGCGGACGAGACGACCGGCGCCAGCGGCATCAAGGACCTGCGCGGGCTGCCGGACCGTCAGGTGATGCTGATCAACAGCGCCCAGCAGGCGGAGCTGACCGGCCTCACCGTGCTCGGCGGTTACGTCGAGCAGACCGCGCCCGGGTCGCCCGGCGGCTCCCCCGAGCTGGTCCCCGAGCCCGACCACGACTCGATCGGCGCGCACATGGCGTACGCCGTTCAGTGGTGGCTCTTCACGGCCGGTGTCCCCGTCGGCTGGGTGATCCTGGTGCGCCGCGAGAAGCGCGACCAGGAGGCCGCGGCCCGTACGGACGGCGGCGCGGGAACTCCCGAACCCGAGCCGGCAGCGGCGTAGGCCACAGCGTCCCTCTGATTGACCGTCGTCCCGCGCGGGAACACGCCAGAGCGTGACGCAAAGCATCGACGACTACGCCCTCATCGGCGATCTCCAGACCGCGGCGCTCGTCGGACGCGACGGGTCGATCGACTGGCTGTGTCTGCCGCGCTTCGACTCGGCCGCCTGCTTCGCCGCGCTCCTCGGCGACGAGGAGAACGGCCACTGGCGGATCGCCCCCAAGGGGGCCACGACCTGCACCACGCGGGGCTACGCCGGTGACTCGCTGGTCCTGGAGACGTACTGGGAGACCCGCACCGGCACCGTCAAGGTCGTCGACTTCATGCCGCAGCGCGACGAGTGGCCCGATGTCATGCGGATCGTGGAGGGCGTCAGCGGCAGCGTCGAGATGAGCGGGGTGCTGCGGCTGCGCTTCGACTACGGCTCGATCGTGCCGTGGGTGCGGCGCAGCGACGGCCACCGGGTGGCCGTCGCCGGGCCCGACTCGGTCTGGCTGCGCAGCGAGCCGCCGGTGAAGACCTGGGGGCAGCAGTTCTCGACCTGCTCGTCGTTCACCGTCGACGCGGGCCAGAAGGTCGCCTTCGTGCTCACCTGGCACCCCTCGCACCAGCCGCGCCCGGAGCTGATCGACCCGTTCGGCGCGCTCGACGAGTGCCTGACGGACTGGCGGGACTGGGCGGCGCGCTGCGCGTACCAGGGCCCGTACCGCGAGGCGGTGCTGCGCTCGCTGATCACGCTCAAGGCGCTCACCTACGCACCGACCGGCGGCATCGTCGCCGCGCCCACCACCTCGCTCCCGGAGGAGCTGGGCGGCGTACGGAACTGGGACTACCGCTCCTGCTGGCTCCGCGACTCCACCCTCACCCTCGGCGCGCTGCTCTCGGCCGGCTACGTCGACGAGGCGGCGGCCTGGCGCGACTGGCTGCTGCGGGCGGTCGCGGGCGACCCGGCCGATCTGCAGATCATGTACGGGCCCGGCGGCGAGCGGCGGCTGCCCGAGATGGAGCTGCCCTGGCTGCGCGGCTACGGGGAATCGGCGCCGGTACGGATCGGGAACGCGGCGGTCGAGCAGTTCCAGCTCGATGTGTACGGCGAGGTCATGGACTCGCTCCACATGGCGCGGGAGGCCGGGATCCCGCCGGGCGCGCACGCCTGGAACCTGCAGCTGAGCCTCCTCGGCTTCCTGGAGTCGACCTGGCGGGCACCGGACGAGGGGCTGTGGGAGGTGCGCGGGGCGCGCCGCCACTTCGTGCACTCCAAGGTGATGGCCTGGGTGGCCGCCGACCGGGCGGTGCGCACGCTGGAGGCCGACCCCTCGCTGCGCGGTGATCCGGCGCGCTGGCGGTTGATGCGGGACGAGATCCACGCGGAGGTGTGCGACAAGGGGTACGACCCCGAGCGCAACACCTTCACCCAGTCCTACGGCTCACGGGAGCTGGACGCGGCGACGCTGCTGATCCCCCGGGTCGGGTTCCTGCCGCCGGACGATCCCCGGGTGGTGGGGACGGTGGACGCGGTACGGGAGGAGTTGACGCACGGCGGCTTCGTCCGCCGCTACAGCACCGAAGGGGGCTCGGTCGACGGCCTGCCCGGTGGAGAGGGAACGTTTCTCGTCTGCTCCTTCTGGATGGCGGACGCGCTGCGGATGACCGGACGGGAGGACGAGGCGCGGGAGCTCTTCGAACGCCTCCTGGCGCTCTGCAACGACGTCGGGCTGCTCGCGGAGGAGTACGACCCGGTGGCGCGGCGGCAGCTGGGCAACTTCCCGCAGGCGTTCAGCCACATCGGTCTGGTGGGGACCGCTCTCGCGCTGGGCGCGGAGGACGCGGCAGGATAGGCGCATGGATCTTGGACTGAAGGACCGTGTGTACGTGGTGACCGGCGGGACCCGGGGGCTCGGCCGTGCCTCGGCCGAGGCGCTGCTCGCCGAGGGCGCGAAGGTGCTGGTCACCGGGCGCGAGGAGAAGACGGTCGCCGAGGCGGTCGCGGAGCTCGGCCCGGACGCGGCGGGTCTCGCCGCCGACAACGCGGACCCCGGTGCGCCCGCCCGGCTGATCGCGGAGGCGCGGGCCCGCTTCGGGCGCTTCGACGGCATCCTCGTGAGCGTGGGCGGGCCGGCGCCGGGCTTCGCCGCGGACAACACCGACGAGCAGTGGGCGGCGGCCTTCGACAGCGTCTTCCTCGGCGCGGTACGGATGGCCAGGGCGGCGGCGGAGGCGCTGACCGAGGGCGGGGTCATCGGCTTCGTCCTGTCGGGCTCGGTCCACGAGCCGATCCCGGGCCTGACGATCTCCAACGGGCTGCGCCCTGGCCTCGCCGGCTTCGCGAAGTCCCTCGCGGGCGACCTGGGCCCGCGCGGCATCCGGGTGGTCGGCGTGCTGCCGGGCCGGATCGACACGGACCGGGTGCGCCAGCTGGACGCCCTCTCCGGCGACACGGACGCGGCCCGCGCGGCGAACGAGTCCCGCATCCCGCTGCGGCGCTACGGCACCCCGGAGGAGTACGGCCGCACGGCGGCGTTCCTGCTGTCGCCGGCGGCGTCGTACGTGACGGGCGTGATGGTGTCGGTGGACGGCGGCGCCCGGCACGGCTTCTGACGCACGGGGGTCACGTGACGCGGCGGGCCCTGTGCTTGACCGCGCGGAGGCGGGCCTCCGTGGGGAGGGCGCTCAGGCCCGCCGAGGTGCGGGCGTTGGCCAGGGCCTCGGTGGACAGGGCGGCGAGGGCGGCGCCCGGGGAGGCGTACGGCTCCAGGAGCAGCGCCACGCGCGTGCGCGGGGCCGTGCGACGGCCGGTCAGGGCGACCCGGGCGCGGGCCACGCCGTCCTGGGCCGTCGCGTCCGCCTCCATGACGCTCTCCAGGGTCCGGCACCGAAGCGTCGCCGCGTCCCCGTCGCCCGTGTCGATGAGGATCTCCGCGAGCCGGGCGCGACGGAACTGGGCGAGCAGCCACCACAGGGCGAGCAGCACGATCACGCCGAGGACGGCGATCACCACCGGCCACCACCAGCCCTCGTCGCGCCACCGCAGCCGGTCCGCCCGGCTCAGCACGACGTCGGAGGGGCCCGACCACGGCCACCACGAGGGCACCGCCAGGTCGAACCCGGCGGCGAGGACCGCCCCGCCGACGGCGACGAGCACCAGGCCGACCAGGGCGAGCAGGACGCGGTTCACGCGGCGCAGGACGGCGGTCACACCCGTCCTCCCTTCGTCGGCGGGCGGCCCACGCGGACCGTCAACCGCGGTGGGCGGGCGAGGCCCAGGTCGTCGATGCCGGTGCGGCTGACGCTCTCCACGTCGGCGCGGACCTGGTCGAGTTCGCGGAAGTGCGAGACCGCCCGGACCGCCGCCTTCCGCCGCCCCATCCGTACCCGTACCGACTGCACGCCCGAGACCTCCATGGCCCGGTCCCGCAGCGCCAGGGCGGCGGCCTCGCGGTCGAGTCCGGCCCGTACGTCGGTGTGGTCGCGCCGCATCGGGAGGACGGAGCGCAGCCCCGGGGTGGCCGCCAGGATCAGGAGCCAGACGCCGAGGACGACGGCGAGGGCCGCGCCGGTCAGCACCCAGGCGTTGTCGAGGGGCCGGGTCGCCAGGTCGTCGGCGAGTTCGCGGCGCCAGCTCATCGCCGTGCGGTCGGCCCGCACGGCGGCCACGTCGTAGAGCAGCAGGCCGGCGCCGCCGAGGACGAGCAGGGCGATCAGGGCCGCGGGGATGCGGCGCACCGCCCAGAAGCGGCGCGCACCGGGCGCGGCCGGCGGGTCCTTCAGTACGGGCACGTCCTCGGCGCCCGCGCCGGTGCCGGTCTCCGTGTCCGTGGTCATCGCAGCCTCCGCCCGTCCGACTCGCGCGCCGTGCGCGGGGAGTGCAGACGCTCGACGTGGACGGCCACCTCGGGGACCTCCATGCCCGCCAGCTCCCGCACCCGCCGCATCACCTGACGGCGCACCGCGCCGCACTGTCGGCCGACGTCGGAGGGGTAGCCCAGCTCCAGGCTGACCGAGACCCGCGCCGTGTCACGGAGCACGACGACGGAGGCGTGCGGCGCCGAGCCGCCCTGGGGCACCACGTCGAGCGCCTCCCGCGCGGCGCGCGCGGCGATCTTCGCGACGACCCGGTCGGCGATCGTGGTCGCCCCACGGCCGGCCGGACCCACCCGGTCGACTGTCACCCCCGGTCACCGCCGCCGGTCGCCGCGTTCGCGACCCCGGAAGAAATCGCGGGCCTCGATGTCCCCCTCCAGGAACCGCCCGACGACGAAGCCGACCGCGCCCAACGCCGCGACCAGCACGAACGCCCCGAATCCGCCGAAGTATCCGGCGAATCCGAGGGCCATTCCGGCCACAAGGCCGACCACCGCCATGCTCATGCTGAGCCCTTTCCGCCGGGAAGCCAGTGGCTACTGGAGCCGTGACTCCGGCACCTCGTCCTCTTCGTCCGGCAGTTTCACGTCGCTCACGGCGATGTTGACCTCGACCACTTCAAGACCGGTCATCCGCTCGACGGCGGCGATGACGTTCTCCCGCACGGCCCCGGCCACATCGGCGATGGAGACGCCGTAGTCCACGACGATCTCCAGGTCGAGGGCGGTCTGCACCTCGCCGACCTCGGCCTTCACGCCTCGCGTGGCGCCCGCCTTGGTGCCGCCTCCGCCGGGCACCCGGTCCCGTACGGCGCCGAGCGTGCGGGAGAGCCCGCTGCCCATGGCGTGGACGCCGACGACCTCGCGGGCGGCGAGGCCGGCGATCTTCTCGACGACTCCGTCGGCGATGCTGGTCCGGCCGCGGGCGGCCGGATCGCCGCCGCCCCTTTTGGTCACGGACGGTTCCCTGGGGTGTGCGGGGTCATTCATCACCGTTCATCCCTTCCCTGGGGCTATCTGTTTCTTTGCCCACATTAGGCTGGGGCGATGACGACGACATCTGGGGCGGGATGGGTGGGGACGGTACGTGAGCGGCTCGGGCCCGGACGGCTGCTGCCGCTCGGCGCGGCGGCGGACGGGGCGTGGCTGACGGAGCGCGCGGCCCGGACGGTACTGCTGCGGGCGGCGGGGGCGGTGCGGGGCGTGGTGCCGGGCGCGCTGCGGGTGGGGCTCGCGAAGGCGGGGGCGGACACGCCGTTCCCCGTACCGCCGGGCGGGCTGCCACCGGGGACGCTGCGGATCACCGGGGAGTTCGCGGTGGAGTCCGCGCGGGTGAAGGACCGGCCGCTGCCGGCCCTCGCCGAGGAGGTACGCGGGGCGTTGTTCGCCTCGGCGGAGCGGGATCTGGGCCTCGTGGTCGTGGCGGTGGACCTGCGGGTGACCGGCCTCGCGGAGGCCGCCCCCGATTCATCGCCCGCCACTCCCCCAGTCGGGCGAACCGCCACCCCGGCGCCCGAGGGGCCGACGTCCGAGGACCCGGCCGCGCTCGCCCTGCTCGGTGTGCCGGGGGTGGCGGGGCTGACCTCCGTCCTGGGCGCGCCGGTCCACCGCACGCCGGGCACGCTGCGCGTGGAGCTGGCGGTCGCCGGGGGCCACCGCGCCCTGGACGTGGCCCGAGCCGCCCGCACCCGGGCAGCCGGAACGGCCCCCGGGGCGACGGCGGTCACGGTCCTGGTCGCCGAGATCCGCTGAGGCGCGGCCCCCGGCGCACGCCGAAGGCGGCCTCCGGCGCACGCCGAATCAGTCGCCGAGCCCCGCCAGGTCGCGCAGACGGCGGGCCTGGGCGGCGCGCTCGGCGGTGCGCTGGGCCTCGTACGAGCGGCCGGCGGCGCCCTGGAGCAGCGCCTTGGTCTCGATCACGGCGTCGCGCGGGGCAGAGAGCAGCGCGGCGCTCAAGTCCCGTACCGCGCCGTCGAGTTCGTCGGCGGGCACGGCGATGTTGGCGAGGCCGATGCGCTCGGCCTCCTGCGCGTGGACGAAGCGGCCCGTGGCGCAGATCTCCAGCGCACGGGCGTAGCCGACAAGCCCCACGAGCGGGTGCGTGCCGGTGAGGTCGGGGACGAGTCCCAGGCTGGTCTCGCGCATGGCGAACTGCACGTCGTCGGCGACGACCCGCAGGTCGCAGGCGAGGGCGAGCTGGAACCCGGCACCGATGGCGTGCCCCTGGACGGCCGCGATCGACACGATGTCGCTACGGCGCCACCAGGTGAACGCCTCCTGGTACTCGGCGATGACCGCGTCCAGGTCCTCGTCCGAACCCCGTGCCATGTCCAGGAAGGACGGCTCTCCGTCGAAGCCCTCGGGCGTGAACGCCTGCCGGTCGAGCCCGGCGGAGAAGGACTTGCCCTCACCACGCAGGACGACGACCCGCACGCTGCCGGGCAATGACCGGCCGGCTTCCGTCAACGCCCGCCACAGAGCGGGAGACTGGGCGTTGCGCTTCGCCGGATTGGTCAGGGCCACCGTGGCAACGGCGTCCTCGACGGTGAGCCGTACACCGTCCTTGTCGAACACGAGCACAGAGTCGAGCGAAGTCATGGGGCGCCTCCGGTTCCAGTGCAGCACGCTTAAGTGACTGCACAGTAACCACCCGGTCGACCGCACGGGCGACCGGGTGGCCACCGTAAGAACCGATGGACCCGACGAACCGCGCCCAGTCAGGCCGAGGCGGCCTTCTTGCCCCGTGTCGCTCCGCCGCGTCCACGCAGCGTGACTCCGGATTCACTGAGCATCCGGTGGACGAATCCGTAGGAGCGGCCGGTTTCCTCGGCCAGCGCCCGGATGCTCGCACCGGAGTCGTACTTCTTCTTCAGGTCTGCCGCGAGCTTGTCGCGCGCGGCGCCGGTCACCCGGCTGCCCTTCTTCAGAGTCTCGGCCACCCGTGCCTCCTCATGGGAAGTGCGCTCTGGACTTCTCATGATCACCCCTTCCGGACGTCCTGGCCACCCATTCGACAAGGTCCGTGGCACCAGGTTTGCGCCGCGACGGACTCTCGCCACGAGCGGAGTCTTCGATTCCGGTAGTCATGATCCGCGCTTCGGGACGCGTCAGGCCAGGAAGTGCCAGGTCAGCGCCGCAGGGGGCGAACAAGGACGGCGCGGCCCTGGCGGAAGGATTCCGCAGAGAGCCGCGCCGGGGGTACGAGACGCCCTCACTCAGATGAAGGATCACCCATGAGCCGAATGATCCATACCGAGATGATCAGGCGAGCGCCACGAGGTCCTTGTAGTCAGGACCCCACAGGTCCTCGACGCCGTCGGGGAGCAGGATGATCCGCTCCGGCTCCAGTGCGTCGACCGCGCCCTCGTCGTGCGTGACGAGGACGACGGCGCCCTTGTAGGTGCGCAGCGCGCCGAGGATCTCCTCGCGGCTGGCCGGGTCGAGGTTGTTGGTCGGCTCGTCCAGGAGCAGCACGTTCGCCGAGGAGACGACCAGGGTCGCGAGGGCGAGCCGGGTCTTCTCGCCGCCGGAGAGGACCCCGGCCGGCTTGTCGACGTCGTCGCCGGAGAAGAGGAAGGAACCGAGCGTCTTGCGCACCTCGACGAGGTCGAGGTCGGGCGCGGAGGACCGCATGTTCTCCAGGACGGTGCGCTCCGGGTCGAGCGTCTCGTGCTCCTGGGCGTAGTAGCCGAGCTTGAGGCCGTGGCCCGGGGTCACCTCTCCGGTGTCGGGCGTCTCGGCCCCGGCGAGCAGCCGCAGCAGCGTGGTCTTGCCCGCGCCGTTGAGGCCGAGGATGACGACGCGCGAGCCCTTGTCGATCGCGAGGTTCACATCGGTGAAGATCTCGAGGGAGCCGTACGACTTGGACAGGCCCTCCGCCGTCAGCGGGGTCTTGCCGCAGGGCGCGGGCTCGGGGAAGCGGAGCTTGGCGACCTTGTCGGAGACGCGGACGGCGTCGAGGCCCGCGAGCAGGCGGTCGGCGCGCTTGGCCATGTTCTGCGCGGCGACGGTCTTGGTGGCCTTGGCGCGCATCTTGTCGGCCTGCGAGTTCAGCGCCGCGGCCTTCTTCTCGGCGTTCTGGCGCTCGCGCCTGCGGCGCTTCTCGTCGGCCTCGCGCTGCTGCTGGTAGAGCTTCCAGCCCATGTTGTAGACGTCGATCGTGGAGCGGTTGGCGTCCAGGTAGAAGACCTTGTTCACGACGGTCTCGACGAGGTCGACGTCGTGGGAGATGACGATGAAGCCACCGCGGTAGGTCTTGAGGTAGTCGCGCAGCCAGACGATGGAGTCGGCGTCGAGGTGGTTCGTGGGCTCGTCGAGGAGCAGGGTGTCGGCGTCGGAGAAGAGGATCCGGGCCAGCTCGACACGGCGGCGCTGACCACCGGAGAGCGTGTGCAGCGGCTGGCCGAGGACCCGGTCGGGGAGACCGAGGGCGGCGGCGATGGTCGAGGCCTCGGCCTCGGCCGCGTACCCGCCCTTGGTGAGGAACTCGGTCTCCTGGCGCTCGTACTGCTTCATCGCCTTGTCGCGCGTGCCACCGGTGCCGGTCGCGATGCGCTCCTCGTTCATCCGCATCTTCTTGATGAGGACGTCGAGGCCGCGGGCGGAGAGGATGCGGTCGCGGGCCAGGACGTCGAGGTCGCCGGTCCGCGGGTCCTGCGGGAGGTAGCCGACCTCGCCGGAGCGGGCGATCTGGCCGGCGGCGGGCATCCCCTCACCCGCGAGGCACTTGGTGAGGGTGGTCTTGCCCGCTCCGTTGCGGCCGACGAGGCCGATGCGGTCGCCCTTGGCGATGCGGAAGGAAGCGGACTCGATGAGGATGCGGGCGCCGGCGCGCAGCTCGATGCCGGAAGCGGTGATCACGGACAGACTCCAGGGCGGACGGTTCGGCGGAAAGGGCTGAGAGCGGATTCGACGCCGCTAGTCATGCGCGCGGAGAATGGCCATACGGCCAGTCTAACGGGCGCATGCAACTGCTTTTCGGCCACAGTCCCGGGCCGACCACCCACCACCCTTTTCCCCCACTACCGCCCATGCCCGACAAAAGGGGCGATCCATATTGGATTCGCCGATACTCGGGCGCAGGGCGGCGGTCACTGCCGCGGCAAGACGGCAGAGGGTGGTGGCCCATGCAGTTCGACGACGACGCCGACCTGGACACCTCGGAGGTCAAGGACGTCCGCGGCAGCCGCATCCCCGGCGGGAAGGCGACCGTCGGCGGTGGCATCGTCGGCTTCATCGCGCTGATCCTGGGGCTGCTGTTCGGGGTGGGGCCCGAGCAGCTGGGGCTCTCCGCCGGCGACCCCGAGCCGGTCGCGACCTCCTCCTCGCTGGCCCAGGTCGAGCAGACCTGCCGGACCGGCGCGGACGCGAACACCCGCGAGGACTGCCGGATCGTGGCGGTCGTCAACAGCGTGCAGGACTTCTGGCGGGCGGAGTACGAGCGGCGCGGCGGCCAGTACGGGGACGCGCGCACGGTCATGTTCTCCAACCGCGTCGCGACCGCCTGCGGCTCGGCCACCTCGGCGGTGGGGCCGTTCTACTGCCCCGGCGACCGGCAGGTCTATCTGGACCTGGGCTTCTTCGAGGAGCTGCGGACCAAGTTCGGGTCGAGCGGCGGGCCCTTCGCCCAGGCCTACGTCGTGGCGCACGAGTACGGCCACCACGTGCAGAACATGATGGGCACCCTGGCCCGCTCCCAGGACGGGCGGACGGGCGCGAACTCCAACGCCGTACGCGTCGAGCTGCAGGCCGACTGCTACGCGGGGGTCTGGGCGCGGCACGCCACGACCACGCCGGACGAGAAGACCGGGCGCCCCCTGCTGACCCGCCTGACGGACGCCGACATCAGGGACGGCCTGGACGCGGCGGCGGCCGTGGGCGACGACCGGATCCAGGAGAAGTTCCAGGGCCGGGTGACGCCGGAGAACTGGACGCACGGCTCGGCGGCGCAGCGCCAGCAGTGGTTCTACACCGGGTACAGGACCGGGGACATGGCGCAGTGCAACACCTTCCGCTGAGGCACCCCGATGTCAGCGCCGGATGCCAGACTGAGACCCAGGTCACATTCCGCCATGAGAAGGAGTGATCGGGATGGCTGAGGCACCCCATATCTGTCCGACCCTGACCTACCACGACGCGCACACCGCGATCAGACAGCTCACGGAGGCGTTCGGCTTCACCCGCACCGCGGTGTACGAGGGCGAGGACGGCAAGGTCATGCACGCCGAGCTGTCGTACGGGAACGGGATGGTGATGCTCGGCAGCAAGGGCACGGGCACCGAGTTCGACAAGCTGGTCGAGGGCTCCGGGCCCAGCGGGGTGTACGTCCACGTGGACGACGTGGACGAACACCACGCGCGGGCGGTGGCCCACGGCGTCGAGATCGTGATGCCGCCGACGGACCAGGACTACGGCTCGCGGGACTACATCGCCCGCGACGGCGAGGGGAACGTCTGGAGCTTCGGCACCTACCTGCCGGGGGCCACCGGCTGAGAAGCGGGCGGGGAGCCGGGGTGGGGAGCCCGTACGGAGAGCCTGGGCGCGCGGAGCCCGGGCGCGTGAGCCCGTACGGAGAGTCAGGGCGGCGAGCTCGTACGGAGCGCCCGGGCGCGGGGCCCGGGCGGCGGACCGTCAGGCTTCCCCGGTGTGCACCTGGAAGGCCGCCCGGCGGACGGCCTTGGCGAGGGCGGGGTCGGGATGGGCGGCTGCGAGGGCGACCAGGACCTGGACCGTACGGGGATGGCCGACGGCGCGGACCTCGTCGAGGAGCGCCGGGACGGTGCCCTGGACGGCCGACTCGAGGTGCCGCACGAGGAGCGTGCTCTCGCCGTGGTCGGCGACGGCCGCGGCCGTGTCGACCCAGAGCCAGGTGGCCTCTTCCCGGGTGAGCACGTCCGGGGCGTCGTCGGGGTCGGCGCCCTCGTACTCGGCGAGCCAGAGCAGGGCGTACGGCCGGAGGGAGACCTCCTCGGCCGCGGCCCGGACCTCCGCCTCCGCGGGGGCGCCGACGACCCGGAGCGCCTCGAAGGCGAGGCCGCGCAGCAGGGCGTCCTCACCACGGGCGACGGCGATCAGCTCGGCGACCGCGCCGGCGAGGGTACGGGCGGCGAGCCAGGCGCGGTACTCGTCCCTGGCGGGGCCGGGGGTGAGGCCCGCGCAGCCGCGGAGCATGTCCTCGGCGGACTGCTCGATGTTGCCGGCCGGGCTCTGGGCGGCGACGCAGATCTGCTCCAGCTTGACCCAGACCGCCCAGTTGCCGAGCGGGGTCAGGGTGGCCTGCCGGCCGTCCGGCCCCTCGCCGAGGGTCAGGGCGCCGACGGCGGCGAGCCCCTCCAGGGCCCAGTCGAGCAGCGCGGCGAGCCCGTGGGGCCCGGCGTCGGGCGGGGTGTCGGTGCCGGACGCCGTGGCGGTGCCGGCGGCGGTGCCGGCCGCGGTGTCCGCGGCGCCCTCGACGGGCACCTCGCAGCGCTCCTCGCGCAGTTCGTCGACCCGCTGCCCGAGCAGGTCGAGCAGGGCAGGCACCACCACGGGTCCCGCGGAGAGCTGGAGGAGGGAGAGCACCTGGGGAACGGCCTCGACGACCTCGGCGACGGCGCCGGGGGCGACGTCCTCGGGGGCGGGGTGGACCAGGGACCAGGCGTCGAAGAGGGCGACCCAGCCGCGCAGCACGGCGGAGTCGTCGCGGTCCCAGGCGTGCAGCCGCCAGCCGGGGCGGGCGGTGTCGCCGTGGAGCTCCACGAGCCCGGCGAGCCTGGCCCGGTCCCAGCCGGCCCGGATCTGGCCGGGCGTCAGGTCCAGTGCGGCGGCGGCCCGTTCCTGCGGGGGGAGTGCTCGGGTCGCGGGGTCGGTCGCGTCGCGGTGCGCGGGGTCGGTCGCGGTGTCGGTCGCGGGGACGGCCTGCGGGCGGGGCTCGGTGGCGGTCCTGGGGCCGCCGTCGAGGGCGGCCCAGCGGGCGATCCGTACGGCGTCGGCGAGCACGGTCCGTGCCTGGCGGGCCAGTTCCGCGCGGGGCGGAGTGCCCTCCGGCGGGCGCGGGGCCGGGCGGGTGCGCCGGGTCGTCACGGCCCGCCGGGCGGTGGCGAGTGCCCGCGGACGGACAAGTCGGAGTCTGGAGTTGCGCGCCAATTGCTCATCGGGCTTTCGAGACGTCACGGGGGCAGTCTTCCCGTTGACGGCCCGAAAGCCCAATCGGAATCGAGGACGCCGGGCCGCGGCCCCCGGACCGGGCCCGGCGCGCGGCTGCCGGAAGGCTCGCGGCGGGCCTACAGAAGAGGGGTGAGGAAGCGGCGCAGGGCCTCTTCGTAGCGGACCGGGTCGGCGTTCCACATCGCGGCGTGCGGGGCGCCCCTGACCGTGTGGAGGGTGACCAGTTCCGGTCGGCGGGCGGCCAGTTCGATGGAGGGCTCCCAGGGGGCGATGGTGTCGTCGGGGCCGTGCATGACGAGGGTCGGCACGCGCAGGGCGGCCGGGTCGGCGACCTCCGGGAGCCGGTCGCCGTGCGGCCAGCCCCGTCCCGTCGCGGCGCGCACCGCAAGCGGAAGCAGCGGGCCCGGCACGCGGCGGGCGGCGGCGAGGTTGCGCAGGGTGGCCTCCCGGTCGAGGACCGGGGAGTCCAGGACGAGGCCGCGGATGACGTCCCGTACGCCGGATTCGGCGGCGGCGTGCAGGGCCATCGAGGCGCCGGTCCCCCAGCCGAGCAGCACGACGTGCTGGGCGCCCCTGCGGACGGCGTAGCGGACGGCGGCGTCGACGTCGCGCCACTCGGAGTCGCCGAGGTGGCCGAGGCCGTCCGGGGACGGGGGCGCGCCCTCGTCCCCCCGGTAGGAGAGGCAGAGGACGGGGATCTGCCGGTGGGTGAGGAAGGGGACGAGGTTCAGGGGGTGTCTGCGGGTGGTGCCGATGCCGTGCAGGGCGACGACCCAGGTGTGGCGCGCCCCCGGGACGAGCCAGGCGGGCAGGGAGCCGAGCTCGCCGGGGATCTCCACGTCCTCCTGGGCCACGCCGAGGGCGGTCTCCGGGGTGCCGCTGTGCAGCTCGGGGGTGAGCCGGACGCGGGCGCCGGGCCCCAGGTCGCCGTGCTCGACGCGTTCGAGGCGGCGTACGACGGTGTCCGCGGTGTGCGGCACGCGGTCGAGGACCGGGCCGACGACCGCGTGGACGCCTGGGCCCTCGATCCCGTACGTACCGGGGCGCAGGGAGGCGAGGCTGCGGGTCAGGGTGACCCGGCCGGGTCCCGTGGCGTGCACGGTGAGCCGGGGGTCGCCGGGCAGGGGCCGTCCGGACGTCGCCTTGAGGGTGACGTCGCCGGCGTACCGGCCGGCCGCGATCGCGGCCGCTCCGGCACCGAGCAGAGTGGTGACGGCCGCTGCCGTCGCTGTAGCCGGGCGCACGGTCTCAGTGTCGAGAGGTCGGGCCCGGGCCGCCACCGGACGAAGCCGACCGTGGCCGTCCCCTGTGAGAGTGACGTGGATCTCCTTGCGGGGTCCCCCGGCGGGATGACGGCCCTCCGGGCCCGTCCACGGGCTGACACGGGCGAGCGGGGGCGAAGCGGGCGATGTCCCCCGTGTCCGGTGACGGCACGGATTACCCGGGGTCGCACGGTGCCCACATCGTGGACAGAGCGTTCACGAGAGACCCCTCGACGACTCAAGCGGAATGACTGGAACCCGATTTGGGACACCACAACGCCCGACCCAGTTCACCTTCCGTTCACTCAGGTTGCCTACGTTCGTCCAGCCACTGACGTCAAACGATTGCCTGGGTAAATGGAACACATCACGCTGCTGCTCGCGATTGTGGTCGTGACAGCTCTCGTGTTCGATTTCACGAACGGTTTCCACGACACCGCCAACGCGATGGCGACGACCATCTCGACCGGTGCCCTCAAGCCCAAGACCGCGGTGGCCATGTCCGCCGTGCTCAACCTGGTCGGTGCCTTCCTGTCCGTCGAGGTCGCCAAGACGATCTCCGGCGGGATCATCAACGAACAGGGCATTCGTACTGAAGTGATCTTCGCGGCGCTCGTCGGCGCCATCCTCTGGAATCTGCTGACCTGGCTCCTCGGTCTGCCGTCCAGCTCCTCCCACGCCCTCTTCGGCGGACTGATCGGCGCGGCCGTGATGTCGGCCGGCTGGTCGGCCGTCAACGGCTCGACCGTGGTCAGCAAGGTCCTCATCCCCGCGATCGCCGCGCCGCTCGTCGCCGGCCTCGCCGCGATGGCGGCCACCAAGCTGACGTACAAGATCGGTGCGAAGACGGACACGAAGTCCACCGCCAAGGGCTACCGGGCCGGCCAGATCGCCTCCGCCGGTCTCGTCTCCCTGGCGCACGGCACCAACGACGCGCAGAAGACGATGGGTGTCATCACCCTCGCCCTGGTCACCGGCGGCGTCCTCGCCCCCGGCTCCAACCCCCCGATGTGGGTCGTCGTCGCCGCCGGTGTCGCGATCGCGCTCGGCACCTACCTCGGCGGCTGGCGCATCATCCGCACCATGGGCAAGGGCCTCACCGACCTCCAGCCGCAGCAGGGCTTCGCCGCCCAGACCAGCGCCGCGACGGTCATCCTGGCCTCGTCCAACTTGGGCTTCTCCCTCTCCACCACGCAGTCCTGCTCCGGCGCCGTGATGGGCGCGGGCCTCGGCCGCAAGGGCGGTGTCGTCCGCTGGTCGACCGCGACCCGGATGTTCGTCGCCTGGGGCCTGACCCTGCCCGCCGCGGGTCTGGTCGGCGCGGGCGCCGAGTTCCTCACCAAGCAGGGCCCCTGGGGCGTCGCCGCCGTCGCGGTCCTCCTCGTCGCCGGCTCGGCCGTCATCTGGGCGCTCTCGCGCCGCAAGCCGGTCGACCACCACAACGTCACGGCCGACGAGATCGACGGCGAGCCCGCGGGCGTCGTGACCACCGCCATCGCGGCCGTCGCCCCGCCGGCCCCGGCCGGTTCCGTGGCCGCCGTCGCGGACGAGCACCTCAAGACCACCATCCCCTCGCCGGCCCCCACGGACCCGGCAGCCCCCGCCGCCCCGGCCGCGGTGTAAGGAACCAACGACATGAAGATCGACTGGGCAGCTCTCGGCTCCGTCTTCGGAGTCAGCCTCGTGGCGACCGTCGCCCTCGTGGGCCTTTTCACCCTCGGCATCATCGGCCTCTCCAAGCAGGAGCAGGCCGCGGCCCAGGGAGGCTCGGCGGCCATGGCGCGCACCGGCGCGTACGCCTGCTTCGCGCTGTGCGCGGCGGCCGTCGCGTACGGCATCTATCTGATCGTCGTCTGACGACGGTCCCGCTTCGACGACCGGGCGGGTCGCACCTTCGGGTGCGGCCCGCCCGGTCGTCGTTTCACGAGGGCCGATCGCAGGCCGTGTGGTGCTTCGCACACTGTCCCGCCGCAGGTCAAGCGTGAGTTGACGGGTCTTCGTACACGTGGTGGACTTCCGGGGCCATTACGGCGGCAAGCAGAGGAAGCCCGGTGCGAATCCGGCGCGGTCCCGCCACTGTGACCGGGGAGTCGAACCCCCGGGAGCCAGGAACTCTCGCCGCCGGTCACGTCGAGCCGGGGCGCGGACCCTGAGTGAGGACACAGCGCCATGCCCGGCCGCAACGCAGCCACAGGTGTATTCGCGTACGGCGCCGCCGCCGGACTGGCCGCGGACCTGATCGTCGGCGACCCCCGCCGCGGCCATCCGGTCGCCGCCTTCGGGCGGGCCGCGGGGGCCGTCGAGAAGCTGCTCCGGCGCGACCACCGCGGGTGGGGCGCGCTGCACACCGCCGTCTGCGTGACGGGCGCCGCGGGCGCCGCCGCCCTGGCCGCCCGTACGGTACGTGACCACCCGAGGGCCTCCGCCGCGCTGACCGCAGCCGCCGTCTGGGCCGTCGTCGGCGGGACGAGCCTGGGCCGGGAGGCCCGCGCGATCGGCGGGGCGCTGGCCGCCGGCGACCTGGAGGTCGCCCGCGAGCGGCTCCCCCATCTCTGCGGGCGCGATCCGCACTCCCTGGACGGTCCTGCGATGGCCCGCGCGGTCGTGGAGTCCGTCGCGGAGAACACCTCCGACGCGGTCGTCGGAGCCCTGGTCTGGGGGGCGGTCGCGGGTGTTCCGGGCCTGGTCGGCTTCCGGGCGGTGAACACCCTGGACGCGATGGTCGGCCACCGGTCGGCGCGGTACCGGCGCTTCGGCTGGGCCTCGGCCCGGCTCGACGACGTGGCCGGCTGGCCGGGCGCCCGGCTGACCGCCGCGCTCGCGACCGTGGCGGGCGGGGATCCGCGCGGGGCGGTGCGCGCCTGGCGGGCGGACGCGGCCAAGCACCCGAGCCCCAACGCAGGACCGGTGGAGGCCTCCTTCGCGGGGGCGCTCGGGGTACGGCTCGGCGGGACGCTGTCGTACGGCGGCCGGGTCGAGCACCGGCCCGTACTGAACGGGGAGGGACGGGCCGTGGAGGTCGCGGACATCGAACGGGCGGTCCGGCTCTCGCGCCGGGTGACGGGGCTTACGCTCGCGGCCTGCGTGGGCGGACGGATCGTGGCGGGCGCGCTGAAGGCGCGCGCGGTGAAGCGGAGGACGGTATGAGGGGCGGGGGGCTGCTCGTCGCCGGGACCACCTCCGACGCGGGCAAGAGCGTCGTCACGGCGGGCATCTGCCGCTGGCTGGTCCGGCAGGGTGTGAAGGTCGCCCCGTTCAAGGGCCAGAACATGTCCCTGAACTCCTTCGTGACCCGTGAGGGCGCGGAGATCGGCCGGGCGCAGGCCATGCAGGCGCAGGCGGCCAGGGTCGAGCCGACCGCGCTGATGAACCCGGTCCTCCTGAAGCCGGGCAGCGACCGCTCCAGCCAGGTCGTCCTGATGGGAAAGCCGGTCGGCGAGCTGAGCGCGCGTGGCTACCACGGCGGACGGCAGAAGGAGCTCTTCGAGCCGGTCATGGCGTGCCTGGAGGAGCTGCGGGGCACGTATGACGCCGTGATCTGCGAGGGGGCGGGCAGTCCGGCCGAGATCAACCTGCGGCGCACGGACATCGTGAACATGGGCATCGCGCGGGCCGCGCGGCTGCCCGTCCTCGTCGTCGGGGACATCGACAGGGGCGGGGTGTTCGCCCAGTTCTTCGGCACGACGGCGCTGCTCGCGCCCGAGGACCAGGAGCTGATCGCGGGCTATCTCGTGAACAAGTTCCGCGGCGACGTGACCCTGCTGGAGCCGGGGCTCGACATGCTCCACGACCTGACCGGGCGCCGGACGTTCGGAGTGCTGCCGTACGCGCACGGGCTCGGCATCGACGAGGAGGACGGCCTGCGCGTCTCCCTGCGGGGCGCGGTCCGCGAGTCGGTCGTCGCGCCGCCGGTCGGCGAGGACGTGCTGCGGGTCGCCGTCTGCGCGGTACCGCTGATGTCGAACTTCACCGACGTGGACGCGCTGGCGGCCGAACCGGGCGTCGTCGTCCGGTTCGTGGACCGGGCCGAGGAGCTCGTCGACGCGGACCTGGTGGTCGTCCCCGGCACCCGGGGCACGGTGAAGGCCCTGGCCTGGCTGCGCGAACGCGGTCTCGCGGACGCCCTGGCGCGGCGGGCCGCGGAGGGCCGGCCGGTGCTCGGCGTCTGCGGCGGCTTCCAGGCGCTCGGGGAGCGGATCGAGGACGAGGTCGAGTCGAAGGCCGGCACGGTCGACGGGCTCGGGCTGCTGCCCGTACGGGTCCGGTTCGCGGCCGAGAAGACGCTCGCGCGGCCGGTCGGCGAGGCGCTCGGTGAGCGGGTCGAGGGGTACGAGATCCACCACGGGGTCGCCGAGGTGCTCGGCGGGGAGGCTTTCCTGGACGGGTGCCGGGTCGGCGCGGTCTGGGGCACGCACTGGCACGGCTCCCTGGAGAGCGACGGCTTCCGCCGGGCGTTCCTGCGGGAGGTCGCGGCGGCGGCAGGGCGGCGCTTCGTCCCGGCGCCGGACACGTCGTTCGGGGCGCTCCGCGAGGAGCAGTTGGACCGGCTCGGCGACCTGATCGAGGAGCACGCGGACACGAACGCGCTGCTGCGGCTGATCGAGCACGGGGCGCCGACGGGGCTGCGGTTCGTGCCGCCGGGGGCGCCGTGAGTGGGGGCGGTGGGGCGCGAGTGCGGCCCGGTGGGGGGTGCGCCCGGCCTCCGGCCGGGCTGTCGTTCCCACCCGCACCGCGCGTGCAACCAGGAGAGCAGAAGTGCGGGTGGCCCCTGTGGGCGGTTGCTCAGCGTCGGCGGCTTCGGGCACTGCGTCGGCCCGCCACCTCGAAACCCCTGCGAGCGCACCCACACCAACCGAGCGAACTCGAAGAGAGGACCACCCGATGAGCACCCGCTTTCCGTTCACCGCCGTCGTCGGCATGGACGACCTGCGCCTCGCGCTGCTGCTCAACGCGGTGAGTCCGGCGGTGGGTGGTGTCCTCGTGCGCGGCGAGAAAGGGACCGCCAAGTCGACGGCCGTGCGGGCGCTCGCGGACCTGCTGCCGTCGGTCGCGGTGGTCGCGGGCTGCCGGTTCAGCTGCGACCCGGCCGCGCCCGATCCGCACTGCCCCGACGGGCCGCACGAGACCGCGGGCGCCGACGCCCGACCCGCGCGGATGGTCGAGCTCCCCGTCGGTGCCTCCGAGGACCGGCTCGTCGGTGCGCTCGACATCGAACGGGCCCTCGCCGAGGGGGTGAAGGCCTTCGAGCCCGGGCTGCTCGCGGACGCGCACCGCGGGATCCTCTACGTGGACGAGGTCAACCTCCTCCATGACCACCTGATCGACCTGCTCCTCGACGCCGCCGCCATGGGCTCCTCGTACGTCGAGCGCGAAGGCGTCTCCGTACGGCACGCGGCCCGCTTCCTTCTCGTCGGCACGATGAACCCCGAAGAGGGCGAGCTGCGGCCGCAGTTGCTCGACCGCTTCGGGCTCACGGTCGAGGTCGCGGCCTCCCGCGAGCCCGAGCAGCGCGTGGAGGTGGTCCGTCGGCGGCTCGCCTTCGACGACGACCCGACCGCGTTCGCCGCGCGCTGGGCCGGCGAGGAGACCGCGCTGCGGGAGCGGATCGTCGCGGCCCGCGAGCTGCTGCCGAGCGTGGTGCTCGGGGACGCGGCCCTGCTCCAGATCGCCGCGACCTGCGCCACGTTCGAGGTGGACGGCATGCGCGCGGACATCGTGATGGCCCGGACGGCGACCGCGCTGGCCGCCTGGGCCGGACGCACCGAGGTGACCTCCGAGGACGTCCGGCAGGCGGCGCTGCTCGCGCTCCCCCACCGCAGGCGGCGGAACCCCTTCGACGCGCCGGGGCTCGACGAGGACAAGCTCGACGAGACGCTGGAGCAGTTCAAGGGCGAGGACGAGGGCGACGAGGACCCGGACCCCGGACCGGAGGGCCCCGGCGGCCCGGGTGGCGGCGGGGGCGGTGTGCCGCCGCAGAGCGAGGGGCCGGAGGGTACGGCTCCGCAGGACTCGGCTCCGCAGGACTCGGCTCCCGAAGAGGCGCCCGCCGAGGCGCCCGCGCCCGCCCCGCAGGGGTCGGGCGGCGCCGGTGAGCGGGCCGCGGTCAGGGCCGCCGAGCCGTTCCGTACGAAGATGCTCAGCGTGCCCGGGCTCGGCGAGGGCGCGGCCGGGCGCCGCTCCCGGGCCCGTACCGAGCACGGCAGGACGACCGGCGCCGTACGGCCCCGGGGCGCGCTGACCAAGCTGCACCTGACCGCGACCGTGCACGCCGCAGCCCCGCACCAGAAGGCGCGCGGCCGGTCGGGACCGGGTCTCGTGGTCCGCAGGGACGACCTGCGGCAGGCGACGCGCGAGGGCCGGGAGGGGAACCTGGTGCTCTTCGCCGTGGACGCCTCCGGTTCGATGGCGGCGCGGCAGCGGATGAGCGCGGTGAAGGGCGCGGTGCTCTCGCTGCTGCTCGACGCGTACCAGCGGCGCGACAAGGTCGGCCTGGTCACCTTCCGGGGCCGGGACGCGGAGGTGGCGCTGCCGCCCACGTCGTCGGTGGACGCCGCGGCGGCCCGGCTCGAGCAGCTCCCGACGGGCGGCCGTACGCCGCTGTCGGCGGGGCTCCTGAAGGCCCATGACGTGCTGCGCGTCGAGCGGCTGCGCGACCCCTCGCGCCGGCCCCTCCTGGTCGTCGTGACCGACGGCCGGGCGACCGGCGGCGGCGCCGACCCGGTGGCGCTCGCGGCGCGGGCCGCGCGGCTGCACGCCTCCGAGGGCACGGCGGCCGTGGTCGTGGACTGCGAGACCGGTCCCGTACGGCTCGGGCTGGCCGGGGACCTCGCCCGTGAACTGGGCGGCACCGCCGTGACCTTGGACGAGCTGCGCGCCGATTCGATCGCCGGGCTCGTCAGGAACGTACAGGCAGAGCAGCACGCAACGAGGAGGGCCGCCTGATGCCGCAGGGACAGCCGACCGTAGTTCCCGACGACGGTCTCACGACCCGTCAGCGCCGCAACCGTGCGCTGGTGATGGTCCACACGGGTGTCGGCAAGGGGAAGTCGACCGCCGCCTTCGGCATGGCCCTGCGGGCCTGGAACCAGGGCTGGCCGATCGGGGTGTTCCAGTTCGTCAAGTCCGCCAAGTGGAAGGTCGGCGAGGAGAACGCCCTCAAGGCGCTCGGCGAGACCGGCAAGGGCGGCACGGTCGTCTGGAACAAGATGGGCGAGGGCTGGTCCTGGATCCAGCGCGAGGTCGCCGAGGGCGAGCAGTCCCACGAGGACAAGGCGCGCGAGGGCTGGGAACAGGTCAAGCGGGACCTCGCGGAGGAGAAGTACAAGTTCTACGTCCTCGACGAGTTCGCGTACCTGCTGCACTGGGGCTGGATCGACACGGCCGAGGTGGTCGAGGTGCTCCGTGACCGTCCCGGTCAGCAGCATGTCGTCATCACCGGCCGCAACGCCCCGCAGGAGCTGGTGGACTTCGCGGATCTCGTGACGGACATGTCGAAGGTGAAGCACCCGATGGACGCGGGTCAGAAGGGCCAGCGGGGCATCGAGTGGTAGCACGTCTCGTCATCGCCGCGCCGTCCTCCGGCGCGGGCAAGACCACCGTCGCGACCGGCCTGATGGCCGCGTTCGCGAGCCGTGGCCTCGCGGTCTCGCCGCACAAGGTCGGACCTGACTACATCGACCCGGGGTACCACGCGCTCGCGACCGGCCGCCCGGGCCGGAACCTCGACGCGTACATGTGCGGTACGGGGCTGATCGCGCCGCTCTTCGAGCACGGGGCGCGCGGCTGCGACCTGGCGGTGGTCGAGGGCGTCATGGGCCTGTACGACGGTGCCGCCGACCAGGGCGAGCTGGCGTCGACGGCGCAGGTGGCGAAGGTGCTCAAGGCGCCGGTGGTGCTTGTCGTCGACGCGTCGTCGCAGTCGCGCTCGGTGGCGGCCCTGGTGCACGGGTTCGCCTCCTGGGACCCGGAGGTGCGGATCGGCGGGGTGATCCTGAACAAGGTCGCATCGGACCGGCACGAGCACCTGCTGCGGGAGGCGCTCGGAGGGTCCGGGGTGCCGGTGCTCGGGGTGTTGCGGCGGGCGCCCGCGGTGGCGACTCCGTCGCGGCACCTGGGTCTTGTGCCGGTGGCCGAGCGGCAGGCCCAGGCCGTCGAGGCGGTCGCCGCGCAGGGGGAGCAGGTGCGTGCGGGGTGCGACCTGGACGCCCTCCTCGCGCTGGCTCGTAGCGCGCCGGAGCTTCACGCGGAGGCGTGGGAGCCCGACGTCGCGGTGCGGCTGACCGCCGGTCGTCCCGGTGTGCCCGGTGGTCCCGGTGGTCCCGGTGTGCCCGGTGGTCCCGGTGTGCCCGGTGGTCCCGGTGTGCCCACCCGGTCGGCGACACCGCGGGTGGCGGTCGCCGGTGGTGCCGCCTTCACGTTCTCGTACGCCGAGCATGCCGAGCTGCTCACCGCCGCGGGGGCCGAGGTCGTCACGTTCGATCCGCTCCGGGACGAGGCGCTGCCCGAGGGGACCTCCGGGCTCGTCATAGGCGGGGGCTTTCCCGAGATGTACGGGGCCGAGCTGTCCGCCAACGAGCCGTTGCGGAAGGCCGTCGCCGAGTTGGCCGGTTCCGGGGCGCCGGTCGCCGCCGAGTGCGCCGGGCTGCTGTACCTCGCCCGTTCGCTGGACGGGCGGCCCATGTGCGGGGTGCTCGACGCGGAGGCGCGGATGTCGGAGCGGCTCACGCTCGGGTACCGGGACGCCGTCGCGGTGAGCGACAGTTCGCTCGCGGCGGCCGGGGCGCGGATGCGGGGGCACGAGTTCCACCGGACCGTGATCGAGCCCGGCGCCGGGGCCGAGGCCGCCTGGGGGCTGCGGCAGCCTGAGCGGCGCATGGAGGGGTTCGTCCAGCAGGGGGTGCACGCGAGTTATGTGCACACCCACTGGGCGGGTGCCCCGGAGGCGGCCGCGCGGTTCGTCGCGCACTGCGGGAACGGGCCGGCTGCGTGAGCTCAACCGCCCGACACACCCACCACGAGCCAGATGAAGGCCACGCCGGCCACCGTGCAGAGCAGGGTGGAGACGGCGGGGTGTCGGTGGTGTGCCTCGGGCAGGATCTCGGCGGCGGCGAGGTAGAGCAGGGCGCCGCCGAAGAATCCGAGATAGCTGCCGAGGAGTTCCTCCGGAAGGGTGAACAGCAGGGTGGACGCGGCGCCGACGATCGGGGCGACCGCGTCCGCGACCAGCATGATGATCGCCTTGCGGCGGGCGTTCCCGTACAGGCTGGTGATCGTGTACGTGTTGAATCCGTCGGCGAAGTCGTGGGTGATGACGGCGAGCGCGACGGTCGCGCCCATGCCCCCGCCGACCTGGAAGGCGGCGCCGAGTGCGATGCCGTCCATGAGGCTGTGGGCGACCATCGCGGCCGCCGCGGTCAGGCCGACCTGTGGCACCCGCTCGTCGGCCGCGACCCCGTGCGCCGCCTGACGGACGGCCAGCAGCCGTTCCACGGCATGGGCGAGGAGGAAGCCGCCCACGAAGAGCAGCAGGGCCTGTGGCACGCCGAAGACCTTCTCGCCCGCGGCCTCCATGGCCTCCGGCAGGAGGTCGAGCCCGACCACGCCGAGCATCAGTCCGCCGGCGAGGCCGAGGACCAAGTGGCGCCGGTCGGTGACGCGCTGCGCCGTCCAGCCGCCGAAGAGCGTCATGAGGAACGCGCCGAGCGCGACGAAAACGGCCATGCGCCTTTGCTATCGGATCGGGCGCGATCCGCGCACGTCGGACTCGCGTTCGCGCGCCTGGGGCTGGCCTGGGACGACGCCGTCGTGGTGGAGGGCTCGGTGCCCGATCGCGCGGTGAACGTCTGTCGGGCGCACCCCAAGGTGGCCGTGCTGCCCGCGCCGGGCGTCGGACCGGCGGAGCTGGGCGCGGCGCTGGTGCACCGGGTGGCGTCGCGGACGCTGGTGGTGTTCTCGGCCTTGGGTGACCCCTTCCGTGAGCGGTTCGAGCGGGTGGAGCCGGCGGAGGCGATGTGCCGGAGCTGGGAGTGCGTGAGCCTGGTCCTGTGCCTGGACGAGTCACGTCAGGACGGGCCCGCTCCGGCGGTCACCGGGCCGCTCACCGGGCCGGGCCGCTGGGCGCTGCCGGACGGCGAGTTCGGGGCGGGGGCAGGGGCAGTGGCCGGGGCAGAGGCAGTGACGGGGGCAGGGGCGGCCGACGGGGCCGTACTGCCGTACGAGGCGCGGGCGTTGGCGCTCGCCCGGCTCGGGCCGCGGGCCGGGGACCTGGTCTGGGACATCGGTTCGGGCCGCGGCGCGGTGGCGATCGAGTGCGCCCGCCTGGGCGCGGCGGCGGTGGCCGTGGAGCGGACGGCGTCCGGTGTCGAGCGGGTGCGGGCGAACACGGCGGCGCACGGGGTGGAGGTGCGGGCGGTGCACGGGGAGACGTCGACGGTGTTGTCCCATCTCGCCGATCCGGACGGGGTGTTCGTCGGGGGCGGTTCCGGTCCGGGCCATGAGCTGGAGGCGATCGTGCTGACGGCGGCGCGGCGGGCGCGGCGCGCGGTGGTGGCGGCGGTGCCCGCGCGGGAGCGGATGTCGCCGGTCCGGTCGGCGCTCGCGTCCTGCGGGTTCGCGGCCGCGGGCGTGGTACTGCGGTCCGAACGCCTTGACGCCGCGGGGCATTCCTCCGCGCCGGCGTTGCCGCCCGTTTTCCTGGTCTGGGGCACGCGGTGAGCGGGGCGACGGTGGGGATCGGCGCCCGGACCGGCGTGTCCGTGGACGAGGTCCTCGCCCTGGTCGCGGCGGCGCTGCGGGAGGCCGGCCTGACGGGCTCGGACGTGGTGGCGCTGGCCACCCTCGAGGCGCGGGCGGCGGAGCCGGGGATCGTGGGCGCGGCCCAGCGTCTCGGCGTACCGCTGCGTGCCTACGGGCCCGAGGAGCTGGCCGCCGTCCCCGTACCGCACCCCTCGCGGGCTCCGCTGGCGGCGACGGGGACGGCGTCGGTGGCGGAGGCGGCGGCGCTGCTCGCGGCGGGGACCGGTGCCGTGCTGCTCGTACCGAAGCGGAAATCGGCGCACGTGACGTGCGCGATTGCCCGGTCCGTCCGGTTTCGTCCGAACGAAGATGCCGCCGCCGCACGGTTGTTGCCCCAGGGACAGGGGTACATCGCTGGTCAGACGGAGCCCCGTACACCCCCCACTCATCACCCGACGGCGGCCATGGATACCCACGCGCACTCTGACGTCCACGATCTGCGGCACCACGGTGACGCCGAGGTCCGGGACGAGAAGCTGATCGATCTCGCGGTCAACGTCCGGACCCACACGCCACCGGAGTGGCTGCGGGCGCGGATCGCGGACTCCCTGACGGGCCTCGCGCAGTACCCGGACGGCCGGGTCGCCCGGGCGGCGGTCGCCGAGCGCCACGACCTGCCGCCCGGCCGGGTGCTGCTCACGGCCGGCGCGGCAGAGGCGTTCGTGCTGCTCGCGCGGGCGCTGCCGGTGCGGCGCCCGGTGGTGGTGCATCCGCAGTTCACCGAGCCCGAGGCGGCCCTGCGGGACGCGGGGCACGAGGTGCGCCGGGTGCTGCTCCGCGAGTCGGACGGCTTCCGCCTTGATCCGGCGGCCGTGCCGGAGGACGCGGACCTGGTGGTGATCGGGAACCCGACGAACCCGACGTCCGTGCTGCATCCGGCGGCGGCGATCGCGGCCCTGGCCCGGCCGGGGCGGACGCTGGTGGTGGACGAGGCGTTCATGGACGCGGTGCCGGGCGAGCGGGAGTCGCTGGCCGGGCGGACGGACACGCCGGGTCTGGTGGTGCTGCGGAGCCTCACGAAGACCTGGGGCCTGGCGGGGCTGCGGATCGGTTACGTCCTCGCGCACCCGGAGACGATCGCGCTCCTGCAGCGGTCGCAGCCGCTCTGGCCGGTGTCCACTCCGGCGCTCGTGGCGGCGGAGGCGTGCATGTCGCGGGCGGCGCTCGCGGAGGCGGAGTTCGCGGCGCACCGGATCGGGGTGGAGCGGGCCCATCTCCTCGCGGGGCTCGCGGAGTTCGACGAGGTGCGCGCGGTGGCGGCGGCGGAGGGTCCGTTCGTACTGATCCGGATCGAGCGCGCGGACGCGGTACGGGAGCGGCTGCGGGCGCTGGGCTTCGCGGCGCGGCGCGGGGACACGTTCCCGGGCCTCGACCGGAACTGGCTCCGGCTCGCGGTGCGGGACCGGGTCACGACCAACCGCTTCCTGCAGGCCCTGGACCAGGCGCTGTTGATCGAGGGCTGAGGGGCGCGCGCTCGTCATCGAGGACTGAGGGGCGCGTGCTCATAATCGAGGGCTGAGGGGCGCGCGCCCGGTTCGCGCGTACGGGAGGGCGGCGCCGTCGCGCCACCCTCCCCGCCTACGCTCCCCTTCGCCCCCCTCGGGCTCGGTCGGTCAGCCCCGGGCGCGGCTGCGGGCCAGGACGAGCGCTCCCGCGCCGCCACCGAGCAGGACGATGGCGCCGCCGGCCAGGTACGGCGTCATGGAGCTGCCGCCGGTCGCGGCGAGGTTCTGGTCGGTGGGCTTGGCGCCCTCGTTCTGGGTCTGCACGCCACCGTCATCGGTGGGCTTGGCGGAGGGCTCCTGCGAGGGCTGCTCGCTCGGCTTCCCCGTGGGCTTCTCGGTCGGGTTCTCGGTGGGCTTCTCCGTCGGCCGGGTGCCCTTCGGCGTCTCACAGGTGGCCTCGGCGAGGGTGACCGTGCCGTTGACCTCGGCGACGCCGAGCTTCAGCGGGTTGACCTCCACCTTCAGTTCGAGAGCGGTGGCGGCGGCCGTGCGCGAGGTGGTGGACGTACGGGACAGGTCGAGGGTCACGTCGCCGACGCCCGGCACGCCGACCTTGGTCTGTCCGGCCGTCGACAGGGTGGTCTTCTTGCCGAGGACGGTCACGTGTCCGAGCAGGTTCGCCTCGGCGACCGGCTGCTTGCCGGTCTCGCAGAGCGCCTTGGCGGTGACCTTCTCGACCTCGATCAGGGAGAGCAGGGGCACGCCGGGGACGTGGACCCGGGCCTTGACCAGGTTGACGTATCCCTCGGCCTTGTCCTTGTCGACCGTGGCCTTCGACGTGGCGACGTCGGCACGCAGCACGCTGATCGGCTTGCCGTTCTCCGCGCCCTCCACCTTGACGGTCAGCGCGGTCTTGTTCTCGGTCTCCGGCGCCTCGACCTCGTTGAGGGAGGCGCGCAGCGGCACGTCGACCGACTTGTTGAGCAGGGAGACGTCGAGACCGGTGCGCAGGACGACGGCGCTCGCGCGTCCTTCGCCGCCGGTGGCGTGCGCCGCGGGGGCCAGGAGGACCACGGGCCCGACGGCCAGCGCGGCGGCGGTCGCGGCGGCGGCGGTACGGCGTACGGGCATGCGGAAGGTGTTGCTGTTCAAGATGGTGGTACCCCCACAAGAGACATGGCGTCGCCGACCGCTCACCACGGGGACACGGGGTCGACGCGGTCCCGGCGACTTGAGACACCGGAATCTTTACGCACGGAGGGTGAACTGGCAGACACCTGGCGTGAGTTCACTCCAAAGGGGGGTTTCCGCGCCCATATTCGATTCTTTCGGCACACGCGTTCCCGCGCGCCCCGCGCGTTGCGAATCACGCGGGGCGCGTGCCGGAAGTGCTTTAACGACGCCCGCCGACATCCGGTAACGGACGGTCAACCCGACGCATGGGCGGCGGGCCGGATCGGGGCCGAACCAGGGGCCGGTTCAGGAGGCGCGCCAGTACCCCAGGGAGTGGACCCGCTCCTTGGGGAGCGCGAGCTCCTTGCGGACGTACGCGGCGAGGGTGCGGGTGGTCGCCGTGTCGCAGGCGATCCAGACGTACGGGGCGTCGGCACCGCCGTCGAGGAGCTCGGGGAGCTCGCTGCGCACGCGCTCGACGAGGGCCGCGCCGCCGCCCTGGCGCGGGACCCGGCGCAGCTCGTGCCGCTCCGCGTCGAGGCGCAGCGGCAGCTCCTCGTCGGCTTCGTGCGAGGTCTCGAACCAGAGCGTGGCCGGGACGTCGGGCACGGCGTCGAGGAGGGAGTTGATGGCGGGCAGCGAGGCCGGGTCGCCGATCACGAACATCCGGCCAGGCAGCGGTTCGGGCGCGGTGAAGCCGGTTCCCTGGAGGGTGGCCTCGATGGTGTCGCCGGGGGCGCAGGTGCGGGCCCAGTCGCTGGCGGCGCCTTCGTGCAGGGCGAATTCGAGGCTGAAGGTGCCCGCGTCCCGGTCGGGGTCGACGAGGGTGTAGGCGCGCTGGTGCGGCTTGCCCGCGTTCTCGAACCAGAGCCGCACCCACATCGTCGGGTGGACACCGGCGGCGGCGAGGAGGCCGCCGTCCGTCATGTGCACCCGCCGGTAGTGCTCGGTGACCTGCTCCGCCCCGGTCACGGTGAACGTGAAGTCCCGCCCCCGGAACAGCTTCAGGACCACACCTTCCCAGCCATGCCCCACCGCGATCGCCTCCCCATGCGTAACCTGTAGATTAATTTAGGTCAGCCTAACCTAAGAAGAGCGAAGATGATCGGGGTCGGAGTGGGTATCGAGGTCTACCGGGACGATTGGGGCATTCCGCATCTGCGGGGCACCGATCCGGACGAACTCGCCTTCGCGCAGGGGCGGGTGACGGCGGTGGACCGCGCCTGGCAGCTGGAGGTCGAGCGGCACCGGGCGCAGGGCACGACAGCCGCCTTCCTCGGCGCGGGCGAGACCGCCTGGGACGTCTTCGCGCGGCAGGCCAGGCTCGCCGACACCGCCCGCCGCTGCTACGACCGGCTCGACGGGCGGACGGCACGCTGGGTGCGGGCGTACGTGGACGGCGTCAACGCGGGCCTGCCGGAAGGGGCGGCGCGCGCGGGCCAGTTCGCGCGGGTGGGGCTCGCGCCGGGGCACTGGGAGCCGTGGACGCCGCTGGCGGTCTGGCTCACCACGCACATCCTGTTCGCGGGCTTCCCCGCCAAGCTGTGGCGGGAGGAGGTCGCGCACCGGCTCGGCGAGGAGTGGACGGAGCTGTTCGCCACGGACGGCCCGGGGACCTCAGGCTCCAACGGCTGGCTCGTCTCCGGCGGCCGTACGGCGAGCGGGTCCGCGATCATCGCGGGCGACCCGCACCGCTTCATCGAGGCGCCCGGGGTGTACCAGCAGATCCGGCTCGCGTGCCCGGAGTACGACGTCCTCGGCATGGCGGTCCCGGGCATCCCGGGCCTCGCCCACTTCGGCCACACCGGCGGCGTGGCCTGGGCGATCACCAACGCGATGTCCGACTACCAGGACCTGTACCGGGAGCGGCTCCGGCGGACCGTGGACGGCGGCGTGGAGGCCCTGGGCCCGGACGGCTGGCGCCCGGCGTCCGTCCACCGGGAGACGGTGGAGGTGGCGGGCGGCGACCCGGTCGAGATCGAGGTGATCGAGACCGAGCGCGGCCCGGTGATCCTCGGCGAGGACGGGGGTCCGGGCGCGGCGCCGGACGGGGTGGACGGCGGCGTGGCCGGCCGCCGCTCGGACGACGGCGTGGACGGGGGCTCGCACGGTAGCTCGGGCAGCGGCTCCGGCGACGGCTCCGGCGGCGGCTCCGGTGACGGCGCGGGGATCGTCCGGGAGGCGATCAGTCTGCGGTATCCGCCGCGCGTGACCGGGGAGCTGGGGTTCGCGGTGCTGCCCGAGCTGCTCGCCGCCCGTACCGTCGCGGACGTGGACCGGGCCGTCGACCGCTGGGTCGAGCCGGTCAACGTCGTCCTGGCGGCCGACGTGGACGGCGGACTGCTCCACCGGGTCGCCGGGTACGTCCCCGTCCGCGACCACGCCAACTCCGTGCGGGTGGTGCCCGCCTGGGAGGCCGCCCACGCCTGGCGGGACGGGGCGGTGCCGACGCCCCGCGCCGATGTCGAGGGCCACGCCGTCATGGCCAACGCGCGCGGTCTCGCGGCGCCGCTCGGCATCGAGTTCGCTCCCCCGCACCGGGCGGCGCGGATCGACACGCTGCTCGCCGCCTCGACGGCCTGGACGCCGGAGGCGATGGCCGACGTCCACACCGACACCGACAACCCCTCGGCGGCCCGCCTCCTGGCGGCGATCCGCGCGGCGGCCACGGACGCCTCCGACACCGGAGCCACGCCCGAGCAGGGCCCCGGTGCGGGTGACCCGAGCGACGCCGACGTCCTCTCCCCCGGCGCCCTCGCCGTCCGCGCCCGGCTCCTCGTGTGGGACCGGCGGATGGAGGCGGACAGCACCGACGCCGGGCTGTACGCCGCCGTGCGCGGAGCCGTCGTCCGGCGGGTCGCCGGGCACCCCGCGTTCGCGGCGCTCCGGGAGCCCGCCGCGTACCCCGAGGTCTTCCGGCCCTGGCTGGCCCTCGGGCCGCGCGTGGCCTTCGCCCTGGAGACGCTGCTGGTCTCCGGCCCCGTACCGGCCGCCGACGTCGCCGGGATCGTCCGCGCGGCCCTGGAGGAGGTCGCCGCCGGCGAGGAGCCGCCCGCCTGGGGCGTCACTCACCGGCTCGCGCCGTGGCAGGCGCTCCCCGACGAGGACGACGACGCGCAGTGGCCCGGCCTCGCCGGGGACCACGACTGCGTGATGTCCTCGTCCAGCGTGCCCGGGTTCACGGACCGCAGCGCCCGCGCCTCGGCCGCCCGCTACGTCTGGGACCTCGCCGACCGCGACCGGAGCCTCTGGATCGTGCCGTTCGGCGCCTCCGGGGTCGCCGACGACCCCCACCACCGCGACCAACTCCCCTTGTGGCTGCGGGGCGGACTCGCCCCCGTGATCACCGACTGGCACCACCTCACCAAGGAGCACCCCCATGACGACCGCCACTGAGTCGGTCAGGCCGGTCGAGCCGGTCAGGCCGCACGAACCGCTCGCGCCGGTCGCACCGGTCGCACCGGTCCACGTCCAGACCGTCGAGGGCTTCGGCACCGTCCGGATCGACCCCGTCGACCCCGACCGCGACGCCGCCCTCGTCCACGGCTGGGTCAACGAGGACCGCGCCCGGTTCTGGGGCATGGGCGGTACGACCGTCGAGCAGGTACGGGAGATCTACGCGCACCTGGACTCGCTCACCACGCACCACGGCTTCCTGGTCCGGCGGGACGACGAGCCGGTCGCGCTGTTCCAGACGTACGAGCCCTCCGCCGACCGTGTCGGCGAGGTCTACGACGTGGAGCCCGGCGACATCGGGGTGCACATCCTGATCGCACCGGCCGCCACCCCCGAACCCGGCTTCTCCGCCCGGCTGTTCGTCGCGCTGACCGCGTTCGCGCTGACCGGCCGCACGCGCGCCGTCGCCGAGCCGGACGCCGCCAACGAGAAGGCGATCGCCCGGCTGGTGCGGGCCGGTTTCGAGCTGGGCCCCGAGGTGGTCCTGCCGGAGGTGGACCTGCCCGAGGTCTTCATCCCGGAGAAACGCGCCCGCCTGGCGTTCCTGACCCGCTGACGGGACCCGGCGCCCGGCGCCCGGCGCCCGAGGGGAGCCGTCAGCCGATGACGCGCCCGTTCACGACGACCCTGCGCGGCGCCGCGAGCACGCGGACGTCCGCGCGGGGGTCCTCGGCGTAGACGACGAGGTCCGCGGGGGCACCCTCCTCCAGGGAGGGGCGGCCCAGCCAGGCGCGGGCGCCCCAGGCGGTCGCCGAGAGGGCCTCGATCGGCGGGATGCCGGCCGTGACCAGCTCCTCGACCTCGGCCGCGACCAGACCGTGGGCCAGGGAGCCGCCCGCGTCCGTCCCGACGAAGACCGGGACGCCCGCGTCGTACGCCGAGCGGACGGTGTCGTACCGGCGCTCGTACAGCCGTCGCATATGGGCCGACCAGCGCGGGAACTTCTGCTCACCGCCTTGCGCGAGCTTGGGGAAGGTGGCGATGTTGACGAGGGTCGGGACGATCGCGACGCCCCGCTCGGCGAAGAGCGGGATGGTCTCCTCGGTGAGCCCGGTGGCGTGCTCGATGCAGTCGATGCCCGCCTCCACCAGGTCCCGCAGCGAGTCCTCCGCGAAGCAGTGCGCGGTGACCCGGGCCCCGAGCCGGTGGGCCTCCGCGATGGCCGCCTCGACCTCGGCGCGGGGCCAGCAGGCGCCCAGATCGCCGGCCTCGCGGTCGAGCCAGTCGCCGACGAGCTTGACCCAGCCGTCGCCGCGCCGGGCCTCCCGGCCCACGTACGTCACCAGGTCCTCGGGCTCGATCTCGTGGGCGTAGTTGCGGATGTAGCGGCGGGTGCGGGCGATGTGCCGGCCGGCCCGGATGATCTTCGGCAGGTCCTCGCGCTCGTCGATCCACCGGGTGTCGGACGGCGAGCCCGCGTCACGGATCAGGAGCGTGCCCGCGTCACGGTCGGTCAGCGCCTGCTTCTCACTGGTGGCGTCGTCGACCGGGCCGTGCTGGTCGAGGCCGACGTGGCAGTGCGCGTCGACGAGGCCCGGCAGGGCCCAGCCCTCGATCGTGAGCGCCTCGGCGGCCGGACGGGTGTACGTGATGCGCCCGTCGACCGCCCAGAGCTCGTCCCGTACGTCCTCCGGGCCGACGAGCACCCGCCCCTTCACATGCAGCACCACGTGATCGCTCATGTCTGCACTCTACGAGGGGGCGGGCGCCCCGTTGAAGACGGCTTCTTCGTCGATCGAACACGGCTTCATCGTCGATCGAAGACGGCCTACTCGTCGATCGCGGCCCCGAAGGCGGCGTCCGCGGCCGGTCCGCCGAGCGAGCCGGCGGAGTACGTCCACGAGCCCGCCGCCGTCAGCCCTCCCGTACCGGCCGAGAAGACCCAGATGTGCCCGTCACCGGTGTTCTCGCCGGGAGCGGCGGCCAGCAGACCGAAGCGGCCGTCGCCGTCCGGGTCGGTCAGCCGGACCTGGGCGCCGAACCGGTCGGCCCGCTCGACCGCGCCGGGAACGGACGCCGAGTCCTGCGTCCACGACTGGGCGCCGGTGCCGGTGAGTCCTGCGCGGGTGCCGCGCAGGACGGTGACCATGCCCGCGTCGGCGACCGTACCGATGTCCTCCTCGGGCGCGCCGATCGCCACGTCCGCGTAACCGTCGCCGTTCGTGTCCGCCACGGACAGGTCGGAGCCCCAGCCGTCACCGCGCTCGGAGGCGCCCGGTACGCCCGGGGAGTCCTGGGTCCACCAGCGCGGCGGGGTGCCGGGCCCTTCGACGCCGGCCGGTCCCGCCGGGGTGCCGAGGTAGACGCCGACCATGCCGCCGGTCATCGTCTCGCCGCCGTCGTCGGGGCTGTGCGGCTCGCCGGTGACGAGGTCGTCGTAGCCGTCGCCGTTGACGTCCCCCGACGCGGCGACCGGTCCGCCGCGCAGGTCACGCTCGAAGCGGAGCTCGTCCGCCTGGCCCGAGAGGTACCAGGACCAGCCGTGGCCGGGTTCGGCACCGGTGGAGACCCCGCTGATGACGAGGTCGGCGAAGCCGTTGCGGTCGTAGTCGCCGGTGGTGAGGGACCGTTCGGAGATGTCACGCCATTCGGCGGCCTTCGCCGAGGGGCGGTCCAGCACTGTGACCTCGTCCTTGCGGGCGGTCGTCCCCGGCTGCGGGGCGGGGGCGAAGTGGTGCCGCTCCGCGCCGTTGCGGTCGAGGGTGATCAGCTGGTCGCCCGGGGTCTCCGCCGTGAAGCGGGCGGCGGCGAAGGCCGAGCCGAAGCGGGCCCCGGCCGTGGGGCCGAGGAGACTGTCGAGGCCCTGGCTGTGAGTGCCGACGAGTCCCTTCGGCGAGCCCCAGAGGATCACGGCGCCGCCGGAGTCGGCCAGGGTGCCGATGTCCTCGCCGGGGACGCCGACGATCGCGTCGTCGTAGCCGTCCCCGTCCAGGTCGCCGGTGGCGACGGCCCGGCCGAAGGCGTCGCCGGCCTCGGCGCCGCCGGGCACACCGGCGGTGTTCTGGTGGAAGACGGCGGCTCGGGTGGTGCCGATGCCTCGGGACGAGCCGTACTGGACGGTGACGAGACCTGCGCCGCGCTTGCCACCGACGGTCGCGCCGGGCGCGCCGACGAGCACGTCGTCGTAACCGTCGCCGTCGAAGTCGCAGTTGCGGTCGTCGGCGCGGGTGGAGCCGGGGACCCCGGCATGGGCGGCGGGCGCGGTGACGAGGCCCACGCCGGCCGTGAGGAGGAAGGTCGCGGCCGCGAGGGCGAGCCCGCGGCGCGTGAGGCGGTGAGTGGGGCGGTGCGTGAGGCTGCTCGTGGAGCGGTGCGTGCGCATGGAGCGACTCCTGGATGCTGGAGCGGATCCGGGCGGCTGCGGGGGTGTCCGGAAAGGGCCCGTCCCTTGTCCGTCGCCCTCTTTGACACCGGATGCCCCGTCAGGGTTGTACGCGCTCGATGGGCGGATTCTGGTACGGATACGGGTTCGGGTACGGGTTCGGGTACGGGAGGAGGAACGGCGCTCCGGGGCGGCCAGGGAGCGGCTCGGTACCCTGAAAACCGACGCTCGACCCCCTTTCGAAGAAGGCACCACCGTGACCCTGACACACCCGCTGCTGGACCTCGCCCCGCTGACCGCCGCGCACTTCGCGTCCATCGAGCGGCGGGTCGCCGCCCTGCTCTCCACCGAGCAGGACGTGGTGATCACCCAGGGCGAGGCGCTGCTGCCGCTGGAGGGCTGCATCCGCAGCGGGGCCCGGCCGGGCTCGACGGCGCTGAACATCGTCACCGGTCCGTACGGTCAGACCTTCGGCAACTGGCTGCGGGACTGCGGCGCCACGGTCGTGGACCTGGAGGTGCCCTTCCACGCGGCGGTGACGGCCACCCAGGTGGAGCGTGCCCTCGCCGAGCACCCGGAGATCGACTTCGTCTCGCTCGTGCACGCGGAGGCGGCGACGGGCAACACGAACCCGGTGGCCGAGATCGGCGAGGTCGTGCGGGCGCACGGCGCGCTGTTCTACCTGGACGCGGTCGCGTCGATCGGCGCGGAGCCGGTGCTGCCGGACGCGTGGGGCGTGGACATGTGCATCATCGGCGCGCAGAAGGCGATGGGCGGTCCCGCGGGCGTCTCGGCGGTCTCGGTGAGCGAGCGGGCGTGGGAGCGGTTCGCCGCCAACCCGCGGGCACCGCGCCGTTCGTACCTCTCCCTCCTGGACTGGAAGGAGCGCTGGATCGACGGCGGCCGTACGACGCTGCTGCACGCCCCGGCGCAGCTGGAGATGCTGGCCCTGGAGGCCTGCGTGGAGCGGATCGAGTCCGAGGGCCTCGACGCGCTGATGGCCCGTCACGCGGCCGCCGCGGCCGCGACCCGCGCGGGCACGCTCGCCCTCGGCGGCGGCCTGCAGCCGTACGTCCACGAGGCGAAGGACGCGGCCCCCGTCGCGACGACGCTGCGCACCCCGGAGGGCGTGGACGCCTCGGAGCTGGTCGCCAAGGCGCTGGCGGCGGACCCGTCGCTGCCGCTGATCGCGGGCGGCGGAGCGCTGTCGAAGGAGATGATCCGGGTCAACCACTACGGCGTGGACGCGACCCCCGGCGCGGTCCGGTCCTCCTTGGCGGCCCTCGGCGCGGCCCTCGCGGAGACGGGCCGCCCGGTGGACCTGGAGGCCGCCCGCCGCGCGGTGACGGAGACGTGGGTCTAGGGCCTCTCCGGCCCTGATCCGCCGGACAGCCCCTAGACCCGGACCGGGGCCGGGCCACCCTCCATCCGCCGCCGAAATATCGCCGCGCATTCCCCGCACGCACCCATTCGCGCACATTCTCCGCACGCAATTTCCGTACGCATTATTCGAGCGAATTCCCAGTTCACCTTCCGCGTTTCTTCTGCCCGGTTTCCCGGACCCTAAACGCCAAGGTTTCATCAGTACTTCCGGCTGATTTCACGCGCTGTGACGGACTCCACATCGCGCCCTTTTCACCCCCATTTATACGGGCAAAACGGCACCGGTTCACGCCCGCGCGAATAACACATCGAGCATCTCCCGCACACCCCTCCGCCCGATGCAATCCGCGAATTCCATCGGTAAATTCCCTCGCCATGACCGCAGCACAAGCAGCCATGACACTGGAAAGCCCACGCGTGGAGGACGGAGCCGCGATCTGGCGCATCGCCCGCGATTCCCGGGCGCTGGACCTGAACTCCTCGTACAGCTACTTGCTGTGGTGCCGCGACTTCTCCGCCACCTCGCTGGTCGCGCGCGCCGCAGACGGCGATCCGGTCGCCTTCGTCACCGGATACCTGCGCCCCGACCGGCCCGGCACCCTCGTCGTCTGGCAGATCGCCGTCGACGAGACCCACCGCGGGCGGGGCCTGGCCGGGGTACTGCTCGACGCGCTGACCGCCCGGGTCTCCCCGGAGGCCGTCGAGACGACCGTCACGCCCGACAACACGCCCTCGGACCGGCTCTTCACCGCGTACGCCGCCCGGCACGGACTCCGCCTGGAGCGCGAGGTCCTCTTCGACGGGCGCCTGTTCCCCGACACCGCCGACGGCGCCCACCAGCCCGAAGTCCTGTACCGCATGAGCCCCTTCCACACCCCTGGAGCTTCGCTGTGACCATCACCCCTCCCGAACTGAGCGTCTTCGAGACCCTGGAGTCGGAGGTGCGCAGCTACTGCCGCGGCTGGCCCACCGTCTTCGACCGCGCGCAGGGCGCGCGCCTCACCGACGAGGACGGGCACGAGTACCTGGACTTCTTCGCGGGCGCGGGCTCGCTCAATTACGGCCACAACAATCCCGTACTGAAACGGGCGTTGATCGACTACCTGGAGCGCGACGGGATCACCCACGGTCTCGACATGGCGACCACCGCCAAGCGGACCTTCCTGGAGACCTTCCAGGAGGTCGTGCTGAAGCCTCGCTCGCTGCCCTACAAGGTGATGTTCCCGGGACCGACCGGGACCAACGCCGTGGAGTCCGCGCTGAAACTGGCGCGGAAGGTGAAGGGCCGCGAGTCCGTCGTCTCCTTCACCAACGCCTTCCACGGGATGTCGCTCGGTTCGCTCGCCGTCACCGGAAACGCCTTCAAGCGCGCCGGGGCCGGGATTCCGCTGGTGCACGGCACGCCGATGCCGTTCGACCACTATCTCGACGGGCGGACTCCGGACTTCCTCTGGTTCGAGCGGCTGCTCGACGACCAGGGTTCGGGTCTGAACAAGCCGGCCGCGGTGATCGTGGAGACGGTCCAGGGCGAGGGCGGCATCAACGTGGCCAGGGCCGAGTGGCTGCGGGCGCTCGCCGATCTGTGCCGGCGCCAGGACATGCTGCTGATCGTCGACGACATCCAGATGGGCTGCGGCCGTACCGGCGCCTTCTTCTCCTTCGAGGAGGCCGGCATCACCCCGGACATCGTCACGCTGTCGAAGTCGATCAGCGGGTACGGGCTGCCGATGTCGCTCTGCCTGTTCCGGCCGGAGCTGGACGTCTGGGAGCCCGGCGAGCACAACGGCACCTTCCGGGGCAACAACCCGGCCTTCGTGACCGCCGCCGCCGCGCTCGACACGTACTGGGCCGACGGCCAGATGGAGAAGCAGACCCTGGCACGCGGCGAGCAGGTCGAGCAGGCGCTGCTCGCCCTCTGCGAGGAGAACTCCGCCGACGGCGCGCACTACCGGGGCCGGGGCCTGGTGTGGGGTCTGGAGTTCGCCGACCGGGCCCGGGCGTCGAAGGTCTGCGCCCGCGCCTTCGAGCTGGGGCTCCTGCTGGAGACCTCGGGCCCGGAGAGCCAGGTCGTCAAGCTCCTCCCGCCGCTGACCATCACCCCGGAGGAGCTGGACGAGGGGCTGCGCACGCTGTCCCGCGCGGTCCGCGAGACCGTCTGAACCTTCCGTAACACCGCTAGACGCAAGGGAGTTGCAGCACCGTGATCGTCCGATCGTTCAAGGACATCGAGAACACCGACCGCCATGTGAAGGCGAGGTCCGGCACCTGGGAGAGCAAGCGGATCGTCCTCGCCAAGGAGCGGGTCGGCTTCTCGCTCCACGAGACCGTGCTCTACGCGGGCACCGAGACGTCCATGTGGTACGCCAACCACATCGAGGCCGTCCTGTGCGTGGAGGGCGAGGCCGAGCTGACGAACGACGAGACCGGCGAGACGCACTGGATCGCGCCGGGCACGATGTACCTGCTCGACGGCCACGAGCGGCACACCCTGCGTCCCAAGACCGACTTCCGCTGCGTCTGCGTCTTCAACCCCCCGGTCACCGGGCGCGAGGACCACGACGCGAACGGGGTCTACCCCCTGCTGACGGAGGAGGGCTGATCATGACGGACGTCCTGACCGACCTGTACCCGACCCGAGGCACCTCCGAGGTGCTCACGCCCCGCCGGGACCCGGTGGTGTGGGGCGACGCCCCGGGCCTCGAGTCGTACGACCGGGACGGCTTCCTCGTCGAGCCGGAACTGCTGGCCGACGACGAGGTCGCCGTGTACCGACGCGAGCTGGACCGGCTGGTCGCCGATCCCGCCGTACGGTCCGATCCGCGGGCGATCGTCGAGTCGCGGTCGGCGACCGTACGGTCCGTCTTCGAGGTGCACCGGATCAGCGAGATCTTCGCCGGCCTGGTCCGGGACGAGCGGGTGGTGGGCCGGGCCCGCGAGATCCTCGGCTCGGACGTGTACGTCCACCAGTCGCGGATCAACGTGAAGCCGGGCTTCGGCGCCTCCGGGTTCTACTGGCACTCGGACTTCGAGACCTGGCACGCGGAGGACGGGCTGCCGCGCATGCGCACGGTCTCGGTGTCGATCGCGCTGACCGAGAACCACGACACCAACGGCGGCCTGATGATCATGCCGGGCTCGCACCGGACGTTCCTCGGCTGCGCGGGCGCGACGCCGCAGGACAACTACAAGCGCTCGTTGCAGATGCAGGACGCGGGCACCCCGTCGGACGAGGCGCTGACCTCGCTCGCGGACGCGCACGGCATCCGGCTCTTCAAGGGCCGGGCGGGCTCGGCGACCTGGTTCGACTGCAACGCGATGCACGGCTCGGGCGACAACATCACGCCGTATCCGCGCAGCAACGTCTTCATCGTCTTCAACAGCGTGGAGAACGCGGCGGTGGAGCCGTTCGCGGCGCCGGTGCGGCGGCCTGAGTTCATCGGGGCGCGGGACTTCACGCCGGTGCGCTGAGGGCCGGGCCGGGGCTGAGGCTGGGGCTGAGGCCGGGGCTGATGCGGGGGGAGGGGGCCGAACGGGTCCCCTCCCCCCGAGCCGCGTCTCAGCCCGCCAGGACCTCCAGGGCGCGGTCGACGTCCGCCGGGCCGTTGTAGAGGTGGAAGGACGCCCGCAGGTTGCCCGCGCGGGCGGACATCAGGACGTCCGCGGCCCGCAGGTCGGGCAGCCGGTCGCCGAGGCCGGGGACGCCCACCACGCCGGAGACGTCCGGCACGGGGGCGTGGCCGAGCTCCACGAGCCCGGCCCGGAAGCGGGCGGCGAGGGCCTTGTTGTGGGCCTCGATCCGCTCGATGCCGATCTCTTCGAGCAGCGCGAGCGAGCGGGCCGCGCCGTGGTACGAGAGGAAGGCCGGGGGTTCGTCGAACCGCCGTGCGGAGCGGGCCAGTTCGCGCACGGGACCGTAGGTGTTGGCCCACAGCTCCTCGCCCGTGACCCAGCCCGCGTGGATCGCCGTCAGCGACTCCTGCGCCTCCTCCGTGACGGTGAGGAAGGATGCCCCGCGCGGGCAGAGCAGGAACTTGTAGCCGCCGGCCACCGTGTAGTCCCACTCCCCCGCGCGCAGCGGCAGCCAGCCCGCCGACTGGGTGGCGTCGAGGAGCGTACGGGCGCCGTGGGCGGCCGCCGCGGCCCGTACCGCCGCGAAGTCCACCGTCCGGCCGTCCGCCGACTGCACGGACGAGAAGGCGACGAGCGCGGTGTCGGGGCCGACGGACTCCGCGAGCCGCTCCAGCGGCACGAAGCGCGTCCTGAGGTCGCCGCGCACCGTGAACGGCGTGATCAGGGAGGAGAAGTCGCCCTCGGGGAAGAGGATCTCGGCGCCCGCGGGCATCGACTGCGCGATCATGCCGACGTGGACGGAGACGGAGCTGCCGACGGCGACCCGGTCCGGGTGGACGGCCGTGAGCCGGGCGAAGGCGGCGCGGGCCTCGTCGACGGTGTCGAAGCTGCCGGAGCCGTCCGGGTTACCCGCCGCGACCTCCTCGCAGAGCAGGGCGACGGCCTCGACGGTACGGCGCGGGAGCAGCGCGCACGTGGAGGTGTTGAGATACGTCCCCCGGGGCGCGAACTCGGCTCCGCCGAGGGGTTCCATGACATCCGTGACCTGCGTGACATGCGTGGCATCCATGGGACCAGCCTGGGCTTCCCCCGCTCCCTCGTCAATGGCGAATGATCATGGGGAAGCCCCAACCGGCGCTTATAAGCCCAGGTCCGAGGCGTACGCGGCTCCAGGGTCTCTCGACGAGAGGCCCTAGGGAGTGTCCGGAAAGTATGGTCGTCCGCCCGAAGGGCGGGGCTCGCGGCGTCCGGTGCGTGCGATCGCAAGGCGCCGGGATGCTCTCGTAGCGGAGCTACGTGGGCATTTCGGCAACGCGGCGTGGGGGCACCTCCCGTGCCCGAAGGGCTACGGGGGAGTGCGTGCCGGGCGTCGCGAGCCAGGCCAGACTTTCCGGACGCGACCTAGCAGTTGCCGTCCACGTCGCAGGCCGGAGCCGTCGTGTCGGCGTCGGCGCCGACCGGCTGGAGGACCGTCCGGCCCTGCCAGGCCTGCTCCAGGGCCTGCGTGAAGACCTCGGCGGGCTGGCCGCCGGAGATGCCGTAGCGGCGGTCGAGGACGAAGAACGGGACGCCGTTCGCGCCCAGTTCGGCCGCCTCGCGCTCGTCCTCCCGTACCGCCTGCGCGTACGCGGTCTCGTCGGCGAGCACGGCCCGGACCTCGGTCTCGTCGAGGCCGGCCTCGACCCCGAGCCGGACGAGCGTCTCGGCGTCGAAGACGGACCGCTCCTCGGCGAAGTTGGCGCGGTAGGCGAGGTCGAGCAGCTCGTTCTGCCGGCCGCGCTCCTTGGCGAGGTGGAGCAGGCGGTGGATGTCGAAGGTGTTGCCGTGGTCGCGGCCCTCGGTGCGGTAGCCGAGCCCCTCGGAGTGCGCGTTGGAGGCGACGTGGGCCTCCATGGCGCGGGCCTCGTCCAGGGTCCGGCCGTACTTCTTCGCCAGCATGTCGAGCACCGGCCCGGTGTCGCCCTTGGCCCGGTTCGGGTCGAGCTCGAAGGAGCGGTGCACGACCTCGATCTCGTCGCGGTGGGCGAATGCCGCGAGCCCCTTCTCGAAGCGGGCCTTGCCGATGTAGCACCACGGGCAGGCGATGTCGCTCCAGATCTCGACGCGCATGTTCTTGCTTCTCTCCGGGTTCGTTCGGGGTGTACCGAGGGCGGGAACGCCCACCCCCGCCGGATTCATTCCGCTCCGGGCGCCAGTGTGAGGCGGAGCACGAGGTGGGTGCCGGAGCGGGGGGTGTCGGGGTCGGGGGTCCAGGCGTGGGCGGTGTAGAAGGCCCGGGCCCGCTCGTTCTTCTCGAAGACCAGCAGGCGGGCCTCGGTGATGCCCTCCGCGCGCCAGACGTCCAGGCAGGCCGTGTGCAGCTCGGTGCCGACGCCCCGGCGCCAGTGGGCGGGGCGGACGTGGAGCTGCGTGAGCGTGACCGTACCCTCGCCCCTGCTGTACGCGGCGACACCGGCCGGCTCGCCGTCCCGCTCGGCCACGAGCACGTCGCCCCGGTCCACGGCCCTGCTCCACCCCTCCCGGGAGCGGGCGAGCTCCTCGGGTCCTGCGAACTCGGTGTCGGGGAGGTGGCCGCTGTAGTACGTGGAGCGGGCCTCCAGGTGCAGGGCGGCTATGGCGTCGAGGTCATCGGGCGTCGCGGTTCTGATCATGACAACGGGGACGCGCGCGGCCCGGCGGTGGTTGCGAGCCCGGGCCCGGGGTGGCGCCCGGCGGGAGGCCTCCGCCGGAGCGGCCGCCCTACGCCCCCTTGCGGTACCGTCCCGGCGCCATCCCGTACTCCCGCTTGAACGCCTTGGCGAAGGCGAACTCCGAGGCGTAGCCGGATCGTTGGGCCACCGTACGAAGCGGGGTGTCGTCCGCGCGGAGCAGCCGCCCGGCCGTCGTCATGCGCCACCACGTCAGGTACGCGAGCGGCGGCCGGCCCACCAGCTGGGTGAAGCGGCGGGCGAAGGCGGCCCGCGAGAGGCCGCCCTCGGCGCCGAGCTCCTCCACCGTCCAGGGCCTGGCCGGGTCCGCGTGGATCGCGCGGAGTGCGGCGGTCACGACCGGGTCGCTCAGGGCTGCGGACCAGCCGGTGCTCCGGTCCGGGCGCTCGGTCAGCCACCAGGTGCGCAGCATCAGCAGGAGCAGCGTGTCGAGCAGGGCGGGCACGAGCGCGTCGGATCCCGGCTGCGGGTCGGCGAGTTCGGTACCGAGCAGGTCGACCGCCGCGCGAAGCCGGGGGTGGGCGCCGACCCGGGCCGGGATGTGCACGAACGGCGGCAGCTCGGTGAAGAGGGGATGCGCCCTGGCCCTGCTCACCTGGTACGCGCCGCAGAGCAGCAGGGTCTCGTCACCGCCGACGGGCTCGCGGTTCGGCGGCGTGGGCCAGGAGCCGTCGGGGGCCCGCACGGCGTCCACGAGCGGGGCGTCGGGGCTGCCGGCGAGCCCGTGACCGGTGCCGTGCGCGAGCAGCACCACGTCCCCGGGCCGGAGCCGGACGGGTTCGACGGGTTCGACGGGACAGACGGGACTGACGGGGTCGGCCGCAGCGGTCCCGGCGTCCGGCGGGATGAGCCAGGCCGTGCCCTGGACCACCACATGGAAGCCCGCGCCGGGCCCCGGCGGGAAACGGACGCCCCACGAGCCGGAGTTGACGGTACGGGAGGAGTGCGGGCGCCCGGTGCGCATCGCCGCCACGGCATCGCTGAGTACGTCCATGGCCCGCACCGTACTGCGATACGCGCGGACATGGTGCGGAGGTTCTGAAACATGGTTCGTCTCACCCCGCCTGCCTACGGTCGATGCCATGACGAATCGACAGATGACACGCGCGGTGCTGTTCCACGAGCTCGGCGGACCGGAGGTCCTGAGGGTGGAGGAGGTCCCGCTGCCCGCGCCAGGACCGGGCGAGGTGCTCCTGCGGGTCGAGGCGATCGGCCTCAACCGCGCCGAGGCCCTGTTCCGCGCGGGCACCTACTACTACCGGCCCACGCTCCCCGGCTCCCGGCTCGGCTACGAGGCGGCGGGCGTGGTCGAGGCGGTCGGCGCGGGCGTGACCGCGTACGCCGTCGGTGACCCGGTCATGGCGGCCGCCAACTTCGACTTCGGGGTCCACGGGGTGCACGCGGAGCGCGTGGTGCTGCCCGAGGAGTACCTGGTGCCGAGGCCCGAGGGCGTGGACGCGGTGACCGCCGCCGCCTCGTGGCTGACGTACTCGACCGCGTACGGCGGCATGGTCGAGGCGGGCGGGCTGCGCCCCGGTGACCCGGTGGTGATCACGGGGGCGTCCAGCGGGGTCGGGACGGCCGCGATCCAGGTGGCGCTGCGGACCGGAGCGGTGCCGATCGCCACGACGCGCGGCGAGGGCAAGCGACAGCGGCTGCTCGACCTGGGCGCTGCGCGGGTGATCACGACCGGGAGCGAGGACGTCGTGAAGGAGGTCCGGCGCTTCACCGGGGGCCGGGGCGCGCGGGTCGTGTTCGACGCGATCGGCGGGCCGGGCTTCGCGGAGCTCGGGAACGCCCTGGAGCCGGACGGTACGGCGGTGCTGTACGGCTGGCTCGACCACCGGCCGGCCACGCTGTCGATGAACTGGCCGCTCACCGTGCGGGGTTACGCCAACGGCGCGGTGGTGCGCACGGAGGAGGGGCGGCGCCGGATGGCCGGGTTCATCGGCTCGGGTCTGCGCGACGGCTCGCTGGCGCCGGTGATCGCCGAGACCTTCGAGGGTCTGGAGCGGATCACCGACGCCCATCGGCTGATGGAGTCCAACACGCACACGGGCAAGATCGTGGTGCGGGTGTGAGCCGGACCCCCGGCACCCCCGGCGACCCGTTCCTCAGCGGCGCGGCAGCCCCAGCGGGTTGCCGTCGCGCAGCTCCGGCGGGAGCAGGTGCTGCGGGGTCGACTGGTAGGTGACCGGGCGCAGCCAGCGTTCGATCGCGGTCGCGCCGACCGAGGTGGACGTGGAGGTGGTGGCCGGGTAGGGACCGCCGTGGTGCTGCGCCGCCGCCACCGCCACGCCCGTCGGCCAGCCGTTGACGAGCACGCGGCCCGCCAGCGGGGTCAGTTCGGCGAGCAGGGAGGCGGCCTCGGGGTCCTCCTCGGCCATCTGGAGCGTGGCGGTGAGGTTGCCGGGGAGCAGGGCGAGGACCGCGGTGATCTCCTCCCGCGAGGCGTAGCGGGCGACCAGGGTCACGGGCCCGAAGTACTCGTGCAGGAGCGAGCCGTGCCCGCCCTTGAGCAGGGTCTCGGCCTCGAAGGTCAGGAAGCCCGCCGTGACGGTGTGCGGCCCGCCGGGGCCCGGGTGGACGGGCGCGGTGACGCCGTCGATCCGGGCGAGCTCGTAGGTCCCGGTGAGGAACTGGCCCCGCATCCGGTGGTCGAGCATCACACCGGGCTCGGACTCGCCGATGGCGTCCGTGAGGGCGGCCACGAAGCGGTCGCCCGCCTCGCCCGTGGGCGCCAGGACGAAGCCGGGCTTGGTGCAGAACTGCCCCTGGCCCAGGGTCACGGAGCCCGCGAGTCCGGCCCCGATCTCCGCGGCCCGCTCCTCGGCGGCGGCCTCGGTGACGACGACCGGGTTGAGGGAGCCGAGCTCGCCGTGGAACGGGATGGGCACGGGCCGGGCGGCCGCCGCGTCGAAGAGCGCCCGTCCGCCCCGGACCGAGCCGGTGAAGCCGGCGGCCGCGACGAGCGGGTGGCGGACCAGCTCGACTCCGGCGTCGAAGCCGTGGACGAGGACGACGACGTCCTCGGGGAGACCGACCTTGGCCGCGGCCCGCCGGAGCAGGCCCGCGCAGAGCTCGGAGGTGGCCGGGTGGTCGGGGTGGGCCTTGACCACGACGGGGCAGCCGGCCGCGAGGGCGCTGGCGGTGTCTCCGCCGGGGACGGAGAAGGCGAGCGGGAAGTTGCTGGCGGCGTAGACGGCGACGACGCCGAGCGGGATCTTCCAGCGGCGCAGGTCGGGGCGGGGCGGGGTGGTCGTGGGGTCGGGCAGGTCGATCCGTACGTCGAGGAAGGAGCCCTCGTCGACGACGTCCGCGAAGGCCCGCAACTGGGCAGTGGTGCGCGCGAGTTCACCGGTGAGCCGGACCGGACCGAGCGCCGTCTCGGCGTCGGCGGTCTCGACGACGTCCGGTCGGGCCTCCTCCAGGAGGTCCGCCGCGGTACGGAGCAGGGCGGCCCGTACCGTACGGTCGGCGAGGGCCGCGCGGGTGGCGGCCGCCGCGGTGACCGCCCGGTCGACGTCCTCGACTGTGGCCTCCACCGCAACCTGTTCCCGCGGCTTCCCCGTCCGGGGGTCCACACTCCACACTGGTTCAGCTGCCACGGCCATGCCCCTCTTCACGCCCCGTTCGCTATTCTGAACAGAGTTCCAGTAGATGAATCTGGACTCTATTGACGGGTGTGCCGACTCCACAAGAGGCACCAGGGGAGAGGGGTGAGGGCAATGTCGACAGCCGACACGGGCGGGGCCCAGGTCAAGTCCGCAGTGCGCACCGTGGAGTTGCTCGAGTATTTCGCGGGGCGCCCCGGAATGCACTCGTTGGCCGCCGTCCAGGAGGCCGTCGGTTACCCCAAGTCCAGTCTGTACATGCTGCTGCGCACCCTGGTCGAGCTCGGCTGGGTGGAGACGGACGCGACGGGCACGCGGTACGGCATCGGCGTCCGGGCGCTGCTCGTCGGGACGTCGTACATCGACGGCGACGAGGTGGTGGCCGCCGCCCGGCCCACCCTCGACCGACTCTCCGACGACACCACCGAGACCATCCACCTCGCCCGGCTCGACGGCACCAACGTGGTCTATCTGGCGACCCGTCAGTCCCAGCACTACCTGCGGCCGTTCACCCGCGTCGGACGTCGGCTGCCCGCCCACTCGACCTCCCTGGGCAAGGCGCTGCTCGCCACCCACAGCGACGAGCAGGTCCGCAAGATGCTCCCGGAGACGCTGCCGCCGCTGACCGAGCACACGATCACCGACCGCGAGAAGCTCATCGAGGAGCTGCACCTCATCCGCGAGCAGGGCTACGCGGTGGACCGCGAGGAGAACACCCTCGGGCTGCGCTGCTTCGGCATCGCGATCCCCTACCGCACCCCGGCGCGCGACGCGATCAGCTGCTCGGTGCCGGTGGCCCGGCTCACCCCGGGCCACGAGCAGATGATCAAGGACGCCCTCTTCGACGCCCGCGACCGCCTGACCCTGGCGACGCGCAGGCTCTGACGCCTCGGACGACCGGCCTCTCCGCCGTAAGGGGGAGGCGGTTCGTCGGCGGGCAGGACGTGCCGGGCGGGGCCCGCGCGGGAGCGTGGAGCCATGACACGGACCTCCGCTCCCCGCCCCGACTCTCCCCGCCCTGACGCTCCCCTCCCCGGCACTCCCCGCCCTGACGCCCCCCTCCCCGGCACTCCCCGCCCCACCGCTCCGGCGGCGCCCACGGGCCGCCCGAGCCTCGCCCGCCGGATCCTGCGCGCCCTCGCCGTCCTCGCCTGCGTCCCGTACATCTCGATCAAGATCGCCTGGGTGGCGGGGAGCGAGATCGGGATCCCCGCCGGGAGCGTGCTCCTGGAGAACCGGGGGCTGATGGCCGCCGCCAACACCGTCTCGGCGGTGATGGACGCGGTGGTCGTGGTCCTCGTCCTGCTGCTGACCCAGCCGTGGGGGCGGCGTGTGCCGGCCTGGCTGCTCGCCTTCCCGATGTGGGCGGCGAGCGGCCTGCTCGCCCCGATCATGGTCGGCTTCCCGACCCAGATCGTCATCGGACTCCTCAGCACCCCGGACCCCACGGCCGCTCCGCGCGAACCGTTCCTCGACGAATGGGTCTTCGGGGTCGTCTACGCCGGCTTCATCCTCCAGGGGCTCGCCCTCGGCACCCTCTTCGTCCTCTACGCCCGTGACCGCTGGGGCCATGTCTGGCGCGGCACCCTGGGCGACCTGCCCGCTCGGCTCTGCGGCACGGGTGCACGCGTCACCGCCGTCGTGGCCTCGCTGCTCGCCCTGGCGCCCATGGCCGTCCATCTGATGTGGGGGCTCGGTTCGACGCGTGGCCTCTCGGCGCAGGAGATCACCCGGCGCACCGGCGACTTCTACGTTCTGGAGTGGATGCGCACCCTGTTCTTCGCCGTCGCCGTGGTCACCGTGCTGCTGCTTGTCTTCGGGCGGGCCCGGTCGCTGTCGCTCCGTACGGCCCTGGGACTTGCCTGGGTCGGCTCGGGCGCGGCGGGGTGCTGGGGCGCGTACATGACGCTGGTGTCGTTCATGCCGGACACCGATCCGGCCAAGGCGTTCACCCGTCTCGCACAGCTGACCTACGCTGGGGAAATGATCACCGGGTTTCTGCTGGCCGGCTGCCTGGCCGCCTTCCTGCGCCGTCGGAGCGCGAGCGCGTGAGGCGTCCGCTCGGGCTGTTCCTGGGGCAGCGGGCCCGGCTCCGCTGGGTGCATCTGATCCTGGGCGGCGCCCTGTTCATGCCGTACTGGCTGGTCGGTACTGTGGTCGTGGGATGGCTCCTCGGCGGGCGGTCGATGTTCGACGCGAGCCTGACCATGCAGTTCGGGGCGTACGCGGTCGGCCTGCCGCTCGCCGCGATCACCTCGCTCTTCCCGCTGACCCGGCCGATGTCGGTGGCGGCGGCGCGGGCGCTCTGCGGGGTCGCGGGCGACGGGCTCGCGGACGGACCGGCCCGGGGGCGGAGCGCGAAAGCGCGCACGGCGGGCTGGTTCACGCTCCACCTGGGGATCGGTGCGCTGATCAGCGGGGCTTCGCTGGCCCTGCCTCCGTTCGCGGTCACCGTGATGGCCCTGCCGTTCTCGGCGTCGCTGCAGAGGTCGGAGCTGACCGCGCACTGGGGCCTGCACCGGTCGTGGCTCCCGTGGGCGGGGGTGCCCGCGGGGCTCCTCATGCTGCTCGCGCTCGCCGCCGTCGCGGCGGGCGCGGGGGCTCTCCTCGCCCGGCAGGCGCCCCGGCTGCTCGGGCCGAGCCCGGCGGACCGCCTCGCGGCGGCCGAGCGGCGCGCCGCCGAGCTGGCCGTGCGCAACCGGCTCGCCCGCGAGCTGCACGACTCCGTCGGCCACGCGCTGAGCGCGGTCACGCTCCAGGCGAGCGCGGCGCGCCGGGTCCTGGACACCGACGTGGAGTTCGTACGGGAGGCGCTGGCCGCGATCGAGGAGACGACCCGGCGCACGGTCGGCGAACTCGACTCGGTCCTCGGCCTGTTGCGCGACGGCGAGGACGACGGCGAGCTGCCCGCGCCCCGGCTCGACGCCCTGGACGCGCTGGTGCGGGGCGCCGGGCGGCACGTGGAGCTGACGGTGGCAGGGGCGCTCGACCGGGTGCCGGACGCGGTGTCGAGGGAGGCGTACCGGATCGTGCAGGAGGGCCTGACGAACGCGGCCCGGTACGCGGGCGGGGAGCGTGTGACGGCGCGGATCGCGCTGGACGACGACGAGTTGGAGATCACGATGGAGAACCCTCTGCCCGACCGCGCCCCGGTGACCCGCCCCGGCGGCGGCCGCGGCCTGCGCGGTATCGGCGAACGCGCCCGCCTGCTCGGCGGCACGTCCTCGGCGGGCCCGCTGGGCGGGGCCTGGTGCCTCACGGTGCGGCTGCCGCTCGGCCCCGCGCGGGCGGGCGGTGGCCGGTGATCCGGGTGGTGCTCGCGGACGACGAGCGGATGGTGCGGACCGCCCTGCGGGTCATCCTGGACGCCGAGCCGGATCTGGAGGTGGTGGGCGAGGCGTCGACCGGGGCCGAGGCGGTGTCGGTGGTCCGCCAGGCGCGGCCGGACGTGGTCCTGATGGACGTGCGGATGCCGGAGATCGACGGGATCCGGGCGACCGAGCAGATCCTCGCGGGGATGGCGGAGCCGCCGCGGATCGTGGTGGTGACGACCTTCGAGAACGACGCGTACGTCTACGACGCGCTGCGGGTGGGCGCGGCCGGCTTCCTGCTCAAGCGGGCCGGCGCGGACGAGCTGGTCGACGCGGTCCGGCTGGTCGCGCGCAGCGACTCGCTGCTCTACCCGGCCGCGGTACGGGGCCTGGCCGCCGAGCACGCCCGCCGCAGGCCCCCGGCGGCGCCGCCGTGGGTGGGCCGGCTGACCGAGCGGGAGGCGGAGGTGCTGCGCCTGGTGGCGACGGGCCTGACGAACGCGGAGATCGCCGGTCGGATGGGCGTCGGCCCGGCGACGGTGAAGACCCATGTGGCGGCCGTCCTGGCGAAGACGGGCGCCCGGGACCGTACGCAGGCGGTGATCCTGGCGTACGAGTCGGGCTTCGTCGGGACGCGCTGAGGTCAGGACGCCGTGACGGAGTGGCGCCGGTCACCCCCGGGCCGCCCCCGCATGAACGTTTCCTGAGAAACGGGACACACCCGGAACGGAATGCCGCCTTCCACTCGTCCCGCATATGGGATGAACAAGACGATCAGGCGCGCCTCCGTCTTCTCGCTGCTCCTGGTGCTCGCCCTGCTGGGCCGGGCGACCTGGGTGCAGGCGTACGAAGGCAAGGCCCTCGCGGACGACAAGAAGAACCGGCGGAACGTGATCGCGCAGTACGCGCAGCCGCTCGGGAACATCATCGTGGCCGGTTCGCCGGTCACGGGCTCGAAGAGGACGGAGGGTGGCGATCTCGCGTACAAGCGCGACTACACCGACGGCGCGCTCTACGCGGCCGTCACCGGCTACAGCTCACAGGCGTACGGCGCCAACCAGCTGGAGGGCATCTACTCCGACGTCCTGGACGGCACCGACACCCGGCTGAAGAACCCGCTCGACGCCCTCACCGGCAAGCAGCAGGAACCCGGTGACGTGGTCACGACGATCGACCCGGCCGTGCAGAAGGCCGCGTACCAGGCGCTCGGCTCGAAGAAGGGCGCGGCCGTCGCCATCGACCCGAAGACCGGCCGGATCCTGGGAATGGTCTCGACCCCCTCGTACGACCCGTCCGCGATCGCCGGTCTGACCGACGGCTCCACCTGGAAGCAGCTGACCGAGGACGAGGACAAGCCTCTGGTCAACCGCGCGCTGCGGCAGCCGCTGCCGCCCGGCTCGACGTTCAAGCTGGTCGTCGCCGCGGCGGCGCTCGAGAACGGGCTCTACGACTCCGTCGACACGGCGACGAAGAGCCCGAACCCGTACAAGCTGCCCGGTTCCACCCGCCACCTGGAGAACGAGAACCCCTCCGCGCCCTGCGAGAACGCCACCATCCGCACCGCGCTGCAGTACTCCTGCAACAACGTCTTCGCCAAGATCGCGGTCGACCTCGGCCAGGACAAGGTGAAGGCGATGGCGGAGAAGTTCGGCTTCAACGACAAGGAGCAGGACGTCCCCGTACGCGCCTACCCGAGTGTGTATCCGTCCGACATGGACAAGGCGCAGACGGCGCTGACCGGGATCGGTCAGTTCGATGTGACGGCGACCCCGCTGCAGATCGCCATGGTGTCCGCGGCGATTGCCAACGATGGACTCATGGCCGCGCCGCACATGGTCTCGCAGGTCGTGGACTCCGACGGCGACTCCCTCGAATCCTTCGAGGACGGGCAGACGGAGCGGATCGTCTCCTCCTCGACGGCGGAGCAGCTGCGCAGCGCGATGGTGACCGTGGTCGACAAGGGCACGGGCACGAACGCGGCGATCTCCGGCGCGGAGGTGGGCGGCAAGACCGGTACGGCACAGCACGGCGAGAACAACAGCAAGACGCCGTACGCCTGGTTCACGTCGTACGCGAAGGACGCGGACACCGGCAAGGAGGTCGCAGTGGCCGTGCTGATCGAGGACTCGGGCGCCGCCCGCTCGGAGGTCAGCGGCAACGGTCTCGCGGCTCCGGTGGCCCAGAAAATGATGAAGGCGGCGCTGAAGTAGCCTCGCGGGGCACACACTTGCGAGAAAGCGGAGGACCGCCGTGCGCCTGCCCCGTTCCCTGTCCGGCTGGACCATGGCGGTCTTCGGGCTGCTCGCCGCGTCGATGGGGGTGGTGGGTCTGGTGTCCCCGGACACCATGCTCACCACCATGGGCTTCGAGCCCATGGCCGACGGCAGCCGCGCGGACGGGGACCACACCCTCGTCTTCCTCACCGCGTCCTCGATGGCCGCACTCAATATGGGCGTGTACTACATCCTGGCCGCGCTCGCCGACTGGAAGGCCTTCTTCCGCTGGACGGTCCCGTTCCGGCTCCTGACCTGCGCCGTCTTCACCCTCGCGGTCGTCTCGGGCCGGGCGCCGGCCGGCTTCCTCGGGGTGGGCCTGTGGGAGGGCCTGGGCGCGCTGGCGACGGGCGCGGCCCTCCGGTACGAGAACCGCATCCGGAAGCAGGCCACGGCCTAGGCGCTGTCCTCCGGCGGACCCTGAGGCGACTCTAGGGAATCTGCCCGATCCGGTCCGGCCACCTCAGGGGCCAGGCTGCCGCCATGAAGTGGACAGCGGGGCTTTATCTGACGGGCGTACTGGTGTCGGGCTTCGGCACCACGGCGATGTGGCTGGCGTCGGGGATCTGGGTCAAGTCCCTGACCGGCTCGGACAGTCTGGCGGCGCTGACCGTGTTCGCCCTGTGGGCGCCCGCGCTCGTCGGTCCGCTGCTCGGCACGGTGGCCGACCGGATGCGGCGCCGGCCCCTGATGGTGTGGTCGAACGTGGCGATGGCGGCGCTGCTGCCGACGCTGCTCTGGGTCGACTCGGCGGAGCGGGTGTGGCTGCTGTTCGCGGTGCTCGTGCTGTACGGGATCCAGGGCACCGTCCACGAGGCGGCGGAGGTCGCGCTGGCCGCGAGCGCGGTCGACAAGCGGCTGCTCGGGGACTTCAACGGGCTGCGTATGACGGTCAACGAGAGCGTGAAGCTGGTCGCCCCGCTGCTCGCGGCCGGTCTCTTCGCACGGTACGGCGCGGGGCCCGTGGCGCTGCTCGACGCGGCGACGTTCGCGCTCGCGGCCGGGGTGTTCGCGCTGATGCGGGTACGGGAGGAGAAGCCGGCCCGCCCGGCCTCGGCGCACTGGCTGCGCGACACCGGGGAGGGCCTGCGCACCATCCGCGCCTCACCGGTGCTGCGCCCGCTGGTCCTGACGGGCTCGTTCACCATGCTGCTCGCCGGGGTCAACGGGGCCGCGATCTACGCCGTCGTCGACCGGGGCCTCGGCCACTCCCCCGCGTACACGGGCGTGCTGTACGCGGTCCAGGGCGCGGGCTCGGTCGTCGCGGGCCTGACGGCGGGGTCCTTGCTGCGCCGGGTGACGGGACGGACGGTGGCCGCCGCCGGTCTTGCCCTCTTCGCCCTGGCCGCGGGCGCCCGCGCCGTCCCGCACGACGGCGTGGCGCTGGTGGCGAGCGCGGTGATCGGGGTGGGTCTGCCGCTCGTCCTGGTCGCCGCGATGACGGCGGTCCAGCGGGAGGCCCCCGCGGAGGCCGTGGGCCGCACGGCCGCGACGGCGCACACCCTCCTCTTCGTCCCGAACGCGGTCGCCCTGGCGGCGGGCGCGGGCCTTGTCGCCCTCGTCGACCTCCGGGTCCTGCTGCCGCTCCTGACGGCGGCGGGGCTTGCGGGGGCGGTCGTCCTGGCGACCCGCAGGACCGCCGCCGTCGCCGGGACACGGGTCGGGGCGGACGCCTGACGCCTGAGACGGCCGCCCTTCGAGGCGCCCGCCCCGGCGCGGCAATCGCCTCAGCCCAGCGCGCGCAGGGCGTCCGCGACCGAGGCCAGGTCGGCGTCGGAGGCCAACCCCGCGTGGTAGAGGCGGAGTTCGGTGGCGCCGTCCGCCGCCGCCCGCTCGGCGTCCTCGGCGAGCGTGCCGGGGGAACCGCCCATCCCCGTCACCACACCGAAGTTGGCCGCGAGGACGGTCTCCGGGCGGGCCGCGCGGCCGAAGGGGCCCACGGATGCCGCCGGGGTGACGACGCCGTCCGCGACCGCGAGCACGTGCCCCGGGTCGGTGCCCACATCGGCGCCGCAGCGGTACGGCACCGGGTCGGCGTGGAGCAGGACCCGGAAGCCGGGCGGGGCGGCCGCGCGGACGGCGGCCACGGCGGACTCCTGGAGCGCGCGGGCGGTCCGGGTACGCCAGGCGAGCACCGGCTCCTCGAAGGCGCCGAGCTCCCCGAAGGCACCGACCTCCCCGACGGGCCCGCCCGCCCACACCGGCTCCAGCGCCCCGCGCACCGCCGCCCCCAGCGCGTCGGGGTCGACGCCGCCGTCCTCGTACCCCCGTCGGCAGGAGGGGCAGAAGCAGAGGGACATCAGGTACTGCGCGCGGTCCCCGAGCGGGACCCCCGCGGTCTTGTCGTGGGCGTGCAGGTGGGCGAGGCCGTACCAGCCGCAGGACTCCAGCTCGGTGCCGGCCGCCCCCGTCCGTACCGCCGCCTCGGCCGCGAGGTCCACGAGGTAGGCCCGGACGTCGGGTTGAGCGATGCAGGGCGCCCAGGGGTAGCGGTCGCCGTAGGCGTTGACGACCGAGGTCTCCGGACGCTCCGCGCCCAGGCGGGAGTTGTGGGCGAGGACGACCCAGGTGTGCACCGCGAGGCCCGCGTCCGTGAGCGCCCCTGCCGCCTCGCCGTACGCGTCGCCCGGCGCCCACTCCCCGGCCTCGTACGGCCGCAGGGCCCGGCCCGACCAGCGGGCGGGGTCGGGCGGGTAGAGGACGGCCGCGTGCTCGGCGGTGACGATCCGGTGCGCGGGGTGTCGGGGGGTCAACGCGCGCGTGGAGTGGTACGCGGAGGCGAGGGTGACGCTCGCGAGACCGAGGTCGGCGAGCAGCCCGGGCGCCGCCGGGTCGCCGACGACGTCCCACGGGTAGACGAAGGCTCCGGCCCTCACGCGTCACCGCCCAGCAGCGCGCGTCCGCGCTCGATGATCGTGGCGAGCTCCTTCAGGTGCTCGGGGGCGGGCTCGCTGAGCGGCGGGCGGACCTCGCCGACGTCCAGGCCGCCCATCCGTACCGCCGCCTTGACGAGCGAGACCGCGTAGCCGCGTCCCTGGGCGCGCAGTTCGACGAGGGGCCGGTAGAAGCCGTCGATGAGCCGTTCCACGGTCGCGTCGTCGCCGGTCGTGAGGGCGTGGTGGAAGGCGAGGGCGATGTCGGGGGCGAAGCAGAAGACGGCGGAGGAGTAGAGGGTGACGCCGATGCCCCGGTAGGCGAGTCCGGTGAGTTCGGCGGTCGGCAGGCCGTTGAAGTAGAGCAGGTCGAGGCCCTCGGCGCGGACGGCGCTGACGATCCGCTGCATCAGGTCGAGGTCGCCGAGGCCGTCCTTGAGGCCGATGATCCCCTCGGCTCGGGCGAGGGCGACGGCGGTCTCGGGGGTGAGGACGGCGTTGTCCCGCTGGTAGACGACGACGTCGAGCGAGGTGGCGGCGGCGAGTTCGGTGTAGTGCCGCAGGAGTCCCGCCTGGTCGGCGACGACGAGGTACGGGGGCATGGCGAGGAGCCCGTCCGCGCCGGCCTCCTCGGCGAGCCGCGCGTACCGGATCGCGAGCGCCGTGCCGTAGCCCGCCCCGGCGACGACGGGGACGCGTCCCGCGGACTCCTCGACGGCGGCGGCGACGCAGTCGCGGAACTCCTCGGGGGTCAGGGCGTGGAACTCGCCCGTTCCGCAACAGGCGAAGACCGCGGCGGCGCCCGCCTCGATGCCTCCGCGTACATGGGCGCGGAAGAGGTCGAGGTCGACGGTGCCGTCCGGGGCGAAGGCGGTGACGGGGAAGAACAGCAGGCCGTCGAGCCGTTCGGCGAGCGGGGCTGTGGTCACGGGCGCTCCCAGAGAAGTCCGTCGTGCACCGTCGTGCACAGTTCTGATTATCGTCCATATTCTTGAACACCTCAACGCTAGAGCAGCCGCGAAGCGCCGGTCAAGGAGCAAACCCGGCTCGCCTGTGCGTTCTTGACGGCCTGTGCGCGCTCTTGACGCTCGACGACCGCCCTCCCTACCGTGTCCACGGTTGTGAATGCGATCCACGGACGGAGACCTCCGATGCCCACCCCCCGCACCGTCCTGCTCACCGGCGCCGCCGGCGGCGTCGGCACGCTGATGCGCGCGCGGCTGCCCGCGTACGGCTACGAACTCCGGCTGCTCGACATGGCGCCCGTCGAGGGCGCGCCGGACGCGATCGTCGCCGACCTCGCCGACCGCGAGGCGCTGCGCGAGGCCGTCCGGGGCGTCGACGCGATCGTCCATCTCGCCGGGATCTCCCTGGAGGCCGACTTCGACGCGATCGTGGCCGCCAACATCACCGGCCTGCACCACGTCTACGAGGCCGCCCGCGAGGAGGGGGTGGGCCGGATCGTCTTCGCCTCCAGCAACCACGCCGTCGGCTTCACCCCACGGCCGCGCGAGGACGACCCGGTCATCCCCGTGGACACCCCGCACCGCCCGGACACCTTCTACGGCCTGTCCAAGTGCTTCGGCGAGGACCTGGCGCAGTACTACTGGGACAAGTACGGCCTGGAGACCGTCTCCGTACGGATCGGCTCCTGCTTCCCCGAGCCGACCTCGGTGCGGATGCTGTCGATGTGGCTGAGCCCGGCCGACTGCGCCCGTCTGCTGCACGCGACCCTCACCGCCGAGGGCGTGGGACACACCGTGGTGTACGGCTCCTCCGCCAACACCCGGCTGTGGTGGGACCTCTCCTCGGCGCGGGCGCTCGGCTACGAGCCCCAGGACGACTCGGAGCCGTACGCCGAACGGCTCGTCGCCGAGCAGGGACTGCCGAAGGAGGACGACCCGGCGGCCGCGCACCTCGGCGGCCATTTCTGCACGGAGCCGCCGCGCCGGCCGCACTGACAAGCCGCGGAAGAACAACACAAGGCCCGGCCGGACTTATGCGGGGGCGCCGGCCGGGCCCGGGTCACGACATGCGGTGGCACACGCGACACAGGGAACGTTACGGCGACGGCGCGGGGGCCCGCGATCCGCTCAGCGCGGCACCTGTCCGCGAAACGCGGCGGGTCCGCCGATCATCGCGCCGCCGATCGTCACGGCGCGATCGTCACGTCACCCATCGCCACCGCGCCGCACGCAGCGTCCGGGACGGCGTCTCCCCGAACCGGGTCCGGTACTGCGCCGCGAACCTCCCGTGGTGCGTGAAGCCCCAGCGCCAGGCCACCTCGCTCACGCTCAGCTCCCCCGGCTCCGCACCCCGCAGCTCCTCGTGGACCCGTTCGAGCCGGACGTCACGGACGTACGCCATCGGTGACATACCCACGCACTCCCGGAACGACTCCTGGAGCCTGCGCACGCCCACCCCGGCGAGTTCGGCCAGTTCGGTCGTGGTGAAGGGGTGCTCGGGGCGGGCCCGTACGGCGTCCATCGCCCGCTTGACGGGTACGGGCCGAAGCTGTCCGCCCGGGTGGGCCAGCTCGTCGCGCCAGGGGTGGTCGGCGGCCAGCAACAGGCCGTTGAGCAGGGCCTCCTGAAGGGGGCGGGCGACCAGCGCGTGCTGGGCCATGCCGTCCCCCGCGAGCGCTTCGCGCGCCACCTGGAGCGCGAAGCGCGCCCAGCCGAGACCGGGGCCGCGGGCGATGTCCAGGTACGGGGCGAAGGCGAGCCGGTCGCGGAGCGGGCGGCCGATGAGCCGTTCGAGCCGCTCGCCCAGCGCGGCCGCGTCGATCTTGACGGAGAGCGTCCGGCAGTCCCCGCTCCAGCGCTCCAGGACCGTGTCCCCGTAGGGGTCGAGCAGGACGGCCTCGGTGGCCGTCGCGACCACCGGCGCGGCGCCGCCCTGGCGCAGCTCCATCGTCCCGCCGAGCGGCGCGTTGACGTGGAACGCCCCGAGCTCGCCGAAGCGCATCCGGACGTCGGCCCCGCAGGACAGGTCGCCGATGACCAGCGGCCCGAGCTCGACGGTGTCGAACGTGGCCGCGAAGGGGCGTTCCCGCCGTTCGATGACGTCCATGAAATTGGCGTAGTAGCGCGCGTCGATCTCCTGGCGCGCCTCGTCCACGTCCCGTGTTCTGAAAGAGCTCCCACCCACGAGCCGCAAGAATACGATCACCGGCAAATCCACATGACGGGCGTGCCCGCCGAACGGCACGATGACGTCATGCCCGCACCTCATGGATTCAGCTACGAACAGCACGCGGACGGCACCGTCGTGATCACCCACCGGGGGCGCGCGGCCGGCACCCTGCGCGGGTCCCGCGCGGAGAAGTTCCTCGCCGAGGTGGGTTCGGGGGACGCCCAGCTGGTCATGGCGCGCTGGACCGGCGCGTACAAGTTCGGCAACGAGCGCACGGCCCGGAACCACCCCCGTAACCGGAGTGGCCGAAGGGACGCAAGGTAAGGGAACGGCAAAGCTGTCTCGCTCGTTACCCCTGGCATGACCGCTATGACCCCCGGCTCGAACATCCCGCTCTCCGCCGCGCGCGTGGCGGTGGATGTCGCCGCTCCGGTACGGCTCGACGTCTCGGGCCTGCTGCTCAGCGCCAACGGCAAGGTGCGCTCCGACGACGACTTCATCTTCTACAACCAGCCGACCGGCCCCGGCGTGACCTACCGCTCCGGCGGCGGCTCGGCTCCGGACGCGATCGTCGTGGACACCGGCGCGGTGCCGCCGGGCATCGAGAAGATCGTCGTCACCGCGAGCCCCGACGCCGCGGGCCAGACCTTCCAGGGCATCGAGCCCACCGCTACCCTCCGCAACGCGGACGACGGCAGCGTCCTCGCCACCTTCACCCCGCCGCAGCTCGGCGCGGAGACGGCGCTGGTGGTCGTCGAGATCTACCTCCGTAACGGCGCGTGGAAGGCGCGCGCGGTGGGCCAGGGGTACGCCAACGGCCTGGCGGGCATCGCCACCGACTTCGGCGTCTCGGTGGACGAGGAGCCGGCCGCGGCCCCCGCCGCCGCCCCGGTGGCGCCGCCCGTGGCCGCGCCGCCCGTCTCGGCCCCCGTCGACCCGCGGATCGCCGCTCCGACGCCCCCTCCGCCGCCGTCCGCTCCCCCGGTCGCCCCGGCGGCTCCGGCCGCCCCGGTCTCCACGGGCAAGATCAACCTGGACAAGGGCCGGGTCAACCTCCAGAAGAACCAGACGGTGTCCCTGGTCAAGGGCGGCCGTCCGCTCCTCACCCAGGTCAAGATGGGCCTCGGCTGGGAGCCCGCGTACCGGGGCAAGGACATCGACCTCGACGCCTCCGTCATCGCGTACGGCCCCCAGCGCAACCACCTGGACAGCTGCTACTTCGGCAAGCTCTCCATCCTGAACGGTTCGATCAAGCACTCCGGCGACAACCTGACGGGCGAGGGCGCGGGCGACGACGAGGTCATCGTCGTCGACCTCGGCCGGCTGCCCGCCGACGCCACGGGCCTGGTCTTCACGGTGAACTCGTTCACCGGCCAGAAGTTCACCGAGGTCGCCAAGGCGTACTGCCGGCTGATCGACGCGGCGACCGGCGAGGAGCTGGTCCGCTTCGACCTGACGACGGCCGAGCCGCAGACGGGCGTGATGATGGCCAAGCTCATCAAGCAGTTCTCCGGCGAGTGGGAGATGACGGCGCTCGGCGAGTTCGTGAAGTCGCGCACGGTCCGCGGCATGGTGAAGCCGGCCGCCCAGGCGCTCTGACGGTACGGGGAAGGGCCCGCCGGTCGTCCGGCGGGCCCTTCGTCGTGCCTGGTGGCGGGGTGCGGGTGTCAGCGGCGGGGCTGGCGGCGCCAGGGGCCGGTGATCGCGAGCATGATGCCCGGGTCCTGGATGTTGGCGTAGAGGGTGTCGCCGTCGGGCGAGAAGACGACGCCGGTGAACTCGCTGTCGTTCAGGTCGTTGCGGGCGATCGGGTAGGTGCGGCCGCGCTCGGTGGCGCCGAAGAGGTGCTGGACGCCCTCGCCGTCCTCGGCGATGACGAGACCGCCGTAGGGCGAGACCGTGATGTTGTCCGGGCCGTCGTAGGCGCCGTCCTTGTCCGGGTCGGGGTTGACGCCCAGGAGGACCTGGAGGGTCAGCGTGCGGCGCTTGGGGTCGTAGAACCAGACCTGGCCGTCGTGCGCGGGGCCGGGGCTCTCGTCACGGGCGTACGAGGAGACGATGTAGGCGCCGCCGTCGGCCCACCACATGCCCTCCAGCTTGCGGGCGCGGGTCACCTCGTCGGGGCCGAACTGCTCGCGGACCTCGACCTCGCGGCCGTCGCGGTCGGGGACGTCCAGCCAGTCCACGCCGTACACCGTGCCGATCCGGGTGGCGCGGGACAGGTCGTCGACGAAGCGGCCGCCGGAGTCGATGCAGCGGGGCGCCTGGAGGACACCGGCGTCGTCGGCGAGGGTACGGAGCTTGCCCCGGCCGTGCTCGAAGCCCTTCGGCGGCACCCAGCGGAAGAAGAGGCCGTTGGGCTCGTCGGCGTCCTCGGTGAGGTAGGCGTGACCGCGCTTGGGGTCGATGACGACCGCCTCGTGGTCGTACCGGCCGAAGGCCTTGATGGGCTTGGGGTCGCGGTTGGCGCGGCGGTCGCGCGGGTCCACCTCGAAGACGTAGCCGTGGTCCTTGGTCATGCCGTTCTCGCCGGCCCGGTCGGAGTTCTCCTCGCAGGTGAGCCAGGTGCCCCATGAGGTGCGACCGCCGGCGCAGTTGGTGGAGGTGCCGGCGATGCCGACCCACTCGGCGACCGTGGCGTCGCGGTGCACCTCGACGACCGTGCAGCCGCCGGAAGCGGCGGGGTCGTAGACGAGGCCCTCGGTGAGCGGGACCGGGTGCTTCCACTTGGAGCGGGGGCCCTTGAGCTCATGGTTGTTGACGAGGTACGTGGTGCCGCGCGGCCCGGCGAAGGTGGCGGTGCCGTCGTGGTTGGACGGGGTGAACTCGCCGGACTCCAGCTTCGTGACGCCGCTGTGCGTGATGACGCGGTACGAGAACCCGGCGGGGAGCGCGAGGACGCCGGTGGGGTCCTCGACGAGGGGCCCGTAGCCGAGCCGGTGCCGGTCGCCGGAGCCGGAGCCCGCCTGCTCCTCGGCCTCGAGCCGGTCGTCGGGGGTGGCGAGCGCCTCGGGCGCGGTCGCGAGCGCCGCGACGGTACCCGTCAGGACGAGGCCCGCGCCGGCGGCGGTGGACTGCTTTGCGAACTCTCGGCGGTTGAGAGGCATGGCGTTGTCGTCTCCCTGTCGTCACCCGGTTGTCGGGCACACGGTCCCGCCCGCGTATAAACGACGGTTGAACAGAGAGGCGGCCTTCCATGAACCTGCACACCACCGGGCGGCGTGTCCTCGTCAGCGGCGCCTCCCGGGGCCTCGGCCGCGCCGTGGCCCAGGCCTTCGCCGCGAACGGCGACCGGGTCGCCGTCCACTACGGCTCCCGCGCCGACGAGGCCCGCGCGACCTTGGACTCCCTCGCGGGCACCGGCCACACCCTGGTCCAGGGGGACCTGGCGGATCCGGCGGGCGCGGCGGCGGTGGCGGACGCGGCGGCGGATGCGCTCGGCGGGATCGACGTCCTGGTGAACAACGCGGCGGTCATGGAGAGGCACCCGCTGCCGGAGACTCCGTACGAGGAGTGGGTGGCGATCTGGCAGCGGCACGTCGCCGTGAACCTCCTCGCCACGGCGAACCTCAGCCATCTGGCGGCCCGCCGCATGATCGACCAGGGCGGGGGCGGCCGGATCGTCAACATCGGCTCCCGGGGCGCGTTCCGGGGCGAGCCCGACCACCCGGCCTACGGCGCGACGAAGGCGGCCGTCCACGCGCTGGGCCAGTCCCTGGCGGTCTCCCTGGCCCCGCACGGCATCGCCGTGGCCTCGGTCGCGCCCGGCTTCTTCTCCACCGAACGCGTGGCCCCCCGCCTCACGGGCCCGGAGGGCGCGGCCATCCGCGCCCAGAGCCCCTTCGGCCGCGTCGCCACCCCGGAGGAGATCGCCCACGCGGTCCTCTGGCTGGCCTCACCCGCGGCGGAATGGTCCTCGGGCACCATCCTGGACCTCAACGGCGCGTCGCACCTGCGCATGTGACGCTCGGCCAGGGTTGACGAGAATCCAAGCGGGCACCCTGCAGGCGTCACCCGCACGCCGCAACCTCGTACTCGTACCAAGGAGTCTCACCATGCTGCGCCGATCTGCTCTCACCCTCGCGATGGTGGCGGGCCTGACCACGTCCGCAGCGGCGACCCCGGCCACGGCCGCCGCCTACCCCACCACCAAGGTCTACGTCTCCGACGGCGCCGGCAGCTCCATCTCGGGCACCCTGACCTGGTACAACCGGTCGGTGGACTTCAAGGGAACACTGAAGTCCGTCGGCTGCCGCAGGGCCTGGTACAGCGTCTTCGACGGCTACGCCAACCCGCTCGGCCCCCGAAGCAGCAGCACACACTGCAACACGGTGACCTCGGTCCCCGCCACCCTCCCCGCGAACGTCGTCGGCGGCGGCTCCTACGTAGGCGTCTGCCTCGACGACGCAGCAGGCAAGCCCATCACGGCCTGCGGCGTCTACGACCGCCCGTAACCACCACCGGACCACACCCAACGGCACGAGGGGCCCCGAGGCCGAGCAGCCGCCGCAACGGGGGCCGGGGGCGAAGCCCCGGGTCCCGTCAGGGTTTCGGGGAGGGGAGGGGTGGGGGAGTCGAAGGGACCCGCCCCGCCCCGGCGGTACGCGTCACGCGCCCCCGCGTGACCTCGCCTTGAAGGCCGCCTTGCGGGCCTCCTTCGCCGACGACTTGTCCGGGTGGAGGCGGCCCATCGCCTCCAGGACGTCCGCCGTCGCCGGGTGTTCCACGCGCCACGCCGCCTCGAAGAAGCCGCTGTGGCGGCCCGTCAGCCCCTCGATCAGCTCCCGCAGCTCCTCCAGCTCACCCCGCGCGTCCAGCTGCGCGGCGATCGTGTCGATCGCCAGCCAGAAGATCATTGCCTCCGACGGCGCCGGCACGTCCGCCGCCCCGCGCTCCGCGAGCCAGACCCGGGCGAGCCCGCCCAACTCCGGGTCGTCGAGCACCTCCCGTACCGCGGGCTCCGCCTCCGCGCCCACGAGCGCGAGCGCCTGCTGGCAGTGGAGCCGCCGCAGCGGGGAGCCGGCGTCCGCGCCCCGCGCCGCGCCGAGCAGCTCCCGTGCCGCGCCCACCGCGTCCCGGCCCTCCAGCCACCCCACGGTCTCGGCGCGCGCCGCCGTCTCGGGGTAGGACGCGAGCCCGTCGAGGAGCACCTCCGCGCCCTTGTCCGCCAGTTCGCCGACGGCCGGCGCGTCCACGCCCGCCTCCAGCATCCGGGCCCGGACGCCGTACAGCCCGAGCGGCGTCAGCCGGACCATGCCGTACCGGCTGACGTCCTCGTCGTCGAGGTCGCCGAGCTCGTCGGTCTCGTCCGCCTCGCCGAGCCGCGCCGCAGCCTCCTCGCCCTCCTCGACCATCAGCGCCTCGTCCACGGGCTGGTACTCGACGAGCCCGATCGGCTCAAGGAGACGGAACTGGTCGTCGAGGCGCATCATCGCCTCCGAGACCTGCTCCAGGACGTCGTCCGTGGGCTCGCCCATGTCGTCCGGGACGATCATCGACGCGGCCAGCGCCGGCAGCGGCACCGGGCCGTCGCCCGGCCCGCCCTCGCCGATCGTCAGCAGGTACAGGTTGCCGAGCACGCCCTCCAGGAACTCGGCCTCCTCCTCCGGGTTCCAGTCGAGCAGCTCGAAGTCGATCTCGCCGTCCTCGCCGATGACGTCCTCGATGTCGTCCAGGACGGGCGCGGCGGCGTCGACGAGCACCACGTCCAGGCCGTCGAGCCAGATCCCGAGGACGTCGAGCGGCGCCCCACCGGTGAGGAGCGCGAGGTTGTCGCCCGCGGTCACCCCGCCGGGGGTGTCGTCGTCGCCCTCCTCGACGTCCACGAGCCCGGTGTCGACCGCGAGGCGCCACGCCTCGCTCGCGTACGCCTCGCCGTCCTCGTCCGCCGCGAGGCCCAGCACCTCCGCGGCGGCGGGCAGTTGTTCCTCGACGAGCTCGCCGCCCGCACCGACCCTGGTCCCGGGGCCGGCCCAGCGGGCGAGCCGCGCCGCACGGGACAGGAGGGGCGTGGCCAGGGCTTCCCTCGCCAGCTCCGCGTCCGCGTGCAGCTGAACGGGGGGCAGGGTGGGGCGGTCCGGTGCCATCTGCGGTTTCTCCTCGAAGGGCGTGGTGAGCCCGGTCGGCCGTGCGGTCGGCGCAAGGGCTGGACGTACGGGTACCCGTACGGACCGGCCGTACCGGCGGTACGTACCGGCAGAACGTACGGGCTGAACGCGCTTCAGCGTAGACGCATTTCCCGACCCGCCCGGCGGTTCACGGAGCCGTCAGCCTTCGTACACCCGTCGAGCCTTGACAAGTCCCCCTTCGAGACAAGAGATTGACGCGCGTAGATATACCGACCGATCATCCAAGCGCCTCCGGAGCACCCTGATGCCTTCCTCCATACCGAGATCCGCGGCGGTCGCCGCCGTCGTGTCCGCCGCGCTCGCCGCCGGACTCCTCGCAGGCTCCACCGCCTCGGCGGACAGCTCGGCGGAGACCACCGCCGGTGTCCGTGTCCACGACATCCAGGGCACCACCCGCGTCTCGCCCCTCGTCGGCACCCAGGTCACGGGCGTCACGGGGATCGTGACCGGCGTCCGGACGTACGGCTCGCGCGGCTTCTGGATCCAGGACCCGCAGGCCGACGACAACCCGGCCACCAGCGAGGGCCTCTTCGTCTTCACCAGCTCCGTGCCGACCGTCGCCGTCGGCGACGCCGTCAGCGTGAACGGCCTGGTCGGCGAGTACGTCCCGGGCGGCCTGAACTCCGGCAACCAGTCGCTGACACAGATCTCCAAGCCGACCGTCACCGTGGTCTCCTCCGGGAACCCGCTCCCGGCCCCCACGACGATCTCGGCCTGGTCCGTCCCGAGCGCGTACGCGCCCGAGGGCGACCCGGCGGCCGGCGGCTCGATCAACGGCCTCACGCTGAACCCGCGGAAGTACGCCCTGGACTACTACGAGTCCCTTGAGGGCACCAACGTCCGCGTCGGCACCTCGCGGGTGGTGGGCGCCACCGACCCGTACTCCGAGCTCTGGGTGACGGTGAAGCCCTGGGAGAACCGCACCTGGCGCGGCGGCACGGTCTACGGCTCGTACACCTCGCAGAACACCGGCCGACTGCAGATCCAGTCGCTGACCCCGATCGCCCAGCAGCCCTTCCCCAAGGCGAACGTCGGCGACGTGCTCTCCGGCACCACCGAGGGCCCGCTGGACTTCAACCAGTTCGGCGGCTACACGCTGACGGCGCGCACCCTGGGCACGGTCGTCGACCGCGGCCTGGAGCGCGAGACCACGGACCCGCAGCACAAGAACGAGCTTGCGGTCGCGACGTACAACGTCGAGAACCTCGACCCGTCCGACCCGCAGGCGAAGTTCGACGCGCTGGCGGCGGCCGTGGTCGACAACCTGGCCTCGCCCGACATCCTCGCCCTGGAGGAGATCCAGGACAACAACGGCGCGAAGAACGACGGCACGGTCGCCGCCGACCAGACGCTGAAGAAGTTCACCGACGCCATCGTGGCGGCCGGCGGACCGGCGTACGAGTGGCGTTCGGTCGACCCGGAGAACAACAAGGACGGCGGCGAGCCCGGCGGCAACATCCGCCAGGTCTTCCTCTTCAACCCGGAGCGGGTCTCGTTCACCGACCGCGCCGGGGCCGGCCCCGCGGCCGCGACGGACGTGGTGCGCGGCCAGGGCGGGCGCCCCGAGCTGACCCTGTCCCCCGGCCGGATCGACCCGGCGAACACGGCCTGGGAGAACAGCCGCAAGCCGCTGGCGGGCGAGTTCACCTTCCGCGGCCGCACGGTCTTCGTGATCGCCAACCACTTCGGCTCCAAGGGCGGCGACGAGTCCCTGGTCTCGCACCACCAGCCGCCGGTCCGCTCCTCCGAGGCGAAGCGCCTGCTCCAGGCGCAGTCCGTGAACGCCTTCGTCAAGGACGTCCTCTCGATCCGCAAGGACGCCGACGTCCTCGTCGTCGGTGACATCAACGACTTCGAGTTCTCCGGGACGACGAAGGCGCTGACGGAGGGCGGGGCGCTCTACCCGGCGGTGAAGTCGCTGCCGCGCAGCGAGCGGTACTCGTACGTCTTCCAGGGCAACAGCCAGGTCCTCGACCAGATCCTGACCAGCCCGGGCGTCGGCCACTTCGAGTACGACAGCGTCCACATCAACGCGGAGTTCGCGGACCAGAACAGCGACCACGACCCGCAGGTGCTGCGCTTCCGCCCGTAGCACGGCTCCCGCTACGCGCCCGCGCTCAGGCTGAGCGCGGGCGTGTAGCGCGTCACCCCGCCGCCCGTCACCCCCGGGTAGCTCTGCACCCTCACCCACTGGGGCGTCGCGGACCCGACCCCGGACCCCGGTCCTGCGAGCGCCTCGACATGGGCCTGCTCGCTCTCCCACTCGGCGTAGTTGAGGACCTTGGTGCCGTCGACGCCGATGTGGAAGTGGCCCGAGATCCCTCCGGGCGCGGAGTTCGGGTCGGTCTCGAGCGCCTCGAAGACCGCGTCCACCCAGGCGCGCTGCCGGTCGGCGTCCGGCCCGTCGAACTCGACGTCGACGATCACGACGCAACCGGGGATCCTGGCGTCGTTCCCGTCACCGAGCGGGGTGGACCGGTAGAGCGTGTACCGGTCGATCCCGACGCGCACGATCCCGGGCACGGCCGCGTCGATCTCGGCGTTCCTGTCCTCGCGGAGGGTGCGGACGAACTCCTGGTAGGCCTCCTCGTCCGTCCACTGCGAGTAGTGGAGCAGGGTGTCGCCGTCGGTGCCGATGTACACCGAGTACGAGAGCAGCCCGACGGCCGGCCAGTCGCGGCTCTCCCAGGCCTTGGCGATGGCGTCGACGGTGGCCCGCTGCCGCTCGGGGGTACCGACCCGCCAGGTGCTGGCGAAGACGAGTCCCACACCGGGGCGGCGCAGGTCGGGGCGGGCGTCGGGTCGGGCAACGGCGTTCATGGGGTTTCCTCCTGTCGTCGGTGGTCCTACCCTCCGACCTCAACCGCTCTTGAGGTCAAGCCCCGCTTCCGTGCGACACTCGGACCATGATCCTCCGCCTCGCCGGCCGCTCCGAACTCCCCGCCGTCCTCGCCCTCCTCGCCGACGAGGAGCGGGTCGTGGACCCCGCCTCGGTCGTCGTCACGGAGGCCTACGAGCGGGCCTTCGCGGCCATCGAGGGCGATCCGCGCAACGAGATCCTGGTGCTCGTGGACGGGGAGCTGGTCCTCGGCTGCCTCCAGGCGACGTACATCCCCGGGCTCGGCAAGGGCGGCGCCGAGCGGGCGCTGATCGAGGCGGTGCGGATCAGGGCGGACCGGCGGGGCGGCGGGCTCGGCCGGGAGCTGATGGCGCGGGCCGTGGAGCGGGCCCGCGAGCGCGGCTGCGCGCTCGTGCAGTTGACCAGCGACAAGCAGCGGACCGAGGCCCACCGCTTCTACGCCTCGCTGGGCTTCGCGCGCAGCCACGACGGGTTCAAGCTCACGCTCTGAGCACCGTACGAGCCCGCACGAGCCCCCGTACGAGCCCCTGTCAGCCCAGCAGGTGGCCGCCGCCGTCGACGAGCAGCACCTCGCCGGTGATGTACGAGGCGTTGGTGAGGTCGAAGACGGCGCCGGCGATGTCCTCGGGCCGCCCCACCCGGCGCATCGGAACCGCCCCCGCCACATGGGCCTTGGCCTCGTCGGCCCCCTCGACGCCGTCGAACCAGGGGGTGTCGATGAAGCCCGGCGCGACCGCGTTGACCCGGACGTCCGGGCCGAGGGTCTTCGCGAGCAGCTTCGTCATGTGGTTGACGGCCGCCTTGGAGACGGCGTACGGGATGGAGCTGCCGCCGGGGCGGACGCCGGCCTGCGAGGAGATGTTCACGACGCAGCCCGCGCCGTGGGCCTTCAGGTGCGGGACGGCCGCGGTGATGGTCTGCCAGACCCCGATGACGTTGACGTCGTACAGATGGCGCCAGACCTCGGGCGAGGCCGCCGCCAGGTCGTCGTGCGCGATGAACCGGGTGGTGCCCGCGCAGTTGACGAGGATGTCGAGGCGGCCGTACGCCTCGACCGCCGAGGCGACGAGGGCCGCGGCCTGCGTCTCGTCGGAGACGTCGGCCTGGACGTAGACGGCGTCCGGCAGTTCGGCGGCGAGGGCCTTGCCCGCCTCCACCGAACGCCCCGAGTTGACGACGACGCGGATCCCGGCGGCGGCGAGGCGGCGGGCGACGGCCGCTCCGATGCCCGAGGACGAACCGGTGACGAGTGCGACGCGCTGTTCGCTCATGGTGTGGTGTTCTCCCTTGTCCCCCTGTCGCGTCCCGCCCCGATCATGCCAGACCCCACACTTCAGTCCTGCTTACCCCTCACCCAAAGAAGAACTAAGTGGACCTTCACCATCGAGGGACGCAGACTTCCCGAATGAGTACTGAACGCCCCTTCGGCCGAGCCCTCTGCGCGATGATCACCCCCTTCACCGCCTCGGGGGAGCTGGATCTCGACGCCGCCCGCGTGCACGCCGCCCACCTCGTCGCCGAGGGCTGCGACGGCCTGGTCCTCAACGGCACCACCGGCGAGTCCCCGACCACCACGGACGCCGAGAAGGCCGCCCTCGTCGAGGCGGTCCGCGCGGCCGTCGGCCCCGGCCCCTCGATCGTCGCGGGGGTCGGCACCTCCGACACCCGCCACACGGTCGAGCTGGCGCGCCAGGCCGAGAAGGCGGGCGCGGACGGGCTCCTGGTCGTCACCCCGTACTACAGCCGCCCGCCGCAGGCCGCCGTGGAGGCGCACTTCCTCAAGGTCGCGGACGCGACGGGGCTGCCGGTGATGCTGTACGACATCCCCGGCCGCACCGGCACCCGGATCGAGCCGGCGACGATGCTGCGGCTCGCCGCCCACCCGAGCGTCGTGGCGGTCAAGGACTGCGCCTACGACCTGCTCGGCTCGACCCGGGTGATCGCCCGCACCTCACTCGCGTACTACTCCGGCTGCGAGGAGCTGAACCTGCCGCTGTACGCGGTGGGCGGCGCCGGTTACGTCAGCACGGTGGCCAATGTGGCGCCCCGTCAGATGCGGGCCGTGCTCGACGCCTTCGACCGGGGCGACACGGCGGAGGCGGCCCGGCTGAACGCGCTCACGCTGCCGCTGACCGAGCTGATGATGGCCGCCGGTCTTCCGGGCACGGTGACGGCCAAGGCGCTCCTCGGCGACTACGTCCGGGAACCGCTGCAGCCCGCCGACCTGGAGGCGGTCGACGGGCTGCGGGCGGCGTACGAGGATCTGGTTCAGTCGAACACGTAGGTGGTGCCGAAGAGCGCCGCGTGTTCGAGGACGTCCTCCAGCGGGTCGTCGATCTGACCGGTGTGGAGGGTGAGGCTCGGACCGTTCTGGACGGTCGGCCCGTTGTGCGTGCGTGTGTGCGTCTCGTCCGCCGACGCCGCCCCTACGGGCAGCAGCACGGCGGCCGCCACCACCAGCGCACCGACAACGGTGGGCCTCGTCCTCATGTCGACTCCTCGCCTTGTCTGTTCGTGTGACTCCACGTCGTTCCGTTAACGCAGAGTCACACGAGCAGGTCACGCGCGGGGAGCGGTCAGTTGTGGCTGTGGAGGATCTCGTTGAGTCCGCCCCAGACCGCGTTGTTCGGGCGGGCCTCGACGGCGCCGGTCACCGAGTTGCGGCGGAAGAGGATGTTCGAGGCGCCGGAGAGCTCACGGGCCTTGACGATCTGACCGTCGGGCATCGTGATGCGCGTACCGGCGGTGACGTACAGGCCGGCCTCGACGACGCACTCGTCGCCGAGCGCGATGCCGACGCCCGCCTCGGCGCCGATGAGGCAGCGCTCGCCGATGGAGATGACGACGTTGCCGCCGCCGGAGAGGGTGCCCATGGTGGAGGCGCCGCCGCCGATGTCGGAGCCGTCGCCGACGACGACACCGGCGGAGATGCGGCCCTCGACCATGGAGGTGCCCAGCGTGCCGGCGTTGAAGTTGACGAAGCCCTCGTGCATGACGGTGGTGCCGGCGGCGAGGTGCGCGCCGAGGCGGACCCGGTCGGCGTCGGCGATCCGAACGCCGGCGGGGGCGACGTAGTCGGTCATCCGCGGGAACTTGTCGATGCTCGTCACGGCGAGGTGCAGGCCCTCGGCGCGGGCGTTGAGGCGGACCTTCTCGACGTCGTCGACGGCGACCGGGCCGAGCGAGGTCCAGGCGACGTTGGCGAGCAGGCCGAAGACACCGTCCAGGCTCTGGCCGTGCGGCTTGACGAGACGGTGGCTGAGCAGGTGCAGGCGCAGGTACGCGTCGTGGGCGTCGAGCGGCTTGTCGTCGAGCGAGGAGACGACGGTGCGGACGGCGACCACCTCGACGCCGCGGCGGGCGTCCACGCCGAGGGCCTTGGCGGCGCCCTCACCGAGGGCGTTGACGGCGGCATCGGGCGTGAGCCGCTCGGTTCCGGCGGGCCCGGGGGCGTCGGTCAGCTCGGGGGCGGGGAACCAGGTGTCGAGAACGGTGCCGTCACCGGCGATGGTGGCGAGGCCGGCGGCGACGGCGCCGGTGGTGCGAGGAGCAGTGGTCATGCGGAAAACCTAACGGTCCGGGCGGTGCCCGGGCCAACCGGTCTCAGGTGTCGGTCGACGTCCCCGGCGGATCCGACGACACCCGCGCCGCCCCGCTCGTCGGATCCCCCGGAGCGCCCGGGCCGGGCGCCAGGAGCCGGGCCAGCATCGCGCGCGCGTACGCCTCGTCGTACGCCGTGCCCGTCAGCAGCACCTGCAGACAGATGCCGTCCATCAGGGCGACGAGCGCCCGGGCCGTGACGAGGTCGGTGTGGCGGGCGAGGACCCCGGTGACGGCCTCCGTCCACTCCGCCGCGACCGGGCGCAGGGCGGGCCGGCGCAGGGCGGCCAGGTAGAGCTCGTACTCCAGCTCCACACCGGTCCGCTCGCCGCCGATCCACTCCCCCATCAGCCGCGCGAGGGCGGAGGCCAGGTCGGCCTCCATGTCGGGGAGCTCCGCGCGCTCGCGCAGCTGCCTGCCGAAGCCCTCGTTGGCCTGGCGCAGTGCGGCGACGAGGAGTTCGTCGAGCGAGGCGAAGTGGTACGTCGTGGAGCCGAGCGGCACGTCCGCCTCCGCGGCGACCGTACGGTGGCTCAGCCCGGCGATGCCCCGGGCGCCGACCACGCGCAGCGCGGCGTCGACGATCCGCTGCCGCCGCTCGGGGTCGTGGCGGCGGGGACGCGCGGCGGCCATCAGTGCGCTCCCCCCAGGTTGAGCACGAGGACGCCCGCGATGATGAGGACGACCCCGGCGACCTTGGCGACGCTGAGGGTCTCGTTCATGAAGAGGATCCCGATCACGGCGACGGCGGCGGTGCCTATGCCGGACCAGATCGCGTAGGCGGTCCCCACCTGGAGGGTCTTCAGCGCCTGGGCGAGCAGCGCGAAGGCGATCACATAGCCCGCGCCCGTGACGAGCGAGGGCCAGAACTTGGAGAAGCCCTCGCTGTACTTCATGGAGACCGTCGCGATGATCTCCGCCGTGATGGCCCCTGCCAGCAGTCCGTATCCCATGCGTACAAGCGTACACAACGATATGTACGACCGTACACAAAGGCTGCGGATACGGTGTCCCGCATGACGTATCCCACGGGGTCCTACAGCTACGGCTATCCGCCCCCGCCCGCTCCGCCGAAGCCCGGCGTGATACCCCTGGCGCCACTGGGTCTGAGCCAGATCCTCACCGGCGCCTTCGCCACCATCGGCCGCTACTGGAAGCCGCTCCTCGGCGTGGCCGCGGCCGCCTACGGCCTGGCCCTGCTGCTGCTCGCCGCGGCCGCCGGCTTCGCTTACGCGGCGGTCTCCGACCATGTGCCCGGGGTCTTCGACCTGCCGCACGGGCAGGAGCCCAGCTGGGACGACGGCGGCCCGCTGCTCGTCGCGTTCGGCGCCGTGTGGCTGATCGCCCTGGTCGGGATGCTGGTCGCGAGCGCCGTGGTCTACGCGGCGTGCCCCGCCGTCCTCCAGGAGGCGGTCCTCGGCCGGCGGACGACCTTCGGCGCGATCTGGCGCCGCTCCTGGTCGCGGATGTCCTCGGTCCTGGGCACCGCCCTCCTGACGCTGCTGCTGACCGTGCCGGTCCCGCTCCTCGTGTTCGTGGCCGCGTTCGCCGGTCTGCTGGTGGCCCTCTCGGGATCGGGCCCGGTGGCGCTGGTGGTCCTGTCGTTCGGGGGCGCCGTGCTGGCCACCCTGCTGACCGCCCCGCTCTCCGCCTGGCTCTGGGTGAAGTTCAGCCTGGCCGCGCCGGCGGCGGTGTTCGAGGGTCAGGGGGCCATGACCTCGATGCGCCGCTCCAGCCGACTGGTCCAGGGCTCGTGGTGGCGGATCTTCGGTGCGCTGCTCGTCGCGGGCCTCATGGCCGGGATGGCGAACTGGCTGATCCAGCAGGTCCTCAGCCTGCTGCTCTCGTTCCCCGCCTCGTTCACGGACTCGGCCGGCGCGGACTCCACGGGCGAGGTGCTGATCGCCTTCGTACCGCTCCTCGTCATCGCCGTCATCGGCTCGATGGTGGCGCAGGCCGTCTGCTCGGTCTTCCCGCCCCTGGTCGCCGGTCTCGTCTACGTCGACCAGCGCATCCGCAAGGAGAACCTGGCGCCGACGCTCACGCAGGCGGCGGGGACGCCCTCGTTCGGTCCGTGATCGACCGTCGGTCCGTGAGTGGCCGTCGGTCCGCGAGTGGCCGTCAGTCCGTGAGCGACCGCTTCGGCCGCAGCACGCAGAACTCGTTCCCCTCGGGATCGGCGAGGACCACCCAGGTCGCGTCCTCGCCCTGACCGACATCGATCCGGCGGGCGCCGAGCCCGATGATCCGCTCGACCTCGGCGTCCCGGTCGTCGGGCGTGAGGTCGATGTGGAGTCGGTTCTTGACCGTCTTGGACTCCGGCACCGGCAGGAAGCACATCCCCGGCAGGGCGTGCTCGTCGGCACCGATGACGATCTCGTCCTCGTCCTCGAAGAGGATCTTCCAGTCCAGGACCTGGGCCCAGAACCGGGCCTGGGCCTGCAGGTCGTGGGAGTCGACGACGAGGTGGTACATGCGAACGGCCATGCCCGCCAGTCTGCCTGGCGGGCATGGCCGTTCACGGGAGAACCCGCGATCAGACGTCGAAGATCAGCGGCTCAGACGTTGAACCCGAGCGCGCGCAGCTGCTCGCGACCGTCGTCCGTGATCTTGTCCGGGCCCCACGGCGGCATCCAGACCCAGTTGATCTTCAGCTCGTTGGCGATGCCGTCGGTCGCGGCCTTCGCCTGGTCCTCGATCACATCGGTCAGCGGACAGGCCGCCGACGTCAGGGTCATGTCCAGCGTGACGATGTTGGACTCGTCGATGTGGATGCCGTAGATCAGGCCGAGGTTGACGACGTCGATGCCCAGCTCGGGGTCGACGACGTCGTACAGCGCCTCGCGGATCTCTTCTTCGGAGGCCGGCTTCATGGTGGCCTCGGCGTTCTCGGTCATGCCGACTTCCTCTCCGCGTCACCCAGAGCCTGGGCCGTCGCGTCCTTCCACGCCATCCAGCTGAGCAGCGCGCACTTCACCCGGGCCGGGTACTTGGAGACACCCGCGAACGCGACCGCGTCCTCCAGGATCTCCTCCATCGCGTCGTCCGGCTCGATCTGGCCCTTGGACTGCATCAGCTCCAGGAACGTGCCCTGGATCTTCTGCGCCTCCGCCAGCTCCTTGCCGACGAGCAGCTCGTTCAGGACCGAGGCCGAAGCCTGGCTGATCGAGCAGCCCTGACCCTCGTAACTGACGTCCTCGATCAGCGAGCCGTCGTACTTCACCCGGAGCGTGATCTCGTCGCCGCACGTCGGGTTGACGTGGTGCACCTCGGCGTCGCCGTCCCGAAGACCGCGCCCGTGCGGGTGCTTGTAGTGGTCCAGGATGACGTCCTGGTACATCGAATCCAGCTTCACGAGGTTCCCCTAGCCGAAGAAGTTCCGTACGTGCTCCAGACCCTCGACCAGCGCGTCGACCTCGCCGGGGGTGGAGTACAGATAGAACGACGCCCGCGTGGTCGCAGGAATTCCGTAACGCAGGCAGACCGGTCGCGCGCAGTGGTGACCGACCCGGACCGCGATGCCCTGCTCGTCGAGCACCTGGCCCACGTCGTGCGGGTGGATGTCGCCGAGCGTGAAGGAGATCGCCGCGCCGCGGTCCTCGGCCGTGGTCGGGCCGATGATCCGCAGGTCCGGCACCTCCTGGAGGCGACGGACGGCGTACTCGGTGATCGCGTGCTCGTGGCGCGCGATGTTCTCCATGCCGATCGCCGACAGGTAGTCCACGGCCGCGCCGAGGCCGACGGCCTGGGCGATCGGGGGCGTACCCGCCTCGAACTTGTGCGGAGCCGGCGCGTACGTCGAGGAGTGCATCGAAACGGTCTCGATCATCTCGCCGCCGCCGAGGAACGGAGGCAGGTCCTCCAGGAGCTCCTGCCGTCCCCACAGCACGCCGATGCCGGTCGGGCCGACCATCTTGTGACCGGTGAAGGCCACGAAGTCGGCCTGCAGCGCCTGCACGTCGAGCACCATGTGCGGGGCCGCCTGCGAGGCGTCGATGCAGACCAGCGCACCGACCTCCTGCGCACGCCGGATGATCGTCTCCACCGGGTTGATCGTGCCCAGCAGGTTCGAGACCAGCGTGAACGAGACGATCTTGGTCTTCTCGGTGATGACCTCTTCGATGTTCGAGAGGTCGAGACGGCCGTCGTCGGTGAGGCCGAACCACTTCAGCTTCGCGCCGGTGCGCTGCGAGAGCAGCTGCCACGGCACGATGTTGGAGTGGTGCTCCATCTCCGTGATGGCGATCTCGGTCTCGTGGTCCACGCGGTAGGGCTCGTCGGCCCAGCCCAGCATGTTGGCCACGAGGTTGAGCGACTCGGAGGCGTTCTTGGTGAAGATCACCTCGTCGCGGCTCGGCGCGTTGATGAACGCCGCGACCTTGTCACGGGCGCCCTCGTACAGCGCCGTCGCCTCCTCGGCGACCGTGTAGACGCCGCGGTGGACATTGGCGTTGTGGCGCTCGTAGTACGTGTTGAGCGCGTCGAGCACCTGGCGCGGCTTCTGCGAGGTCGCCGCGGAGTCCAGGTACACGATCTTCTTGCCGTCGTGGACCACGCGATCCAGGAGCGGGAAGTCCTTGCGGATCGCCTCGGTGTCGAGGAGGCCGGAGAGCCCCTGATGGGCAGATGTCACGCGGATGCGCCACCCTTCACGTACTTGTCGTAGCCCTCGGCCTCCAGCTGGTCGGCGAGCTCGGCGCCGCCGGACTCGGCGATGCGGCCGTTCGCGAACACGTGCACGAAGTCGGGCTTGATGTAGCGCAGGATGCGCGTGTAGTGGGTGATCAGCAGGGTGCCGACCTCGCCGGTCTCGCGGACGCGGTTGACGCCCTCGGAGACGATGCGGAGCGCGTCGACGTCCAGGCCGGAGTCGGTCTCGTCGAGGATCGCGATCTTCGGCTTGAGGAGCTCCAGCTGAAGGATCTCGTGGCGCTTCTTCTCGCCGCCGGAGAAGCCCTCGTTGACGTTGCGCTCGGCGAAGGCCGGGTCCATCTGGAGCTTCTCCATGGCCTCCTTGACCTCCTTCACCCAGGTACGCAGCTTGGGCGCCTCGCCGCGGATGGCGGTGGCGGAGGTACGCAGGAAGTTGGAGACCGAGACGCCGGGGACCTCGACCGGGTACTGCATGGCCAGGAAGACGCCGGCGCGGGCGCGCTCGTCGACCGACATCTCCAGGACGTCCTCGCCGTCCAGGGTCACGGTGCCACCGGTGATCGTGTACTTCGGGTGGCCCGCGAGGGAGTACGCCAGGGTCGACTTGCCGGAGCCGTTCGGGCCCATGATGGCGTGGGTCTCGCCCTGCTTCACGGTCAGGTCGACGCCCTTGAGGATCTCCCGGGGGCCGTTCTCGGCCTCGACGGAGACGTGCAGGTCGCGGATTTCAAGCGTTGCCATGGGTGACTCAGGACTCCTGGGTGACGGAGACGAGCACATCGTCCCCTTCGATCTTTACGGGGTATACGGGGACGGGGCGCGTCGCGGGAAGGCCGGACGGCTTGCCGGTGCGGAGGTCGAAGCTGGAGCCGTGCAGCCAGCACTCGATGGAGCAGTCCTCGACCTCGCCCTCCGAGAGGGAGACGTTCGCGTGCGAGCAGATGTCGTTGATCGCGAACACCTCGCCCTCGGTGTGCACGACCGACACCGGGGTGCCGTCGACCTCGACCCGCTTCGGGGTGTCGGCCTCCAGCTCGCTCAGCGCGCAGACGCGGACGAAGTCGGCCATCAGACGGACGCCTCCAGCTCGGCCTCGATCTTGGCGATGAGGCGCTCCTCGACGTCCGGCAGACCGATCTGCTGGACCAGCTCGGCGAAGAAGCCACGGACGACGAGTCGGCGGGCCTCGGACTCCGGGATGCCGCGGGACATCAGGTAGAAGAGCTGCTCGTCGTCGAAGCGGCCGGTGGCCGAGGCGTGACCGGCGCCGGCGATCTCGCCGGTCTCGATCTCCAGGTTCGGCACCGAGTCGACCCGGGCGCCGTCCGTGAGGACCAGGTTCCGGTTGAGCTCGTAGGTGTCGGTGCCCTCGGCGGCGGCCTGGATGAGGACGTCACCGATCCAGACGGCGTGCGCGTCCTGGCCCTGCAGCGCGCCCTTGTAGGCCACGTTGGACTTGCAGTGCGGCATGTTGTGGTCGACGAGGAGGCGGTGCTCCTGGTGCTGGCCCGCGTCGGTGAAGTACAGGCCGAAGAGCTCGGCCTCGCCGCCGGTGGCCGCGTACTGGACCCGCGGGTGGAGACGGACGACGTCGCCGCCGAAGGTGACCACGACCGACTTGAAGGAGGCGTCGCGGCCGACCAGCGCGTTGTGCTGGGCGACGTGGACGGCCTTCTCCTCCCAGTCCTGGACGGAGACGACGGTCAGCTTGGCGCCGTCTCCGAGGAGAAAGTCGACGTTGGCGGCGAGCACCGCGTCACCGGTGTGGTCGATGACCACGACGGCCTCGGCGAAGGCGCCGAGCTCGATGACCTGGTGGCCGAAGGCGACACCGCCCTCGCCGTGCACGGCGATGCGGATCGGCTCGGTGAGGACGGCCTCCTTGGCGACGGTCACGACCGAGGCCTTCTCGAAGGAGGAGTACGCCTGGGCGGCGACGCGGTCGACGGGCGTGCCCGCCTTGCCGAGCCGCGCGTCGTCACGTCCGACGGTCTCCACGGTGACGCCCTCGGGGGCCTCGATCACGACCTTCACGCCCTCGCCGGCCGCGACGGCGGTGCCGTCGTGCAGGCCACGCAGGCGCTCCAGCGGGGTGAACCGCCATTCCTCCTCGCGACCGTGCGGGACCGGGAAGTCCGCGACGTCGAAGGACGGGGGCGCGCTCATGCGCGTGGCGACGGTGGACTCGGCGGCCACCGCGATCGAGCCGGCGGTGGTGGAGCCCGCCGGGATGTTCTGAGCCTCAGCCATGGCTGTCGTGTTGCTCTCTTCCTGCGTACGTAAGGGAGGGGCGCTGCGGGTGCGGGAGGCCTTAGCCCACCGAGCCTTCCATCTGCAGCTCGATCAGCCGGTTCAGTTCGAGCGCGTACTCCATGGGGAGCTCCTTGGCGATCGGCTCGACGAAGCCGCGCACGATCATCGCCATCGCCTCGAACTCGGTCATGCCGCGGCTCATCAGGTAGAAGAGCTGGTCCTCGGAGACCTTGGAGACCGTGGCCTCGTGACCCATGGAGACGTCGTCCTCGCGGACGTCGACGTACGGGTACGTGTCCGAGCGGGAGATCGTGTCGACGAGCAGCGCGTCGCAGAGCACGTTCGACTTGGCGCCCGGGGCGCCCTCGCCGATCTCGATGAGACCGCGGTAGGAGGTGCGGCCGCCGCCTCGCGCCACCGACTTGGAGACGATGTTCGAGGAGGTGTTCGGGGCCATGTGGACCATCTTGGCGCCGGCGTCCTGGTGCTGGCCCTCGCCCGCGAAGGCGATGGACAGGGTCTCGCCCTTGGCGTGCTCGCCCATCAGGTAGACGGCCGGGTACTTCATGGTGACCTTGGAGCCGATGTTGCCGTCGACCCACTCCATGGTCGCGCCCTCGTAGGCCACGGCACGCTTGGTGACCAGGTTGTAGACGTTGTTCGACCAGTTCTGGATCGTCGTGTAGCGGCAGCGGCCGCCCTTCTTCACGATGATCTCGACGACCGCGGAGTGCAGCGAGTCGGAGGAGTAGATCGGGGCGGTGCAGCCCTCGACGTAGTGGACGTAGGCGTCCTCGTCGACGATGATCAGCGTCCGCTCGAACTGGCCCATGTTCTCCGTGTTGATACGGAAGTAGGCCTGCAGCGGGATCTCGACGTGCACGCCCTTCGGCACGTAGATGAACGATCCGCCGGACCAGACGGCCGTGTTCAGCGAGGCGAACTTGTTGTCGCCGACCGGGATGACCGTGCCGAAGTACTCGCGGAAGAGCTCCTCGTGCTCCTTCAGCGCGGTGTCGGTGTCGACGAAGATGACGCCCTGCTCCTCCAGGTCCTCACGGATCTGGTGGTAGACGACCTCGGACTCGTACTGGGCCGCGACACCGGCGACGAGGCGCTGCTTCTCCGCCTCCGGGATGCCGAGCTTGTCGTACGTGTTCTTGATGTCCTCGGGCAGTTCCTCCCACGAAGCGGCCTGCTTCTCGGTGGAGCGCACGAAGTACTTGATGTTGTCGAAGTCGATGCCCGACAGGTCGGAGCCCCAGCTCGGCATGGGCTTCTTGTCGAAGAGGCGCAGACCCTTCAGCCGCAGCTTCAGCATCCACTCGGGCTCGTTCTTCTTCGAGGAGATGTCGCGGACGACGTCCTCGTTGAGACCGCGCTTGGCAGTGGCACCGGCGGCGTCGGAGTCGGCCCAGCCGTACTCGTACCGACCCAGGCCCTCGAGCTCGGGGTGGCTGATCTCGGTGGTCATGCGGGGTTCCTCCCGGCCGTGCTTGCGGATGCTTCTGATTCGGTGGTCTGTGGGGCGCTGTGCGGGATGAACGTCGTACAGACGCCGTCACCATGCGCGATGGTGGCGAGACGCTGGACGTGCGTTCCCAAGAGGCGGGAGAAGATCTCCGTCTCCGCCTCGCACAGCTGGGGGTACTGCTCGGCGACATGGGCGACCGGGCAGTGGTGCTGGCAGAGCTGCTCGCCGACCGGCGCGTTCCGCGCAGTGGCAGCGTACCCGTCCTTGCTGAGCGCCTTGGCGAGCGCCTCGGTGCGCTGGGCGGGCTCGGCCGATTCGACGGCCGCGCGGTACGCCTCGGCCTGGTGCTCGAGCCGGTCACGGGCGAAGGCCGCGACGGCGGCTTCCCCTCCCGCGTTCTGCTCGATCCAGCGCAGGGCGTCCACAGCGAGCGAGTCGTACGACTGGTCGAAGGCGTCCCGGCCGCAGTCGGTCAGCGCGAAGACCTTGGCGGGGCGGCCGCGCGTACGGGCCCCGTACACGCGCTTCTCGCGGGCTTCGACGACATTGTCGGCGACGAGCGAGTCCAGGTGCCGGCGGACGGCGGCCTGGGTCAGGCCGAGCCGCGTCGCCAGATCGGCGACCGTCGACGGGCCGTGGTCCAGGATGGAGCGCGCGACGCGGTTGCGCGTGGAGCGCTCACCGGTCGCGAGTTCCTCCACGGGAGCCTCGCCAACGTTTTTCACAACGCCATTGTTGCGTAATTCCTCCGACAGTGACAAGCGACCCCGGGACGGGGGCACGGTGCCGTGCATCACTCAGGTAAGGCTTACCTGACCTGCGAAGATGATCATTCGTAGGACGAATTCCAGCGGGATCGGGGCCCCGCGCCGGAGGGACCCCGGAACCCTCTCTAGACTTCCCGGCATGCGAAACGAGTCCGGCGACAGTGCCGCCGTCCGGGTACGTGGCCTGGTCAAGCGGTACGGAACCAAGACCGCCGTCGACGGCCTCGACCTCGACGTACGGGCGGGCACGGTGACCGCGGTCCTCGGCCCGAACGGGGCCGGGAAGACCACCACGATCGAGACCTGCGAGGGCTACCGGAGGGCCGACGCCGGCACCGTCCGCGTCCTCGGCCTCGACCCGGTCGCCGACGCGGCCAGGCTGCGCCCCCGGATCGGTGTGATGCTCCAGTCCGGCGGCGTCTACTCCGGTGCCAGGGCCGACGAGATGCTCCGCCACATGGCGAAGCTCCACGCCCACCCGCTGGACGTGGACGCCCTGATCGAGCGCCTCGGCCTCGGCTCCTGCGGCCGGACCACCTACCGCCGGCTCTCCGGCGGCCAGCAGCAGCGCCTCGCGCTCGCCATGGCCGTCGTCGGCCGCCCCGAGCTGGTCTTCCTCGACGAGCCGACCGCCGGGCTCGACCCCCAGGCCCGCCACGCCACCTGGGACCTGGTCCGGGAGCTGCGGACCGACGGCGCCACCGTCGTCCTCACCACGCACTTCATGCACGAGGCCGAGGAGCTGGCGGACGACGTCGCCATCGTCGACGCCGGCCGGGTCGCCGCCCAGGGCAGCCCCGAGGCGCTCTGCCGCGGCGGCGCCGAGAACACCCTGCGCTTCACCGGCCGCCCCGGGCTCGACCTCGGCTCGCTGCTCAAGGCGCTGCCCGACGGCACCCAGGCCGCCGAGCCGACACCGGGGACGTACCGCATCACCGGAGAGGTGAGCCCCCAGCTGCTCGCCACCGTCACCACCTGGTGCGCCCAGCACGGCGTGATGCCGGACGGCATCGCGGTCGAGCGCCACACCCTCGAAGACGTCTTTCTGGAGCTGACCGGCAAGGAGCTGCGCTCATGATGCGCGTCGACACCAAGATCTGCCGGGGGTCCGGGGGTCGTCCCCCGGGACAGCACAGCCTCGAGCTGACCGGCAAGGAGCTGCGCTCATGAGCGGCGGTACGCACACGGGCACGTACGCGCCGAGGCCGGGAGCCGCGCCCGTCGGGCGCATGATCGCGGCGCAGACGGCCCTGGAGACGAGGATGCTGCTGCGCAACGGCGAGCAGCTGCTCCTCACGGTGATCATCCCGTCCCTGCTGCTCGTGCTCTTCTCGACCGTCGACATCGTCGACACCGGCACGGACAAGGCCGTCGACTTCCTCGCGCCGGGCGTCCTCGCGCTCGCCGTGATGTCCACCGCCTTCACCGGCCAGGCCATCGCCACCGGCTTCGAGCGCCGTTACGGAGTCCTCAAGCGGCTCGGCGCGTCCCCGCTCCCCCGCTGGGCGCTGATGACCGCCAAGACGCTCTCCGTCCTGGTCACCGAGGTGCTCCAGGTGGCGCTGCTCACGGCGATCGCGCTCGGGCTCGGCTGGTCCCCGAAGGGCGACCCGCTCTCGGTCCTGGTGCTGCTCGTCCTCGGCACGGCGGCCTTCTCGGGCCTCGGCCTGCTGATGGCCGGCACGCTGCGCGCCGAGGCGACGCTGGCCGCCGCGAACCTGGTCTTCCTGCTGCTCCTGGTGGGCGGCGGGGTGATCGTGCCGCTGGACAGGTTCCCCGACGCGGCCCGCTCGGTCCTGGAGCTGCTGCCGATCTCCGCGCTCTCGGACGGCCTGCGGGACGTACTCCAGGGCGGTGCCGCGCTCCCCTGGGGGCAGGCACTGATCCTGGCCGTCTGGGCGGTCCTCGGGCTCGGCGCGGCGGCGAGGTTCTTCCGCTGGGAGTAGCGGAGGGGTGACGTTCCGAGGTGACTTCACCCGTAACGCACCCCTCGTGAACGCATGCACAAGCCCCGTCCTACGATAGGGCCCGTGCTGACCCCCCTCGCCTACATCGCCAAGCGCTGGACCCCGTCCCCCAAGACGCTCCGGCGCGCCGCGCTCTCCGCCGTCGTGATGAGCGTCCTCATCATCGTCACGGGAGGCGCGGTCCGGCTGACCGGCTCAGGTCTCGGCTGCGACACCTGGCCCAAGTGCACGGACGACAGCCTCATCGTCACGCCCGAGCAGGGCTATCGCGGCATGATCGAGTTCGGCAACCGGCTGCTGACGTACGTCCTGTCGGCCGCCGTCGGCTGGGCGATCATCGCCGCACGTTCCACCAAGCCGTGGCGGCGCGGGCTCACCCGGCTCGGCTGGGTGCAGTTCTGGATCGTCGCCAGCAACGCGGTCCTGGGCGGCATCACCGTGTGGATGGGTCTCAACCCGTGGACCGTCGCCGGCCATTTCATCGCCGCCAACGCGCTCCTCACCGTCGCCGTGATCACCTGGCACCGCACCGGCGAGGGCGACACGACCCCCCGTCGCCGGGTCCCCGGCCCGGTCCGCAAGCTCTCCTGGGCGATCGTCGCGGCCTCGGTCCTGCTGATCGTCCTCGGCACCGGCGTGACCGGCTCGGGCAAGCACGCCGGTGACAGCAGCGACGTCCCGCGCATGCCGTGGGACTGGACCGCCGCCGCCCACCTGCACGCCATCGCCGCCTGGGTGGTCTGCGCGCTCGCGCTCGCGATGTGGCTGGTGCTGCGGGTGGTCGACGCCCCGGACGACACCCGGGCGCGCGCCCGTGACCTGCTGATCGTGCTGCTCGCCCAGGGCGGGATCGGTTACGTCCAGTACTTCAGCGGCGTCCCCGAGCTCCTGGTCGGCGCCCACATGCTCGGCTCCGCGCTGATGTGGATCGCGGTCCTGCGGCTTGTCCTGAGCCTGCGCGAGCGCCCGCTCTCCGCCCCGGAGATCCCGGCCCAGGCCGACGCGGCCCTGGCGACGGCGTAGCCGCACCCTCCGGCGTAACCGCACCTCCCGACGTGACCGCGCGCCCCGTCAGGCCAGTCGGTAGACCCGGCGCGCGTTGCCCGAGGCGATCATCGTGGCCACGCGCTGGGCGTCCCTGAGGGACCAGGCTCCGTCGGCGACCCACTCGCCGAGGACCCGGCTCATGGCGCCCCGGAAGACGCTCGCCGCGACGATGTGCAGTTCCGGCAGGGCCTGCGCGCCGCTGGAGAAGAGCAGCTTGCCGAAGGGGGCCAGCTCCAGGAGCTCGGCGAGGACGGCGGCCGCCCTGGCCCCGGTCCTGGCGAGGACGGAGCCCAGGTCGGCGTAGACATGCGGGAAGAGGCCGGTCAGCTGGGCCGTCTGCCGGTGGTACGGGTATCCGTGCAGCAGGACGACGTCCGTGCCCAGGCCGCTGGTGGACGCGGCGAACTCGGCGAGCCCCGCCGGGTCCTCGTTCCCCACGTGCAGCTGGAGCGGCCGTCCCGAGGCGACGGCGACCCAGAGCAGATGGCGCAGCAGCACCGGGTCGGTGAGTCGGCCGCCGACCGCGCGCCTCGCCAGCCAGCGCCCCGCCGCCCCCCGTACCTCGCCGGGACCCGGCGGCTCGGCGGCCTGGGCGAGCCCCCGACTCACCCCCGCCACGGAGGTGAAGGCGACGGCTGTCGTGGCGGCGCCGTGGACGGCCTCCGCGAGGTTGGCGAGGAGCGCCTCGGCGGAGCCGGAGGTGTCGGCGACCTGCTCGGCGAGGAGTTCGAGCCGGACGATCTCGTGCGCGTCGGCGGCGCCGGCGGAGGCGATCTCGGCGGGGCCGGTCAGATCGCCGGGCAGACCGGTGTCCACCAGATAGGTGGAGATCCCGGAGGCGCGCAGCAGCCTGCGCCCGGATTCCAGGACGCCCAGCTCGCGCCGGCGGGCGAGGTAGCGGGCCGGCGGGCAGTGCGGCTCGAGGCCGAGCAGCGGCGGGCACCAGCGGCGTACCGCGAAACCGGTCTGGGTGTCGAAGAAGGTGGTGCCGGGCGCGGCAGGACCGCCGGTCCTGCCGAGGTGGGCCTCGAAGGTGCCGAGGCCGAGCTCCGTGCGGAGCACCCCGTGGCAGTACTGGTCCACCAGGCTCGGGGTCTCGATCATTCGGGGGGCTCCCTGCGTGGACGTTCTTCCACACGTCCTAACGGGTGAGCCCCACCCGAGGTTGTTGCCTCCCGCGTCGAACGGATACGCGGGGGAGGCAGGTTGTGCGCGGGGGGCGCGTTACGCGTTGGACGGGCCGCCCAGCTGGATCCCGGCCATCCGGGACCACTCGTACGGGCCGGTGACGACCTTGGCGGCGAACTCGCCGTCGAACTCCTCGTGGAGGGTGAGACCGGCCTTCTCGGCCGCCTTCTCGGCGATCGCGTACGTCGGGGCCACCAGGTCGCCCCAGCCGCCGTCCTCGCCGACGAGGACGATCCGGGTGCCGGCCTGGCCGATGTGGGCGAGCTGGCCCTCGGCGCCGCCGTGCTCCTTGGAGAACGACTGGATCCGCTTGGCGAGCCTGGCCGCCCTGCGCTCGGCCTGCTTGCTGTCCGCCTGCGCGGTCTCCGCCTGCTTGGTGTCTGCCATACCACCGATGCTACCGAGCGGTAGATCCACTGGCGACGGCCGGTGCACGTGGTCTTGCCCACGTGCACCGGCCGTTGTTCAGGGGCTGAGGGACTACCTCAGGAGCTGAGGGACTACCTCAGGAAGGGGTCGACCGCGACCGCCACGAAGAGCAGCGAGACATAGGTGATCGACCAGTGGAAGAGGCGCATCTCCTTGAGCTTCGCGCCGGTCGCGCCGTTCTTCGCGCGGTTCAGGAGCCCGTGCGCCTCCCAGAGCCACCAGCCGCCGGTGAGCAGCGCCACGGCCGTGTAGAACCAGCCGGTGTAGCCGAGCGGGGTGAGCAGCAGCGAGACGCCGACCATGACCCAGCTGTACGCGACGATCTGCCGGGCCACGACCTTGTTGGAGGCCAGCACCGGGAGCATGGGGACGCCCGCGCGCGCGTAGTCGTCCTTCACCTTCATCGACAGCGGCCAGTAGTGCGGCGGCGTCCAGAAGAAGATGACGAGGAAGAGGATGATCGCGGCCCACGACATCGAGTTGGTGACGGCCGACCAGCCGATGAGCACCGGCAGGCAGCCCGCGATGCCGCCCCAGACGATGTTCTGGGAGGTGCGCCTCTTGAGGATCATCGTGTAGATCACGACGTAGAAGAGGAGCGCGCCGAGCGAGAGTGCGGCGGAGAGCCAGTTGACCAGGAGGCCGAACCAGAGCGTGGAGACGACGGCGAGGGTCAGTCCGAAGACCAGACCCTCACGCGGCGTGAGGACGCCGGTGACCAGCGGACGCTGGGAGGTGCGGTCCATCAACGCGTCGATGTCGCGGTCGATGTACATGTTCAGCGCGTTGGCGCCGCCCGCCGAGAGGTAGCCGCCGAAGCAGGTGGCGAGTACCAGCCACAGATTCGGCACGCCCTGCTCGGCGAGGAACATCACCGGAACGGTCGTGATGAGCAGCAGCTCGATGATCCGCGGCTTGGTCAGCGCCACGAATGCCTTGACGCGGGCCCCGAACGGCCGATGGCCCCCCGGGCTGGGAGTCAAGACGACCCCTGCGGGTCGGGACTCGACGGCCGTCACGCACACCCCTGACAGAGAATTCCCAGCAAGCTCCCCGGATGAAGACGGGGTGAAGACTTGCGCGTACCACGCCACTGTAGACGTTGCCCATACGCCGATCTTCGCGGGGGTGGGGTCGTGTTGAGGGTGCTCGTCCCAAGGGGTGGACAGCGCTCGGGAGGCGAAGTGACGGAGTGACCGGCAGTCTTGCCGTGTCTTCTGTTTTCCGGGGCGCGCACTCGAAAAGATGGACGTGATGACGGGGGTAGGCTCGACAGCGCCGGTACACCCTCAGTCACCGGCTTCCCGTACATGTGGAGAGGAGCCCTGACTCAGGGTGAGCACCAAGCCGACCACCACAGACCTCGAGTGGACCGAATTGGACCAGCGGGCCGTGGACACCGCCCGCATCCTGGCCGCGGACGCCGTACAGAAGGTCGGCAACGGCCATCCCGGTACGGCCATGAGCCTGGCGCCCGCCGCGTACACCCTCTTCCAGAAGGTGATGCGGCACGACCCGGCCGACCCGGAGTGGGTGGGCCGCGACCGATTCGTGCTCTCCGCCGGTCACTCGTCCCTGACCCTCTACACCCAGCTGTACCTGGGGGGCTTCGGGCTCGAGCTGGACGACCTGAAGGCGTTCCGCACCTGGGGTTCGAAGACCCCGGGCCACCCGGAGTACGGGCACACCGCGGGCGTCGAGACGACCACGGGCCCGCTGGGCCAGGGTGTCGCCAACGCCGTGGGCATGGCGATGGCCGCCCGCTACGAGCGCGGTCTGTTCGACCCGGAGGCGGCCCCCGGCACCTCCCCGTTCGACCACCGGATCTACGCGATCGCCGGTGACGGCTGCCTGCAGGAGGGCATCTCCGCCGAGGCGTCCTCGCTCGCCGGTCACCAGAAGCTCGGCAACCTGATCCTGCTGTGGGACGACAACCACATCTCGATCGAGGGCGACACCGAGACGGCCGTGTCCGAGGACACGATGAAGCGGTACGAGGCGTACGGCTGGCACGTCCAGCGCGTCGAGGCGCGGGCCAACGGCGACCTGGACCCGGCGGCGCTGTTCGCGGCGATCAAGGCCGCGGAGGCCGAGACCGAGCGTCCGTCGTTCATCGCGATGCGCTCGATCATCGCCTGGCCCGCTCCGAACGCCCAGAACACCGAGGCCGCGCACGGCTCGGCGCTCGGCGACGAGGAGATCGCGGCCACCAAGCGGATCCTCGGCTTCGACCCGGAGCAGACCTTCGAGGTCTCCGACGAGGTCATCGGTCACACCCGCTCGCTGGGCGACCGCGGCCGTGAGGCCCGCGCCGCGTGGGAGAAGTCCCTCGCCGAGTGGCGTACGGCCAACCCGGAGCGGGCGGCCACGTTCGACCGCGTCCAGGCCAACGAGCTGCCGGAGGGCTGGGAGGCGCAGCTTCCCGTGTTCGAGGCGGGCAAGGGCATCGCCACCCGCGCCGCGTCCGGCAAGGTCCTGCAGTCGCTCGGCGCCGTCATCCCCGAGCTGTGGGGCGGCTCGGCCGACCTGGCCGGCTCGAACAACACGACGATCGACAAGACCTCGTCCTTCCTGCCCGAGGGCAACCCGCTGCCCGAGGCGGACCCGTACGGCCGCACGATCCACTTCGGCATCCGCGAGCACTCCATGGCCGCGGAGATGAACGGCATCGCGCTGCACGGCAACACCCGCGTCTACGGCGGCACCTTCCTGGTGTTCTCCGACTACATGCGCAACGCCGTCCGGCTCTCCGCGCTGATGCACCTGCCGGTGACGTACGTCTGGACCCACGACTCCATCGGTCTGGGCGAGGACGGCCCGACGCACCAGCCGGTGGAGCACCTGGCCTCGCTCCGCGCGATCCCCGGTCTGAACGTCGTCCGCCCGGCGGACGCCAACGAGACCTCCATCGCCTGGCGCGAGATCGTCAGGCGTCACACCCGTGTGTTCGGCAAGGGCGCCCCGCACGGCCTCGCGCTGACCCGCCAGGGTGTCCCGACGTACGACTGGAACGAGGACGCGGCCAAGGGTGGCTACGTGCTGTTCGACGCCGAGGGTGGCGACGCTCAGGTCGTGCTGATCGGCACCGGCTCCGAGGTGCACGTGGCCGTCGAGGCCCGCGAGCAGCTCCAGGCCGCCGGCGTCCCGACCCGTGTGGTCTCGATGCCGTCCGTCGAGTGGTTCGAGGAGCAGGACCAGGCGTACAAGGACGCCGTCCTGCCGCCGTCGGTGAAGGCGCGCGTGGCCGTCGAGGCCGGTATCGGCCTCACCTGGCACAAGTACGTCGGCGACGCCGGCCGGATCGTCTCGCTGGAGCACTTCGGTGCCTCGGCCGACGCGAAGGTCCTCTTCCGCGAGTTCGGCTTCACGCCGGACGCCGTGGCCGCCGCCGCCCGGGAATCCCTGGCCGCCGCGGCGCGCTGACGCCCCTAGACACGAATTTTGGAGAACCTCTCATGACAGACGCTCTCAAGCGCCTCTCCGACGAAGGCGTCGCGATCTGGCTCGACGACCTCTCGCGTCAGCGGATCACGTCCGGAAACCTGGCCGAGCTCATCGACCAGCAGCACGTGGTGGGTGTCACCACCAACCCGTCCATCTTCCAGAAGGCGATCTCGGAGGGCCACGGTTACGACCAGCAGCTCGCCGACCTGGCCGCCCGCAAGGTGACCGTGGACGAGGCCATCCGCATGATCACGACGGCTGACGTGAGGGACGCCGCCGACATCCTGCGCCCGGTCTACGACTCCACGGACGGCCAGGACGGCCGGGTCTCGATCGAGGTCGACCCCCGCCTCGCCCACTACACGGCGGCGACCATCGCCGAGGCCAAGCAGCTGGCCTGGCTGGTGGACCGTCCCAACACGCTCATCAAGATCCCGGCCACCAAGGCGGGTCTGCCGGCGATCACCGAGGTCATCGGCCTCGGCATCAGCGTCAACGTGACGCTGATCTTCTCGCTCGAGCGCTACCGCGCGGTCATGGACGCCTACCTGGCCGGTCTGGAGAAGGCCCGCGAGCGCGGCCTCGACCTCTCCAAGATCCACTCGGTGGCCTCCTTCTTCGTCTCCCGTGTGGACTCGGAGATCGACAAGCGCCTGAACGCCATCGGCACGGACGAGGCCAAGGCCCTCAAGGGCAAGGCCGCCCTCGCCAACGCCCGTCTGGCGTACGAGGCGTACGAAGAGGTGTTCTCCTCCGAGCGCTGGGTCGCCCTGGACAAGGCGCAGGCCAACAAGCAGCGTCCGCTGTGGGCCTCGACCGGCGTCAAGGACCCGGCGTACAAGGACACGCTGTACGTCGTCGACCTGGTCGCTCCCGGCACGGTGAACACCATGCCCGAGGCGACCCTGGAGGCCACCGCCGACCACGGCGAGGTCTCCGGCGACACCGTGCGCGGCACCTACGCGCAGGCCCGCGCGGAGCTGGACGCCGTCGAGAAGCTCGGCATCAGCTACGACGACGTGGTACAGCTGCTGGAGGACGAGGGCGTCGAGAAGTTCGAGGCGTCCTGGAACGACCTTCTCAAGTCGACCGAGGCGGAGCTTGAGCGCCTCGCACCTTCGGAGGCGTAAGCACTTTGAGCGCAGTCCACGGAGCCAACCCGCTCCGTGACGCCGCAGACCGACGGCTCCCGCGTATCGCGGGGCCGTCGGGTCTGGTGATCTTCGGTGTCACGGGCGATTTGTCCCGTAAGAAGCTGATGCCTGCCGTCTACGACCTGGCCAACCGCGGCCTGCTGCCGCCGGGCTTCTCGCTCATCGGCTTCGCCCGTCGCGAGTGGCAGGACGAGGACTTCGCGCAGGAGGTCCACGACGCCGTCGAGCAGCACGCGCGCACCCCGTTCCGCGAGGAGGTGTGGCAGCAGCTGATCCAGGGGATGCGTTTCGTCCAGGGCGACTTCGACGACGACGAGGCCTTCGAGCAGCTGAAGTCCACCATCGAGGAGCTGGACAAGGCGCAGGGCACCGGGGGCAACTTCGCCTTCTACCTGTCCGTGCCGCCGAAGTTCTTCCCCAAGGTCGTCCAGCAGCTGAAGAAGCACGGACTGGCCGATCAGAAGGACGGCTCCTGGCGCCGCGCGGTCATCGAGAAGCCCTTCGGCCACGACCTGGTCTCCGCCAAGGAGCTCAACGAGGTCGTCCACGAGGTCTTCCCGCCCAACGAGGTCTTCCGGATCGACCACTACCTGGGCAAGGAGACCGTCCAGAACATCCTGGCGCTCCGCTTCGCCAACACCCTCTTCGAGCCGATCTGGAACCGGTCGTACGTCGACCACGTGCAGATCACCATGGCCGAGGACATCGGCATCGGCGGCCGCGCCGGCTACTACGACGGCATCGGCGCCGCCCGTGACGTCATCCAGAACCACCTCCTCCAGCTGCTCGCGCTGACCGCGATGGAGGAGCCCGCCTCCTTCGACGCGGACGCGCTCGCGGCCGAGAAGACCAAGGTGCTCGGCGCGGTGAAGCTGCCGAAGGACCTGGGCGCCTCGACCGTGCGCGGCCAGTACGCGCCTGGATGGCAGGGCGGCGCGAAGGCCGTCGGCTATCTGCAGGAGGACGGGATCGACCCCAAGTCGAAGACCGACACCTACGCGGCCATCAAGGTGGAGATCGACAACCGCCGCTGGGCGGGCGTCCCGTTCTACCTCCGTACCGGCAAGCGGCTCGGCCGCCGCGTCACCGAGATCGCGGTGGTCTTCCAGCGGGCTCCCCACTCCCCCTTCGACAAGACGGCGACGGAGGAGCTGGGCCAGAACGCCCTGGTCATCCGCGTCCAGCCGGACGAGGGCGTGACGATGCGGTTCGGCTCCAAGGTGCCGGGCACCTCGATGGAGGTCCGGGACGTGTCGATGGACTTCGCGTACGGCGAGTCCTTCACGGAGTCCAGCCCCGAGGCGTACGAGCGGCTCCTCCTGGACGTGCTGCTCGGCGACTCGAACCTCTTCCCGCGTGTCGAGGAGGTCGAGCTCTCCTGGAAGATCCTCGACCCGATCGAGCAGTACTGGGACAAGCACGGCAAGCCCGCGCAGTACCAGTCCGGGACCTGGGGTCCGGTCGAGGCGGACGAAATGCTCGCACGAGACGGACGGAGCTGGCGCCGGCCATGAAGACCGACCTCACGGACACCACGTCCAGCAAGATCAACAAGGCGCTGGTGCTCGGGCGGCGTGCCATCGGCACGCCCGCCGTCGGCATGGTGCTCACCCTCGTCATCGTCACCGACGAGGAGAACGCCTACGACGCTCTGAAGGCGGCCAACGACGCGTCCCGCGAGCACCCCTCGCGGACGCTGGTCGTCATCAAGCGGGCCTCGCGTTCGCCGCGCGACCGCGCGAAGGCACGGCTCGACGCCGAGGTCCGCCTCGGCGCCGACGCCAGCACGGGCGAAACGGTTGTCCTCCGGCTGTACGGCGAGGTCGCCGACCACGCCCAGTCGGTGGTACTCCCCCTGCTCCTGCCGGACGCGCCCGTCGTCGTCTGGTGGCCGGTCAACTCCCCGGCCGACCCGGCGAACGACCCGCTGGGCGCGCTCGCCCAGCGCCGGGTGACCGACACCTACGCCGCCGAGCAGCCGATCCACGAGTTGACCGGGCGCGCGGACACGTACACCCCGGGCGACACGGACCTGGCCTGGACCCGGATCACCCCGTGGCGTTCGATGCTCGCCGCCGCGCTCGACCAGGTCGTGTGCGAGGTCACCTCGGCCGAGGTGGAGGGCGAGGAGTTCAACCCCAGCGTCGAGCTGCTGGCCATGTGGCTGGCGGACCGGCTCAAGGTGCCGGTGCGCCGGTCCACGTCGCAGGGCCCCGGGCTCACCTCCGTACGGATGGAGTCCGACAACGGGCCGATCGTCCTCGACCGGCCGGACGGCTCGCTCGCGACGCTCTCCATCGAGGGGCAGCCGAACCGCGCCGTGGCGCTCAAGCGCCGCGACACGGCCGAGCTGATCGCCGAGGAGCTGCGGCGGCTCGACCCGGACGACACGTACGCCTCGGCGCTGCGGTTCGGGCTCGCACGCCTTGACGAGGAGGCGAAGGTGACGGCCCCGAAGGAGCCGGCCCCGGCTGCCGCCGAGACCGAGGCGGCACCCGCGCCCGCTCCGAAGAAGGCCCCGGCCAAGAAGGCGGCGGCCAAGTGAGCACTCCGCAGCTCGTCGTCCACCGCGACAAGGAGCTGATGGCGCAGGCCGCGGCGGCCCGGCTGATCACCCGGATCGTGGACGCCCAGGCCGCCCGCGGCTCGGCGTCCGTGGTCCTCACGGGCGGCCGGAACGGCAACGGGCTGCTCGCGGCGCTCGGTTCGGCCCCCGCGCGGGACGCGATCGACTGGTCGCGGCTCAATCTGTGGTGGGGCGACGAGCGGTTCCTGCCCGAGGGCGACCCGGAGCGGAACGTCACCCAGGCCCGCGCGGCGCTGCTCGACGGCGTCCCGCTGGACCCGGCGCGCGTGCACGCGATGCCGGCCTCGGACGGTCCTTACGGCAATGACGTCGAGGCGGCGGCTGCCGGCTATGCCGCCGAACTCGCCGCGGCCGCAGGTCCCGAGGACCATGGCTCGGTGCCGTCGTTCGACGTGCTGATGCTGGGCGTCGGGCCCGACACGCACGTGGCCTCGCTCTTCCCGGAGCTTCCGGCGGTGCGCGAGACGGAGCGCACGGTGGTGGGCGTGCACGGCGCGCCCAAGCCGCCGCCGGTCCGGATCTCGCTGACGCTGCCGGCGATCCGGGCCGCGCGTGAGGTCTGGCTGCTCGCGGCGGGCGAGGACAAGGCGAAGGCCGCGGCGATCGCGCTGTCCGGCGCGGGCGAGGTGCAGGCCCCGGCGGCGGGCGCCTACGGCCGCTCGCGGACGCTCTGGCTGCTCGACGCGGCGGCCGCCTCGGAGCTGCCGCGCGCGCTGTATCCGCCGGCTTCGGCCTGACGGACGTTCGACGAGGCCCGGTTCACCGCACCACGGTGGACCGGGCCTCCGGCGTTTCCCGTACGGGCTCCAGGAAGGGGGCGAGCAGCTCCGGCACCGCCTCGGCTGCGAAGGTCAGGCCCTCGCTCTGCCCGGCGTCGTGGACGTCGTACCCGCCCGTACCCGCCGCCGTCGTCGCGGTCAGCGTCAACAGGCCGGCGCGGCGCTGGAAGTACGACTGCTTGACCGTCCAACCGATGACACCGCCGCGCTCCAGGGCGACCGTGGTCCGGCGGATCGTGCCGGAACGGGCCACCAGGTAGGCGCCGGTGACGCCGTGGCCGAGGTTGCGGTAGGCGTCGAGCGCGGCCACCACGGCGAGGGTGCCGAGGACGAGGGCGCAGCCCGCGGCGACGTACAGCAGCACGGGGGTGAGGAGCAGCCCGAGGACCACGAGGACCGCGACCGGGGCGAACACGCTCCACAGGGCCCAGCGCAGCCGCCGGGTGCGGGCGGCGCGGGGGTGGGCGGTGAGCGGCGCGCCCGTCGGGGACTCGGCCGCGCGCAGCACCTGCGCGGCGACCCGGTCGGCGACCGCGCGGGGCGCCGCGGGAAGGAGGGTCTTCTTGTCGGCGTGCTTGTCCTCGTCGTCCTCGGTGAGGCCGGTGGCGACGGCGTCGACGCGGGCGGCCCGGCACATCCGGACGCCCAGCGGCTCGACCAGTTCGACGCCCCTCAGCCGGCGTTCCTCGATGGAGATCGAGCGGGCGGTGAAGAGGCCGCGGCGGACCCGCAGGGAGCCGCCGGGCTCGCGCTCCAGGCGGTAGTTCCACCACATCTCGACCCAGAGGCCGAGCGCGCCGACCGTGCCTGCGAGGACGGCGAGGAGGATCAGGACGAGGATCATCGACACGACGGAGGTGTCCTGGAAGCGGTCCCCTATCCAGTCGATGACCTCCCTCTGGGCGCCGAACCACTCGCTGACCTGCATCACGGCGCCGGCCGCCGCTCCGCCGAGCAGCACGGCGACGAAGGAGACCGGGGCGTAGCGGATCCAGCGCGGGTCGAGGACGGCGAGGGCGCCGTCGTGGGGGGTGTCCTCGGTGGCGGGGGCCGTGCGGTCGAGCAGTTCGCGGCGGAGCCGCTCGCCCTCGGCCCGGGCCACGGGGTCGAGTTCGAGGGTGGACTCGCCGCCGCCGTGGTGCTCGCCGGTGCCGATGCGGACCTCGACCAGGCCGAGGACGCGCTGCAGCGGGTTGGCGGTCAGGTCGACGCTGCGGATCCGCTCGCGGGCCAGCGAGCGGCGTTTGACCAGCAGGAGTCCGGTGTGGAGTTCGGCCCGTTCGACGCCGATGCGGTAGCGGGTGCGCCGCCAGCGGACGTAGTCGCCGGCCGAGCCGACGCCGATGAGGAGGACGGCCCCTGCGAGGATCCAGGCGACGGCCCGCCCGGCGGACAGGGAGTTGGTCAGGCCGAAGAACGTGGGCAGGGCGGCGCCGCCGGCGACGCCCGCGAGGACGACGGCCGTGACCAGGACCGTACGACGGTCGAGCCGCCGCCACTCCTCGCGGACGCCGCCCGACTGCTCGGGGACGCCGCCCGACTCCTCGCTCATGTGGCGTCCCCCGGGGTGGCCTGGGTGATGCGGGTGAGCTTCTCGGCGAGGTCCGCCGCCAGTTCGTGGTCGAGGCCCTCGATGCGGAGCGCGCCCTTGGAGGAGGCCGTGGTGACGGTGACCGTGGCGAGCTTGTACAGCTGCTCCAGCGGGCCGCGGACGGTGTCGACGGTCTGGATCCGGGACATGGGCGCGATCCGCCACTCCTGCCGGAAGAGCCCGGTACGGACGTAGACGGCGTCCTCGGTGACCTCCCAGCGGTGGACCCGGAACCACCAGGAGGGGAAGAACGCGGCGCAGGCGAGGCCGGCGACCGCCAGGACGGCGGCGGGCGTCCACAGCCAGAACCGGGCCGGCTCGATGAGCGCCCCGAGGACGGCGAGGACCACCACCGGCACGGCGGTGGTCAGCAGCCACTGGGCACGCCACCAGCCGACGGCCCGGTCGTTCAGCGTGTTGCTGGGCGGCCGCAGCCGCACCTCTACCGACACCGCGTTCTCCCCCCTCATCGGGTCTACCTCCCGCGCAGCGACCGGTAGGTGGCGACGAGTCCGGCGGTCGAGCCGTCGAGCTCGTCCCCTCCCTTGCCCGCGGTGAGCACGGGCTCGATCTTCTTGGCGAGGACCTTGCCCAGTTCGACGCCCCACTGGTCGAAGGAGTCGATGTTCCAGATCGCGCCCTGGACGAACACCTTGTGCTCGTAGAGCGCGATGAGCTGGCCGAGGACGGAGGGGGTGAGTTCCTTGGACAGGATCGTCGTCGTGGGGTGGTTGCCCTGGAACGTCTTGTGCGGGACGAGTTCCTCGGCGACGCCCTCGGCCCGTACCTCGTCGGCGGTCTTGCCGAAGGCAAGCGCCTGCGTCTGGGCGAAGAAGTTGGCCATCAGCAGGTCGTGCTGGGCGACGAGGCCGGGGAGCAGATCGGCGACGGGCTCGGCGAAGCCGATGAAGTCGGCGGGGATGAGCTTCGTGCCCTGGTGGATCAACTGGTAGTACGCGTGCTGACCGTTGGTACCGGGCGTGCCCCAGACGACCGGTCCTGTCTGCCAGTCGACGGGGTTGCCGTCGCGGTCGACGGACTTGCCGTTGGACTCCATGTCGAGCTGCTGGAGGTAGGCCGTGAACTTCGACAGGTAGTGGGAGTACGGCAGGACGGCGTGCGACTGGGCGTCGAAGAACCCGCCGTACCAGACGCCGAGGAGGCCGAGCAGCAGCGGTGCGTTCTCCTCGGGCGGGGCGGTACGGAAGTGCTCGTCGACGAGGTGGAAGCCGTCGAGCATCTCGCGGAAGTGCTCCGGGCCGATGGCGATCATCAGGGAGAGGCCGATGGCGGAGTCGTAGGAGTAGCGCCCGCCGACCCAGTCCCAGAACTCGAACATGTTGGCCGTGTCGATGCCGAAGTCCTGGACCTTCTCGGCGTTGGTCGACAGGGCCACGAAGTGCTTGGCGACCGCGGCCTGATCGGCCCTGAGGCCGGTCAGCAGCCAGTTCCGGGCGGAGGTGGCGTTGGTGACCGTCTCGATGGTCGTGAAGGTCTTGGAGGCGACGATGAAGAGCGTCTCGGCCGGGTCGAGGTCGCGGACGGCCTCGTGGAGGTCGGCGCCGTCCACGTTGGAGACGAAACGGAACGTCAGGTCCCGCTGGGTGTAGGCGCGCAGGGCCTCGTAGGCCATGGCGGGGCCGAGGTCGGAGCCGCCGATGCCGATGTTCACGATGTTCTTGATCGGCTTGCCGGTGTGACCGGTCCACTCGCCCGCGCGGACCTTGTCCGCGAAGGCGGCCATCTTGTCGAGGACGGCGTGGACGGCCGGGACGACGTTCTCGCCGTCGACCTCGATCACGGCGTCGCGCGGCGCGCGCAGCGCGGTGTGCAGGACCGCGCGGTCCTCGGTGGTGTTGATCTTCTCACCGCGGAACATGGCGTCGCGCAGCTCGGCCACGCCGGTCGCGGCGGCCAGCTCGCGCAGCAGCGCCAGCGTCTCGTCGGTGACGAGGTTCTTGGAGTAGTCCAGGTCCAGATCGCCGACGCGCAGCGTGTACGCGGTGCCGCGGTCCTGGTCGGCGGCGAACAGCTCGCGCAGATGGGTGTCTCCCAGCTGCTCGCGGTGCTTGCCGAGGGCGGCCCATTCCGGCGTCCGGTTGAGCCTCGTACGTCCTTCTGCGTTCATCTCGGACATCGCCTACTTCTTCTCTTCCTGCCTGCTTGCCCCGCTGCCACTCCAACCTAGTTGATCAGCGGGGCCGAGGACGCAACGGCGAGCGCGAACAGCGCCGCCGCGAGGAGGGCGGGTGTGTTCCGGCGAGCAGGAGGCGGCGTGGCGGGATGTACGTACGCGAACGGGCCCTGTCCGCGAACCGAATTCGCGGGCAGGGCCCGTTCGTCACACTGTCACACCACGCTCAGATCTCGCCGCGCAGCTTGGCGAGCGCCTCCGCGAGGATCGCCTCGCCGTCCGCGTCGCTGCGCCGCTCGCGTACGTACGCGAGGTGCGTCTTGTACGGCTCGGTGCGCGGCGGGTCCGGGGGGTTGTCCCGGTCCTGACCGGCCGGGAAGCCGCAACGCGGGCAGTCCCACGTCTCCGGAACCTGTGCGTCACTGGCGAAGCTCGGCTGCGTCTCGTGCCCGTTCGAGCACCAGAAGGAGATGCGGAGGCGCGGCGCCGACTCGCCCCGCTCGGCCTCCCCCATCGGCCCCGCTCCGACCCGGCTTCCCCGGATCGCGTTGCCACTTGCCACGGTCGTAACTCCCTGCGTGATGGTGCTCGAAGATGCCCCAGTCTACGTAAGGCCCAACGCGCGTCCAGTGATTGGAGTTACACGTCCAACTTCATCAGAAGCGCAAGCACGACAATGCAGGCGAACCACATCAGACCGACCACGACGGTGATGCGGTCCAGGTTGCGCTCGGCAACCGAGGAGCCACCGACGGACGACTGCATGCCACCGCCGAACATGTCGGAGAGGCCGCCGCCCTTCCCCTTGTGCATCAGCACGAGCAGCATCAGCAGCGCGCTGAAGACGATCAGGGCGATCGAGAACCCCATAACCACGGCTGGACCAACTTCCTCGGACTTATACGGACGGGGGTCGGGCAGGTCCTGCCCGACCCCCGCAAGGGTACGACGGATCGTCGCTACCGCCTACTCACCGATCGCGTCACTGATCGCGGAAGCGGACGATCTTGACGAACTCCTCGGAGTCCAGCGCCGCGCCGCCCACCAGGGCACCGTCGACATCGGGCTGCGCCATGATCGCGGCCACGTTGCCGGCCTTGACCGAGCCGCCGTACTGGATGCGGACCTTGTCGGCCAGCTCCTGCGAGTACAGCTCCGCGAGACGCCCGCGGATCGCCCCGCAGACCTCCTGCGCGTCCTCGGGGGTGGCGACCTCGCCGGTGCCGATGGCCCACACCGGCTCGTACGCGATCACGATGGACTCGGCCTGCTCGGCCGGGAGGTCCTTCAGACCGCCGTCGAGCTGGTCGAGGGTGTACTGGACCTGCCGGCCGGCCTTGCGGACGTCCAGGCCCTCGCCGACGCAGAGGATCGGGGTGATCCCGTGCTTGTAGGCGGCCTTGACCTTGGCGTTGCAGATCTCGTCCGTCTCGGCGTGGTACTGCCGGCGCTCGGAGTGGCCCACGGCGACGTAGGCGCACTTCAGCTTGGACAGCATGAGGCCCGAGATCTCGCCGGTGTACGCACCGGAGTCCTGCGCCGAGATGTCCTGGGCGCCGTACTTGATCTTGAGCTTGTCGCCGTCGACCAGGGTCTGGACGGACCGCAGGTCCGTGAAGGGCGGCAGGACCGCGACCTCGACGGCGTCGTAGTCCTTGTCGGTCAGCGCGAAGGCGAGCTTCTGGACGTGGGCGATGGCCTCGAGGTGGTTGAGGTTCATCTTCCAGTTGCCCGCCATCAGCGGGGTGCGGGTGCTCAAGGTGTTCAGTCCTCCAGTGCGGCGAGGCCGGGGAGCGTCTTGCCCTCGAGGTATTCGAGGGAGGCGCCACCACCGGTCGAGATGTGGCCGAAGGCATTCTCGTCGAAGCCCAGGGTGCGCACGGCGGCGGCCGAGTCGCCACCGCCGACGACGGTGAAGGCGTTGCTGTCGACGAGGGCCTGCGCGATCGCGCGGGTGCCTTCGGCGTAGTCGGGGTGCTCGAAGACTCCCACCGGACCGTTCCAGAAGACGGTCTCGGCGTCCGCGATCTTCGAGGCGTACAGCTCGCGGGTCTTCGGGCCGATGTCGAGGCCCTCCTTCTTCGAGGGGATCGCGTCGGCGCCGACGGTCTCGAAGTCGGCCGGGGCCTTCGTCTTCAGGTCCGGGAAGTCGGTGGAGACGAGCACGTCGACGGGGAGGACGAGCTCCACGCCGTTCTTCTTCGCGCGCGCCATGTACTCGGTCACCGTCGGGATCTGGTCCTCCTGGAGGAGGGAGATGCCGACCTCGTGGCCCTGGGCCTTGAGGAAGGTGTAGGCCATGCCGCCGCCGATGAGGATGCGGTCGGCCTTGCCGAGCAGCTCGTCGATGACGGCGAGCTTGTCGGAGACCTTGGCGCCGCCGAGCACGACCACGTAGGGGCGCTTGACGTCCGCGGTCAGCTTCTTCAGGACGCCGACCTCGGTGGCGATGAGGTAGCCGGCGGCGTGCGGCAGCAGGGCCGGGAGGTCGAAGACCGAGGCGTGCTTGCGGTGCACGGCGCCGAAGCCGTCGCCGACGTAGAGGTCGGCGAGCTCGGCGAGCTGCCGGGCGAACGCCGTGCGCTCGTCGTCGTCCTTGGACGTCTCGCCCGCGTTGAAGCGCAGGTTCTCGATCACGGCCACCTGGCCGTCGGCGAGGCCCGCGACGGTCGCCGTGGCGGACTCGCCGACGGTGTCGGTCGCGAAGGCCACGTCGGCGCCGAGGAGTTCACCGAGGCGCGCGGCGGCCGGGGCGAGGGAGAACGCCGGGTCCGGGGCGCCCTTGGGGCGGCCCAGGTGCGAGGCGACCACGACCCGGGCGCCGGCCTCGGCGAGCGCCTTGACCGTGGGGAGGACGGCGCGGATCCGCCCGTCGTCGGTGATGGCCGTGCCGGCCAGCGGCACGTTGAGGTCGGCGCGGACGAATACCCGCTTGCCGGCGACGCCTTCGGCGAGAAGCTCGTCGATCGTCTTCATCTTCTACTGGACTCCTTGGAACGCGGTGAAGCACACGGCACAGGGCTCGGACAGCGCATCCTTGCGCTGTCCGAGCCCTGTGCTCACATCGAGGTGCCTACGTCTGGAATATCAGAGCTGGTTTCCGACGAAGACGGTGAGGTCGACGAGACGGTTGGAGTAGCCCCACTCGTTGTCGTACCAGCCGAGGATCTTGACCGACTTGCCCTCCTGGACCATGGTCAGGGAGGAGTCGAAGGTGCAGGACGCCGGGTCGCTGACGATGTCCGAGGACACGATCGGGTCCTCGGTGTAGTACAGGATGCCCTTGAGGTCGCCGTCCTCGGAGGCCTTCTTGAACGCGGCGTTGACCTCGTCCTTGGTGACCTCGCGCTGCAGCTCCACGACCAGGTCGGTGGCCGAGCCGGTCGGGACCGGGACGCGCATGGCGATGCCGTCCAGCTTGCCCTTGAGCTGCGGCAGGACCAGGGCGGTGGCCTTGGCGGCACCGGTCGTGGTCGGGATGATGTTCTCCGCGGCGGCGCGGGCGCGACGCAGGTCGGAGTGCGGGAAGTCCAGGATGCGCTGGTCGTTGGTGTACGCGTGGACCGTCGTCATCAGGCCCTTGACGATGCCGAAGTTCTCGTCGAGGACCTTGGCCATCGGCGCCACACAGTTGGTGGTGCAGGAGGCGTTGGAGATGACGTGGTGCTGCGCCGGGTCGTACTTCTCCTGGTTGACGCCCATGACGATGGTGATGTCCTCGTCCTTGGCCGGAGCCGAGATGAGGACCTTCTTCGCGCCACCGGCGATGTGCTTCTCGGCGTCGGCCTTCTTGGTGAAGATGCCGGTCGACTCGATGACGATGTCGACGCCCAGGTCGCCCCAGGGGATGTCGGCCGGGTTGCGCTCGGACAGCACCTTGATGGTGTGACCGTCGACGGTGATGGTGTCTGCCGTGTGGGTGACCTCGGCCTTGAGGCGCCCCAGGATCGTGTCGTACTTCAGCAGGTGAGCAGTGGTCGCGGTGTCACCCAGGTCGTTGACAGCCACGATCTCGATGTCGGCACCCTGCTCAAGGAGCGCGCGGAAGTAGTTGCGACCGATGCGGCCAAAGCCGTTGATGCCTACGCGGATCGTCACGAACCGATCTCCTCGTTAGGTACGCCGGGTTTCGACGCCGGCGAGATTCTTTTAGGGATGTCCCCGACCGCTTACGACCCTACCTCTCCCATCGGCTGAGAGTGACATCGTGTGCGGTCGGAAGACCCCGGGATTGCACCGTGGCCCGTTATTACCGACGGGTTCGGGCCACGGTGCGCAATTCGTCCCGATCACTGACTGTGATCAATAGTGCGGGTGCCCGCTCAGCCGTGCAGGGTGCCGAGCGCCTTTCGGATCAGTCTGCTGCGGTCGGCCGCGCTGGGCATGTGTTCCAGGCCGAAGCCGAGGAGCACGGTGTCGCGCGTGGTGACGGCAGCCTGGGAGTGGAAGAGCCCGGCGGAGCGGGCCCAGTCGCTGCCGTTCCCGGGGCTGCCGGCCGGCGGTCCCGGTACGGACCACGCGCCGAGCGCGGTCTCGAAGCCCTCGCTCGAGCCGGCCGTGCCGCCGACGACGAGCGCGGTGTCGTCGACGAAGGCGCCCATCTCGCCGGTGCCGGGGTCGGCGATGTACGAGAGGGAGAGCTCGACCTGCTTGCCCGCGTAGGCGCTCAGGTCGATCGAGGCCTGCCGCCAGCCGTTGGAGGGGCCGGTGAAGGCGTTCCAGGAGCCGGTGGTGCCGGTGGTGGCGCAGCCGTCCTCGCCGACGGTCAGGTAGTGGGCGAGGAAGGGGTGGCCCTGGACGTAGTAGCCCTCGCCGCAGTCGGCGGGGGCGGCGGTGGAGGTGCCGCCGTTGGCGTCGGGCAGCGTGGTCCAGTCGTCCTGGCCGACGGTGTGGGCCTCGACGACGAGGTTGTCGTAGCCGGGCTCGGTGTCGTAGCTGACCTGGAAGCGGAGGCTGGGCTTCGAGGCCGCGGCGACGCCGGTGAGGTCGACGGTGCGGCTGAGTCGGGCCCAGGTGTCGTCGGTGTGCCGGACGGCGGCGAACTGCGTGCCCTCGTACGGCTCGAAGGGGGTGCGGACGCCCGGGTAGTCACCGGCGGACCGGCTGCTGCCGAACTGCGGGAACCGGCGCGGCGCCAGGGTGTCCGAGGTGACGGTGTACGCGCCGGCGTTGTCCAGCGGGTTGTCGGCCGTACCGCCGAGGGCACCGGTGACGCCGGCGAAGCCGCCGGACCCGGCGAAGGACGGCGGGCCGTTCAGCCCGGCCCGGTGGTAGGCGCCGAGGTAGTACTGGGCGAAGTCGTTGGACGTGGCCCGGCCGATGTCGACGAGCCCGCCGGACTTCTCACCGGCGTTGACCAGCTTGCCGCCCTCGTTGAGGTACTCCCGCACGGCCAGCGTGACGGGCCCTGAGGGCGCTTCGGCGCCGGTGTACCAGACGACCGTACGGAAGTGGCTCAGGACGCCCAGCGGGTCGGGGACGCCTTGGGTGGCGACGTCCCAGACGGCGGCCTTGCGGCCGCTGTCGGCGAGCGCCTTCACATAGGAGGCGGTGTGCTTCGCGGCGGTCGTGCCGCCCTCCTCGGCGAGGACGAGCACGTCCGCGCGCGGCCGGTCGGCCACGGTGTACGTGAACGGGGCGGAGGCGGTCGCCCGGCCCTCGCGGGTGCGGGCGGTGAACCAGACCTCGACCGTGTCGCCGGGTTCGGTGTCCTCGACCTCGGCGCGGTACCGGTCGAAGTAGAGGTTGTCCTCGCCTCCGTACGTCTCGCCGCCCCGCCAGGCCTCGAGCCGTTCGGTGTGCGTACGGCCGCCGTTGATCCGGTACTTCAGCTCCTTGCCGCGCAGCGACTTGCGGGCGGTCACGGAGACCTCCTGGTCGCCGCCGCGGGCGTAGGAGGTGGTGAAGGCGGCCGGGGTGAAGTCGGGCGCCTCGAGTCCGGTGACGGAGACGGGCCGGTCCGGGTGGGCGGCGGTCTCGGCGACGGCGAGCGCGAAGGGGATGTTCTTGGCGAACTCCGCCTGGATCAGCTTCTCGTCGTCGGGGAAGGTGAAGACGGAGGCGCAGTCGGCGGGCTCCCAGGCGTCGTTCGGGTCGATGCGGGAGACGGTGGCGCAGGTCGACATCTCCGGGGTGAACATCTGCATCCCGTTGACGTTGGCCGCGTGTCCGTCGGCCTCGCCGTTGGTGGTGTACAGCTCGGAGGAGACCTGCGGCCGGTAGCCGGGGACGGCGGACTTCGCCGGGGTGCCGGCGAGGGACTTGAGGGCCACGTCGTCGGGGGTGTCGGTGGCGACCTGCCAGCCGACCCCGTAGAGCAGCAGCTGGGCGGCGGAGTGGTAGTTGATGCCGTACTGGAAACCGATGCGCTTCTGGAAGGCGTCGAGCGCCTTGGTCTCGGGCTCGGACATCGCGCGGGGGCCGCGGTAGGTCTCGTCGGCCGGGTCGGGGGACGAACCCTCGTTGTCGTAGCCCCACTTGTAGGCGAAGTTACGGTTGAGGTCGACGCCGTCGCCGGGGGCGATGGTGCCGTCGCCGTCGTTGTCGCGGAGGTTCTTGCGCCACTGGCGGTTGTCGGGGTCGGCGTGGGTGAAGTCGTAGCCGTCCGGGTTGGCGGAGAGCACGAACCACAGCTCGGTGGAGTCGACGATCTTCGTGATCCGCGCGTCCGTGCCGTAACCGTCGAGGTAGTGGTGCATCAGCCGCCGGGTCATCTCGGGGGTGATCCACTCACGGGCGTGCTGGTTGGACATGTACAGCGTCGCGGGCCTGGTGCCGTCCTTGGCCTTCTTGGCGCCCTTGGTGAGCTTGAGGGCGAGGATGTCCTGGCCCTTGACGGTCTTGCCGAGCGAGACGACCTTGGTGAGGTCCGGGTGGGCCTGGGCGGTGGCGAGGATCTCCTGCTTGAGGCCGCCCGTCCCGCCGTACGGGCGGAAGACGCCGTCCCCCGCGCCCGCGACCCGCTGCTCGGCCCGGGCGGAGAGGGTGTGCTCGGCGAGCTGGATCCCCTTGCCGCGCAGCTGCCCCGCCTGCTTGTCGGTGAGGTACAGCTCCAGGGTGGTGGAGCCCTTCTCCGGCACCTGCTCGGTCAGCTCGTGGCCGTCGGTGCCCGCTTCGAGGAGCAGCGGCACCTGTTCCTTGCTGACCGTCGCGCGCCACACGGAGAGGGCGTCACCGCCGCCGTTCGTGTCCTGAGGTTCCGCTCCGGCGACGGGTGCCGCCACAAGCCCCGCGATCAGCAGTGAACCCGCCGCGAGGATCGCTCGCGCTCTGCGCCTCATAAGCCCCCCTTGCTGTTGTCTGCCACGAAAGTGAACAGACGCCAGGCTGATCACCGTTCATGATCATGTCAAGGGTGCCGTGCGGGCCGAACGGGTGCTGCCGGTGCCTCAGAAAGGCACCGGCAGCGGAGAGTTGAGCGACTGAGGCGGTGTCAGCCGACGAGGCTGTCGTCCAGCTCCTCGGTCAGGGTCGACTCGGTCCCGGGGATCCCCAGGTCCTGCGCCCGCTTGTCGGCCATCGCCAGCAGACGGCGGATCCGGCCCGCGACCGCGTCCTTGGTCAGCGGCGGCTCGGCGAGCGCGCCCAGCTCCTCCAGGGAGGCCTGCTTGTGCTCCATGCGCAGCCGGCCCGCGGCCGCGAGGTGCTCGGGCACCTCCTCGCCGAGGATCTCCAGGGCGCGCTGCACCCGGGCACCGGCGGCGACCGCCGCACGCGCCGAGCGGCGCAGGTTGGCGTCGTCGAAGTTGGCCAGCCGGTTCGCCGTGGCCCGGACCTCGCGGCGCATCCGCCGCTCCTCCCAGGCGAGCACCGACTCGTGGGCGCCGAGCCGGGTCAGCAGGGCGCCGATCGCGTCGCCGTCCCGGACGACCACCCGGTCCACGCCCCGGACCTCACGGGCCTTCGCGGCGATGCTCAGCCGACGCGCCGCGCCCACCAGGGCGAGCGCCGCCTCCGGGCCGGGGCAGGTCACCTCCAGGGAGGAGGAGCGCCCGGGCTCGGTGAGCGAGCCGTGCGCCAGGAAGGCGCCGCGCCAGGCCGCCTCGGCATCGCAGGTGGCACCCGAGACGACCTGCGGGGGCAGCCCGCGGATCGGGCGGCCCCTGCCGTCGACCAGGCCGGTCTGCCGGGCCAGCTGGTCGCCGCCCGCCACCACCCGTACGACGAAGCGGGAGCCGCGCCGCAGGCCGCCGGGGGCCATCACGATCAGCTCCGAGCTGTGCCCGAAGATCTCCAGGATGTCCCGCTTGAGCCGCCGTGCCGCCATCGCGGTGTCGAGCTCCGCCTCGATCACGATCCGCCCGCTCACCAGGTGCAGACCGCCCGCGAACCGCAGGATCGACGAGACCTCTGCCTTCCTGCAGCAGGTCCGGGTGACGGGAAGCCGGGAGATCTCGTCCTTCACCGCTGCCGTCATCGCCATGGGCCGATCCTTCCATGCATCCGAAAAATACGGTCGTACGCGGCGGCCAACAGCTCCGGATCATGCTTCGGGAGACCGTCGGCACGGGCCACCGGCGCCAGCTCGACCGCGGCGCCGAGCCGCTTGGCGGCATCGGCGAGGGACTCGCGATCGGGCACGGCGGCCTCGTCGGCCAGCACCACGTCCAGGGCGAGTTTAGGGGCGTGTCGTCCCAAAACCTCCAAATGACGCTGCGGAGAGAACCCCTCGGTTTCTCCCGGTTGCGGCGCGAGGTTCAGCGAGAGGACCTTGCGGGCCTTGGTCTCGGTCAGCGCGTCGAGCAGCTCGGGGACGAGCAGGTGCGGGATCACCGAGGAGAACCAGGAGCCGGGGCCGAGCACCACCCAGTCCGCGTCCCGGACGGCCGCGACGGCCTCCGGCACGGCGGGCGGGTCCTGCGGGACGAGGTTCACCGACTGCACGTCACCGGGCGTGAGCGCCACCGTGGCCTGGCCGCGGACCGTGTCCACGTCGTCGGGGCGCTCCGGGTCGTGCCCCCTGACCAGGGCCTGGAGCTCCAGCGGCACGGCGGACATCGGCAGCACCCGGCCCTGCGCGCCGAGCAGCTTGCCGACCAGGTCCAGGGCGAGCACATGGTCGCCGAGCTGCTCCCAGAGCGCGACGATCAGCAGATTGCCGACCGCGTGCTCGTGCAGGTCGCCCTTGGACTGGAAGCGGTGCTGGATGACCCGGGACCAGGTCTGGCCCCAGTCGTCGTCCCCGCAGAGCGCGGCGAGCGCCTTGCGCAGGTCACCGGGGGGCAGCACGCCCAGCTCCTCCCGGAGCCGGCCGCTGGAGCCGCCGTCGTCGGCGACGGTGACCACGGCGGTCAGGTCGCCCGTGATCCGGCGCAGGGCGGCGAGGGAGGCCGACAGGCCCATGCCCCCGCCCAGCGCGACGACCTTGGGCTGGGCGCCGCGCCTGCGGAGCGTACGTACCGGAAGGGTGGACGTACGCCTGCGGTACGGCTTCACTCGCGCCCCATGTCCCGGTGGACGACGACGGTCTCGACCCCTTCCGCGGCGAGGCGGGCGGCGAGCTTCTCGGACGTGGCGACGGAGCGGTGCTTGCCGCCCGTGCAGCCGACGGCGATGGTCACGTACCGCTTGCCCTCGCGGCGGTAGCCCGCGGCGATCAGCTGGAGCAGCTCGGTGTAGCGGTCGAGGAACTCCTTGGCACCCGGCTGGTTGAAGACGTAGGCCGAGACCTCCTCGTTGAGCCCGGTGAAGGGGCGCAGCTCGGGGACCCAGTGCGGGTTGGGCAGGAAGCGCATGTCGACGACGAGGTCGGCGTCGACGGGCAGCCCGTACTTGAATCCGAAGGACATGACCGTGGCCCGCAGCTCCGGCTCCTCGTCGCCGGCGAACTGGGCGTCCATCTTGGCGCGCAGCTCGTGGACGTTGAGGCTGGAGGTGTCGATCACCAGGTCGGCGTCGCCGCGCAGCTCGCGCAGCAGGTCCCGCTCGGCGGCGATGCCGTCGGTGATGCGGCCGTCGCCCTGGAGCGGGTGCGGCCTGCGGACCGACTCGAACCGCCTGACCAGGGCCTCGTCGGAGGACTCCAGGAAGACGATCCGCCGGGTGACCTGCTGGGCGTCGAGGGCGGCGAGGGACTCCCGCAGGGCGTCGAAGAACTGCCGGCCGCGGACGTCGACGACGACGGCGATCCGGGCCACATTGCCCTGGGAACGGGCGCCGAGCTCCACCATGGTGGGGATCAGCGCGGGCGGCAGATTGTCGACGACGAACCAGCCGAGGTCCTCCAGGCACTTCGCCGCGGTGGACCGGCCGGCGCCGGACATGCCGGAGATGATCACCAGCTCGGGGATGGCCGCCGCGTCGGCGGTCTCACCGGCCTCCTTCGTGCCCGTACTCACGTGTCCTGCTCCGTCTTCTCGCTGCTTCTCTTGCTCATCGTGCTGGTCGTGCTGATCGTGCGCGGTCATGCGGTGCTGCCCCCGTCGTCTTCAATGATCTCTCCGGTTGCCGTATTCACGGCGGGTGCGGCCGGGGCCGCCTGCGCGAGGGCCACCGCCACGGCCTCGGCCGTCTTGCGGCCCATGCCGGGGACCTCGCAGATCTGCTCGATTGTCGCCTGTCGGAGCCGCTTCACCGAGCCGAAATGCTTGATCAACGCCTGTTTGCGGGTATCGCCGAGGCCCGGGACGGCGTCCAGAGGGCTGGTCCTGACCCGCTTGTTCCGCTTCGAGCGCTGGTAGCGGATGGCGAAGTCGTGAGCCGTGTCACGTACCCGCTGAAGGAGGTAGAGACCCTCGCTGGAGCGCGGCAGGACGACCGGATCGTCGTCGCCCGGCAGCCAGACCTCCTCCAGACGCTTGGCGAGGCCGCAGACGGCGATGTCGTCGATCCCGAGCTCGTCCAGGGCCCGCCGGGCGGCGGCCACCTGCGGCTGCCCGCCGTCCACGACGACGAGCTGGGGCGGGTACGCGAAGCGCTTGGGGCGCCCGTCGTCGACGGGGACCTCGCCGGAGCCGTTCACGGGCCGGTCGGTCGCGTCCACCGCGTCGCCGTCGGCGTCGACGGCCACGCCCTCCTGGCCCCACTCCCCCGTCTTCTCCTTCTCCGCCAGGTAGCGCTTGAAGCGGCGGCTGATCACCTCGTGCATCGAGCGGACGTCGTCCTGGCCCTCGAAGCCCTTGATCTGGAAGCGGCGGTACTCGCTCTTGCGCGGCAGCCCGTCCTCGAAGACGACCATGGACGCCACGACGTCCTGCCCCTGGAGGTGCGAGATGTCGAAGCACTCGATCCGCAGCGGCGCGGAGTCCAGGTCCAGCGCCTCGGCGATCTCCTCCAGGGCCCGGGAGCGGGTGGTCAGATCGCTGGCTCGCTTGGTCTTGTGCAGCACGAGCGCCTGCTGCGCGTTGCGCGCGACCGTCTCCATCAGGTCCTTCTTGTCCCCGCGCTGCGGGACGCGCAGGGAGACCTGGGAGCCGCGGCGGCCGCTCAGCCACTGGGTGACGGCCTCGGCGTCCTCGGGCACGGCCGGGACGAGGACCTCCTTGGGGACCGCGTCGCCGCTCTCCTCGCCGTACAGCTGCTGGAGCGCGTGCTCGACGAGACCGGCCGTGGAGACGGCCTCGACCTTGTCCGTGACCCAGCCGCGCTGGCCGCGCACCCGGCCGCCCCGGACGTGGAAGATCTGGACGGCGGCCTCCAGCTCGTCCTCGGCGAGCGCGATGAGGTCGGCGTCGGTGGCGTCGGCGAGGACGACGGCGTTCTTCTCCATGGCGCGCCGCAGCGCCCCTATGTCGTCGCGGAGCCTGGCCGCCTTCTCGTACTCCATCTCCTCGGCCGCCGCCGTCATCTGCTGCTCCAGGCGGCGGATGTACGTGCCGGTGCGGCCGGCCATGAAGTCGCAGAACTCGTCGGCCAGTTCGCGGTGCTCGTCGGGGGTGACCCGGCCGACGCAGGGGGCGGAGCACTTGCCGATGTAGCCGAGGAGGCACGGTCGTCCGGCGGAGGCGGCGTTGCGGAAGACCCCGGCGGAGCACGTACGGACGGGGAAGACGCGGAGCATCAGGTCGACGGTCTCGCGGATGGCCCACGCGTGGGCGTACGGGCCGAAGTAGCGCACGCCCTTCTTCTTGTGGCCGCGCATGACCTGGACGCGCGGGAACTCCTCGTTCAGGGTCACCGCGAGGTAGGGGTAGCTCTTGTCGTCCCGGTACTTGACGTTGAACCGGGGGTCGAACTCCTTGATCCAGGAGTACTCCAGCTGGAGCGCCTCGACCTCGGTCGAGACCACGGTCCACTCGACGGAGGCGGCCGTGGTGACCATCGTGGCCGTGCGCGGGTGCAGGCTCGCGAGCGGCTGGAAGTAGTTCGCCAGCCGCTGGCGCAGGGACTTCGCCTTCCCGACGTAGATCACCCGGCGGTGCTCGTCGCGGAATTTGTACACCCCCGGCGAGTCGGGGATCTGCCCCGGCTTGGGGCGGTAGCTGGAGGGGTCGGCCATGTTCCCCACCCTACTGGCGGGGGCCGACACTCCGACCGCGCGCACTCGTTGGCCGGGCATGACGACTGACGCGACGGGAACGGCGACGGGACGGCTCGCGGGCCGGGTGTGCGTGATCACGGGGGCGGCGAGCGGGATCGGGCGGGCGACGGCCCTGCTCTTCGCCCGGGAGGGGGCCCACGTGGTCGCCGCCGACCTGGACGAGGAGCGGCTCGCGACGCTGGACGTGTCCATCGTGCGGGTGGTCGGCGACGTCTCCCGGGAGGACGACGCCCGGCGGATGATCGCGACGGCGGTGGAGCGGTTCGGCCGGCTCGACGTCCTGGTGGCGAACGCCGGCCTGATCCCGCTCTCCGACGTCCTGGAGGCGACCGGGGAGGAGTGGGACCGGGTCATGGCCGTGGACGGCAAGGGCACGTTCCTGACCTGCAAGTACGCGATCGAGGCGATGGCCGGGCAGGAGGGCGGCGGGGCGATCGTCTGCACCTCGTCGATCTCCGGCGTGGCCGGCCAGGCCCGCCAGGCGGTCTACGGTCCGGCCAAGTTCGTGGCCTCGGGGCTGACGAAGCACCTGGCGGTCGAGTGGGCGGAGCGCGGGATCCGGGTCAACGCGGTGGCCCCTGGCACGATCGAGACGGAACGCGTCGCGGCCGCCCGGACGGAGCCGGGCGGCCCGGAGTACCTGTCGGAGATCGTCGCCCTCCACCCGATGCGCCGCTTCGGCACCCCGGAGGAGGTGGCCGCGGCCATCCTCTTCCTCTCCTCGGACGAGGCGTCCTTCATCACCGGGGTGGTCCTGCCGGTGGACGGCGGGTACCTGGCGCGCTGAGTGAGGCGGGGCGTCGCGCGCTGAGTGGCCTGGGGCCGTCGACACAGACGCAGGCCGGTACCCGGGTGGGGGCCCGGGTACCGGCCTGCGAGCGGTGTCAGGCCTGCACCCGGGGTGGGGGCCCGGGTACAGGCCTGCGCGTGGTGGCCGGCGGTGTCAGGCCGTCGGCCTGCGGCGACGCCACGCGCGCGTGGCGCCGAGGGCGAGCGCCAGGGCCGCTCCCGCGCCCGCCGTCGCGGACGCCGCCGTGACGAGGGGCTCGTCGTGGCCGGCGGCCGGGGTGTCGTAGCCGCCCGCCGTGCCCTTGCGGGCGTAGGCGGAGCCGGGCAGCTTGTCCCCGTAGGCCCGGGCGACCCGGTCGCCGTACGCGGCCAGGCTCGTCCCGTTCTTCCCGACCGCCCGCACCGCGTCCTCGTCCAGCGGGAGCACCTTCGCGCCCTTCTGGACGTACCACGCGTCGATCTGCGGCTCACGGAACACGATCCCGCCCGGCAGCGCCTTCGCGCCCTGGGCCGCGTACCGGATCTCGTCGTCGCCGGTGGCGATGTTCACCACCTGCCAGCCGCCGTCGGCCTGCCGCACGGTCCACAGCGAGGCTGTCTGCCCGTCCGATGCGACCGCCTTGCTGGCGTGGAACTCGACCCGGGCGACCGGCGCGCCCGACTTCCCTGCCACGAACTCCGGGGACAGCACCCGCACCGGGACGGACGCGCCCTCGACGCGGGGCCGGGCCTCCGAGCGGGCGACGGCTCCGTCACGGGCGAAGAACCGGGAGAGCGTCTCCAGGGTCTCGGGGGCGGACGCCGCCTTCTCCGGGGTCGCCGCGGTCGGCGGCGCGTCGGCGGCCATGGCCGGCACCGCGCCGAGGACGACGAGGGCGGCGGCGGACAGGAACCCGGCGCCGATGGCACGTACGTTCATCGTCGTCACGCCCCTATCCGGTAGAGCGAGTGCGTCCAGGAGAAGGAGTTGTTGTTCACGTACCAGGCGTGCGAGGCCCAGTTGTAGCGGTCGCTGGAGGGCCAGGGGTCGCCCCAGTAGACCCAGCTGTTGCTGTCGTCGTAGCCGTAGATCACATGCATGTGCCCGCCGCCGCTCGACCACTGGATCCGTGTCTCGATCGGGCGGTCGGCGTTGATCTCGGTCTGCACGGTCGGGTAGCGCAGCCAGCCGGTCACGTACGAGCCGGGGTTGACGCCCGCCCAGCGCAGGCCGGTCTGCACATTGCCGAGCGTGGCCTGATTGTTGGGGCAGTCGTAGCCCTGCTGGCGGTTGAAGGCGGCGTTGCAGAACTGGTTCTGGCTGTAGTTCCGGCCGAACCAGGTGGCGATGGTGTTGCCACCTGCGGCCCAGCACCAGTTGGTCTTCTCCTGGGCCTGCATGGTGATGTTCAGCCGCTTGTACCCGAGGGCGGAGACGTCTTCGGCGGTCGGCGCGGCGGTCGCCGACGACATGGGGAGCAGGAAGAGGGCGGCAGCGGCGAGTGCCGCCAGGGACAGCTTTCTACTGCGCATCGCGTTCCTCCCGAGGCGGGGGGTGGGGATGTGGGGAGTCGGAGGAGCGCGTCCGGACGCTGCTCAGGAGCATCGAACGTTGTCCGGATCCGGTCAACACGCTTCAATGCGGGATGACGGCGGGCTGTGAACGGTGTGACCCGGGTGTGAACGCGCGCCCGCGCGCCATCTGCGGGCCCGCCCCGGTGGCGCGACGGTCCGCCGGCGTCGTCGTGAACGTTCACTGAGGAGTCCCGTGGGGCACACCGAGGCCGATCTGGTGCAGTTGCTGCACACCGGACCGTTCCATCTGGCGCTGCGCACGGCCCTCGCGGTGCGCGGCCTTCCGCTCCAGCGGGTGCAGCACCATCTCGCCCACCGGGGCGTCAAGGTCGGGGTGACCAGCCTCAGTTACTGGCAGCAGGGCGCGCGCCGCCCTCAGCGGCCGGAGTCGATGAAGGCCGTCCGCGCCCTGGAGGAGGTCCTGCAGCTCCCGGACAACTCGCTGATCCGGCTGCTGACCGAGGACGCGGCGGGGCGCGGTGACGTGGAGCGGCCCGCGGCCCGTTCGTACCGCTCGCTTGTGGAGGCCTCGGGGGCGGTGGAGGCGCTGCTCGCCGAGCTCGAGTCGCCGGTGGACGGCGGGCTGCACACGGTCGGCCACCACGAGCGGGTACGGATCGGGGCGGGAAGGGAGCTGGTGGGGCGCGAGTCGCAGCACGTGGTGCGGGCGCACCGGGACGGGATCGACCGCTATCTGGCCATCCACCACGGCGATCCGGGCTGCGACCCCTCGCGGGTGGAGGTGCGGGCGACGGAGAACTGCCGTCTGGGGCGGGTGCGGTGGCACGCGGAGACGGGGGTGGTCGTCGCGGAGCTGCTGTTCGACGCGCGACTGCGGGCCGGGGAGACGTACCTCTTCGGCTACGGCTTCGAGGACGGCACCGGCGGGCCGAGCGGCGAGTACGTCCGGGGGTTCAGCTTCGCGGGCGGTCAGTACGTGCTGCAGGTGCGGTTCGACGAGGCGGCGCTGCCGGTGCGGTGCCGGCGCTTCACGCAGGCCTCGGCGGGCGCGCCGCGCGGTGGCCGCTCGGATCTGACGCTGAGCGGCCGGCACCGCACGGTGCACGTCGTGGAGCAGGGGGTACGGCCGGGGATCCTGGGGATCGACTGGGACTGGTCGTAGGTACGCGCGCCCGGGCTACGCCTCCGGGCCCGCGACGAGCTTTCCGCCCTCGATCCGGACGGGGACCTCGGGGAGCGGGACCGTCGCCGGGCCCTGGAGGGCCTTGCCGGTGGTGACGTCGAAGCGGCTGCCGTGGCAGGGGCAGTTGCCCTCGTTGTTCTCGATCTTGTCGAGGACGCAGCCGGCGTGGGTGCACTGGGCGCTGAAGGCCTTGTACCGGCCCTCGGCCGGGCAGCTCACCAGGACCCGCTGCTCGCGGTAGAGCCTGGCTCCGCCGACGGGCACGTCCTCGGGGGCGCCGAGGGTCACCGGGGCGGTCGGGGTCGGGACCTGGGCGTGCCCGAGCTTGGACTCCGTGGAGCAGGCGGCGGCACCCAGCCCGGCGGCACCGGCGAGCGCGGCGCCCTTCAGTACGGTGCGGCGGGTGGACTGGCCGGACATGAGCGCTCCACGGTGGGATCGGGGCAAGCGGTGACCGAACCGACGATACCGGCGCGTCCTCACGGGCATGCGCGGGGGCTGTCGTGGCCGGTGGGGCGGCCGTCACGGCCTGCGCGGGGGCTGTTGTGGCCGGTGGGGCATGGGTTACGTTCACGGCGTGATCGTCGTCGCCGGTGAGTCCTTGATCGATCTGGTCCCGGACGGGGCCGCCGCGGGGCCGCTGCCCGCGCTGGTGCCCCGGCGGGGCGGGGGCCCGTACAACACGGCCGTGGCCCTCGGCCGGCTGGGCGCCGATGCCGCCTTCTGCTCACGGGTGTCGACGGACGCGTTCGGCGAGGCCCTGATGGACGGGCTACGGGAGGCGGGGGTCGGGACGGGGCTCGTCCAGCGTGGCCCGGAGCCGACGACGCTCGCGGTCGCCTCGGTGGGCGCGGACGGCTCGGCGGAGTACGGCTTCTACGTCGAGGGCACGGCCGACCGGCTCTTCGCCCTGCCGGAGCGGCTGCCGGAGGGTGTGCGGGCGGTGTCGTTCGGCACGTGTTCGCTGGCCCTCGAACCGGGGGCGAGCGCGTACGAGGCGCTGCTGCGGCGGGAGTCGGGGCGGGGTGTCCTGACCTTCCTGGACCCCAACATCCGGCAGGGCCTGATCCCGGACGCGGCCGCCTACCGCGAGCGCTTCGCGTCCTGGCTGCCGTACGTCTCGCTCCTGAAGCTCTCGGAGGAGGACGCGGCCTGGCTGGGCGGCACTCCGGCGGAGTGGCTGGAGCAAGGGCCGTCGGCGGTCGTCGTGACGCGCGGCGGGGCGGGCCTGACGGTGCACACCCCGTCCGCCGAGGTGTCGGTACCGGCGGTACGGGTCGAGGTCGCGGACACGATCGGCGCGGGCGACACGGTGAACGCGGCGCTGCTGCACGGCCTGGGCGACCGCCCGATGGAGGCGCTGGACGCCGAGGCCTGGTCCGCCCTCCTGACGTACGCGGCCAGGGCGGCGGCCCTCACCTGCACCCGCCCTGGCGCGGAACCTCCGTACGCGAGCGAGCTGGGGTAGAGAGGCGCGCGTCGGGGCGCCTGGGGCCTTGCCCCCGGTCACGCGTGTCGGAGGTCCGGGGGTCCGGGGGCTTGCCCCGCTTTCGGGAAGGGGCGGGGTGGGGTGAGGGAAGGCCCGCCGCAGGCGCCGCCCACCCCCACCCCACCCCTATCCCCGACCCGTCACGCCTTGCGTGCCCGCGCCGCCGTCTTCTTGGCGGGCGCCTTCACGGCCGTGGCCGCCGCCTTCTTCGCGGGGGCCTTCTTCGCGGGCGCCTTCTTCGCGGTCTTGGACGCGCTCCGCGCCGCCGGCACGCTCGCGTCGCTGATGCGGTCGGCGCCCAGGATCTCGCGGAGGAACTTGCCGGTGTGGCTCGCCGGGACCGAGGCGACCTCCTCCGGTGTGCCCTCGGCGATCACCAGACCGCCGCCGCTGCCGCCCTCCGGGCCCATGTCGACGACCCAGTCCGCGGTCTTGATGACATCGAGGTTGTGCTCGATGACGATCACCGAGTTGCCCTTGTCGACCAGGCCCGACAGGACCTTGATCAGCTTCGAGATGTCCTCGAAGTGCAGACCCGTCGTCGGCTCGTCCAGGACGTAGACCGTACGGCCCGTCGACCGCTTCTGGAGCTCGGATGCGAGCTTCACGCGCTGCGCCTCGCCGCCCGAGAGCGTCGGGGCGGACTGGCCGAGCCGGACGTACCCGAGGCCGACCTCGTTGAGCGTGCGCAGATGGCGCGCGATCGTCGGGACCGCCTCGAAGAAGTCCAGGGCCTCCTCGATCGGCATGTCCAGGACCTCGGCGATGGACTTGCCCTTGTAGTGGACCTCCAGGGTCTCCCGGTTGTACCGGGCGCCGTGGCAGACCTCGCACGGGACGTAGACGTCCGGCAGGAAGTTCATCTCGATCTTGATCGTGCCGTCGCCGGAGCAGTTCTCGCAGCGGCCGCCCTTGACGTTGAAGGAGAACCGGCCCGGCAGATAGCCCCGGACCTTCGCCTCCATCGTCTCGGCGAAGAGCTTGCGGACGTGGTCGAAGACTCCGGTGTACGTCGCCGGGTTCGACCGCGGGGTGCGGCCGATCGGCGACTGGTCGACGTGCACGACCTTGTCGACGAGGTCGTCGCCGTCCACGCGCGTGTGCCGCCCGGGCACCGACTTGGCGCCGTTCAGCTCGCGCGCCAGGTGGGTGTAGAGGATGTCGTTGACCAGCGTGGACTTGCCGGATCCCGAGACGCCGGTGACGGCCGTGAGGACGCCCAGCGGGAACGAGACGTCGATGTCCTGGAGGTTGTTCTCCCGGGCGCCGTGCACGGTGAGCCGGCGCGTGGGGTCCACGGGGCGGCGGATGTCCGGCGTCCCGATGGCCCTGCGCCCGGACAGGTACTGCCCGGTCATCGACTCCTTGTTGGCGAGCAGCTCCTTCAAGGGGCCGGAGTGGACGACCTTGCCGCCGTGCTCGCCGGCGCCGGGGCCGATGTCCACGACCCAGTCGGCCACCTTGATGGTGTCCTCGTCGTGCTCGACCACGATCAGCGTGTTGCCCATGTCCCGCAGCCGGACCAGGGTCTCGATGAGCCGGTGGTTGTCGCGCTGGTGGAGGCCGATGGACGGCTCGTCCAGGACGTAGAGCACGCCGACCAGACCGGAGCCGATCTGGGTGGCGAGCCGGATGCGCTGGGCCTCGCCACCGGAGAGCGTGCCGGCGGCGCGGTTGAGGGAGAGGTAGTCCAGGCCGACGTCGACGAGGAACCGCAGCCGCTCGTTGACCTCCTTCAGGACCCGCTCGGCGATCTTCTTGTCGCGCGCGTTGAGCTTCAGGCGGCCGAGGAAGTCGGCGCACTCGCTGATCGACATCGCGGCGACCTCGGCGATGGAGCGCTCCATGACCGTGACGGCGAGGACGATCGGCTTCAGGCGGGTGCCCTCACAGGTGGGGCAGGGCACCTCGCGCATGTAGCCCTCGAAGCGCTCGCGGCTGGAGTCGCTCTCGGCCTCGCTGTGCCGCCGCTTGACGAAGGAGACGGCGCCTTCGAAGGCCGGGGTGGTGTACGCCCGCTCCCGTCCGTACCGGTTGCGGTAGCGGACCTCGACCTGGGTCTTGTGGCCGTACATCAGGGCCTTCTTGGCCCGTGCCGGGAGTGCGGCGTACGGCAGGTCCGTGCGGAAGCCGAGCGCCTGGGAGAGGCCGCCGATGAGCCGGCCGAAGTACTCCTTGGTGTGGCCGTGGGACCAGGGGTGGATGGCGCCGTCGTCGAGCGAGCGGTCCTCGTCCGGGACGATCAGCTCGGGGTCGACCTCCATGCGCGTGCCGATGCCGGTGCAGTCCGGGCAGGCGCCGAAGGGCGAGTTGAAGGAGAAGGAGCGCGGCTCGAGCTCCTCGAAGGAGAGGTCGTCGTACGGGCAGTAGAGGTGCTCCGAGTACATCCGCTCGCGCTCGGGGTCGTCCTCGGCGAGGTCGACGAAGTCGAGCACGACCATGCCGCCGGAGAGCCCGAGGGCCGTCTCGACGGAGTCGGTGAGCCGGCGCTTGGCGCCGTCCTTCACGGTGAGGCGGTCGACGACCACCTCGATCGTGTGCTTCTCCTGCTTCTTCAGCGTCGGCGGCTCGCTGAGCTGGATGGTCTGCCCGTCCACCCGGGCCCTGCTGTAGCCCTTGGTCTGGAGGTCGGCGAAGAGGTCGACGAACTCGCCCTTGCGCTCGCGCACGAGCGGCGAGAGGACCTGGAAGCGGCTGCCCTCGGGCAGCTCGAGGACCTTGTCGACGATGGCCTGCGGCGACTGGCGGGAGATCGGACGGCGGCACTCGGGACAGTGCGGCTTGCCGATGCGGGCGAAGAGCAGACGGAGGTAGTCGTAGACCTCGGTGATGGTGCCGACCGTCGAGCGCGGGTTGCGCGAGGTCGACTTCTGGTCGATGGAGACGGCGGGCGAGAGACCCTCGATGAAGTCGACGTCCGGCTTGTCCATCTGGCCGAGGAACTGCCGGGCGTACGACGAGAGCGATTCGACGTACCGACGCTGTCCCTCGGCGAAGATCGTGTCGAACGCGAGGGAGGACTTGCCCGACCCCGACAGCCCGGTGAAGACGATGAGGGAGTCGCGGGGGAGGTCGAGCGAGACGTTCTTGAGGTTGTGCTCGCGAGCGCCACGAACGATGAGACGGTCGGCCACGCCGGTCCGCACCTTTCTTGAGAGAGCGGAGGCACAGAAGTGCGGGTCGCAGATATGCCTGGAAGTACCTGGATGTGCCTGAGTACCCAACAACCAAGGATGCCGGATGCTTCCACCGAGCCTATAGCACGCACATTCGATTTCCGGCCGCACTCCGACCGCTTCACCCGAACGAGTGGCGGCGCTAGGGTCGGCCCCATGATCGACCATGTGCGTGACCTGGCCTCTGTACGTGAAGCGACCGAACGACTCCTCGACGCGGCCGCCTCCCTGGACAACGCGGCGGTCGCCGAGCCGTCACGGCTTCCGGGCTGGACCCGCGGCCATGTCCTGGCCCACATCGCCCGCAACGCCGACGCCCTGGTGAACGTTCTCCAGGGCCGGCCCATGTACGCCGACGGCGCCACCCGCGACGCCGACATCGAGCGGGACGCCCCGCGCCCCCTCACCGAGCAGCTCGCCGACATCCGCGCGACCGGCGAGCGCTTCCAGGCCGTGGGCGCGGAGCCCGCCGACTGGGACCGGACCGTGGAGCTCCGCAACGGCGTCACCGACCGGGCCGCCCGTATCCCCTTCCGTCGCTGGGTGGAGGTGGCCCTGCACCACGTCGACCTCGGGATCGGCTACGAGCTGGAGGACCTGCCGGAGGAGTTCGTGACCCGGGAGATCGAGTTCCTGGCCGACCGCTGGTCCGGACGCCCCGAGGTCCCGCCGGTGACCCTCCACCTCGGGCACCACGAGAACCCGCCCACCTGGAAGACCGGCGGCGCCGAAGGCACCCCTGTCGTCCTCGCGGGCACCGGCGCCGAACTGCTCGGCTGGCTGTCCGGCCGCGGCGACGCGGGCGCCCACCTCGCGGTCCTCTCCGGCGACGGCCTCCCCGACCTCCCCCCGCTATAGGCTGAGCCCATGACGTACAGCGGAGCGGTGAAGGTCGGCGGGCCCGCCGATGTGCACGAGCTGACGGACCTGATGATCTCCAAGGTCGCCGTCGGTCCGATGGACAACAACGCGTACCTGCTGCGCTGTCGGGCGACCGGCGAGCAGCTGCTGATCGACGCGGCCAACGACGCCGACACGCTCCTCACGCTGATCGGTGACGACGGCATCGCGTCCGTCGTCACCACGCACCAGCACGGCGACCACTGGCAGGCGCTCGCCGACGTGGTCGCGGCGACCGGGGCGCGGACGTACGCCGGGGCGTACGACGCGGAGGGCATCCCGGTCGCGACGGACGTCCTGGTCGAGGACGGCGACACGATCACGGTCGGCCGGGTCACGCTGACCGCCCGCCGGCTCGTCGGGCACACGCCCGGCTCGATCGCGCTCGTCTACGACGACCCGCACGGCCATCCGCACGTCTTCACCGGCGACTGCCTGTTCCCCGGCGGCGTCGGCAACACCTGGAAGGACCCGAAGGCCTTCGCGAGCCTGATCCAGGACGTGGAATCCAAGCTCTTCGCGGTCCTGCCGGACGAGAGCTGGGTGTACCCGGGCCACGGCAAGGACACCACGCTCGGTGACGAGCGGCCGAGCCTGCCCGCGTGGCACGCGCGCGGCTGGTGACGCCTCCCGGGCGGCCCTGAGCGGCGGAGGCGCGTGGTCGAGCACCGCGTGCTTCCGCGCGCCCCCGTAACTCCGGCGGACGCAGGGTAGTTGGCGCCACATGCGCCACAGTCACTCTCCGCGTCCGTCCCCGGATCCGGACTCTCCGCCTCCCGCGGACTCCGCCACACCCTTGACCGCCTCGGACCCGCCGGCGAGTCCGGACCCGTCGGCCGTTCCGAACGCCCCGTACGACAAGGACTCCCCGGACGCCCCGGACGGCAAGGGGTCCTCGAACGGCAAGGGTTCCCCGTCCATGGCGCGGCTCGCCGCCGCCTCGCTCGTCGGCACGGCCATCGAGTTCTTCGACTTCTTCGTCTACGGGACCGCCGCCGCGCTCGTCCTCGGCCCGCTCTTCTTCCCGACCTTCTCCCCCCTGGCCGGGACCCTGGCCGCCTTCGGTACCTTCGCCGTCGGCTTCATCGCCCGCCCGCTCGGCTCCGCGCTCTTCGGCCACGTCGGCGACCGGTACGGGCGGCGCCCGGTCATGTTCGCCTCGCTGGTGCTCACCGGCTGCGCCACGGTGGCGGTCGGCCTCGTCCCGACGTACGCGACCATCGGCATCGCCGCCCCCTTCCTGCTGCTCGTCCTGCGCTTCCTGCAGGGGCTCGGTCTGGGCGGCGAGTGGGGCGGGGCCGTCCTGCTCACCGCCGAGCACGCGCCGGAGCGGCGGCGGGGGCTCTGGGCGAGCTTCCCGCAGATCGGCCCGCCCGTCGGCTTCCTGCTGGCGAACGGCGTGATGCTGGTGCTCTCGGCCACGCTCACCGACGCCCAGTTCCAGGAGTGGGGCTGGCGCGTGCCGTTCTGGGCCGCCGGGCTGCTCGCGGCGGGCGGGTTGCTGCTGCGCTCCTCGCTGGCCGAGACCCCGCAGTTCGAGGAGCTGAACGCGACCGGGCGGCGGGCGAACGCCCCGCTCGCCGAGGTGGCGCGCGACCACTGGCGCCTCGTCCTGCTCACGGCCGGGGCGCTCGCCGTCGGGTACGCGGTCTTCTACACGGTCTCCACCTGGGCCCTGGCCTACGGCACCGAGCGGCTGGGGGTCGACCGTACGACCATGCTGATCTGCATCATGGCGGCGGTGGCGATCTCGGGGATCGTGACTCCGCCGGCGGCGATGCTGGGCGACCGGTACGGCCGTCGCCCGCTCTGCCTGCTCGGTTGCGCGGCCTCCGCGGTGTGGATGTTCCCGATGATCGCGCTGCTGCACACGGGGCGGCCGTCGCTGATGTTCCTCGGGTTCGTGGGCGCCCTGCTCGCCTTCATCACCATGTTCGCGGTGATCGCCGCGTACCTCCCCGAGCTCTACGAGCCGAGGGTGCGGTGCACGGGCGCGGCCGTCGGCTACAACCTGGCGGGCGTCCTGGGCGGGGCGCTGACGCCGATCGTGGCGACGGCGCTCTCCGAGGGTTCGGGCCCGCCCTGGGGCGTGGCGGCCTATCTGACGGTCATGGCGCTGGTGAGCCTGGGCTGCTTCGCGCTGCTGCCGGAGACCGTGCCGGCCGGTGCGGAGGTGCCTGAGCGGGTTCCCGCGTAGCCCCCGGAACGCACCGCGGCCGGTGCGGGCGGTGGTGAGCCGCCCGCACCGGCCGCGGTGCGTTCCTACGGTGCCGTACGCCGTCAGGCGCCGACGCTGTCCTTCTCGGTCTCGCCGGCCTCGGCGGCGGGCGACGTGGAGGCCTCCGCGGCCTCGGCCGCCTCGCGCTGCGCCTGCTTCTTGGAGGCGATGAGGCTGGTGATCGTGGTGACGACCAGGACACCACCGATGACCGCGAGCGAGAACGGGATGGAGATCTCGGGGACATGGACCCCGGACTCGTGCAGCGCGTGCAGCACCAGCTTCACACCGATGAAGCCGAGGATCACCGACAGGCCGTAGCTCAGGTGGACCAGCTTCTTGAGCAGTCCGCCGATCAGGAAGTACAGCTGCCGCAGACCCATCAGGGCGAAGGCGTTGGCGGTGAAGACGATGTACGGGTCCTGGGTCAGGCCGAAGATCGCCGGGATGGAGTCGAGGGCGAAGAGGATGTCGGTGGTGCCGATGGCGAGCATGACGACCATCAGCGGGGTCATGATCCGCTTGCCGTTGTTCCGGATGAACAGCTTGGTGCCGTGGTACCGGTCGGCGACGCCGAACTTCTTCTCGACGCTCTTGAGGAGACGGTTCTCCTCCCAGTCGTCCTCGTCCTCGTCGGCACGCGCCTCCTGGATGAGCTTCCAGGCGGTGTAGATCAGGAACGCGCCGAAGATGTAGAAGATCCAGGAGAAGTTCGCGATGACAGCGGCGCCCGCGGCGATGAAGATCGTGCGGAGCACCAGGGCGATCAGCACGCCGACGAGCAGCACGCGCTGCTGGAGGTGTGAGGGCACCGAGAACTTCGCCATGATCAGGACGAAGACGAAGAGATTGTCGACACTGAGTGACTTCTCGGTGATGTAGCCCGCGAAGAACTCGCCGGACGCCTGGCTGTTGCCCCAGATCAGCAGGCCGACGCCGAAGAGCAGGGCCAGGACGATCCAGACGATCGTCCAGATTCCGGCTTCCTTGACCGACACGTCATGGGGCTTGCGCCCGATGAAGAAGTCGATCGCGATGAGGGCGCCCAGACCGAGAATGGTCAGCACCCAGAGAGTCGTCGAAACGTCCACTGCGCCTCCGGCGTCGTACGGCTACTTGATCAGCGTCGTCGCTGCCGGAGGTCTCTTCCACCCGGTCCGTACGGGGACGGTCGGGCCGACGCCCCGGGATCGCCCCCGCTCGGGGTACGTCCGTATTGACGGGAACGCCGCGCTTGGGGAGTACTCCCCTCCGCGCCGAGAAGATTACCCGAAGAACCAAGAAAAGGTAAAGGCAAGGGTAAAGAGGCCCCAAAGGCGCAGGTCAGCGGCATGGGCGGCGGCGGATCAGCGCCCCCACTGGCGACGGGACTCGGCCACCCGCGCCAGGACCTGGGGCAGCACCCGGCTGCCGGCGGGGAAGCGCGGCGGCTCGTACGTCCAGGCATGGCCGACCCACGGGTCGGCGAGATGGTCGTCCGCCACAGGAGTCAGCCGCAGCAGCGAACGCCACAGCGGATCGAGTACGGGACCGTACGCGGAGGCGTCCTCGCGGTCGGCCACCATCAGGAGATGGACCCCGACCGAGGGGCCCTCGTCCGCGAGGTACCGGAGCCGGGTGACCGCCCGGTCGTCGAAGCCGTGCGGGAAGTCATGGACGATCAACAGCTGCTCGGCGGTGTCCAGGCCGGGCGGCAGGGCGTCGGGAGCGCCCGCCCTGAGCGCCATCTGCACCAGGTCGACCCGCTCGGTGAGCTGATCGAGGACGGCCGAGACCCCCGCCGCTCCGGCGGCCGGCGGGCCTGCCAGCACGCCCGCCTCGACGAGCGGGGCGAGCGCCGCGGTCCCCGAACCCGCCGGGTCGATGACATGGACCGTGAACTCGCCGGGCGGGTACACCGCGAGCAGCCGCGCCGCGTGCGCGACGGCGGTGTCAAGGGCGAGCCGGCGCAGCTCGGCCTCGTCGAGCACTTCCGCCGCCTCGGAGTGCCCGCTGCCCGCGTCGACCCAGAGACCGCGCTCCAGCGGGAGCCTGACCAGCATCGGGATGCGCAGCTCGGGCCGCTCGGGGAGGTGGAGATCGCCCAGGCGTACGGCCATCGGGGCCTCCATGGGGACCCGGTAGGCGTGCCAGACGGGGTTGTCCCAGCGGGCGTAGGCGGCGGGGAGCGCCGGTTCGACGACCTCGGACTCGGCGGCGAGCTGGTCCAGGTCCCGGTCCAGGACCTCCTGGGCGCGTGCGGTGAGTTCGTCGTGCCTGGCGCGGGCCGCCTGGCGGGCGGCGTCCCCGGCGCCGCCGATGCGGCTGCGCGGGTCGGAGAGCAGGCCGTCGAGCTCCTTGTCGAGGCGGGACTCGGCGAAGTCGCAGGCGCTGCGGTACGCGGCGGTGGTGCGGGCGAGGTCCTCGAACATGCCCCACACCTGGTTGTAGAGCCGCTCGTCCATGGACCAGCCGCCGGCGTCCCCCGCGACGGGAACGGGCGGGGCCTGCCGGGGCGGCTCCGGAGCGGCCGCGCGGCGGGGATGGGCGTAGCTGATGGGGCCGCCGCCGCTGCTCGGGGATGCGGGAGAGGAGGGTGTGGCCTGCGGGGTCGGTGGGGTCTGCGGGGAGGGCTGGGGCGGCTGGGAAGGCTGGGACGGCTGGGACGGCTGGGACGGCTGGGGCACCGGCAGGGTGGGCGCCGAGTGGCGTACGCGTTCGGCCTCGGGGACGCGCGGCGGCGGGGCGGAGACGGAGCGGGCCAGGCCCCGGGAGACGGCCTCCAGGATCGAGGCGGCCAGGTCGGCGGGGCGCTGGAGGCCCTGGTCGCCGAGCATCGCGGCGAGACCACCCTCGTACCCCTGGCCCATGGCGCGCACCTTCCAGGCGCCCTGGCGGCGGTAGAGCTCCAGGGCGACGACGGCGGATTCGCGGTCGAGGCCGGTGATCGTGTACGAGGCGATCTCGGTGCCGTCGAGGCCGGTGACGGCGACGAAGGGGGCCGCGAGGGCGCCGAAGCGCGTGGGTCCGCCGATGCCGACGGGCAGCGCCAGCAGGACCGAGAGGCGGTGCACGGCGGCCGGGACGGCGTCCAGGTCGACGGCGAGGCGGTGGTCGGCGGCGGCCTGCTGGGAGACCTCCAGGCCGGGCAGCGAGGGCGAGCCGGGGTGGGCGATCCACTCGACGCCGGCGACCCGTCCTCCTTCGTCGGCGAGGGTGGCTCCGGCGACGACCGGGTGACCGGCCGAGACCCGGATCTCCAGTCGGGTGTGGGGCAGGGGGTGGTTCTGCCCCCGGACCAGCTCGGCCGTCATCGACTCTCCCCCTCGGCGTCGTTCCGTTCGGGTCGCGTACGTTCGCGTACGGACCACGTCTCGGACGTGCGGATTTCACGTGCGGAATTCAGGTGTGGATTCACATGCGGATCATGCGGGACAGCTCCCGGCGGCCTGCTGCCTCCGGGAGCTGTGGGTGGGTGTGCGGTGCCTGCCTAGGGAGTGTCCGGAAAGTATGGTCGTCCGCCCGAAGGGCGGGGCTCGCGGCGTCCGGTGCGTGCGATCGCAAGGCGCCGGGATGCTCTCGTAGCGGAGCTACGTGGGCATTTCGGCAACGCGGCTAGCGT
>NZ_JBICYI010000018.1:144337-172655 GCF_043200825.1 Streptomyces sp. NPDC048370 | reverse complement strand
GCCCGTCCGCGTGCCGCGAACCACACCAGGCCCGGTCTGGCCGTTGGCCAGCGCGCGCAGGCCGGTCAGAAGCTGCTCGCGGTCGCGGCCGGTGATGACGGCGCGGTGGTCCAACGCAGCCCTGCCCGTGGCCAGGGTCCAGGCCACGTCCACCGGCTCGGAGTTGGCCGACTCGGCGTAGGCGAGGAGCTGGTCGGCCTGCGCCTCCAGGGCGGCCGGCGTCTTGGCCGACAGCACCCACGGGACCACCACCGGCGGCGCAGTCGGAGCCGTACTCGTGACCTCCTCGGCGATCTCCTCCGGTTCCTCGATGATCACGTGGGCGTTCGTCCCGCTGATGCCGAAGGAGGAGATGCCCGCGCGTCGGACGCGGCCGTCGGCTGCCTCCCACTCGCGAGGCTCGGCGAGCAGTTCGACCTCACCCGCGGACCAGTCGACGTGGTCCGTCGGCGCATCCACGTGCAGGGTCTTCGGCAGCACGCCGTGCCGCATCGCCTGGACCATCTTGATGATGCCGCCGACACCGGCCGCCGCCTGCGCGTGGCCGATGTTGGACTTCAGCGAGCCGAGCCACAGCGGCCGACCCTCGGGCCGCTCCTGACCGTACGTTGCCAGCAGTGCCTGCGCCTCGATGGGGTCGCCGAGGCGGGTGCCGGTGCCGTGGGCTTCGACGGCGTCGACGTCGGCGGTGGTGAGGCCGGAATTGGCGAGGGCCTGGCGGATGACCCGTTCCTGGGAGGGGCCGTTGGGTGCGGTCAGGCCGTTGGAGGCGCCGTCCTGGTTGATGGCGGAGCCGCGGACGACGGCGAGGACCTTGTGGCCGTTCTTCCGGGCGTCCGACAGGCGCTCCACCAGGAGCAGGCCGACACCCTCCGACCAGCCGGTGCCGTCGGCGCCGGCGGCGAACGGCTTGCACCGGCCGTCGGCGGCGAGACCACGCTGCCGCGAGAACTCCACGAAAGCGGTGGGGGTGGACATGACGGCCACACCGCCGGCGAGCGCGAGGTCGCATTCACCGCTGCGCAGCGCGTTCGCCGCCCAGTGCAGGGCGACCAGCGACGACGAGCAGGCCGTGTCGACCGTGACGGCCGGGCCTTCGAGTCCGAAGGTGTAGGACAGGCGGCCCGAGATCACGCTGGAGAGGTTCCCCGTCATGAGGAAGCCCTCGTACTCCTCAGGAGTGGTGCTCAGTCGGGAGGCGTAGTCGTCGTACATCGCTCCGGTGAAGACGCCGGTGTTGGTGCCGCGTACGGTCGCCGGGTCGATTCCGGCGCTTTCGAAGGTCTCCCACGCGGTCTCGAGGAGCAGTCGTTGCTGCGGGTCGGTGGCGGTCGCTTCGCGCGGTGACATCCCGAAGAACTCCGGGTCGAACTGGTCCGCCTCGTGCAGGAACCCGCCGTGCCGGACGTATGTCGTACCGGTGTTGTCCGGGTCGGCGTCGTACAGCTTCTCGATGTCCCAGCCGCGGTTGGAGGGGAACTCGGTGATGGCGTCCGTGCCTTCGGCGACGAGTCGCCACAGGTCCTCGGGTGAGGAGACCCCGCCGGGGTAGTGGCAGGCCATGCCGACGATGGCGATCGGCTCGTCGGTCGAGGTCGTCCTCGTCCCGACGACCGCCTTGGCCGCCGCCGTGCCGGAGAGTTCCTGCGTGAGGTGGGCGGCGAGTGCGCCGGGTGTGGGGTAGTCGAAGATGAGGGTGGTGGGCAGGCGGAGGCCGGTGGCTGTGTTGAGCTGGTTGCGGAGTTCGACGGCGGTGAGGGAGTCGAAGCCGAGTTCCTGGAACGCGCGGTCGGCGTCGATGGCCGTGTGATCGGCGTGGCCGAGGACCGATGCCACGTGCGTCCGCACCAGGTCGACGAGGACCTTCTCCCGCTCCGACGCGGACAACCCCGCCAGCGCCGAACCGGACCCTGCCGTCGCAGCGACAGCGGTTCCGGCGCGGCGGGGTGCCGCGGGGACGAGGCCGCGCAGCATCGGCAGTGCCTCGTCGCCGCGCGCCCGCAGGGCGGCGGTGTCGATGCCGGTCGCCGCGAGCACCGCGTCGCCTGTGGTGTGTGCGGCGTCGAAGAGCTCCATGGCGTGGGTGGAGGTGAGCGGGCGTATGCCTGCGCGTGCCATGCGCTTGAGGTCGACGTCGGCGAGTCCGTCGGTGATGTCGCTGGTCTGCTCCCACAGGCCCCATGCCAGGGATGTCGCGGGGAGGCCTTGGGCGTGGCGGTGCTGGGCGAGGGCGTCGAGGAAGGTGTTGCCCGCCGCGTAGTTGGCCTGCCCTGCTGTGCCGACGAGGCCGGCGAGGGAGGAGTAGAGGACGAAGGCGGTGAGGTTCTCCTCGCGGGTGAGGTCGTGCAGGTTCCACGCAGCATCGACCTTGGGGCGCATGACGGCGGCCAGTCGCTCCGCTGTCAGCGACCCGACCAGCCCGTCGTCCAGCACGCCTGCGGTGTGGACTACGGCCGTCAGGGGACGGTCGCTCGGAATGGTGCTGAGGACGGCCGCGAGTGCGTCGCGGTCTGCCGCGTCGCAGGCGACGATGTCGACGTCGGCGGCGCCCAGGGTGGTGAGTTCGTCGCGGAGTTCGGTCGCGCCGGGGGCGTCCTGACCGCGTCGGCTGAGGAGGAGGAGGTGGCGCGCGCCGTGCTCAGCCACGAGGTGGCGTGCCAGTACGCCTCCGAGTGCGCCCGTCGCGCCGGTCACCAGGACCGTTCCCTCGGCCCAGCGCGGCGGCTCACTCACCGGATCGGTGCTCTGAACCGGTCGGGCGAGGCGGGGTACGCGCAGTTCCCCTGCTCGTACCGCCAGCTGGGGTTCGCCGGACGCGAGGGCGGCCGCGATCCAGCGCGGCAGCAACTCCGCGTCGTCGGCGTCGTCGATGTCCAACAGTGCGATGCGGTCGGGGTGTTCCGTCTGGGTGGCGCGCAGCAGACCCCATACGCCGGCGTGGGCGAGGTCCGGTACGTCTTCGTCGGCACCGGCGGCAACGGCGCCCGACGTCACGACGACCAGTCGGGAGTCGGCGAACCGTTCCTCCGACAGCCAGCCCTGCACCAGGCCCAGTACCTCGGCGGTCACTTCATGCACCGCGCCCGCCACATCGTCACGGGCTTCGGGGAGCAGCGGAAGCAGCAGCACCTGCGGTACGTCGGCATCCCTGTCGGCCGCGCCAACCACCGTACGGAGATCCGCGTACGACTCTCCGTACGACTGCCCGGAGGTACCGGACGAGGCGGCCGGGGCCGCCAGCGGCTTCCACTCCACCCGGTACAGGCCGTCGCGCGTGGCCGATCCGGCCGTGCGGAGGGCGTCCTTCGACAGCGGCCGCAGTGCCAGCGCGTCGACGCGCGCGACCGGGGCACCCGTGCCGTCGGCCAGGTCAAGGGCCACCGACTCCAGGCCCGTCTGCGTGAGGCGTACGCGCACCATCGACGCGCCCACGGCGTACACGTTCACGCCTGACCAGACGAACGGGAATCCGGCCTGGCCCGCCGGGTCGGCCACCCCGGGCAGGAGGGCGTGCAGCGAGGCGTCGAGGAGGGCGGGGTGAAGGGTGAAGTCGGCCGACTCCGCCCGCAACTCGTCCCCGAGAGCGACCTCGGCGAAGAACTCGCCTTCGTTCGCGCCCTTCCACACGCGGCGGAGGCCCTGGAACGCGGGGCCGTAGCCGTACTCCTGCTCGGCCAGGCGCTCGTACACGCCGGCCAGTTCCACCTCGCTCGCACCGGCGGGCGGCCATGTCACCAGGTCGGTGGAGACCGCTGCGGACTCGTCGAGAGCGGTGAGGAAGCCGGATGCGTGGAGGGTCCAGGAGGTGTCGCTGTCGTTGTCGGGGCGCGAGTGGATGTCGATCGTGTGGCGCCCGGCCCCGTCGGGGGCGCCGACGCGGACCTGGAGCTGGACGCCGCCCTGCTCGGGAAGGACCAGAGGAGCGGCCAGGGTCAGGTCCTCGACCTGGCCGACGCCGAGCTCCTGACCTGCACGTGCGGCCAGTTCGACGAAGCCCGTACCCGGGAACAGCACATGGCCCAGGACGGCGTGGTCGGTGAGCCAGGGGTGAGTGTGGAGGGAGAGGCGGCTCGTGAAGAGGGTTTCGTCGCGGTCGGCGATCGCCATGGCCGCGCCCAGGAGCGGGTGGCCGGTGTCGGTGAGACCGAGGCCGGCCGCGTCCGCTGTGGTGTGGACCGTTTCGAGCCAGAACCGCTGGTGCTGGAAGGCGTAGGTGGGTACGTCCGCGTGCTTGGCGCCGGATCCGGTCAGGTAGTTCTGCCAGTCCACGGGGGTGGTGGTGTGGGTGTGGATCTGGGCGAGTGCGGCGACGAGTGTGTCCGCTTCCGGGCGGTCGCGGCGGAGGAGGGGGATGGTGGTGACGTTCTCGGTGGTGTTTTGGACCATGGCGGAGAGGACTCCGTCGGGTCCTGCTTCGACGATGGTGGTGGCGCCGAGGTTGCTGAGTGTGGTGGTGGCGTCGGCGAACCGGACTGCTCCTCGTACCTGGTCGGTCCAGTACTGGGCGGTGCGCAGGTCGTCGCCTGTGGCCTGCTGGCCGGTGAGCGTGGACACGACCGGGATGGTGGGTGCCTGGTACGTCAGTTGGGCGGCGATCGTGTGGAACTCGTCGAGCATCGGGTCGATGTGAGGGGAGTGGAAGGCGTGGGAGACGGTGAGCCGCTTAGTCTTCCTGCCCTGTTCCTCCATCGCCGCCGCGATGTCCTGGACGGCGTCTTCGTCGCCTGAAATCACCAGGGATGTGGGGCTGTTGATGGCGGCGATCGCTACCCGGTCGCTCAGCAGGGGCGTGATCTCGTCTTCGGTTGCCTGGATGGCCGCCATGGCTCCGCCTGTAGGCAGAGCCTGCATGAGGCGGGCTCGGGCCGTCACGAGCTTCGCTGCGTCGTCGAGGTTGAGGATGCCGGCGATGTGGGCGGCGGTGAGTTCGCCGATGGAGTGCCCGGCGACCAGGTCTGCGGTGATGCCCCAAGACGAAACGAGTCGGTAGAGGGCGACCTCGGTGGCGAAGAGCGCCGGCTGCGTCCAGCCCGTGTCGTCCAGGCCCGCGCCCGAGGCGATGACCTCGCGCAGCGGCCGGTCCAGGTGGGCGTCGAGAGCGGCTGTCACCTCGTCGAACACTGCCGCATAGGCCGGGAAGGCCTCGTAGAGTTCGAGGCCCATGTTGATGCGCTGTGCGCCTTGGCCCGTGAAGACGAAGGCGGTCTTTCCGCCCGTCCGCGTGCCGCGGGCCACGCCAGGCCCGGTCTGGCCGTTGGCCAGTGCGCGCAGGCCGGTCAGCAGCTGGTCGCGATCGCGGCCGGTGACGACCGCGCGGTGGTCCAACGCAGCCCTGCCCGTGGCCAGGGTCCAGGCCACGTCCACCGGCTCGGAGGCCGTCGTGGTCTCCGCGTACGCCAGCAGTCGGCCCGCCTGCGCCTCCAGGGCTGCCGGGGTCTTGCCCGACAGCACCCACGGCACCACCGGTACCGGAACCACCGGCTCAGCGGTCGGGGCAACGGCCTCCTCGGAGACCTCGGTCGGTGCTTCGATGATCACGTGGGCGTTCGTCCCGCCGAAGCCGAACGACGACACACCGGCCCGGCGGGGCTCGCCGGTCTCCGGCCACGGCAGGTGCTCCTGGAGGAGCTCGACGGCGCCCGACTGCCACTCCACGTGCGGTGTCGGCTCGTCGGCGTACAGGGTCTTCGGCAGCACGCCGTGCCGCATCGCCTGCACCATCTTGATCACACCGCCGACACCGGCCGCCGCCTGCGCGTGGCCGATGTTGGACTTCAGCGAGCCCAGGTAGAGCGGGCGGTCCTCCGGCCGCTCCTGGCCGTACGTCGCCAGCAGCGCCTGCGCCTCGATCGGGTCGCCCAGAGCCGTACCGGTGCCGTGGGCCTCCACCGCGTCGACCTCGGCAGCGGTCAGGCCCGCACTGCTGAGGGCCTGGCGGATGACGCGCTCCTGCGAGGGGCCGTTCGGGGCGGTCAGGCCGTTCGACGCGCCGTCCTGGTTCACCGCCGAACCACGGATCACCGCCAGCACCTTGTGCCCGTTCTTCCGAGCGTCCGAGAGCCGCTCGACCAGCAGCAGGCCCACACCCTCGGCCCAGCCGGTGCCGTCGGCGTCGGCCGAGAAGGACTTGCAGCGCCCGTCGGCGGCGAGGCCGCGCAGCCGGGAGAACTCGATGAAGGCGACGGGCGTCGACATCACGGTCGCGCCGCCCGCGAGCGCAAGGTCGCACTCGCCGCGGCGCAGCGCCCCGGCGGCGAGGTGGAGGGCCACGAGGGAGGACGAGCAGGCCGTGTCGACGGTGACGGCCGGGCCTTCGAGCCCGTACGTGTAGGAGAGGCGGCCGGACGCGATGCTGCCCGCGCTGCCGCTGAACAGATAGCCCTCGTTGCCGTCGGCCGGGAGGTTCGGGCGGGAGCCGTAGTCGTTGTACATGACGCCCGTGAACACACCCGTACGGCTGCCCTTGAGGGAGCCGGGGTCGATGCCGGCCCGCTCGAAGGTCTCCCACGCGGTCTCCAGGAGGAGACGCTGCTGCGGGTCGACGGCGAGGGCCTCGCGCGGCGACATCCCGAAGAGCTCGGGGTCGAACCGGTCGGCCTCGTGGAGGAAGCCGCCCTCGCGGGCGTACGACGTGCCGGCCGTCTCAGGATCGGGGTCGTACAGCTTCTCGATGTCCCAGCCGCGGTTGTCGGGGAACTCCGACACCGCGTCCACGCCGTCCGTCACCAGCTGCCACAGCTCCTCCGGAGAGGACACGCCTCCGGGGTAGCGGCAGGCCATCGCGACGATCGCGATCGGCTCCTGCTGCTTGTCCTCGACCTCACGCAGCCGCTTGCGTGCGTCACGGGCATCCGCGATCGCCCGCTTGAGGTAGTCGCGGAGTTGTTCCTCGCCCGCCATGATGCTCTCAGCTCCCCGCTGTGTTGACGTGGTGACTTGTCATGAATGTGTGTGGAGACGACCCGACGGCCCGTCGCGGGCTCCAGGGCACGCCTACTCGAGGTCGTCGAGCAGCGCGAAGAGTTCCTCGTCGCTGGCCGCGTCGAGATCCTGTTCCGAGCCGTCGTCGGACGGCTTGCCCGCCGCCTCGTCGGCGATGTCCAGGAGTTCCCTCAGCCGGGCCGTGACCTGTCCGTGCGCGCTCTCGTCCGCCGCCAGGGCCTTGATCACCGACTTGAGCTTGGCCAGCTCCGCCAGGACGGGCCCGGCCGACGGCGCGTCGTCCGTTCCGAGTTGCTCCCCCAGATACGTGGCGAGAACAGCGAGGTTCGGGTGGTCGAAGATGAGGGTCGTGGGCAGGCGGAGGCCGGTGGCTGTGTTGAGCTGGTTGCGGAGTTCGACGGCGGTGAGGGAGTCGAAGCCGAGTTCCTGGAATGCCCGGTCGGGGTCGATGGCGGTGTGGTCGCTGTGGCCGAGTACCGATGCCACGTGCGTCCGGACCAGGTCGACCAGTGCCTTCTCCCGCTCGGTTACGGACAGTCCTGCCAGCCGGTCCGCGAGCGACGAGCCGCCGCCCGCAGCGGCGGCCGCAGCGGTTCCGGCGCGGCGGGGTGCTGTGGGGACGAGGCCGCGCAGCATGGGCAGTGCCTCGTCGCCGCGCGCCCGCAGGGCGGCGGTGTCGATGCCGGTCGCGGCGAGCACCGCTTCGCCCGTGACATGCGCCGCGTCGAAGAGGGCCATGGCCTCCTTCGTAGCCAGGGCACGCAGGCCGGTACGGGCGAGCCGCTTCCGGTCGACGTCGGCGAGTCCGTCGGTGATGTCGCTCGTCTGCTCCCACAGGCCCCACGCCAGTGATGTGGCCGGGAGGCCTTGGGCGTGGCGGCGCTGGGCGAGGGCGTCGAGGAAGGTGTTGCCCGCCGCGTAGTTGGCCTGGCCAGCCGTGCCGATCAGGCCGGCGAGGGAGGAGTAGAGGACGAAGGCGGTGAGGTTCTGCTCGCGGGTGAGCTCGTGCAGGTTCCACGCCGCGTCCACCTTGGGGCGCATCACGGCGGCCAACCTCTCCGCTGTCAGCGACCCGACCAGCCCGTCGTCCAGGACCCCCGCCGTGTGGACGACCGCGGTCAGTGGCCGATCCGCGGGTATCTCCCGCACGGTCCGACCGAGTGCGTCGCGGTCTGCCGCGTCGCATGCGACGAGGTCCACGTCGACGGCTCCCAGTGCCGTGAGCTCGTCGCGGAGTTCGGTCGCGCCGGGGGCGTCCTGTCCGCGTCGGCTGAGGAGGAGGAGGTGGCGTGCGCCGTGTTCGGTGACCAGGTGGCGTGCGAGTACGCCGCCGAGCGCGCCGGTCGCGCCCGTCACCAGGACGGTGCCCGTGCTCCAGTCCGGAGCCTGCGAGGCCGGGGCCGGGTCCGTCACGTGGCCGGCCCGTGTGAGGCGGGGTACGCGCAGTTCCCCTGCTCGTACCGCGATCTGTGTCTCACCGGAAGCCACCGCGGCTGCGACCGACTCGGACAGCCGCTCCGTGTCGTCGATGTCCAACAGCACGATGCGGTCCGGGTGTTCCGTCTGCGTGGCGCGCAGCAGACCCCATACGCCCGCGTGGGCCAGGTCCGGTACGTCCTCGTCAGCACCGGCGGCAACTGCACCCGACGTCACGACGACCAGTCGGGAGTCGGCGAACCGTTCCTCCGACAGCCAGCCCTGCACCAGGCCCAGTACCTCGGCGGTCACTTCATGCACCGCGCCCGCCACATCGTCACGGGCTTCGGGGAGCAGCGGAAGCAGCAGCACCTGTGGTACGTCGGCATCCCTGTCGGCCGCGCCAACCACCGTACGGAGATCCGTGTACGGCTGCCCGGAGGCGCCGGACGAGGCGGCCGGGGCCGCGAGCGGCTTCCACTCCACCCGGTACAGGCCGTCGCGCGTGCCCGATCCGGCCGTGCGGAGGGCGTCCTTCGAGAGCGGCCTGTACGCCATGGACTCGACGGTGGCGACCGGTGCGCCGGTGGCGTCGGCCAGGTCAAGGGCCACCGACTCCGGGCCCGTCCGCGTCAGCCGTACGCGCACCATCGACGCGCCCACGGCGTGGACGCTCACCCCGGCCCACGTGAACGGCAGCACCGCGACGCGGTCCTCGTCCACGACACCGGGCAGGAGCAGATGCAGGGCGGAGTCGAGGAGAGCAGGGTGCAGTTGGAAGCGCTCGGCGTCGGTGCGCTGTTCGTCGGCGAGGGCGACCTCGGCGAAGAGTTCGCCTTCGTCCGCGCCCTTCCACACACGGCGCAGGCCCTGGAACGCGGGGCCGTACGCGTACTCCTGCTCGGCCAGGCGCTCGTACACGCCGGCCAGTTCCACCTCGCTCGCACCGGCGGGCGGCCACGCCGTCAGGTTCGCCGCCCCGTCCGTGGACGGGCTGTCGGCGGTGAGCGTGCCGGTGGCGTGCGTCGTCCAGGGGCGGCTGTCGTCGCCGTCCGCGTCGGGGCGTGAGTGGACCTGGAGCGTCCGGCGGCCGGACTCGTCGGCGTCGCCGACCACGACCTGGACCTGGACCCCGCCGCGCTCCGGCAGGACCAGCGGCGCCGCCAGCGTCAACTCCTCCACCCCGCCCGCACCGACATGGCGGGCGGCGTGCAGCGCGAGTTCCAGCAGTCCGGCTCCCGGCACCAGCACCACGTCCGCGACGGAGTGGTCGGTCAGCCAGGGGTGCGTGCGTCGCGAGAGGCGACCGGTGAAGACGTACTCGTCACGGTCGGCGATCGTGACCGCCGCGCCGAGCAGGGCGTGACCGGCCTCGCTCAGGCCCAGACCCGCGGCGTCGGCGGCGGCTTCCGGAGCGTCGAGCCAGTAACGGCCGTGCTGGAACGCGTAGGTGGGCAGGTCGTCGACGCGTCGGGCACCCCGGAAGACCGTCGTCCAGTCGGGCGCGATGCCCCGTACCGCAAGGCGGCCCAGCGCCGTGCCGACGCTGTCGGGCTCGGGCCGGTCCCTGCGCAGGGCGGGCGCGAGCGATCCGGCGTCGTCCGACAGGCACTCCTCGACGAGGGCGGTGAGCACGCCGTCGGGGCCGAGCTCCAGCCAGTCGGTGACGCCCAGCTCCTCCAGGTGGCGGACACCGTCGGCGAAGCGGACCGCCTCGCGGATGTGGCGCGCCCAGTAGTCGGGCGAGGTGAGCTGGTCGGCCGTGGCCGTCGTGCCGGTGACGTTCGACACCACCGGGATCGTGGGGGCGCGGAAGGTCAGTCCTTCCGCGACGGACCGGAACTCCTCCAGTACGGCGTCCATGTGCGGCGAGTGGAAGGCGTGCGAGACCGGCAGGAGCTTGGTCTTGGCGCCGACCTCACGCCACCGCGCGACGACCTCGTTGACCAGCAGCTCGTCACCGGATATCACCGTCGACCGGGGGCCGTTGACCCCGGCGACGACGACGGCGTCGCCGAAGTCGGTGAGCGACTCCCGGACCTCCGCCTCGGTGGCCTGGATGGCGGCCATGGTGCCGTCCTCGCGCGCGGCCTGCATCAGCCTGCCGCGCTCGGCGACGAGGACGCAGGCGTCCGCCAGGTCGAGCACACCGGCCAGGTGGGCGGCGGTGACTTCCCCGATCGAGTGGCCGAGGAGGTAGTCGGGGGTGATCCCGTGGTGCTCGAACAGCCGGAACAGCGCGGTCTCCAGCGCGAAGAGGGCGGCCTGCGTCATGACGGTCTGGCCGAGCAGCGCGGAGTCGGCGCTGTCCTCGGGGGCGAAGACGACCTCCTTCACCGACCGGAACAGCTCAAGGTCGAGCTGTGCGCACACCGCGTCGAAGGCGGCGGCGAAGACCGGAGACGCGGCGTAGAGCTCCCGGCCCATGCCGAGGCGCTGGGACCCCTGCCCCGTGAGCAGGAACGCGAGCTTGCCGCGGCGAGCGGAGTTCCCGTGCACGATCGCGGAGTTGCCCTGCGCCGCCGCCCGCGCTGTCGCCGGCGCCGTCGCCGAGGACCCGCCGTCGGCCAGAGCCTCCAGGCCGCGTACGAGAGCGTCGCGGTCGGTACCGAGGACGGCCGCCCGGTGTTCGAGGGTGCCGCGCGTCGTGACGAGTGACCAGCCGATGTCGGCCGCGGAGGCGTCCGGGTTGTCGGTGGCGTACGCGTGCAGTCGTCGTGCCTGGGCGCGCAGCGCCGTGTCGTCGTGGGCGGAGAGCAGCCACGGGACGGGCAGACCGGTGGCGTCGGCGTCGGTGCTGGGGCCGGCTGTCGGCTCGCTACCGGCCGCCGGCGCGCTACCGACTTCCGGCTCCTCGATGATCACGTGGGCGTTCGTCCCGCTGATGCCGAAGGAGGAGATGCCGGCGCGTCGGACGCGACCGTCCGGCGCCTGCCATTCCCTCGGCTCGGTGAGCAGTTCGACCTCGCCGGTGGACCAGTCGATGTGCGGTGAGGGCTCCTCGGCGTGGAGGGTCTTCGGCAGGACGCCGTGGTGCATCGCCTTGATCATCTTGATGATGCCGCCGACGCCCGCCGCGGCCTGGGTGTGGCCGATGTTGGACTTGAGTGATCCCAGGTACAGCGGGCGGTCCTCGGGTCGCTCCTGGCCGTAGGTCGCCAGGAGTGCCTGGGCTTCGATGGGGTCGCCGAGGCGGGTGCCGGTGCCGTGGGCTTCGACGGCGTCGACGTCGGCGGTGGTGAGGCCGGAGTTGGCCAGGGCCTGGCGGATGACCCGCTCTTGCGACGGCCCGTTGGGTGCGGTGAGGCCGTTGGAGGCGCCGTCCTGGTTCACTGCCGAGCCGCGTACGACGGCGAGGACCTTGTGGCCGTTCTTCCGGGCGTCCGACAGGCGCTCCACCAGGAGCAGACCGACACCCTCCGACCAGCCGGTGCCGTCGGCCTCGGCCGAGAAGGACTTGCACCGGCCGTCGGCGGCGAGACCACGCTGCCGCGAGAACTCCACGAAGACGTTCGGCGAGGACATCACCGTGACGCCACCCGCGAGCGCGAGGTCGCACTCGCCGCTGCGCAGCGCGTTCGCGGCGAGGTGCAGGGCGACCAGCGACGACGAGCAGGCCGTGTCGACCGTGACGGCCGGGCCTTCGAGGCCGTACGTGTAGGACAGGCGCCCCGACACCACACTGGACAGGCTGCCCGCGAGCGTGAAGCCCTCGAACTCCGGCGGGGTGCTGGGCAGTCGGGAGGCGTAGTCGTCGTACATCGCGCCGGTGAAGACGCCTGTGTTGGTGCCGCGTACGGTCGCCGGGTCGATTCCGGCGCTCTCGAAGGTCTCCCACGCGGTCTCCAGGAGGAGCCGCTGCTGCGGGTCGGTCGCGGTCGCCTCGCGCGGCGACATCCCGAAGAACTCCGGGTCGAACCGGTCCGCCTCGTGTAGGAACCCGCCGTGCCGGACGTACGAGGTGCCGATGCGGTCCGGGTCGGGGTCGTACAGCGTCTCGATGTCCCAGCCCCGGTTGGACGGGAACTCGCTGATCGCGTCCCCGCTCCCGGCGACGAGTCGCCACAGGTCCTCGGGTGAGGAGACCCCGCCGGGGTAGTGGCAGGCCATGCCGACGATGGCGATCGGCTCGTCGGTCGAGGTCGTCCTCGTCCCGACGACCGCCTTGGCCGCCGTGCCCGACACCCGGCTCAGCAGGTGGGCCGCGAGCGCGGCCGGCGAGGGGTGGTCGAAGACGGCGGTCGCGGGCAGGCGGAGGCCGGTGGCCGTGTTGAGCTGGTTGCGCAGCTCCACCCCGGCCAGGGAGTCGAAGCCGAGCTCCTTGAAGGGGCGTTCCGGGTCGACCGCGGCGGTGGCGGAGTGGCCGAGGACCGCCGCGACCACGCCGCGTACGAACTCGCGTACGGCGTCGATTCGCTCGTCCTCCGGCAGCGCGGCGATGCCCTGTGCCCAGTCGCCGCCCGCCGGGGCGCCGCCGGCCCGCTGCGCCCGGCGCGGGCGGGTGCGGACCAGGCCGCGCAGCAGGGCCGGGACCAGGCCGTCGGCACCGGTGCGGGCCTTGGCCGGGTTCATGGCGGCCGGGGCCAGCAGGGGGGTCTCGGTGGCGAGAGCCGCGTCGAACAGGGCGAGGCCCTGCTCGGGGGTGAGCGGGGCGACACCGATACGGGCCCAGCGGGCCAGGTCCGTGTCACCGAGCGTGCCGCCCATGCCGACCGTGCCGTCCCACAGCCCCCAGGCAAGGGAGGTGGCGTGCAGGCCGGCGGCGCGGCGGTACGAGGCCAGGGCGTCGAGGAACGCGTTGGCGGCGGCGTAGTTGGCCTGGCCCGCCGTGCCGGTGAGGCCGGACAGGGAGGAGAAGACGACGAACGCGTCGAGGTCGAGCCCGCGTTCCCGTGTCAGTGCGTCCAGGTGCCACGCGGCGTCGGCCTTGGGGCGCAGTACGGACTCCAGCTGTCCCGCGGTGAGGTTCTCGACGGTGGCGTCGTCGAGGATGCCCGCGGTGTGCACGACGGCGGTCAGCGGCCGCTCGGACGGGAGGGCGTCGAGGACGGCCGCGAGGGCGTCCCGGTCGCCGGCGTCGCAGGCGACGAGCTGCGCCTCGGCGCCGAACTCGGCCAGTTCCGCGCGCAGTTCGTCCGCCCCGGGAGCCTGCGGGCCGCGACGGCTCAGCAACAGCAGATGCCGTACGCCGTGCCGCGAGGCCAGGTGGCGGGCGATGAGACCGCCCAGTCCGCCGGTGCCTCCGGTGATCAGGACGGTGCCGTCGGGGTCCAGGTGCGGGGCGCGTGCCGTCCCCGTGGAGTCCGCGGGATCCGAGGCGTCCGTGGATCCTGTGGCGTCCGCAGGGCGCGGCGGAGGCGTGGTGCGGGCCAGGCGCGGGGCGTGGAGGCGCCCGGCGCGTACGGCGAGCTGCGGCTCGTCACCGGCCACGGCGGTGGTGATCAGCGCCTCGTCGGCGTCCGAGGCCCCGGTGCGGGTCCCCTTCGCCGCCTCCACGTCGACGTCGACGAGCAGCAGTCGTCCGGGGTGCTCGGTCTGAGCCGAACGCACCAGACCCCATACGGGCGCGGTGGCGAGGGCGTCGATCCCGTCGCCGGGGAGCGCCGCCACCGCGCCACGGGTGACGAAGGCGAGGCGTGCGTCCTGGAATCGGTCGTCGGACAGGAAGCGCTGGACGAGACCGAGCGCGCGGCGGGTGGCGTCGTGCGCGGCGGCCACCGGGTCGGCGGCGTCGAGGGTCCAGCGGTCGGTGCGTACGACGACGGTGTCGGCGCCGACGACGGTGCCGAGGCCGAAGTCGTCGCCGTCCGCAGTGTCTTCGGCCGCGTCGGGCAGTGTCGCGAGGCGGGAGCCGGCCGTGTCCGGGGTGGAGATCGCGGGCCACTCGACGGTGAACAGCGCGCCCGAACCCGCTCCGCCGGCGGCGGGAGCCACGTCGTCCTTGGAGACAGGGCGCAGCGTCAGGCTCTCCACGGACGCCACGGGGGCGCCGGTGGGGTCGGCGAGGGTGAGCGAGACCGTGTCGTCCGGGCCGCTCGCGCCGCCGGAGCCGGCCACGGGGGAGATCCGTACGCGCAGGGCGGTGGCGCCGGTCGCGTGGAGGGAGATCCCGGACCACGCGAACGGCAGCTTGATCCTGTCCGACCGGTCGTCGTCGGCGTGGGCCAGGACGAGGGGGTGGAGCGCGGCGTCGAGCAGCGCCGGGTGCAGGCCGAAGTGCGCGGCGCTGTCGTGGTGCTCCGGGGCGAGGCTCACCTCGGCGTAGAGGTCGTCTCCCGCGCGCCACAGGGCGGTCAGGCCCTGGAACGCCGGCCCGTAGGCGTAACCGAGCTCCGCGAGCCGGGCGTAGACGTCGGCCAGTGGCTGCGGCGAGGCGTCCGCCGGAGGCCAGGGGGCGGTCGACTCCCGCCCCTCGGGGGCGGTCGGATCGGGAGTGAGGGTTCCCGTGGCGTGGCGGGTCCACGGGAGCTGCTCGGCGTCGCCGCTGTCGGGGCGCGCGTGGATGCCGAACGAGCGGGCGCCCCGCTCGTCGGGGGCTCCGACGGCCACCTGGACCCGGACGGCGCCGTGCTCCGGCAGGGCCAGCGGGGCCTCCAGGGTGAGGTCGTCGACGTGGACGGCACCCGTGTGGTCTCCGGCGGCGACCGCCAGTTCCAGGAAGGCGGTGGCCGGTACGAGGACGGTGCCGCCGACCACGTGGTCCGCCAGCCACGCCTGCCCGTTGAGGGACAGACGGCTGGTGAGGACCACGTCCTCGCGGTCGGCCAGGTGCACGGCGGTCGTCAGGAGCGGGTGCCCGGCCGGGTCGAGGCCCAGCGTGCGGGCGTCGGTGCCCCGCTCGGTCACGAGCCAGTAGTGCTCGCGCTGGAAGGGGTACGTCGGCAGCTCGACCCGGCGGCCGGCGGGGAAGAACGACGCGGCGTTGAGGGCCGCGCCGTTGACGTACGCGGTGGCGAGGGCCGTGGCCAGGGTCTGCGCCTCGGGACGCCCCGCGCGCAGCAGCGCGACGGCGGTGGCCGGAGCGACGACCTGGGCCTCGGTGGGGTGGTGCGTGCCGGAGCCGTCGGACCCGTGGGAATCCGAGCGGTCGGAGTCGTGGCCCTGCGGGGCGCGCGCCGCTTCGACGGCCATGGCCGTCAGGACGGCGTCGGGGCCGACCTCGACGAAGACCGTGGCGCCGCGCTCGCGGAGGGTGCGCACGGCGTCCAGGAAGCGTACGGACTCCCGGATCTGCGACGTCCAGTAGTCGGGAGAGGTCAGCTCGGCCGTGGTGGCGAGCGCGCCCGTCACCGTGGACACGAGGGGGATGCGGGGCTCGTGGAAGCGCAGGGCGGAGGCCACGTCACGGAACTCGGCGAGGATGCCGTCCATGTGCGGCGAGTGGAAGGCGTGGCTGACGTTCAGCGCGCGCGTCTTGCGTCCGCGCTCGCGCCACAGCGCCTCGACCGCGTCGACCGCCGCCCGGTCGCCGGAGACGACGACGGAGTCGGGACCGTTGACGGCCGCGACGGCGACCTGCCCTTCGAACGCCCGCAGGGTGGCGGCGACCTCGCCCTCGTCGGCCTGGATCGCCGTCATCGCCCCGCCCTCGGGCGCGGCCTGCATCAGCCGGCCCCGGGCGGCGACGAGCGCGGCCGCGTCCCGTAGGCCCAGCACACCGGCGACATGCGCGGCGGCCAGCTCACCGATCGAGTGCCCGGCGAGCAGGTCGGGGGTGAGCCCGTGGTGTTCGAGGAGCCGGAACAGCGCCACTTCGACCGCGAACAGGGCGGGCTGTGTGTACGCGGTGCGGTGCAGCAGCGCCGCCCGATCGCGCCCGTCCGGGGTGTCCGCGTCGGGGTTGTCCTCGTCGGCGAAGATCACGTCCTTCAGCGGGACGTCGAGGTGCGGGTCGAACTCGGCGCAGACGGCGTCGAAGGCCTGCGCGTAGACGGGGTGCGCGGCGTACAGCTCCCGGCCCATGCCGACGCGCTGCGCGCCCTGCCCGGTGAACAGGAAGGCGGTCAGGCCGGAGCGGGTGGCGCTCGCGGTCACGGTGCCCGGCGCGGCGGTGCCGCGTGCGAGCGCGTCGAGACCGGCGAGCAGGTCCTCGCGGGTCGTGCCGACGACGGCCGCCCGCTGCTCGAAGGCCGTACGTGCGGCCAGGGAACGGCCGACGTCCTGCCCGGTGATCCCGCCGTCGTCGGCGTTCACTCCTGCCTCGATCAGCTGGGCGTGGAGCCGGCCGGCGTGCGCCCGCAGCGCGGGCTCGTCCCGCGCGGACAGCACCCACGGGACGGGGGCCACCTCGGTGAGAGTCTCACCGTCCGGAGCCGGGACCGGAGCCGGGGTCGCCTCCTCGATGATCACGTGGGCGTTGGTGCCGCTGATGCCGAAGGAGGAGACGGCGGCGCGGCGCGGCCGGCCGGTCTCGGGCCAGGGCTGCTCCTCGGTGAGCAGCGACAGCGCGCCGGCCTCCCAGTCGACGTGCGGGGACGGCTCGTCCACGTGGAGCGTCCTGGGCAGGACGCCGTGCCGGATGGCCTCGACCATCTTGATGACACCGCCGACACCCGCCGCGGACTGGGTGTGGCCGATGTTCGACTTGAGCGAGCCCAGGTGGACCGGCGCGCCGCCCGCCCGGCCCTGGCCGTACGTGGCGAGGAGAGCCTCCGCCTCGATCGGGTCGCCGAGCCGGGTACCGGTGCCGTGCGCCTCGACCGCGTCCACGTCGGCCGTGCCGAGGCGGGCGTCGGCCAGGGCGTCGCGGATCACCCGCTGCTGGGACGGGCCGTTGGGGGCGGTGAGGCCGTTGCTGGCACCGTCCTGGTTGATGGCGGTGCCCCGGATGACCGCGAGGACCTGGTGCCCGTTCCTGCGGGCGTCCGAGAGGCGTTCGAGGAGCAGCAGGCCGACGCCCTCGGCCCAGCCCGTACCGTCGGCGGAGGCGGCGAAGGACTTGCAGCGTCCGTCGGGCGACAGGCCGCGCTGGCGCGAGAACTCCAGGAACATGCCGGGTCCCGACATCACGGTCGCGCCGCCCGCCAGGGCCAGGGTCGTCTCGCCCTCGCGCAGCGAGCGCACCGCCATGTGCATCGCGACCAGCGACGACGAGCAGGCGGTGTCGATGGTGACGGCGGGCCCGACGAGACCGAGCTGGTAGGCGATCCGCCCGGACAGGATGCTGGTGTGACCGCCCGTCAGCAGGTGGCCCTCGATGCCCTCCGGCGCCTGGTCCATGCGCGGTCCGTAGTCGAGCGCGGTGCCGCCGACGAAGACGCCGGCGCGGCTGCCCTTGAGGCCGCGCGGGTCGAGGCCCGCGTGCTCCACGGCCTCCCAGGCGGTCTCGAGGAGGAGCCGCTGCTGCGGGTCCATGCCGAGGGCCTCGCGCGGGGAGATGCCGAAGAACGCCGCGTCGAAGGCGCCGGCGTCGTGCAGGAACCCGCCGTGCCGGGCGGAGCTCTTGCCGGTGCGCTCGGGATCCTGGTCGTAGAGCTCCTCGTCCCAGCCGCGGTTGACGGGGAACTCGGAGATGGCGTCCCTGCCGTCGGCGACAAGCCGCCACAGCTCCTGCGGCGAGGAGACGCCACCGGGGAAGCGGCAGGCCATGCCGACGATGGCGATCGCCTCGTCGGCGCGGGCCCTGCCCCGGCGCGGACGGCGTCCGGTGGGCGAGGCGGCCGTGGAGGTCGAGGGGGCGGCCGCACCCGCCCCCTCGACCTCGCCGTCCTCGGCGCCGGGAGCGTCGAGGACGGCCGTCGCCAGGTGGTCGACCAGGGTGTCCAGGGTCGGGTGGTCGAAGAGCAGCGAGGTGGGCAGCCGCAGACCGGTGACCTTGCTGAGCCGGTTGCGCAGCTCCACGGAGGTGAGCGAGTCGAAGCCCAGGTCCTTGAAGGTGCGCCGGGCGTCGACGGCGTCCGACTCGTACTCCAGGACGGCGGCGGCCTGTTCACGGACGAGCGCGGCCACGGCGCGGCGCCGCTCCTGCTCGTCGACCCCCGTCAGACGGTTGTGCAGCTCCGACGCGCCGGCGGTGTCCGTCTCCGAGGTGGCGCGTACGTCCTCGCCGACCCAGAAGCGGCGCCGCTGGAAGGCGTACGTGGGAAGGTCGACGCGGGCGGCTCCGGAAGCGGCGAGGTGGCCGGCCCAGTCGACCGGTACGCCCTGGACCCACGCCTCGGCGAGCGAGGCGAGGAACCGGCGGGGGCCGCCCTCGTCGCGCCGCAGCGAGCCGACGAACACGGCCTCGCCCGCGCCGCGGGCCTCGGCGGTCTGCTCGATGCCCACGCCCATGAGGGGATGGGGGGACATCTCGATGAACGTCGCGTCACCGTCCGCGAGGACGGCGGCGACGGTCTCCTCGAAACGTACGGTCTGCCGCAGGTTGCGGTACCAGTACGCGGCGCCCATCTCGGTACCGTCGAGGAGCCCGGCGGTCACGGTGGAGTAGACGGCCACGTCGGAGTGGCGCGGCTCGATCCCGGCCAGTACGGAGGCGAGTTCGGCCTCCAGCTCCTCCACCTGCGCGGAGTGCGAGGCGTAGTCGACGGGGACGCGGCGGGCGCGGACGCGCTGCTCCGCGCAGTGGGCGAGGAGTTCGTCCAGCGCCTCGTTCTCGCCCGCCACGACGACCGTGGCCGGGCCGTTGACCGTGGCCACGGAGAGCCGGCCCCCCCAGGCGGCGATCCGGTCCGTCACCTGCGCGGCGGGCTCGCCCACGGACACCATGCCGCCGCGGCCCGCGAGGGCCAGCACGACCTTCGAGCGCAGCGTGACCACCCGGGCCGCGTCGCGCAGCGACAGGGCACCCGCGGCGCACGCCGCGGAGATCTCGCCCTGGGAGGCGCCGATGACAGCCATGGGGGTCACGCCGTGGGAGCGCCACAGCTCGGCCAGCGACACCATCACCGCGAACAGCGCGGGCTGGACGACGTCCGCCCGCTCGAACTCCGGGGCTCCCGGCGCCTGGCGCAGTACGTCGCGCAGGTCCCAGTCGACGAACTCGGCGAGTGCTTCGGCGCATTCGTCCATCCGGCGGGCGAACACAGGGGAGGAGTCCCACAGTTCCACGGCCATGCCGGCCCACTGCGAGCCCTGCCCGGGGAAGACGAACACGACGCGGTCCGCCGCCCGGCCGGTACCCTGCGCCGGGCCTTCAACGAGGCCGGGAACGCTGTCGCCGTCCGCCAGCGCGCGCAGCCCGGCGACCAGCTCGTCGCGGTCGGCGCCGACGACGACGGCGCGGTGCTCGAAGGCGGTACGGGAGGAGGCGAGCGAGCCGGCGATGTCCAGGGGCCGGAGCGAGGTCCGCCCGGCGGCGTACGAGGCGAGCCGATCGGCCTGCGCACGCAGGGCACGGGTACCGCGCCCCGCGAGAACCCACGGCACCACGGCAGCCGCCTCGGCACTCTCGGCACCGGCACGCTCAGCACCGACGGCACCCGCACCAGCACCGTCAGCACCGGAGCCAGCCCCCTCCGGAGCCTCCTCCAGCACCACATGGCAGTTCGTGCCACCCATGCCGAACGAGCTGACGCCTGCCACCAGGGGACGGTCGGGCCGCGGCCACGGCGTCAACTCCCGCTGCACCGCGAGGCCGAGCTCGGCCAGCGGGATGCGGGGGTTGGGCGTCTCGAAGTTGAGGCTCGCGGGGATCTGGCGGTGCCACAGGCTCAGCAGCGTCTTGAGCAGCCCGACGATGCCCGCCGCGCCTTCCAGATGGCCGACGTTGGTCTTGGCGGAGCCGACCAGCAGCGGGTCGTCCGCGGCCCGTCCGCGGCCGAGCGCGGCGCCGAGGGCGGCGGCTTCCAGGGGGTCGCCGACCGGGGTGCCCGTCCCGTGCAACTCCACGTACTGCACGGCCTCGGGAGCCACGCCGGCCTGCTCGTACGCCTGGCGCAGGACCTCCTCCTGGGCCGCCGGGCTGGGCACGGTGAGGCCGGGGGTGGCACCGTCGTTGTTGACGGCGCTGCCGCGGATCACGCCGTAGACGCGGTCGCCGTCGGCGAGGGCCCGGCTCAGCGGCTTGAGGACGACGACGCCGGCGCCCTCGCCCCGGACGAAGCCGTTGGCGCGCGCGTCGAAGGTGTAGGTCTGCCCGTCGGGGGAGAGGCCGCCGAACCGCTCCTCGGTGACGGCCGCCTCGGCCAGGATGTTGAGGTTCACACCGGCGGCGATCGCCATGCCCGACTCGCCGGTCCGCAGCGACCTGCACGCGAGGTGGACCGCGACGAGCGACGACGACTGGGCCGCGTCCACGGTGAGGCTGGGGCCGTGCAGCCCCAGGTGGTACGAGACGCGGTTGGCGATGACGCCGCGGTTCACGCCGGTCATCGTGTGCTGGGTGATGGCGGCGGTGCCGTGCTGGTTGACCAGACCGGCGTAGTCGTCGCGCAGGGAACCCACGAAGACCGCGGTGCTGCTCCCCTTGAGCGTGGCCGGGACGATGCCGGCGTCCTCCAGGGCGGCCCAGGCCAGTTCGAGCACGATCCGCTGCTGCGGGTCCATGGTGACGGCCTCGCGCGGCGAGATCCCGAAGAAGGCGGCGTCGAAGTCCCCGACGTCCTGAAGGAACCCGCCCCGCCGCGCCCCGGCCGGGACGTCGTCGTCCCCCGGCAGGAGTTCCTCGTCCACCAGCGACTCCCAACGGCCTTCCGGCGCGTCGGTGATGGCGTCGGCCCCCCGGCGCAACAGGTCCCAGAACGCCACGGGCGTCGGTGCCTGAGGCAGCCGACACGCCATTCCGATGACGGCCACCGCTTCGCCGTGCCCGTCGTGGGCCGCGCTGTCCGTCACAGAAACCTGCTCAGTCGTCATCGCGCTCGGATGCCCTTCCATGGTGAATCCCTCGAGGCGCACAGGACGTGCAACTCCGTGCCGAAAATCGAGGGTTGCCGCACAGGAGAATCGAAGCTCTGTTTTCCGCGTGGTTCTCATTTCTCGCGGTACAGAACGTTGCAGCACAAATAAGCGTTTCGACCGACACTAACGTGCCGATGTGCCTGACCTCTCAGCCTTCAGTCACGGAGCAGTAATCACGTGCTGCGGACGAGGAGTGGGAGGGGCGTTACTTGCTGATGAACCCGCGATGGGAGATGGCCGGATACGGTCGTTCCGCATTCACCCGACCATACGTTTCCCCGGACCACCATAGATGTTTCGGAAAGCGCTCCGGGGAACTCCGAGAAAGCGGGACAGACGGCATCATGGCAAACATTGAGCTGACCGACGACGCCACGAAGCACACCGATCTCTATGTGCGCGCCATCAACTCCGGGGACGCCGCCGCGGTCAACGCGATGTACACCCCGGAGGCGGTCGCCGCCTGGGAGAAGGGCAAGCCGCTGACGGGCAGGGAGCGCGAGGAGTACGTCGAGGAGTTCCTCAAGCTGAAGCCTGTCATGACGGCCACGACCCGGCACGCGTACGTGACGGCCGACACCGCCCTCCTCGTCGTCGACTGGACGATGGAGATCGTCCACCCCGACGGCACCAAGGAGAACGGCGAGGGCGTGGGCCTCGATGTGCTGCGCCGCGGCGAGGACGGAAAGTGGCGCTATGCGATCGACGACCCGTACGGCGAGTCGAAGTAACTCCGCTCCGGCCCTTCGGGGCCGGTGACCCTTGTGGAACTCGGCCTCACGGATAGCAGGGATCAATGAGATGACGACATTGCGCCGGCCCGTCGGAGAGCACGCGGTCGTGCTGGGCGGAAGTATGGCGGGGCTCTTCGCCGCAAGGGTTCTGGCCGATTCCTACACCAAGGTCACCGTGGTGGACCGGGACGAGCCGACCCAGGCGGTGGGCGTGCGACGGAGCATTCCCCAGGGACGGCACCTCCATGCGCTGCAGGCCCGCGGGCTGCAGATCATCGAGGAGCTGTTTCCCGGCACCGGCGACCAGTTGGTCACCGACGGGGCGGTGCGGTCCGACGTGGGGCTCAACACGCGCTGGTTCCTGGACGGCATGCGGCCCCTCCAGATCAGGGCCGGACTGCGTGCGGTGGCGGCCAGCCGGCCGTTCCTGGAACGGCACGTGGTGGCGCGGGTGGAGGAACTGCCGAACGTCGACTTCCTCGAGCAGTACGACATCCTCGGTCTGACCACGACGGCCGACCACCGACGGGTCACCGGTGTCCGCGTCCAGAAGGGCGACGACGAGCACGTCCTCGACGCGGACCTGGTGGTGGACGCCACGGGCCGTGGTTCGCGCACCCCCGTGTGGCTGGAGGAGTTCGGCTACGCGCGAGTCGAGGAGACGCGAACCAAGATCGGCCTGGGGTACGCGACCCGTCACTACCGGCCGCGTACTCCGCTGCCGAACGAGGAGACGTCGATCGCGGTGGTCGCCTCGTCCCGCTCGCCGCGCGGCGCGATCCTGACGCTCATCGAGGACGGGCGCATGACGGTGACCGCCTACGGAATCCTCGGCGACCACCCGCCGGCCGACCCCGACGGCTTCGACGCCTTCCTCAAGTCCCTCGCGGTTCCTGACATCTTCGAAGCGGTCCAGGACGCCGAGCCGCTCGACGATCCCCAGACCTACCGCTATCCGGCCACACTGCGCCGGCACTACGAGCGCCTGACCCGGTTCCCCGACGGACTGCTCGTCACCGGCGACGCCGTGTGCAGTTTCAACCCCACGTACGCGCAAGGCATGACCGTCGCCGCGCTCGGCGCGCTCACCCTGCGGGAGCACCTGGGCAAGGGGGCCGCTCCCCGGCCCGTCCCGTACTTCCAGGACTACGCCCGCGATGTCGTCGCCGGACCGTGGGAGACCATGGAGACCAACGACCTCTCCTTCCCCGGGGTCGACGGGGAGCGCACGCTGCAGGTGCGCATCGCGCACGCCTACACCGGTCTCGTCCAGCGGGCCGCCACGCGTGACGCGACGGTCGCGAAGGCGTTCCTGCGGGTCTTCGGTCTCATCGACCCGCCGACCGCCCTGCTGCGCCCCGGCACGCTGCTGCGGGTGCTGCGGCACTCCCGGCCCGTTCTGTGAACCGTGCCGGGCGACGTCCGGCGCACAGCGACACCCCTCCCCGGCCTTCGTCCGGGGGCAATGGACGGCGGGTTACCCGCCAGTGGTCGGAGGGTGGAAGGCCGGCCATAGCGTTGCCCCAAGCGGAAACGAAGGCTCCGCCTCATGAGCCGAAGGTCATTTCTCATGCAGATCGCCGTTGGCGACCTCCTCTTCGACGTCGATGTCTCGGGCCCGGACTCGGGGCCGGCCGTGCTGCTTCTGCACGGCTTCCCGCAGAGCCGTCAGGCGTGGTCCGAGGTCTCACCACGACTGAACGACGCCGGGCTGCGCACCGTCGCGCCGGATCAGCGTGGCTACTCCCCAGGCGCCCGCCCGACCGGAGCGGACGCCTATGGACTGCCCCTCCTCGTCGCCGACGCCCTGGGTCTGCTCGACGCCCTCGGCATCGAATCGGCGCATGTGGTCGGCCATGACTGGGGCGCCGTGGTCGCGTGGTCCCTGGCGGCCGAGCACCCCGAGCGGGTGCGTACCCTCACGGCCGTCTCGATCCCCCACCCGGAGGCCTTCCGGGAGGCGCTCCGTGAGGACCCGGACCAGAAGGCCCTCTCCGGATACATGGACTTCCTGAGGGCGGCCGACACGGCCGAGGTGCTGCTGGCCGACGGTGCGGCGGAACTGCGCGGCTTCTACGTCGAGGGCGGGGCGCAGATCCCCGCCCAGCGGGTGGAGCAGTACGTGGCGCTCCACACCCAGCCGCGCGCACTCGACTCGGCGCTCAACTGGTACCGGGCCGGCGGCCTTCTGGACGGCCCCACCGTCCCCTCCGTCTCCGTGCCCACCACCTATGTCTGGAGCGACGGCGACGACGCGGTGAGCCGTTACGGAGCCGAGCGGACCGTCGACCACGTCACGGGCTCCTACCGTTTCGTGACGCTGAAGGGCGTCTCGCACTGGCAGCCGGAACAGGCCCCGGAAGAGATTTCCGACGCGATCCTGAACCAGGTGTCACAGAACCGGTAGCCGAACCGGTGGCTCCATCTCGCGGGTACTTACCTTTTGGTTCGTACTTGCGGCCCGTCAGGAAGCGTGACTACCTTTCAAGAGCGGGCAAGTCCGATGCCGGTAAAAACATTTGAACAACACGGGAGTATGCGTGAGCAGGTTTGCAGGCAAGAAGGTCGTCATCACCGGTGGTACGCACGGCATGGGTCTTGACTTCGCCAAGGCGCTCATCGTCGAGGGCGCTGAGGTGCTGGTCACCGGCCGCAATGAGAAGAACATCGAGGCCGCCCGCGACGAACTCAAGGAAAACGCGCACATCGTGCGCTCCGACGCGGGCAGCGTTTCCGACATCGAGGCCCTGGCCAAGATCGTGGCCGAGAAGTTCGGAAAGATCGACCACGTCTTCCTCAACGCCGGTCTCGCGATCCTGGAGACGATCGACAAGTTCACCGAGGACACCTTCGACCGGCAGTACGCCGTCAACACCAAGGGCGTCTTCTTCGCGGTGAAGCACCTCGCCCCGCTGATCCAGTCGGGCGGCTCCATCACCATCACCACCTCCGTCGCCAACACCACGGGCGCGCCCGGCATGGGTGTCTACGGTGGCGCCAAGGCCGCGGTCAGGGCCTTCGTCCGGGTGGCCGCCTCCGAGCTCGTCGCCCAGGGCGTCCGGGTGAACGCGGTGAGCCCCGGCTTCATCCACACGCCGTCGATGGGCATCCCGGAGGCCACTCCGGAGGAGCGCGCCCAGTTCCAGGCCCTCGGTGACATCCTCACCCCGATGAAGCGCCACGGCTCGATGGAGGAAGTGACCAAGGCCGCGCTGTTCCTGGCCGCCGACGCCACCTTCACCTCCGGTCTCGAGTTCACCGTGGACGGCGGCGGTTCGCAGGGCGTGCTGACCCCCCAGTAGTTTTTCCTGCGCAATCCCTGAACAGGGGTTGTCTCCACCGGTCCACCCGTGGCCGGCGGAGACAACCCCTTTCTGCTGTGCTCCCGTAAATCGTCCGGCAACAGGAGACCACATTCTCTGAGAATCCCAGGGGTTACCGGGTGGTGACCACGTTTCGGCCAGGATGTTCAGGCGAGCCTTCGTGTTCCCAGGAGGAGCCTTCGTGGTTCCGTGCGGACGGCCGGGGCTCGGGCGGCGAAACGCGGCATTCGAGGAGTGGAATCCCATGACGAACAGCGGTGTAGAAGAAATACTGGACTCGGTCAGGAGCATTGTTCCCCGGCTGCGGGAGAACGGAAACGAGGCCGAGGACCGCCGTTGGATCCCGGACGAGAACATAGAACTGCTGCAGAAGGCCGGGGTCTTCAGGATCGCGACCCCTCGCCGCTTCGGAGGCCTGGACCTGTCCCTGGAGGACAAGTGCAAGGTCCTCGCCGAGATCGCCAGGGGATGTCCTTCGACCGGCTGGGTGGCCATGGTCTGGGTGTCGAACGGCTGGATCGCGGGCCTGGCGTCGGACCAGGCGCAGGAGGAGATCTACACCAGCGACTCCGTCCGCATCTCCGGCGGATTCACGCCGACCGGGAGCCTGACCCCGACCGAGGGCGGCTTCCTCCTCAACGGCAACTGGCGCTTCAACTCCGGCTGCCGGGGAGCCGACTGGAACCTGGCCGCGGCCATCCTGGAGACGCCTGACGGCGGGCACGAGGAGGTCGTCGCCGCCGTCCCCATGGCGGAGTTCACCATCGCCGACGACTGGAACACCTCGGCGGCGGCCGGCACCGGCAGCTCCACCTCCACGGCGAAGGACGTCTTCGTTCCCGCCCACCGCGTCGTGAGCCTGGGCGAGGCGCTCTACGGCGGCAACCCCGACCGTCACAACGCCGGCGCCACCGGCCGCAACTACGGCCTGATCAGCCTGGTGATGGCGGAGTGCGCGGCCACCTTCATCGGCATGGCCCAGGGAGCCTACGAGCTCTTCCTGGAGCGGGTCCCCAACAAGCCCATCGCCTACACGTCCTACACGGACCAGCGGCAGCACCCGGTGGCCCAGGTCCAGGTCGCCCAGGCGGCGAACAAGATCACGGCCTCCCGCGAGATGGCGGCCGCCTGGCTGCGTCTCATGCAGGAGCGCGCCGACACCGGAGAGCTGCTGACGCACGAGGAGAAGGCGGTCGTCCGCGGCCAGACCTCCTACGCCATCCAGCTGGCGAAGGAGGCGATCGAGGAGCTGTACACCGCGAGCGGGGCATCGGCGATCCAGCGCAGCGTCCCCATCCAGCGGTTCTTCAGGGACTCCCAGGGGTTCTCGCTGCACGGCCTGCTCGCCCTGCAGACCAACCTCGAGGTGCAGGGCCGCGTGCTGTTCGGTCTCGACCCCGAGACGCCGTTCCTGTAAGCCGCACCCGTTCCACCGGTGTGGGCAGCCCCCGACGTCCACGCCGGCGTCAACCACGTCCACGTACACGTCGAAAAGGCATCATGAATACTGACAGATTCCGCGACGCCGGAGCCCAGGGCATGCAGCGCCGTACCCTCCTCAAGGGGGCCGGCGCCGCACTGGCGATCGGAAGCATCGCCGCCGCCGGCAGCAACGCGTACGCCCTCGACCAGAGGACCGAGGCGGAAGTCACCCCGGGGCACAACGCCATCGTCATCGGGGCCGGCTTCGCCGGTATCACCGCCGCCCGCGAGCTCAGGGCCCGAGGCCTCAACCCCCTCGTCCTCGAAGCGAGCGGCCGAATAGGCGGGCGGACCCGCACGGAGACGTTCGCCGGCAAGCAGATCGAGCTCGGCGGCGCGTGGTTCCACCCGGGCCAGCAGCTCGTCATGGCGGAGCTCAAGCGCTACGGCATCCCGCTCGTCGCGGACGGCGACGGACTGGCCCTCGCGAACACCTGGTTCAACTCTCCGAACGGTCCGCTCAAGGTCGACCCGGCCGAGGCGTTCGGCAGGGTCAGCGAGCTGTACGCGATGATGTTCGACGGCTCCGCCCAGTACTTCGCCAACCCGCTCAACCCGCTGGAGACGGAGAGCGCGCTGCGTCCGCTGGACAAGCTGTCGCTCGCCGACCGCGTGAACCAGCTGACCGGTCTCTCGGCTCTGGACAAGGCGTGGGCGCTGTCCGCCGGCGGCGGGTACTCGGGCGGATTCGCCTCGTACGGCGGTCTGACCGCCCTGGCCCAGTGGTGGGCCCTGGGCGGCGGCGACGCGGCCGGATGGGGTCAGCTCACCGGCCAGCGGGGTCAGTCCGGCATGCTCGGCCTGGCCAAGGCCATGCTGGCCGACGCGAAGGCCACGCTCGTCCTCAACGCCCCGGTCGCCGCCGTGTCGGACAACGGCAAGAGCGTCAGCGTCGTGACCAGGTCGGGGAGGACGTACACCGCGCCGGTCGTCGTCGTGGCGGTCCCCGCGAACGTGTGGAAGAACATCAGGTTCGCGCCCGGCCTTCCCCAGGTGCACGCCGACGCGACGCGCGAAGGCATCGGCGTACCGAACGTCAGCAAGCTGTGGCTCCACGTCCGCAGCGACGCGGGCCCGTTCTACGCGCAGGGCGGCGAGGGGCTCAACTACATCGCCTCGATCAGCCCGCACAGCGCGCTGTCCGACGGTCATCTCATGATCGCCTTCAGCGACAACCCGGCGTTCGACCCCAACAACATCGCCGCGATCAAGGAGGGGATCGCCAAGATCTCCCCGGCCAAGGTCGATGTGGTGAAGGTCGCCGCCCACCGCTGGCACAGCGACCCCTACGCCCTGGGGGGCTGGGCCCTGCGGAAGCCGAACCAGCTGTTCCGGCAGCTGCCCGCGATCCAGCGCGGCTACGGCCGGATCGCCTTCGCCAGCGGTGACACCGCCAGCGGCTGGAACGGCTTCGTCGACGGGGCGATCGAGTCGGGCAAGCGAGCGGTCGACCAGGCCGCCGCCCTGATCTAGCGCCACCGCGCTGATGCTCCGGGGGGGGGGGGGGGGGGGGGGGGGGGGGGGGGGGGGGGGCGGGGGCGGCGGGCGGGGGGGGGGGGCCCCGCGCCCCCCCCCCGGCCG
>NZ_JBICYI010000018.1:0-144327 GCF_043200825.1 Streptomyces sp. NPDC048370 | reverse complement strand
TCGGCGACCCTCTTGGCGCTTTCAGGGGCGCCCTTCTCGTCCATCTGTTCCAGGAGTCCCATGCGGCAGGGGCGAACGGCGCCCGGACTCGCGGGTCACTTCTAGGAGACGATTTCCTTGCGCATTCTCATCACGGCACTGCCCGGGGCGGCCCACGTCTACCCCATCGTGCCCCTGGCCTCGGCGCTGCAGAGCGCGGGGCACGAGGTCCGCGTCGCCTCGGCACATCGTGACGCCCTCGACGTGGCGGTCGCCGGCGGTCTGACCGCCGTCCGCTCCGGACACGAGGAGGAGGTGTACGCCGACTTCGGGCTGGAGCGGGACGACATCGCCCGCAGGCTCGAGGCGCTCGAGCTGGGCCGGCTCACCGAGGAGTTCGCGCGTGATGCCCGGGACACCGAGCTCTGGGAGTCCTACCGCGAGCTCCTCTCCGTCCTGACCTACTACAGCCCCGGACCGGGACGCACGGCCACGCCGGCCGAGTACGGGCTGATGGTGGACGACCTGGTGACCTTCGCCCGGTCCTGGCAGCCCGACCTCGTGCTCTGGGACCCCGCCATGCTGGCCTCGCCGATCGCGGCACGCGCCTGCGGGGCGGCGCACGCCCGGTACCTGTGGGGTCCCGACTACTTCACCTGGACACGCAACAGGCTCGCCGAGCTCACCGCGGCCGGGCGGCCGACGGTGAAGGACCCGCTCACGAGCCTCCTCGAACCCCTCGCCGAGCGCTACGGCTACACCGTCGACGACGAGATGCTGCTCGGGAACTGGAGCGTCGACCTCCTGCCCCCGGCCATGCGCCTTCCGACCGGCACACTCGGCGTGCCCGTCCGCAGGATCCCGTTCACGGGCGCCTCGCTCCTGCCCGACTGGCTGTACGAGCAGCCCACGCGCCCCCGGGTCGCTCTCACCCTCGGCGTGTCCAACCGTGTCGTCTTCTCGGACGGCGAGCCGCTGATCCCCTCCCTCCTGGAGATGGTGAGCGGCCTCGACATCGAGGTGATCGCCACGCTCGACCAGTCCCAGCTCGCGGGCAAGCGTCTTCCCGAGAACGTACGGGCCTTCGACTTCGTGCCGCTCAACCAGTTGCTGCCGACGTGTTCCGCCGTCATCCACCACGGCGGAGGCGGAACCTTCGCCGCGGCCGCCGCCCATCAGGTGCCGCAGCTGATTCCCTTCAACGACTCGGGCATGGAGGCGGCCACCACCACCCGCTACCTCGTCGAGCGTGGTGCGGGGCTGATCCTGGACGCCGAGGGCACCGACGTCGACGCGATGCGCAAGCAGCTCATCCGCGTCCTGGAGGAGCCGGAGTTCCGCGCAGGTGCGGGCCGGCTCCACGAGGACTACCTGGCGATTCCCGGACCCAACGAAGTCGTCCCCACACTGGAGAAGCTGACGATGCGTCACCGTCGGCGTGATGCCTCGGCGGCCTGAGCGGACACCTGGACCACGATGCGCGCCACCGCCACGAAGGTGCCCGGGGCCTTCCTCATCACTCCCGAACAACTGCCGGACAAGCGGGGGAACTTCTACGAATCGATGCGCGCCGACGAGTTCGAGCGCGTGATCGGGCGGCCCTTCGTACCCCGGCAGATCAACTACTCGATGTCCCATCGCAATACGCTGCGGGGGATCCACAGCATCACCGTGCCACCGGGGCAGGCGAAGTACGTCACCTGCGTCCGTGGTGCGCTCCGTGACGTGATCGTCGACCTCCGGGTGGGTTCCCCCACCTTCGGACAGTACGACGTCAACCTGCTGGACGCCGACTCCGGGCGCTCCGTGTACGTGCCCGAGGGAGTCGGGCACGGGTTTCTCTCGCTCACCGACGACACCTGTATCTGCTACGTGCTGTCCAGCGTCCATGTGCCGGGTACCCAGATCGACATCAACCCCTTCGATCCCGACCTCGCACTCCCCTGGGGATTCACCGAGCCACCGCTGATCTCCGACAAGGACGCGCACGCCATGAGCGTCGCCGAGGCCGTGTCCTCCGGAACTCTCGCCACCTGGCAGGAGACGGCCCTGGAGACGGCCTTGGAGACGCAACCCAACGCTGCGAGGAGAACAATCCCATGAAGGCCCTGGTGCTGTCAGGCGGTGCTGGTACCCGCCTGCGCCCGTTCAGCTATTCCATGCCGAAGCAGCTCATTCCCATCGCCAACAAGCCCGTCCTCGAACACGTCCTGGAAAACGTCGCCGCGCTCGGAGTGACCGAGATCGGGGTCATCGTGGGCGACTGGGGCGACGAGATCGAGGAGGCCATCGGAGACGGATTCCGCTTCGGCTGCCGCATCACCTACATCCCGCAGGAGAAGCCGCTCGGACTCGCCCACTGCGTGGCCCTGGCCCGTCCCTTCCTCGGGGACGACGACTTCGTGATGTACCTCGGGGACAACATGCTGCCCGACGGGATCCAGGACATCGCCGACGAGTTCGCGGCGCACCGCCCCGCCGCCCAGGTCGTGGTGCACAAGGTGCCCGACCCGACGGCCTTCGGCGTCGCGGAGCTGGACGAGAACGGCGCGGTGCGCCGGCTCGTGGAGAAGCCCAAGGAGCCGCGGAGCGATCTGGCGCTGATCGGCGTCTACTTCTTCACGCCCGCCATCCACGAGGCGGTGGACTCCATCGCCCCCAGCGCCCGCGGGGAGCTGGAGATCACGGACGCCATCCAGTGGCTGGTCAGCTCGGGCGCCGACGTCCGGGCCAGCGAGTACGACGGCTACTGGAAGGACACCGGGCGCGTCGACGACGTCCTGGCGTGCAACCACAAGCTGCTCGACGACCGGGCGCCGGGCGTCTTCGGTGACGTCGACGGGAGCAGCGAGCTGATCGGCCAGGTGACCGTCGAGGTGGGCGCCCGTGTGGTGCGCTCGCGCATCGAGGGCCCGGCCGTCATCGGCGCCGGCAGCCTCGTCGAGGACTCCCAGGTCGGTCCGTACACGGCCATCGGGCGCAGGTGCACGCTGCGCGCCACCCGGCTGGCCGACTCGATCGTGATGGACGACGCCTCGATCTCCAAGGTGCCCGGCCTGCACGGCTCGCTGATCGGCCGCTCCGCGGTCATCGGACCCAGCGAGCACGAGGACTCCCACCACCGGCTCGTGGTGGGCGATCACACCCGAATAGAGGTCGCGGCATGAGGATCCTGGTCACCGGCGGCGCCGGTTTCATCGGCTCGCACTACGTGCGCACCCTGCTCGCGGGCGGATACCCGGGTTACGAGGACACGCGCGTCACCGTCCTGGACAAGCTCACCTACGCCGGCCACCTGAGCAACCTGCCCATGGAGGACCCGCGGCTCGACTTCGTCAGGGGCGACATCTGCGACCTGCCGCTCCTGCTCGACGTGCTGCCCGGCCACGACGCCGTGGTGCACTTCGCCGCCGAGTCGCACGTCGACCGCTCCATCGAGGCGGCGGCCGACTTCGTCCGTACCAACGTCGGCGGTACGCAGAGCGTGCTCGAGGCGTGCCTGCGCACCGGCGTCGAGCGGGTGGTGCACGTGTCCACGGACGAGGTGTACGGCTCGATCGCCGAAGGTTCGTGGACCGAGACGTGGCCGCTGGAGCCCAACACGCTCTACGCCTCGTCGAAGGCGGGCTCCGACCTGGTGGCCCGCTCCTACGTGCACACCCACGGCCTCAACCTGTCGATCACCCGGTGCTCCAACAACTACGGGCCGCACCAGCACCCGGAGAAGCTCATCCCGCTGTTCATCACCAACCTGCTCGCGGGGGAGTCCGTTCCGCTGTACGGCGACGGGCGCAACATCCGCGAGTGGCTGCACGTCGACGACCACTGCCGTGCCATCCACACCGTCCTCACCCGAGGGCGCGCGGGCGAGATCTACAACGTCGGCGGCGGCAACGAGCAGACCAACCTGCAGATCACCGGCAGGCTTCTCGAACTGTGCGGCGCGGACGAGTCGATGATCCGGTGGGTCGCCGACCGGAAGGGCCACGACCTGCGCTACTCGATCGACGAGTCCAAGATCCGCGAGGAGCTGGGGTACGAGCCCCTGATCTCCTTCGAGGAGGGGCTGCGGGACACCGTCTCCTGGTACCGGGACAACCCCGGCTGGTGGAAGTCGATCAAGCACCAGCAGGCCGAGGCATGACGGCCGTCGTCCTCGGCGGGTCCGGCTTCCTGGGGCGGCACATCGGTGCCGCCCTCCGGGGCGCCGGGCGCCGGGTCGTCTCCGTCTCCAGAACCGAGGGCGCGGGCATCGACCTGACGGCCGACGACGGGCAGCGCCGGTTCGCCGAGCTGCTCGCCGCCGAACGGGCCACCCTGGTGGTCAACGCGGCGGGCCAGGTCTGGCGGACGACCGAGGAGGACATGGTCCGCGGCAACGCCGAGCTCGTCGAGCGGCTCGTCGCGGCCGTCCTGGCCGTGCCCGCACCGCCCCGCCTCGTCCAGCTCGGCTCCGTGCACGAGTACGGGCCCGGCACCCCGGGGACCAGTGCCCCCGAGGACCGGCCACCGGCGCCGGTCACCCCCTACGGACGCACCAAGCTGCGCGCCACCGAGACGGTCCTCGCGGCCTGCGCCGCCTCGGGCCTCGACGGCGTGGTGCTGCGGGTCGCCAATGTGTCCGGGCCCGGGGCTCCGGTCGGCAGCCTGCTGCGCACGGTGGTCGACCAGCTGGCCGACGCCGCCGCCGGACGCCTGGCCGAGCTGCGGTTCGGACCGCTGCGGGCGGAGCGGGACTTCGTCGACGTACGGGACGTGGCCGACGCCGTGGTGGCGGCCGCCGACGCTCCGAGCGAGGCGATACGCGGCCACGTGATCAACATCGGCAGGGGCGAGGCGGTGCGGGCCCGTCGGCTCGTCGACCGCCTCGTCGCGCTCAGCGGCCTGGCCGTTCCGGTCGTCGAGGAGACGGCCACGACCGCCGCGGCCCGGTCCCATGCCGATTGGCAGGCGTTCGACATCGCCAAAGCACAACGCCTACTCGGCTGGAAGCCGGCCTGGGACCTGGACACGTCGCTGCGCGACCTGCTCCAGAGCCTTCAGAGCGTCCAGAGCCGCTGACGACGCAGACGCATTCGAGGAAGAGGAAGTCGGACATGAGCGATCACAAGGCGCTGGTCCTTGAATACGCCCGGAAGTATCACCACGACGTCCAGCCGTCGGGGCAGTTCGTGCCCGGGGTCACCGAGATCTGGCCCTCGGGCGCCGTCCTCGACGAGGAGGACCGGGCCGCGCTGGTCGAGGCCGCCCTGACGATGCGGATCGCCGCGGGGCCCAGCTCCCGCAAGTTCGAGTCGGCCTTCGCCCGCAAGCTGGGGCGGCGCAAGGCGCACCTGACCAACTCCGGCTCGTCGGCGAACCTGTTGGCCCTGACCGCGCTGACCTCGCACGTCATGGGCGAGCGGCGGCTGAAACCGGGCGACGAGGTGATCACGGTCGCGGCGGGCTTCCCCACCACCGTCAACCCCATCGTGCAGAACAACCTCGTGCCCGTCTTCATCGACGTAGAACTCGGCACGTACAACACCACGGCGGAGCGGGTGGCGCAGGCGATCGGGCCCAAGACCCGGGCCATCATGATCGCCCACGCCCTCGGCAACCCCTTCGAGGTCGCCGAGGTCGCCCAACTCGCCAAGGACCACGACCTGTTCTTCGTCGAGGACAACTGCGACGCGGTCGGGACGTACTACGACGGCAAGCTGACCGGCAGCTTCGGCGACCTGACGACGGTCAGCTTCTACCCCGCGCACCACATCACGATGGGGGAGGGCGGCTGCGTCCTCACCTCCAACCTCCAGCTGGCGCGCGTGGTGGAGTCCCTGCGCGACTGGGGCCGGGACTGCTGGTGCGAGCCGGGCAAGAACAACACGTGCCTCAAGCGCTTCGAGTACCAGCTGGGCAATCTCCCCAAGGGGTACGACCACAAGTACATCTTCTCCCACGTCGGATACAACCTGAAGGCCACCGACCTCCAGGCCGCGCTCGGCCTGACCCAGCTGGCCAAGCTCGACGACTTCGGCGCGGCGCGCCGGCGCAACTGGCGCCAGCTGCGCGAGGGCCTGGCGGACGTGCCGCACCTGCTGCTGCCCGAGGCCACCCCGCGCAGCGACCCGAGCTGGTTCGGCTTCGTCATCACCGTCCAGCCGGACGCCCCGTTCAGCCGGGCCGCGCTCGTGGACTTCCTCGAAGGCCGCAAGATCGGTACGCGACGGCTCTTCGCCGGCAACCTGACGCGCCAGCCCGCCTACGTCGACCAGCCGCACCGGGTGGTCGGGGACCTCACCAACAGCGACCTGATCACCGACCAGACGTTCTGGATCGGCGTCTACCCGGGGCTCACCGAGGAGATGCTCCAGTACGTCATCGCCTCCATCAAGGAATTCGTGGGGTCGAACACGTGAGCGCTCCCACCGTGCTGCGGCCACGCGAGGACGACTCGGTCGCCACCCGCCTGGCCCGCTCCGCCGAGGTCCGGAAGTCCGGGGCGTTCCTGCGCACCGCCGACTTCGCCGAGTGGCTCGCCGCCCGGGGCCGGGCGCACGACTTCCGGGTGGACCGCATCCCCTTCGCCGACCTGGACGGCTGGTCGTTCGCCCCGGACACCGGCAACCTGGTGCACCGCAGCGGACGGTTCTTCACGGTCGAGGGGCTGCGCGTCACCCGCGACGAGGGTCCGTTCCGCGAGTGGCAGCAACCGATCATCAAGCAGCCCGAGGTCGGCATCCTCGGCATCCTGGCCAAGGAGTTCGACGGAGTCCTGCACTTCCTGATGCAGGCCAAGATGGAACCGGGCAACCGGAACCTGCTCCAGCTCTCGCCCACCGTGCAGGCCACGCGGTCCAACTACACCAAGGCCCACCAGGGCGCGGACGTGAAGTACATCGACCACTTCATCCGCCCCTCGGGGCGGCGCAGGGTCCTCGCCGACGCGCTCCAGTCGGAGCACGGCTCGTGGTTCTACCAGAAGTCCAACCGGAACATGATCGTCGAGACGGACGAGGACATCCCCGTCGACGAGGACTTCATCTGGCTCACCCTGGGCCAGATCGGCGAACTGCTGCACGCGGACAACGTGGTGAACATGGACGCGCGGACCGTGCTCGCCTGCGCCCCGGTGGCGTACGACGAGCCGGGCGCGCTGCGCTCGGACACCGAACTGCTGTCGTGGTTCACCGCCGAACGCGCCCGCCACCAGGTGACCGCCGAGCGCATACCGCTGCGCGACGTGGCGGAGTGGAAGCGCGGCGACATGGCCATCGAGCACGGAGGCGGCGGGTACTTCCAGGTGGTCGCCGTCTCCGTCGCGGCCGACAACCGCGAGGTCACCGGCTGGACGCAGCCGCTCTTCGAACCGGTGGGCCTGGGCGTCACCGCGTTCCTCACCCGCCGCGTGGACGGTGTGCCGCACGTCCTCGCGCACGCGCGCGTGGAGGGCGGGTTCCTCGACACCGTGGAGCTCGGCCCGACCGTCCAGTACACCCCGGACAACTACGCGCACCTGGCCGGCTCCGGCTGGCCGCCGTACCTGGAGGCGGTGCTCGCCGCCGATCCCTCGCGCGTCCGCTACGAGGCGGTGCACTCGGAGGAGGGCGGCCGCTTCCTGAACGCCGAGAGCCGCTACCTCTTCGTCGACGCGGACGAGGAGACGGCGGCCACCGACCCGCCTCCCGGCTACCACTGGGTCACCCCCGGCCAGCTCACCTCCCTGGTCCGGCACGGCCACTACGTCAACGTGCAGGCGCGCACCCTGCTTTCGCTGCTCAACTCCGGGTGCGTGCGCCTGTGACTGCCGCCGCGCCGCCCGCAGACCCCCGCCCCGATCCCGCTCGCCCCGGTCCCGCCCGCCCCGATCCCGTACGCATCGCCGTCCTCGGCTGCGCGGACATCGCCCGGCGGCGCATGCTGCCCGCCTTCGTCGCCTCACCTGACGTCGAGATCACCGCCGTGGCCGGCCGCAGCGCCGAACGGGCGAAGGAGCTCGCCGAGCGGTTCGGCTGCCGGGCGATGACCGGATACGAGACGGCCCTGGCCGACGACGAGGTACGGGCCGTCTACGTCCCGCTGCCCGCCGCACTGCACGCGACCTGGGTGGAACGCGCTCTGCTCGCCGGCAAGCACGTGCTGGCCGAGAAGCCGCTGTCGCTCTCCCTGCCGGAGTCGCGCACGCTCACCCGGCTCGCCGCCGAGCGGGGGCTCGCGCTGATGGAGAACGTCATGTTCGTCCACCACGCGCAGCACGAGGCGGTACGCGGACTCCTCGCCGACGGCGCCATCGGTGAACTGCGCGCCTTCCAGGCCGCGTTCACCGTGCCCCGCCTTGACGCGGACGACATCCGCTACCGCCCGGAGCTCGGCGGCGGCGCCCTGACCGACACCGGCGTCTACCCGGTGCGGGCCGCACTCCATCTGCTCGGCCCCGACCTGGAGGTGGCGGGCGCCCACCTCGCCCGCGGCGCCGGCTTCGCCGTGGACACGGCGGGCGCGGCCCTGCTGCGCGACGGCCGCGGGGTCGGCGCCCAGCTGACCTTCGGTCTGGACCACGCCTACCGCAACACCTACGAACTGTGGGGGTCCACGGGCCGGATCACCGTCGACCGCGCCTTCACCCCACCGGCCGACCACCGGCCCGTGATCCGCCTGGAGAACCGCGACGGCGTACGGGAGGTGGCCCTGGCCCCGGACGACCAGGTCGCGAACACCGTCGCCGCCTTCGTCACCGCCGTACGGACCCAGGCACCGCCAAGCGACACGATCCTGCACCAGGCCCGCCTGCTGGACGAGATACGCGGGCACGCGAACCCGCGGGAGGGGACCGAGCGATGAACGACCAGGTCGGAGACCACGCGGTGGTCCTTGGCGCGGGGATGTCGGGGCTCCTGACGGCCCGCGTCCTCGCCGACTCCTTCGCCCGGGTGACCGTGGTGGACCGGGACGAGCTGATCGGGGTACGAGAGCCACGCAAAGGGGTGCCCCAGGGCCGCCAGGTGCACGGGCTGCAGCCCCGGGGCGGTGAGATCCTCGAGGAGCTCTTCCCCGGCTTCACCGAGGAGACGGTCGCCCTGGGAGCACAGCTGCAGGACACCGTGAACGACGCGCACTGGCACTTCAACGGGCGGCGCCTGAGCAAGGCGCCCAGCACGATGGCGACCGTGGCCGCCGGACGCCCCTTCCTGGAGTGGTACGTCCGCGGCAGGGTCGAGGCGCTGGCGAACGTGACGTTCCTGGAGCGCCACGACGTCGTCGGCCTCGACACCACACCGGATCGAGGCCGGATCGCCGGCGTACGGGTGCAGCCCCATGGCGAGGAGACCGCCACGGAGCCCGGCGCGCTGCCGGCCGACCTGGTGGTGGACGCCACCGGCCGCGGCTCGCGCACCCCGGTGTGGCTGGAGGAGTTCGGCTATCCGAAGGTGCCCGAGGAGCGGGCCAGGATCGGTCTGGGATACGCGACCCGCCACTACCGGACGCGTCCTGACTCCACCCATGACGGCCGCACGCTCGTCGTCGTCGCCTCGGCCGAGCAGCCGCGCGGCGCGGTATGCACACGGATCGAGGGCGACCGCTTCGTCCTGACCGCGTACGGCATCCTCGGTGACCATCCGCCCACCGACCCGGCGGGCTTCGACGCCTTCCTGAAGTCCCTGGCCGTCCCTGTCGTCGCCGAGTTCGCGCAGTCGGCGGAGCCGCTGGACGACCCCGTCGCGTACCGCTTCCCGGTCAGCCTGCGGCGGCGGTACGAACACATGGAGCGCTTCCCCGTCGGCCTGCTGGTGGTGGGCGACGGCGTGTGCAGCTTCAACCCGACCTACGCGCAGGGCATGACGGTCGCCGCCCTGGGCGCGCTCACCCTGCGCCGGCACCTGCTGCGCGGGTCGCTGCCCCGGGCCCGCGACTTCTTCCGCGACCTCGCCCGCGACGCCGTCGCCCCGTCGTGGGAGGCGATGAACCTGAACGACCTCGCCTTCCCCGGCGTCGAGGGCGAGCGCACCCTCAAGATCCGTGTCGCCCACGCCTATGTGGCCCTCGTCCAGAAGGCCGCGATACGCGACCCGAAGGTCGCGGAGGCCTTCATCCGCGTGGTGTCCCTCATGAGCGGCCCCGAGTCGCTCATGCGTCCTGGCATGCTGCTGCGGGTGCTGCGCCACGCGCGTGCCTGATCAGGCCCCGACGGAAGAGGCCCCACACCGCCGAGCGGTGCGGGGCCTCTTCCATGGGGGTCTCCTACCAGGGCAGCTGGTCCTCGTCGTTCAGGACCGGGCGGTCCACCGCCATGTACCAGACGCCGTCCTCGTCCTCGCGGAGGACGTCGGTGCAGCTGCCCTCCAGATGGACGTCCTGCCCGTCCGGCGTGGTGAAGTCGAGCTTGAAGTTGACCACGACGAGCGCGGTGTCACCGGCCCGGTAGGCGTAGCGGACCGAGGAGTCGAGCCGCGGCCCGAGGGACAGCAGCTCCTTGATCGCGGCGGTGCGCGCCTCGCCGCTCAGCGCCGCGCCGGTGAGGTTCGAGATCGAGTCGTCGTGGTAGAGGGAGTCGAAGATCGCGCCGTCACCCGAGTTGAACGCCTTGAGGAAGACCTCGTTCTGCGTCTCGGACTCGGCGGTGAGCACCAGGCCGTACGGGTTGGGTGTGGCAGCCATGAGAGAAGCTCCAATGGTCGGTGAGGGTGAAGGTGAAAGCGAAGGGACGAACTGACCTCCGTCGCGCGCCGGGCTAGTCGGCGGCCGGCCGGAGCTTCTCCCACACGCGGGCGAACCCGTCGAGTCCGTGCCCCTCGGCGACCAGCGCGTCGAGGTAGCCCCGCAGAGGGGTCAGCGCGTCGACCGGAATTCCGGCTTCCTCGCTCGCGCCGATCACATGTGAGAGCGCCAGCCTGTTCGTGTTGATGTTGGACACCTCGGTGGCGTAGTCCCGCTGGTCGATGGCCCGCCCGTGGTCGAGGTCCCCCACGCCCGGCAGGATCACGTGCTGCGTCCACGCCTGGGCGAAGGGCTGGAACGCCGAGGCGGGAATGCCGGCGGAATTGATCAGCGCCTGGGCGTGGACCCAGCCGTATCCCGCGCCGTACAACATGGTGAGCAGCGCCAGGTCGTACACGAGCGGTGCGCCGAAGTCCTCACCGAGGTAGGTGGTCTGGCCGCCGAAGACCTGCAGCACGGAGGCGTGGGCGTCGTACAGCTCCTGCGGGCCGCCGTAGAACAGCAGACCCTGCGGGGTGCCGATGAGCTGGGGAACGGCCATGATCGCGCCGTCCAGATACGGGACACCGAGCTTGGCGGCCCACTCGGCGGACCGTCGGGCGTCGCCCGGCGTTCCGGAGACCAGGTTGACGACGACCCGCCCGGCCAGTGCCTCGCCCAGCGGATCGAGCAGTTCGTGCGTCACCTCGTACGTCGAGACACACACGATCGTGAGGGGCGAAGCCGCCACCGCCTCCGCGACCGAGGCGGCGCGCCGCGCTCCGCGCTCCACGAGGTCGTCGGCCTTCTCGGGCGAACGGTTCCACACCGTCGTGGGGTGACCGGCCGAGAGAAGAGCACCGGCGAGTGCTGTCCCCATCAGGCCCAGGCCTATGACCGTGACCGGTGAGCGGTTGTCTCCCGCCATGAAGAGCTTCCTTTCGATCGGGCCGCAGCCGACCCGCTTTCGTCGATCTCGCGTTCGTTGACTCGGTACGTGCCCTGCCGCCCGTCGGGCCTCTTCGTCAGGGCTGGAAGAACCGCTGCTCGTCCTGGTCCCGGAGGATGGCCGCGACGCTGCGCAGCCCCGTTTCGAGCTGCTGGATCTCTTCGTCGCTCAGGTACACGGACGGCTCGAAGCGCAGCGTGTTCACGGCGCTCGCCGTCGGGAACGTGCGGATCCGGTGGCCGCGCAGCAGGTGGCCGGAGAGCGCGTAGCCGAGGAAGCCCGCCTGGGCGATCCCCTGGATGCCCGGTGCCGCGGCCGCCGACTGGTCGTGGAACTCCATCCCGAGCATCAGACCGCGCCCGCGCACGTCCTTGACCACCTCGGGGAAGTCCGTACGGACGGCCTCCAACATCGCCTTGAGCGCCTCCCCGCGCTCGGCGGCGACGCCGTACAGGCGACCGCCGTCGGCCTCGAGCAGGTCGAGCACGCGGTGCGCGACCAGTCCGGAGAAGCCGTCCTTGGCGAAGGTCGAGCTGTGCACCAGCTCGAACTCCTTGCGGTAGCGGGCCTGCCGCACGAGCATGACGGAGATCTTCGCAAGGCCTCCGCCGAGGCTCTTGGCGAGCGTGTAGTAGTCGCCGCGCAGACCGATCGACGAGGCGGCGAGGAACGAGCCCGTGCGGCCCATGCCGCTCTGGATCTCGTCCACGACGACGGGACAGTCGATCGCCGCGCACTCGCGCTGGATCTCCTCCGCCAGTTCGCGCGTCACCTCCACGATTCCGCCCTCGCCCTGGATCGGCTCCAGGAGGAAGGCGCACACCGAGGAGAAGTCCCGCTCGACGACCGTGACCGCGCCGCCGTCGACCACCACGTCGAGGACGGTCGCCCGCTCGGCGTCGATCGCCTCCTTGACGGCGCCCGGACGCCCCAGCGGGACGAAACGCGCCTGCGCGCCGAGCGCGGCGAACGGGGTCCGGTAGGCGGGGTTGTGCGTGAGCTGGACGCTGCCCATGAGCTTGCCGTGGAAGCCGCCCTCAAGCGTCAGGAAGACCGGAGGGCGGGTCAGCAGCTGCTCGTTGTGGCGCGACACCGCGGCGAGCAGCTCCTCGATCCCGCCGGCGCCGGCCGACGCGGGCGCCGTCAGGCCGACCCGGGCCCAGGCGTCGTCCGCGATCTTCGCCTCGCCGGCGGCTACGGCCGCACGCGCCGCCCCGAGGTGCTCGCCGACCTCCTCGGCGAGCTCCTGCACCCGCAGGACGCGGTCCAGTTCGGCGTGTTTCACGGCGGCCTCGATGGCCTCGGCGCCGCTGTTGGCGAAGATCGCCAGATAGGGCTCGTCGGTCCCGACCTCCCGCTGGACGATGCCGTTCAGCCGCGCCGCGAGCGAACTCGCGTGGGAATTCCTGGAGAACTGCGCGTGCACCGGCGCCTGGGCGTCCAGTATTTCTTTCGCGCGCGCCACGATCTCCGGATTGTTGTGCCCGAGGAGAAGGGAACCGTAGCCACCCGCGAAATCGGTGACGGGAATTTCGGCGCCGTTCTCGTCGAGGTGATAGAGGGTGTTCCCCTCCGCCCGCACATAGTCGACGTCCAAGCCGGCGGTGCCGAGCGTCTCACGCAGATGCGGCTCCGCCAGATCGCGTTCGGTGGACACAGTACTCATGGAATCCCCATTCTCGACTGCCGCAAATAGACATCCTGATCGGCCTGACGGGCCCTCATGGCGGACGGTTGCGACCGTACCAACGCCTTTCTCGGCTTCTCTCATCGCGCAGTCATGAAGGGGTAACCAGGAATTCTCAGACCGTGGAGAACTCGCCGTGGCGGAGGGGACCGGTCCGCTCGTTGCGGGCCGTCGACAGCAGAAGGTCAACCAGCTTCTCCGTGGTGAGCCGCTCCGGCCGGTGCAGCACGACCGTCGTCATCCGGCTCTTGCCGCCGGCCCAGGCCGGGCGGCGCAGCAGCAGCTCGGGACCCGCCGACGCGACGACGAACAGCGGCACAGGGCCCACCGACTCGGCCAGGTCCTCCACGGCGTCCAGGACGAACTCGTCGGCGCGGTGCAGGTCGTCGACGCAGAGGACGACGGGATACCGTCGTGCCGCCTCGGCGAAGAAGACGCGCCACGCCTCCAGCGTCTCCGCCTCGCCGGTCACTCCGTAGCAGGACTCGGCGGTGGGAGCGGCGAGCGGCATGAGCGGGGGCAGCAGCCGGTCGGCCGCCTCGGGGGACGGGAAGAGCGCACGCACCGTGTCGGCGAGTTTGCGCTGGGCGTCCTCCGTGCTGTCGCCGGGCAGGATGCCGCAGTACGTCGCGATGATCTGCGCCTGCGCCGTCAGGGGGTCGTCGTGCGGGGTGGTGGGAGCACGGCCGGTCAGGAACATCGCCGGCCCGTCCGTGACCCGGTGCGCCAGGGCCCGCAGAAAACGGCTCCGGTCCGCTCCGGGCTCCGACAGCACCGTGACGAGATGCGGCACGGAACGCTGCCTGGTCCTCTCGAACAGCCCTGACAGCGCCTCCAGTTCGTGGGCCTGCTCGGACCCTCCCGCGATGTCCGCGTCGTCCGGCCGCTCACGCGGGCCGAGCGCCTGCCGGCCGGTGGACGGCGCGTCCGAGGACGCGTACGCGACGGCGTGCTCCGTCACCCGGAACACCGGTTCGCTGACCCGGACCTCACCGGCCGGCACGTGTGCGAGCAGCGCCTGCGACTCGTCCAGGACCGCGCCGACCACGATCGGCGGCGCGCCGTCCCGGGGGCGGCCCCGCAGCAGCACCTCACCCATGCTCACCGCCGCGTGCACGGTCAGCTGCGCGCCTTCGAGGCCGTCGCCCGGGGGAACGTCGAGGACGTCCCGGACGGCCAGGGCCGCGAGCACCGCCCGATGGGCGTCACCGTGGCCCGACTCCCCGAGGCCGAACAGGGCCAGGGAGGTGGACCCGAGGGAGGCCGTCACGGTCCCGCCGTGCCGCTCGATGTGCTCCCGCACGACCAGGGTGGCGCCGTCCAGCAAGTCGTCGAGGTGCTGACCCCCCTCTCCCGCGAGCTCCGGCGCGAGCCGGGTCCGTACCGAAAGCACGGTGACCTGCCGGCGCTCGGCGGCGGTCGCGTCCTCCCCGGCACGGCCCTGGCTCCCCGGCTCGGCCGCGGCACGGGGCGACGCCGGCGTGGACAACTGGACGGTCTCCCGGGGCGCGTCCGTACCGGCCCCCTCGCCGAGGAGGTCGCTGGTGGCGGCGGTGTCCCCGGCCAGGGACAGCGCCGGATCCTGCGTCAGGATCGCCTGCTGGAGCCGCTGGAGGCCACGGCCGGGTTCCAGACCGAGGTCCTCGATCAGCACCGACCGCATACGGCTGTACATGTTCAGCGCGTCGGCCTGCCGCCCGCACCGGTACAGGGCGAGCATCAGCTGACCGCACGAGCGCTCCCTGAGCGGCTCGTTCTGGACCATGGTCTCCAGCTCGGAGAGGACCGCGTGGTGGTGTCCGGAGGCGAGCTGCGCCTCGCAGTAGTCCTCCATCACGTCCAGACGCATGTTCTGGACCGCCGTCAGCTCCGGCCAGTCGATCCCGGTCTCCACCAGGTCCGCGAGGACGGGCCCCCGCCACAGGCCGAGCGCGTCCTGCAGGAGCCGCGCCGCCGACGCCGCGTCGCTCCGCGCCAGCTTGTCCCTGCCCTGGGCGACCCGCTCGTGGAAGACGTACAGGTCCACCTGTCCGGGGTCCACCCGCATCATGTAGCCGGGGGCCTGGGTCAGCAGGGCCGTGGCGGCCCTGCCGCCGCCGTCGGAGCGCGGAAGGACCCCGCGCAGACCGGAGATCGCGTTCTGGAGGATCTTCCGCGCGCTGGCCGGCGCGTCGTCCACCGACCACAGGGCTCTCAGCAGCTCGCTGGTGGCCACCACGCGATTCGCCTGGAGCAGCAGAAAGCTCAGGGTGGCCCGTTGTTTGGTGCCTCCGAGCGCCACCGGTCGATCGTCGGCGACGACCTCCATCGGCCCCAATAGCCGGAACTGCATGACTTTCCCCCCACGATCCGCATGCCTGTAGGCCAAGATCCGAGCCTCATCCTGCACGCGAGCACTCGAAGCCGACACAAACGGCGGCCAAGGACGGTTCACATCACGGGAGTTCTGCCCGCGACCAGCACCGGAACGGCAACTCGCGGTCGATCTTGGGCAAGTTGCGCTTGTCCGTACGGCGGAAGGCGAACAAGAGTCGGAGCCCGTACGGACCGTCGAACATCGACGAACAAGGAGAGTGACACATGCGCCAGCACACCATCACGGCACACCGGAGCCCGGTTCTGTGACGGCCGCCGAGAACACCCGACCGGTCACCGTCATGGGTCTCGGACTCATGGGATCCGCCCTGGCGCGCGCCTTCCTGACGGGCGGTCACCCCACCACCGTCTGGAACCGGACGGCCGGCAAGGCGGACCCGCTCGTGGCCGAGGGAGCGCTCCGCGCGGGCTCCCCGGCCGAGGCCGTCGCGGCAGGTGGAGTGGTGGTGCTCTCCCTCATCGACTACACCGCCGTCCGGGAGGTCCTCGAAGCGGCGGGCGACGTACCGCGCGGCACGACCGTGGTGAACCTCAGCTCGGGAACGGTACGGGAGGCACGGGAGCTGGCCGCCTGGTCCGCGGAGCGGAACATCCGCTACCTCGACGGCTCCGTCATGGCGGTCCCGCAGACGGTCGGGGGACCCGAGGCCGTCGTCGTCTACAGCGGCTCCCAGGACCTGCTGGACGAGCACCGTCCGCTCCTCGAACGCCTCGCGGGCACGAGCCTCCACCTGGGCGACGACCCGGGACTCGCCCTCCTGTACGAGAACGCCTTGGCCGGCATGCTCTGGTCCACGCTGGGCGGATACCTCCACGCCCTGGCTCTCGTCGGTACGGAGAAGGTCGCGCCGGCCGAGTTCCTCGCGTTCGCGGAGCAGTGGCACACGACCCTGGGCGCGTTCCTCCCGGTCATCGCGGAGGAGGTCGCCTCCGGTACGTACACGACCGATGTCTCGACCCTCGACATGAACAGGCGGGCGATCGCCCATCTGATCGAGACGAGCAAGGCCCAGGGCGTCGGGGTCGACGTCCTGAGCGGCATGCGGTCCCTGATCGAGCGGCGCGTGGCCGACGGGCACGGAAGCGAGAGCCTCAGCGGTCTGGTCGAGGTGATCAGGAACCCTCGCGGCTGAACGCCCCCGGGGGCCGGTCCTTCCCGGTGTCAGGCCATTTCGAGGACGGCGCAGCCGAAGCTCCGCCCGCAGCCGCCGCCGACGAGGACCACCAGGTCCCCGGAGGACAGGTCACCCGTCTCCAGCAGGTGCGCGAGCCCGGCCGCCTGGTCGCCCGAGCGCAGATGGCCCACGCCCGTGCCCCAACCCCAGGTGGTCCTGCCCTCGTGGATGCCGAGGGCGGCCCGCCGGTTCCACCCCTGGAGGCGGCGGCCCAGGTTGGGGAAGACGAACCGCACGACGTCCGCGACGGTCGCCCCCGCCTCGGAGAGCGCCAGCTCAAGGACCTCCCGCTCCCGCTCGGCGAGGACGGGCGCCAGCTCGTCCGGCGCCCGGCCTCCGGCCCGGCCTCCCGTGCGGTCCCGCCGGCGCGGGGCCGTCTCGGGCACGCGCCAGGGCAGATCGGCCCGTACCAGCGCGCCCTCGGGGGCGTGACCGAGCACCGCCGTCGACAGCACCCGGGCCACCCCGGTGCCCGTGGTGACCACGAGCCCCGTCGCGCCGTCCCCGAGCACCTTGCCCCGCTCCGTGCGGTAGCGGTCGGTGCCCGGGCCGGCCGCGCAGTCGACCGTGGTCAGCAGCGCGGCCCGCATGGCGGTCGAGGCGGACAGGTACGAGGCCACCAGGTGCAGCGCCACCAGGCCGCCGTTGGAGCCCTGGACGACCTCCAACGCGGTGGCCGAGGTGCAGGCCAGCTCCCGGCTGACGTGCTCGGCGCGGCCGGCGTCCCGCGCGTGCCCGGCGAAGGCGTGGACGACGAGATCGATGTCGGACGGCGCGACGCCGGAGCGGCGCCGGGCGAGCCCGGCCGCCCGGAGCACCATGCCGGGCAGGGCGCCGCCCGGCGCCACCCGGACCGCACGGTAGGAGTCGTGCTCGTGGTCGTGGGCGTCGTACCGCCCGGCGGACACGGCGTGCCGCAGCTCCTCCGTGTCGCCGAGCGCCGCCGCGGCGGCCCCGATGAACACACCGTCCCAGCGGGTCACTTGGTCTGCCTTCCTCCGTCCCGCCGTCAGCGGGAGCGGTGGGATCCCGTCGCCGCCGGTACGAGGGCGTCGAGCGTGCCGGAGACGGCCTCGGCCACGGCGGCGACGCGCCCGTCGAGGTAGAAGTGGCCGCCGCCGTAGACCCTGAGGTCGCTACGGGCCGTGGTGAAACGGCTCCAGGCGGACGCCTCGTCCACGGTCACGACGGGGTCGCTGTCCCCGACCATCACGGTGAACGGAACGTCGAGTGCCGGTCCCGCCGTCCACGTGTACGAGGACAGGGCCCGGTAGTCGGCGCGCAGCGTCGGCATCACCATCTCCAGGATCTCCGGGTCGTCGAAGACGGTCGCCGTCGTACCGCCCAGCTTGCGGACGGCGGCAAGCACCTCCGCGTCGGAGCCGAGCTGGTCGTGCGGGTTGGGCGTCGGCCCGGGCGCGGCCCGGCCGGAGAGGAAGAGGTGGACGGGACCCGGCATGTCGGTGAGGCGCCGGGCCGTCTCGTACGCCAGGACGGCGCCCATGCTGTGACCGAAGAAGGCGTACGGCGAGGGGCCGGTGCGCCGCACCTCGTCGGCGAGCGCGTCGGCCAGCCGGCCGATGTCGGTGAACGGCTCCTCGCTCCTGCGGTCCTGACGGCCCGGATACTGCACCGCGAGCACGTCGACGGCCGGCGCCAGCGTGCGCGCCAGCGCGAGGAACGCGCTGGCGGCCCCGCCCGCGTGCGGGAAACAGAACAGCCGCGTACCGTCACCGGCCTGCGGTGACTGCCCACCGACAGGGCCGAACCTGCGGAACCACTCGCTACCCACGCCATCTCCCCGATCGTCGGTCGCATCGGCCGCCCGGACGGGGGCGGCACGGGCCACCATCGTCCGGGGCGGCGGTCAAAGGCCGCCCAAAGCACGCACGAAGCGACGGGGGACGCGGCCCCGGGGGACGGGATCAGGCGGGCGGGCGCCGGTCGCTCCCGAGCGGGCGTCCCCGGGCCTCCATGCGGTGGAAGCCGTACGCCGCCGAGACCAGGGTCATGTGATGGTGCCAGCCGGGGAACGAGCGCCCCTCGAAGTCGAGGAGGCCGAAGTCCTCCCCGAGGGCCCTGATGCTCTCCCGGGCACGCGGGCGCAGGCGAGCGAGGGCGAGGACGTCCTCCGGGCGGGCGTCGGTCAGATTGGTGACCCAGTAGCGAGGCGGCCGCGGCGCGGTGGACTGCCGGGCCAGCAGCCGGTACGTCCCCGGGGCGGGGCCCGTTGCCGACTCCGGTGGGCCGGGAAGGCGTACGTCCGCCGTCAGCGTGGCCACGGGGAGGGGCTCCCTGTGCGCCTCGCTCGGCCGGAACTGCCGTACCTGGCGGCGGCCGGCAAGTCGCAGGGCGTCGTGCGCGTCGATCGCTCCGCCCCAGGTCACCGGCGATCCCTCGCGTGCCCCCTGCCCCGGGTGCGGCGGGTCGAGGAGCACGGGCTGCCCCGGCCGCACCTCGACGACGAACCGCACACCGTGCCGGTTCATGCGGGCGATGAGCGCGGCGGCGTGCGGTGCGCCCTTCAGACTCGCGACCAACGGCGGCGTGGGCGCGGGGAGATGGGCGGCTGCCCACTCGGCCAGTTCGGGGATCTGGTCCTCCGGGGTCCGGTGCCCGACGACGTCGGGCATCCTCGCCCGGGCCCTGCGCTGCTCGTCGGCGGCCCACTCCCGGTCGACGAACAGGCTCCACTCCACCGGCAGCGCCGTGGGGCCGCAGGCGAGGAAGAGACCCATGGCCACCTGGCAGTTGACGGTCCGTCCCAGGTGGGGGAGGTGTCTGCGGTGCACTCCCGGCGAGGCGCGCCCGGCCTTGGGGATGACGGCCAGATCGGCCACCCAGGCCAGGGGCGGCTGCCGGCCCGGCAGGTGGTGGCCCGGCAGGTGGTGGCCCGGCGGGTGGTGGCCCGGCGGGTGGTGGCCCGGCAGGTGGTGGGCCGACGCGCCGTGGGCCAGCGCACGGAGGGCCAGCCGCGTTCGGGCCGGGGCCCAGTCCCACGGGCTCTGGTGGACGAACTGCCGTAGGGAGTCGGCCGTGTTGGCGGGCTCGCGGAGAGCGGCCGCCATCCGCCGGGGTGACTTCCTGTCGGGGCTGAGCAGCAGGCCGCGCAGGTAGGTGTGCGCCCAGCGACGCTGGTCGGCGCGGGGCAGATGCCCGAAGAGGTCGTCCGCGAACCGGTCGAGGGCACCCTCGTACGGCCGGGGAGACCGGGGAACCGTGCGAGGGCCCGGCACCGGCGTCACGTCCTCTCGCCACGCTCGGAAATGGTCGGCCAATTAAACCGATCAATCGGTTTGATGCCGCCCATCGTCCGGGCATCGCCGGGCGACGCGTGCGCGAAAGGAAGCGAAGGCGCGCGTCATCGCCGTCGGCGCGGAGTCCCGCTCGTCAGCGGGGCGACACGGTGCAGGCCTCGCCCTCGGGCCAGGCGGCCACCAGCGGGGAGTCCTCCCCGCCTCCGGGCTCGCCGCTCGCGTCGCCCCAGACCGAGGCCGTGTCCCCGTCGTCCTTCCACGCCAGGGACGCCTCCGTGCCTGAGGCGTCGATCCCGGCCCGGGCCGGGTCCGAGCAGAGCCGGGGCAGCATCAGGGCCCAGAACTGGGTGACCGATTGCCGTGAGCACCATTCGCCGTCGGACCGGCTGAGCACCTCGAAGCCCACGACCGCCGCGGTGACGGCCGACACCGCGTCGTTCAGCGCCACGTCGGCCGCCAGGTCGCCCTCGCCGGACGCCAAGGTGAGCATGAACCGCACCCAGTTCCGCCACGCCATCCACAGCTGCACGCCCGCGTGCCAGGTCGCGTCGTTGCCGAGCCGGAACCCGGCCCGCAGCACGACGTCGTCGGCGAGTCGCTCCGCCAGGATGTGCGAGGTGTCCACGAGGAGCTGCAGCGGTGAGTGGCGCCCCACGGGGCACGTCCCCATGATGTGGTGCAGCGTCTGGGCGGCGGCGGACTCGACCGCCTCCCCGAGGGCTCTCTTGTTGCTGAAGTGGAAGTGCAGGGCCCCGTTGCTGACGCCGGCCTTGGTGCTGATCTCGGTGAGGGACGACTGCGCGAAGCCTCCTCGGTTGAACGCCTCGGCGGCTGAATGGATCAACTCCTGGCGCGTGCGTACCGCACGGTCCTGCTTGGCCATCGTGTCGCTCCGGGATCTTCAACGGCAGGTCAGCGCGCGAGCACTGTGCGTATCAAGGTGAGGCACCTTAACAAACCGGATGTCTGGTTTAGTAGAGGACGGTCGGCGGGTGGCTGAAAATCGCCCCGCCCGTCGACGGAGAAGTCCTGGTGGGAGCGGTGTGCGACGGACCGGATTCCTGCGGACCGCCAGCCTACTGAGGGTTGCCCCGGATGAGTTGAGTCCGTTTCAGCCGTTTTCCCGGGTGTCCGGACCGCGCCGCCACACGGGGCCGGAATTGAACATTCCGGCCGATGGGCGTGCTCCTGGGGGGAGGTGACCCTAGATCATATAGGCTGAGACGCAATTTCTTGACAGCTCCCGGAAGAAGGACACGATGACTCAGGTCGTGCTCACCACCAACTTCGGTGTGATCAAGCTCAAGCTCGACGCCGAGAAGGCGCCGAAGACGGTCGAGAACTTCTTGACCTATGTCAACGACGGGCACTACGACAACACCGTCTTCCACCGCGTCATCCAGACGTTCATGATCCAGGGCGGTGGCTTCCTGGAGGACATGTCGCAGAAGCCCACCCGCGCGCCGATCGAGAACGAGGCGCGCAACGGGCTGCGCAACGCCCGCTACACCGTGGCCATGGCCCGTACCTCCGACCCGCACTCGGCGTCGGCGCAGTTCTTCATCAACACGTCGAACAACGACTTCCTCGACCACACGGCGCCGTCCCCGCAGGGCTGGGGCTACGCGGTGTTCGGCAAGGTCGTCGAGGGGCTCGACGTGGTCGACAAGATCGCCGCCGTCCCCACCGGTCGCCGCAGCGGCTTCCAGGACGTCCCGGTCGAGCCCGTGGTCATCCTCAGCGCCAAGGTCGAAGGCTGAGGCCGTGACGGTGCGTTGAGCGCTCGGGACCGGGCCGCGGATGTCGGCCTGGTCCCGGCGGGCCGGCGCGGGGGGCCCACCGGCAGGACCACCGGTGAGGTCAAATGCCGCATAGTTGATCATGGTACGGGTAATCGGGTAAAGTCCCCATCGGGGTTAACGGCTTGAATACATCGACCGAAGTGGGAGTTCTTGGGACCATCCCAAGGCTCCATGGGGCCGCTCACCTGCGGGTTACCGGCGAATGCCTTGCGAGTGGGTCGCTCGTTGGTGTAGCTTGAAGTAGTTGGCGGGGGAATTTCCTGAGAGCGTCGCTCGATTCAGGGGTATCTCCCTGACCGTACTTTGCCGGCGACGTTACGGGGATACGTTGTGGACAGCCAGGAGCAATTAACTGGTGTTTCGGTGGACAATTCTGTCTACCAGCGCCGACGTGACGAGATCGCTGCTCTCGCGGCGAATTATGTACGCGGCGACGTCATCCCCGAAATCGAATACACCGATGCCGAGCACGCCGTCTGGCGGCTCGTTGCCGAGCGGTTGCAGGAACGGCATCATTCCCTCGCGGCGCCCGAATTTCTCGACGCGGCCGAACAGCTCGATGCCGGCGTCGAAGGAATACCGCAGCTGCAGCAGGTCGCCGACCGGCTCGACCGGCTGACCGGCTTTCGACTGCAGCCGGCCGCGGGTGTGGTTCCCTTCCACCGCTTCTGCGGCTCCCTGGCCGACGGGTACTTCCACTCCACGCAGTACATCCGCGACGGCGCGACGCCGTTCTACTCGACCGAGCCGGACGTCCTGCACGAGGTCATCGGGCACGGAAGCGCCCTGGCAGACCGCCGGTTCGCCCAGCTCTACCGCCTGGCCGGAGAGGCCGTGCGGCGCGTGGAGACCGAAACCGCGCAGCAATTCATCTCCAAGGTCTTCTGGTTCACCATCGAGTGCGGACTCCTCGACGCGCCCGAAGGACCGCGTGCCTACGGCGCCAGCATCGTGTCGTCGTACGGCGAGCTCGACCAGTTCCGCTCCGCCGATATCCGGCCCCTCGCCATCGCCGACATGGTCCATGTCAGCTACGACATCACCCGCTATCAGGACACGCTTTACAGCGCCCGTTCCCTGGCGCATCTCGAGGACGTGGCCGGTGAATTCTGGGCGTCCTGCGACGACGTATCCATAGAGCGGCTCCTGGCGGCCGCGAAATGACGGACACGGCCGTGCTCGACGTCGCGGGAATAGGATTCGGCGCCGCGAATCTCGCACTGGCCGCAGCGCTGCACGAATCAGCGGGATCGACGGCGGCACTCTTTCTCGAGAAGCAGCCCGATTTCGGGTGGCATCGCGGCATGCTCATCGAGGGCGCCTCGATGCAGGTGTCCTTCCTCAAGGACATCGCCACGATGCGGAACCCGGTGAGCGAATTCGGTTTCCTCTCCTATCTGCATGAGAAGGGCCGGCTCGTCGATTTCATCAATCACGCGGTCCTCATGCCCTCGCGGACCGAATTCCACGACTATCTCCAATGGGCCGCCGACCGGGTGCGCCACATGGTCGAGTACGGCGTCGAGGTCACGGGCGTCCGGCCGGTGGTGGAGGACGACAGCGTTGTCGCCCTCGACGTTCTGGCCGGTGACCGGATCGCCGCACGCACCAGGAACCTCGTCGTCGCCCAGGGCCTGCGTCCGCGCCTGCCCGAGGGCGTCGAGACCGGCGAGCGGATCTGGCACAGCTCCCAACTGATGCACCGGCTGCCCGCGTTCGACGAACGGGCTCCCAAGCGTGTCGTGGTGGTCGGAGCCGGCCAGAGCGCCGCCGAGATCGCCGGGCACCTGATGGACCGTTACCCGTCGGCCGAGGTGTGCGCGGTCTTCACGCGCTACGGCTACAGCGTCGCCGACGCCAGCCCCTTCGCCAACCGGGTCTTCGACCCGGCCGCCGTGGACGACTTCTACCAGGCACCGCAGGACGTGAAGCAGTCGATCCTGCGGTACCACGGCGCCACCAACTACGCGGTGGTCGACGGGCATGTGCTCGACGACCTCTACCGCCGCCAGTACGAGCAGAGAGTCACCGGCGAGCCGCGACTCCGGGTCATGCACACGTCCCGGATCGACTCCCTCGACCCGCGCGCGGACAGTGTGGCGGTACGCGTGCGGTTCCTGCCCACGGGCGAGGTCACCGACATCGATGCCGATCTGGTCGTCCACGCCACCGGATACACCTCGCCCGACCCGGCGGAGCTGCTCGGTGACATCGCGGACAAGCTGTGCCGCGACGAGACGGGCGAGCTGCTGATCGGCCGCGACTACCGACTCCGTACCACCGCCGACGTCCGTTGCGGCATCTACGTGCAGGGCGCCACAGAGGCGACGCACGGAATCTCCTCGACCCTACTTTCGATGACCGCGGTCCGCGCGGGCGAGATCGCGGAGTCGCTGGCCGGCGACCGGCGGACGCAGGAGCGGGCAGCGGGGAACGGGAAATGACGTGCACGAGCGTCCGCTGTACTCAGACGACCGCACGGGTCCGGTCCTGGCCCTGCTGAGAGCCAACCCGCTGGCCCTGGTGGTGACACCGGGGGAGCACGCCCCGCTCGGCACGCACGCGCCGGTGCTGTTCCGCCACGGGCCCGACGGCGCCGACGAGGAGACCGTCGCCGCCGACGGCGCCTCCCTGGTCGGCTCGACGCTCGTCGGCCACATGAACGTACGCAACCCGCAGTGGACCGCGATGCGCGAGGGCGACCGGGCGCTGGTCGTCTTCCAGGGCCCGCACGGCTATGTGTCGCCGACGGTGTACGGAGTCACGCCCGCCGCGCCCACATGGGACTTCACGGCCGTGCACGTGGTGGGCACGCTGCGCCCCACCCTCGATCCCGCGGAGGTCCTGGAGATCGTGCGGGACACCGCGCGGCGCCTCGAGGCCGGGTTCGGCCAGGGGTGGGACCAGGAGTCCTCCGTGGACTACTTCCGCGAGATCGCGCCCGGCGTGGGCGCCTTCGAGCTACAGGTGGAGTCGGTACAGACGATGTTCAAGCTCAGCCAGGAGAAGCCGGAACCCATGCGACGGCGCATCGTCGAGGACTTCGAGAACAGCGAGTCGGCGACCCACCGGAAGGTGGCCGCCCTGATGCGGTCCCGCGGTCTGGTCCGCATGGACGAAGAGGCCGAGGAGCTCAGGTGACCGGGAGCACGGGGCGGCGTCCGGGTCTCGACTCGGCGCTGAGCAGGCTGAGGCAGCGCACGGCGAGGACGGGCACGGCGCCCGCCGGCATCACACGCGTACCGCGGGACCAGCCGCTGGAGCTGGCGTTCGCGCAGCAGCGGCTGTGGTTCCTCGACCGGCTGATGCCGGGCAGCGCGTTCTACAACTTCGGATCCGCCGTACGGGTACGCGGCGCGCTGCGGCCCGACCTGCTCGGCCGGGCGCTGAGCCTGATCGTGGCGCGCCACGAGGCGCTGCGGACCGTCTACACCGACGACGCGGGTGTGCCCTCCGCCGTCGTCCTGGCCCCCGCGCCGGTCCCGGTGGACGTCGTCGACGTCGCCGACGAGGCCGAGGCCGAGCGCCTCGCGGGCGAGGAGGCCGCGCGCCCCTTCGACCTGAGCGAGGGGCCGTTGCTGCGCGCCCGTCTGCTGCGGCTCGCCGAGGACGACCACATCCTGCTGTTGACGGTGCATCACATCGCCACCGACGGCTGGTCCCACGGCGTGCTGTGGGCCGAGCTCACCGCCGCGTACGCCGCACTGGCCGAGGGCCGGGAACCGGAACTGCCCGAACTGCGCTTCCAGTACGCCGACTTCGCCGCCTGGCAGCGCCGCACGCTGCCCCCCGCCGAGCTGGAGCGGCGCCTGGGGTTCTGGCGCGAGCGCCTCGCCGGCATCGCGCCCCTGGAACTCCCGCTCGACCGGCCGCGCCCCGCCGTGGCGTCCGCCGAGGGCGGGGTCGTCATGTGGCGGCTGCCCGCGGACGTCATCGCGGCCGCCAGGGCCGTGGGTGAACAGCAGGGCGCGACCCTGCACATGACGCTGCTCGCCGCCTTCGGCATCGTGCTCTCCCGGCACGCCCGCACGGAGGACGTCGCCGTCGCCCAGCCCGTCGCGGGCCGGCCCGTGGCCGAGGTCGAGAACCTCATCGGCTTCTTCGTCAACACCGTCGTGACGCGCACGGACCTGTCCGGCGACCCGACCTTCCGCGAACTGGTCGACCGCGTGCGCACCGCGTCCGTGGACGCCATGGCCCACCAGGACGTGCCGTTCGAGTACCTGGTGGAGAAGCTGGTCCCCGAGCGCGACCTCTCGCGCAACCCGCTCGCCCAGGTCGTCTTCCAGGTCGTGCCCGGGGCGACGGCGGGCCCCGCGCCGTTCCCCGGGACCACCACCGAACCGTTCGCAGGCGACCGCGCCTTCGCCCGGATGGACCTGGAGGTCTACCTCGGCGAGAACGCCGACGGCGGCGTCGGCGGCCTCGTCAACTACAGCCGCGCCCTGTTCGACGCCGAGACCGTCGAAGGACTGGCCCGGCACCTGACGGCCGTGCTGCGCGCGGCGGCCGAAGCCCCTGACGTACCGCTGTCCCGGCTGCCGATGACGGACGCCGACGAGCGGGCCGCGCTGCTCGCGGCCGGCCACGGCCCGAGCGTGCCGCTGCCCGAGGCCGCCCTGCCGGAGCTGTTCGCCGCGCAGGCCGCGCGGACCCCGGACGCCGTGGCGGTGGCCGACGGCGCCGACCTGTGGACGTACGCCGCGCTCGACCGGGCCGCCAACCGGCTCGCGCACGTCCTCAAGGACCGCGGCGTCGGAGCGGAACACGTCGTCGCGCTCGTGGCGCGGCGCTCCGCGCGCCTGGTGGTCGCCGTGCTCGCCGTCCTCAAGGCGGGCGGCGCCTATCTGCCGCTGGACGAACGCAACCCGGCGGGACGCACCCGAGCCGTCCTCGCCGCCACCGGCGCGGCCCTGCTGCTGACCGACCGCGACGAGACGGTCCCGGGCGCCGAGGAGCTGCCCGTGGTGGACCTGCGGGTCGACCCGGCCGACGTCCCCGACACCGCCCCCGCAACGGTCGCGCACCCCGACGGCCTGGCGTACGTGATGTCCACCTCGGGCTCCACCGGCACGCCCAAGGGCGTCGCCGTGACGCACCGCGCCGTGGCCGCCCTCGCCCTGGACCGGCGCTGGGCCGACGGGGCGCACGAACGCGTCCTGCTGCACTCGCCGCACGCCTTCGACGCCTCGACCTACGAACTGTGGTCGCCGCTGCTGTCGGGCCGCCGCGTGGTCGTCGCCCCGTCCGGAGCGATCGGGCCGAAGGCCGTCGCACGGGCCGTCGCCGACCACGGCGTCACCGCGCTCTGGCTCACCTCGGGCCTCTTCGACCTGGTCGCCGAGGAGGACGTGGCCTGCCTCGCCGGCCTCCGCGCGGTCATCGCCGGCGGCGACGCCGTGCAGCCCGCGACCGTGGCCCGTGTGCGCGCCGCGCACCCCGGCCTCACGGTCCTCAACGGCTACGGCCCCACCGAGACCACGACGTTCGCCACCGTGCACGCCCTCGCACCGGGAGAGCCCTCGCCGGCAGGGCGCGTACCGATCGGCACCCCGCTCGACAACACCGGCGCCCACGTCCTCGACGACCGGCTGCGGCCGGTGCCCTTCGGCGTACCCGGTGAGCTGTACGTCTCCGGCGTGGGCCTCGCGCGCGGCTACGCGGGTCACCCCTCGGCCACCGCGGAACGCTTCCTGCCCGACCCGTTCGGCCCGCCCGGAACGCGCATGTACCGCACCGGCGACGTGGTGCGCCGCCGCCCCGGCGGCGTCCTCGAGTTCCTCGGCCGCGCCGACGGCCAGGTGAAGCTGCGCGGCTTCCGCGTGGAGCCGGGCGAGGTCGAGGCCGCGCTTGCCGGGCACCCCGCCGTGGCGCGCGTCGCCGTCGTCGTACGGGAGGACGGCGCGGTGGGCAAGCGGCTCGTCGCCTACGTCGTCCCGCGCGCCGGAGCCGAACTCGACGTCGCCGGGCTGCGCACGCACGCCGCGGCCGCCCTGCCGGACTACCTGGTGCCGTCCGCGTACGTCCTGCTCGACACGCTGCCCCTCGCCGCGACCGGCAAGGTCGACCGCGCCGCGCTGCCCGCCCCCCAGGAGGAGACGGGCGCGGGTCACGTCGCGCCGCGCACCGAGACCGAGCGGGCGCTGTGCGGCATCTTCGCCGAGGTGCTGGGCGTCGCGGAGTTCGGCGTCGAGGACGACTTCTTCGTACGCGGCGGGCACTCGCTGCTCGCGACGCGCGTCATCGCCCGCATCGCGGGCGCGCTCGGGGCCGAGGTGCCGCTGCGGAACCTCTTCGAGCAGCGCACGCCCCGCACGCTCGCCGGCGTCGTGGAAGCGGCGGCGGCCACCACCGCGCCGCCGCTGGTACCGGTGGAGCGCGGCGGCCCGCTGCCGCTGTCGTTCGCACAGCAGCGGCTGTGGTTCCTCGACCAGCTCACCCCGGGCAGCGCGTCCTACACCTCCGGCGGAGCCGTGCGGGTGCGCGGCGCCGTCGACCCGGAGCGGCTCGCGGCCGCCCTGACGGCCGTCGTCGCCCGGCACGAGACGCTGCGGACGACCTTCGCCATCGAGGACGGCGCCCCCGTCGCGGTCATCGCCCCTCCCGCGCCCGTCCCGCTGCCCCTGATCGAGGTGGACGGCGTCGACGCGGCACGCGCGGCGGCCTCCACCGAGCTCTCCACCGGCTTCGACCTGGCCCGGGGGCCGCTGCTGCGCGCCACCCTGCTGCGGCTCGGCCCGGTCGACCACGTGCTCGTCGTCGCCGTGCACCACGTGGCGACCGACGGCTGGTCCCAGGCGCTGCTGTGGGCGGAGATCGCCGCCGCGTACTCCGGTACCGCCCCGGCCGAACTGCCCGTGCAGTACGCCGACTTCGCCGTATGGCAGCGGTCCTGGCTCTCCGGAGACGTCCTGGAGCGGCGCGCCCAGCACTGGATGGAACGGCTCGCCGACCTCCCCCCGCTGGAGCTGCCGCTCGACAAGGCGCGCCCCGCCGTCGCCACCGGCCGGGCGGGCGCCCTGCCGTGGGCCGTCCCCGCCGACCTCGTCCGCGCCGCCCGCGCCGTCGCCGCCCAGGAGGGCGCGACGCTGTACATGGCCCTGCTGGCCGCCTTCGACATCGTGCTCTCCCGCTACGCGCGGACCGACGACGTGGCCGTGGGCTCGCCCACGGCGGGCCGTACGCACGCCGAGGTCGAGGCGCTGATCGGCTTCTTCGTCAACGTCGTCGTGGTCCGCACGGACACCTCCGGCGACCCGACGTTCCGCGAACTCCTCGGCCGCGTACGGGAGGCGGCCGTCGGCGCCGTCGAGCACCAGGACGTGCCCTTCGAGCACCTGGTGGAGCGGCTCCGCCCGGAGCGCGACCTCTCCCGCAACCCCTTGGTGCAGGTGGCGTTCCAGCTGCTCACCGGCGCCCCGGGGTGGCCCTCGTGGGCGGACGCCGAGGTCGAGCACTTCGACCTCGACCACGCGTACACCCGGATGGACCTCGAAGTGCACGCCGTCGAGGTCGGCGACGACGTCACCGCGACCGTGCTCTACGCGGCCGACCTGTTCGACGCCGACACCGTCCGCCAGCTCATGCACCACGTCACCGTGGTCCTCGGCCAGGTGCTCGCCGACCCCGACCGGCCGATCTCCGCGGCGACGATGCTCGACGACGCCGACCGGCACCGCGTGCTCGTCGAGTGGAACGACACCGCCGCGCCGCTCCCGGACGGCTCCGTGCCACGGCTCTACGCCGAGCAGGCCGCCCGTACGCCCGACGCCGTGGCCCTGGTCTGCGGCGACGAGCGGGTGACGTACGCCGAACTCGACCGGCGCGCCAACCGGTTCGCGCATGTCCTCCTCGCCCACGGCGTCGGCCCGGACGAGCCGGTCGGCGTGGCCACCGGCCGCTCCGTCGACATGGTCGCGGCCGTCCTCGGCATCCTGAAGGCGGGCGGCGCCTACGTGCCGCTCGACCCGCGCAACCCCTCGGGCCGCACCGAGCGGATCGTGGCCACCTCCGGTCTGCGCGTCGTCGTCGCCGACCGGCCCGTGCCCGGCACCGCCGGCGTGACGGTCCTCGACGCCGCCCACCCGGGCGACGCGCCCGACACCGACCCCGGCATCGACCCGGACCGCGACGCGACGGCGTACGTGATCTACACGTCCGGATCGAGCGGCGAGCCCAAGGGCGTCGCGGTGACCCACGACAACATCGTGGTCCTCGCCGCCGACCGCCGGTGGCGCAACGGCAACCACGAACGGGTGCTGCTGCACTACCCGCTGGCCACCGACATCTCCACCTACGAACTGTGGCCGTTCCTCCTCGCGGGCAAGCAGATCGTCATCGCCGCCGACGAGCACGTCGAGCCGCAGACCTTCGACCGGCTGATCCGCGAGCACGGCGTCACCGCGATGTGCCTGCCCGCGCCGCTCTTCAGCCTCCTCGTCGAGGAGTGCCTGCCCTGCTTCGAGGGCCTGCGCGAGGTGCTGACCGGCGGCGAGGCCGTGTCGGGCGAGACCGTCGCCCGTGTCATGGCCGCCCACCCGAAGCTGACCGTGGTCGACGCCTACGGCCCGACCGAGGCGACCGCGTTCGCCACCCTCTTCCCGATGGAACCCGGCTTCACCCTGGCGGGCTCCCGGGTCCCGATCGGCGCGCCGATCGACAACACCCGCGTGTACGTCGTCGACGGCGACCTGCGTCCTGTGCCGCTGGGCGTCGCGGGCGAGCTGGTCATCGCCGGGCCGCGCGTGGCGCGCGGCTACGTGGGGATGCCCGAGCTGACCGCGGAGAAGTTCGTGCCCGACCCGTGGGGCCCGGCCGGCGCGCGGATGTACCGCACCGGCGACGTCGTGCGCTGGCTGCCCGGCGGCGCCCTGGAGTTCCTGGGCCGCGGCGACGCGCAGGTGAAGATCCGCGGCTTCCGGGTGGAGCTGGGCGAGATCGAGGCCGTACTGCTGCGCCACCCCGTCGTCTCGCAGGTGACCGTCGCCGTCCGCGAGGACGTGCCCGGCGACAAGCGCCTGGTGGCGTACGTGGTGCTCGAACCCGGCCACGGCGAGGACGTGCTGCCCGCGCTCCGCGCCCACGCGGTCGGCGGCGTGCCGGACTACATGGTCCCCTCGGCGTTCGTCGCCCTCGACGAGTTCCCGCTCTCCACCACCGGCAAGATCGACCGCCGGGCGCTGCCCGCTCCCGACGCGCGCTCCGTCGCCGAGGCCGCGTACGTACCGCCGACGACCGAGCCCGAGAAGGCGCTCTGCGAGATCTTCGCCGAGGTCCTCGAAGTGCACCCGATCGGCGCCGACGACGACTTCTTCGCCCTGGGCGGCCACTCGCTGCTCGCCACCCGGGCGATCGCGAAGATCCGTGCCCGCTTCGGGCCCGACGCCGAGCTGAAGTCGCTGTTCGAGCTGCGCACCCCCCGCAGGCTCGCCGAGGCGGTGGGCGAGCTCGCCGCCGAGGTGGACGTGATCCGGCCCGTGCCGCGCGATGGCGCGCTGCCGCTCTCCTTCTCCCAGCAGCGGCTGTGGTTCCTCGACCGGCTCACCCCGGACAGCGGCTTCTGGAACGTGGCGATGGGCGTCCGCGCCCGCGGCGCGTTCGACGTCGACGCCTTCCGCTCCGCCCTGTCGGTCGTCGTCGCCCGGCACGAGGCGCTGCGCACGGTCTTCCCCGACGACGGGGGCGGCACGCCGGTCGCCGTCGTCCAGGACGTACGGGAGATCCCCCTCGCCGTCACCGACATCGCCGACGAGGCCGAGGCGCTGGCGCTCGCCGCCGCGGACGCGGCCCTGCCGTTCGACCTGGCGCGGGGCCCGCTGCTCCGCGCCCGCGTGCTGCGGCTCGCGCCGCGGGACCACGCCGTCCTGATCACCGCGCACCACGCCGTCACCGACGGCTGGTCGCACGCGGTCTTCTGGGGCGAGCTGGCCGAGGCGTACACCGCCGCGCTCGAAGGGCGCGAGCCCGTCCTGCCCGAACTGCCCGTGCAGTACGGCGACTTCGCCGTCTGGCAGCGCGCGCACCTCGACGGTGCCGTGCTCGACCGGCACGTGGAGTACTGGCGCGACCGGCTCGCAGGCGTACGCCCGCTGGAACTGCCGCTCGACCACCCGCGTCCCGCCCTGGCCACCTCGGCCGGCGCCTCCCAGTCGTGGGAGCTGCCCGAGGACCTGGTCCGCGCCGCGCGGGCACTCGGCGACGACGAGGGCGCCACGCTCTACATGACGCTGCTCGCCGCGTTCTCCCTCACCCTCGCGCGCTTCGCCGGCACCGAGGACGTCGCCGTCGGCACGCCCGTCGCGGGCCGCACCCGCGCCGAGGTGGAGCGGCTGATCGGCTTCTTCGTCAACATGCTCGTGCTGCGGACCGACCTGTCCGGCGACCCGACCTTCCGGGAACTGCTCGGCCGGGTACGCGAGTCGGCGGTCGGTGCCATGGAGCACCAGGACCTGCCGTTCGAGAACCTGGTGGAGGCGCTCGCACCCGAGCGCGACCTCTCCCGCAACCCGCTGGTGCAGGTGGTCTTCCAGCTCATGCGGGCCCCCGGCGACAAGGGCGACCGGCTCGGCGGGGCGCGGCTCGAACCGCTGCTCGACGAGCACGCGTTCACCCGCGTCGACCTGGAGGTGCACCTGACCGAGGACGGCGACCGCGTCCGCGGCACGGTCCTGCACGCCACGGCGCTCTTCGAGGCCGAGACCGTACGCAGGCTGCTGCACCACCTCACCGTCGTCCTGCGCGCCGCGCTCGCCGACCCGGACGCGCCGCTGTCCACGGTCTCCCTCCTGGACGACGCCGACCGCCACCAGCTCCTGGAGGGCTGGAACGACACGGAGGTGCCGTACCGGGACGCGTCGCTCGCCGAGCTCTTCGACGAGCAGGTCGCCCGCACGCCGGACGCACGCGCCGTGGAGTACGGCGAAGACACCCTCACCTACGCCGAACTGGGCCGCGCCGCCGACCGGGTCGCCCGACGGCTGCGCGCCCGAGGGGTGCGCCCGGACGACCTCGTCGGGCTCTGCCTGGACCGGAGCACCGCGATGATCGTGGGGCTCGTCGGCATCCTGAAGGCGGGCGCGGCGTACGTGCCGATCGACCCGACCCACCCCGCCGAGCGGGTCCGGCTCATCGTGGACGACGCGGGGATGGCCGTGGCCGTCACCGAGCGCGCCCACGCGGGCGTGTTCGCCGACGACACCGCGCTGGTCCTGCTGGACGGGCCGGACGGCCTGTCCGAGACCGGCACCGACGCCGAGCCGGGTGCCGTCCCCGGGCCCGACTCACTCGCGTACGTCGTCTACACCTCGGGCTCCACCGGCACCCCCAAGGGCATCGCCATGCCCGCGCGGTGCGTGGTGAACATGCTGGCCTGGCAGAAGAAGGCCGTCCCCGGCGGCCCCGGCACGCGCACCGCGCAGTTCACCGCCCTCACCTTCGACGTCTCGGTGCAGGAGGTCCTCTCCGCGCTGCTCTACGGCGAGACGCTGGTCATCCCCGCCGACGAGGTGCGCCGCGACCCGGCACGCTTCGCCCGCTGGCTGGACGAGCGGGCCGTCGAGCAGGTCTTCGTACCGAACCTGATGATCCGCGCGCTCGCCGAGGAGGCCAACGCGGGCCGCGCCCGGCTGACCTCCCTGCGGCACATGTCGCAGGCCGGCGAGCCGCTGTCGCTGGACGCCGCGCTGCGGGAGTTCTGCGCCGCCCGGCCGGAGCTGCGCATCCACAACCACTACGGCTCGACCGAGATCCAGGTCGTCACCGCCTTCACCCTGCCCGCCGACGTCGCCGACTGGCCCGACACCGCCCACCTCGGGTGGCCGGTCGACAACTCCCGTGCGTACGTGCTCGACCGCGAGCTGCGGCCCGTGCCCGTGGGCGTGGCGGGCGAGCTGTGCTTCGCGGGCCCAGGCCTCGCGCGCGGCTACGTCGGCAAGCCGGAGCTGACCGCGGCGAAGTTCGTGCCCAACCCCTTCGGACCGGCGGGATCCCGCCTCTACCGCACGGGCGACCTGGGCCGTTGGCGGGCGGACGGCAGCCTGGAGTTCCTGGGCCGGCTCGACCACCAGGTCAAGGTCCGCGGCTTCCGGGTGGAACTCGGCGAGGTCGAGGCCGTGCTGCTGCGCCACCCCGAGGTGGCGCGCGCCGTCGTCGTCGCCCGCGAGGACGCCCCGGGCGTCAAGCGGCTCGTCGGCTACGTCGTACCCGCCCCCGGGGTCGACCGCGACCTGCCCGCGCGGCTGCGCGCGCACCTCGCCGAGGCCGTACCGGACTACATGGTGCCGTCCGCGTTCGTCGCGCTCGACGCGTTCCCGCTGACCACCACCGGCAAGGTCGACCGTGGCGCGCTGCCCGCGCCCGACCTGCGCACCGCCCTCGACGTGGGCTTCGCCGCGGCGGGCAGCCGCGAGGAGGAGGCCCTCTGCGGCATCTTCCGCGAGGTCCTCGAAGCCGAACGGGTCGGTGTCGACGACGACTTCTTCGCCCTGGGCGGGCACTCGCTGGTCGCGGCCCGCACGGTCGCCCGCATCCGCGAGGTGCTCGGCGTCGAGGTGTCCCTGCGCGAGCTGTTCCACCACCGCACGCCGCGCGCGCTCGCCGAGGTCGCGGCCACCGCGCCGCGCTCGGCCGTGCCGCCGCTGGTGCCGGTGGAGCGGGACAGGCCGCTGCCGCTCTCGCTGACCCAGCGCCAGCTGTGGAGCCTGCACGAGGCGGACCCGGACGACGCGATGTGGACGATCCCGCTGGCCGTACGGATCCGGGGCGCCCTGGACGTGGAGCTGCTCGGCCGCGCGGTGACCGAGGTCGTCCGCAGGCACGAGGTGCTGCGCACGGTGTTCGTACCGGGCGACGAGCCGACGACGGTCGTGCTGCCCGCCGTCGGGATCGAACTCCTCGCCGTGGACGTACCGGACGAGGCGGCCGCGCGCGCCGCGGCGGGCGAGGAGGCCGCCCGGCCCTTCGACCTGGTCAGGGGCCCGGTGCTCCGGCCGTCGCTGCTGCGGATCGCTCCCGACGACCACGTCCTGATGCTGACGGTGCATCACATCGCCACGGACGGCTGGTCGCAGGGCGTGCTCTGGTCGGAGCTGTCCCGGGCGTACGAGGCGCTGCGCGAGGGCCGCGCACCGGAACTGCCCGAACTGCCTGTCCAGTACGGCGACTTCGCCGCATGGCAGCGGTCCTGGCTGACCGGAGCCGTACTCGACGAGCAGCTCGACCACTGGCGCGACCGGCTCGGTGGGCTTCGGCCCCTCGTGCTGCCCGGCGCCCGGGCCGTGACGGCCCGGGACGACGCCGGTGTGCTGACCGAGTGGCGGCTGCCCGCCGAACTGGTCGACACCGCCCGGCAGGTCGGCGCCGCGCACGGGGCCACGCTCTACATGACCCTGCTCGCCGCGTTCACCGCGACGCTCGCACGGCACACCGGCTCCGACGACCTCGCCGTGGGTTCGCCCGTGGCGGGCCGCACCCGGGCCGAGGTGGAGGGCCTCATCGGCTTCTTCGCCAACTTCGTGCCCCTGCGCGTCGGCTTCGGCGGCGACCCGACCTTCGCCGAACTCCTCGGCCGCGTCCACACGACCTCGGTCGACGCGTACGCCCACCAGGCCCTGCCGTGGGAGCGGGTCGCCGAGGGCCTGGGCCTCGACCCGGAGCAGCCGCTGGTGGACGTGGTGTTCCAGCTCGTCAACGTCGAGCTGGGCGAGCTGCGCCTGCCCGGAGTGCGCGTCGAGCCGTTCGCCGGCGAGCGCGTGTACGCCCGCTGGAACCTCGAAGTACACCTCGTCGAGGACCCCGACGGAGGCCTCACCGGGCACGTCGTGCACCGCGCCGCCGTACTCGACCAGGCCACCGTCGACGTCCTCCTCGCGGACACCGCCGCGCTGCTTGCCGCCGCGCTCACCGATCCCGCCCTGCCCGTTTCCACTCTCCCGATCTCGGACCCGCTGGAGGGGACCACCCATGCCTGAGTCGCTGGACGCCTCACCGGCCGGTCAGTTGCCCGCACTCGCCCACCGTCTCGGCGGTCTGCCCGAGCCCGAGCGGCGCCGCCTCGTGCTCGACCTCGTACTGGCCCAGGTCGCCGAGGTGCTCGAGATCGGCACCGCCGATGACGTGCACCCCGACCGCGCCATCCGCGAGCTGGGACTGCGCTCCCTGACCGCCGTACAGCTGCTGCTGCGGCTCAGCCGGATCACCGGCGTCAAGCTGCCGACGACGGCCATCTACGACTACCCGACCGCGCGCGCCCTTGCGGACGTGCTGGTCGACGCGGCGGGCGGGAAGCACGTCGCCCTCGCCGACGACGACGAGCCCGTGCGGCGCGCCGACGACGACGATCCGATCGCGGTGGTCGGCATGGCCTGCCGCTACCCGGGCGGGATCACCACGCCCGACGAGCTGTGGCAGGTCGTCGCCGAGGGGCGCGACGCGATCTCGTCCTTCCCCGAGGACCGAGGCTGGGACCTCGCCGGGCTCGCCGACCGGTCGGGACCGGCGGCCAGCCTCACCCGGCACGGCGGCTTCCTGGAGGACGTCGCCCTCTTCGACGCCGGGTTCTTCGGCATCAGCCCGCGCGAGGCGCAGCTGATGGACCCGCAGCAGCGGCTGCTCCTGGAGACCTCCTGGGAGGCGCTGGAGCGCGCGGGCGTCGAGCCCGGCTCGTGGCGCGGCGGCAAGGTCGGCGTGTTCGTCGGCGCCAACGCCCAGTCGTACTCCTCGCTGCTCTCGGGCATCCCCGAGGGCGGCGACGGCCACGCGCTGACCGGCCGTCTCTCCAGCGTCCTCTCCGGGCGCATCGCCTATGTGCTGGGCCTGGAGGGTCCCGCGGTCACGGTCGACACGGCGTGCTCGTCCTCGCTGGTGGCCATCCACATGGCCGTACGCTCGCTGCGCTCGGGCGAGTCCACGATGGCGCTCGCGGGCGGCGTGACCGTCATGCACACCCCCGAGCTGTTCGTCGACTTCACCAAGCAGGGCGGCCTCTCCGCCGACGGCCGCAGCCGCTCCTACGCCAAGGCCGCCGAGGGCCTGGGCTGGTCCGAGGGCGTCGGCGTGCTGCTGCTCGAACGCCTCTCCGACGCGCGCCGCAACGGACACGAGGTCCTGGCGCTGCTGACCGGCAGCGCGACCAACCAGGACGGCGCGTCCAACGGCCTGACCGCGCCGAGCGGCGCGGCCCAGCAGCGCGTGGTGCGGCAGGCGCTCGCCGACGCGGGCCTGCGCGCCGCCGACGTGGACACGGTCGAGGGCCACGGCACCGGCACCAAGCTGGGCGACCCGATCGAGGCGCAGGCACTGCTCGCCTCGTACGGGCAGGACCGCGACCGGCCGCTCTGGCTGGGCTCGCTCAAGTCCAACCTCGGCCACATGCAGGCCGCGGCGGGCGTCGGCGGCGTCATGAAGATGGTCCTCGCGCTGCGGAACGGCGTGCTGCCGAAGACCCTGCACGTGGACGCGCCGTCGCCGCACGTGGACTGGGTGTCGGGTGCGGTGGAGCTGCTGACCGAGGCCCGGGACTGGCCGCGCACCGACCGGCCGCGCCGGGCGGGTGTGTCCTCGTTCGGCGTGAGCGGGACCAACGCCCATGTGATCGTGCAGGAGGCCCCGCAGCCCGTACCGGCGGAAGCGCCCGAGACCCCTGAGGCCGGAGCTCCCGAGACCGGCGCGGGGGCGGAGGCCGTGACCGTGCCCGTGCCGTGGACGCTGTCCGCGCGCACCGAGGACGCGCTGCGCGCCCAGGCCGCCCGGCTGCGCACCTTCGTCGCCGCCGACCCCGAGCTGACCCCCGCGGACGTGGGCCTGTCGCTGGTGACCCGACGCACGGCGTTCGACCACCGCGCGGCGGTCGTGGGCCGTGACCGCGCCGAACTCCTCGCCGGCCTCGACGTGCTGGCCTCCGGCGGCGCCGACCCGGCCGTCGTGCGCGGCACCGCGGGGGCCGACGGCCGCGTGGTCTTCGTCTTCGCCGGCCAGGGCGGGCAGTGGCTCGGCATGGGCGTGGAACTCCTCGACACCTCACCGGTGTTCGCCGAGAAGATGGCCGCGTGCGAACGCGCCCTCGCCCCGTACCTCGACTGGTCGGTCGTCGACGTCCTGCGCGGCGTCGAGGGCGCGCCGCCGCTGCGCCGCGTGGACGTGGTGCAGCCGGTGCTCTTCGCGCTGATGGTGTCGCTGGCCGAGGTGTGGCGGGCCCATGGTGTCGTGCCGTCCGCCGTGGTCGGGCACTCGCAGGGCGAGATCGCCGCCGCGTGCGTCGCCGGCGCCCTCACCCTGGAGGACGCGGCGAAGATCGTCGCCCTGCGCGCGAAGGCCGTCGTCGACCTGCCCGGCCGCTGCGGCATGGGCTTCGTGTCGGCGCCCGCCGCCGACGTCGAGAAGATGGTGGAGCGCTGGGCGGGCCGGCTCGGCGTGGCCGCGGTCAACAGCCCCCGGTCCCTGGTGGTCGCGGGCGAGCGCGAGGCGCTGGAGGAGCTGCTCGACCTCTGCGACGACGAGAACCTGCGCGCGGGCCGCGTCGCCGCCGACTACGCGTCGCACTCCCCGCAGGTCGAGGCCGTCCGCGAGCGGCTCCTCGGCGAGCTGAAGGGCATCAGGCCCCGCGACAGCGAGATTCCGCTCTACTCCACGGTGACCGCCGACTGGGTCGACGGCAGCGAGCTGGACACCCGCTACTGGTACCGGAACCTGCGCGAGCCCGTGCGCTTCGCCGACGCCGTACAGGGACTCCTGGCCGAGGGCTACCGCGGCTTCGTCGAGGTGAGCCCGCACCCCGTCCTGACCGTCGCCATGCAGCAGACCGCCGAGGCCGAGGGCGTGGAGCTGCACGTCGCCGCGACCCTGCGCCGGGACGAGAGCGACCAGCAGCGGTTCACCCTGTCCCTGGCCGAGGTGGCCGCGGCAGGCGTGCCGGTCGACTGGCGGCCGCTGTTCGACGCCTCCGGCGCGCGACCGGTCGAGCTGCCCACGTACGCCTTCCAGCGCGAACGCTACTGGCTCACCCCCGGGACGGCGGGCGCCGGCGACCTCGCCGCCGTCGGCCTCGTCGCGGGCGGACACCCGCTGGCCGGTGCCGAGGTCGAACTGCCCGACGACGGCGGCCTCGTCCTCTCCGGCCGGATCACCCCCGACGCGTACCCGTGGCTGGCCGACCACGCCGTCCTGGGCACGGTCGTCGTGCCGGGCACGGCCGTCCTCGAACTGGTCGCCCACGCGGGCGCCCGGCTGGGCTGCGGCCGGATCGAGGAACTCACCCTCGCCGCCCCGATCGGCGTGCCCGCCGACGGGCTCGCCCTGCGCGTGACCGTCCGCGGCGCCGACGAGGGCGGCCGGCGCGCCGTCGCCGTCCACGCGCTCGCCGACGGCGACTGGACCCCGCACGCCTCGGGCGTGCTTGCCCAGGACGAGCCGCTCGCGGCCGTCGAGGGACCGTGGCCGCCCGCCGACGCGCAGCCCGCGTCCCTGGACGGGGTGTACGACCGGTTCGCCGGACGCGGCTTCGGCTACGGCCCCGCCTTCCGCGGGCTGCGGACGCTGTGGCGCCGCGCCGCCGAGAACGTGGAAAGCCCTGAGAGCGCCGAGGTCTTCGCCGAGGTCGAGCTGCCCGAGGGCGTCGACGCGGCGGGGTTCGCGGTCCACCCGGCGCTGCTCGATGCCGCCACCCAGGCCGTCCTCGCCGCCGAGCCCGACGACTCCCCGGTGCTGCTGCCGTTCTCCTGGAGCGGCGTGACGGTGCGGCCGAGCGCCGCCCGCGTGCTGCGGGTGCGCGCCGCACGCGTCGGCGGCGACGAGGTACGACTCACCGCGACCGACACCGACGGCACGCCCGTCGTGGAGCTGTCCGCGCTGCGGCTGCGGCCCGCGTCGGCCGACCAGCTGCGCGCCGCGACGGCCGCGGGCACCCGGGACGCGCAGTTCCGCGTGGACTGGGTGGCCGCCGAGCCGGGCACCGCGACGAGCCGCGCCGTGGTCGGAGCGGACGCGGCGGGCCTCGAAGGCCCCCTGCACGCCACGCTCGCCGACCTCACCTCCGTACCGGAGCTCGTCCTCGCTCCCGTGACGACCGGCGCCGATGCGGTCGGTGACACCCACCGGGTGACCGCCGAGGTGCTCGGCCTGTTGCGGGAGTGGCTCGCCGACGAGCGGTTCGCCGCCGCCCGGCTCGCCGTGGTGACGCGCGGCGCCGTCGCGGTCCTGCCCGGCGAGGCGCCCGACCCGGCCGCCGCCGCCGTCTGGGGCCTCGTACGGTCCGCGCAGACCGAGCACCCCGACCGCTTCCTGCTCGTCGACACCGACGGCGCGGCCGACTCGCTACGCGCCGTACCGACCATCGGCGACGAGCCGCAGTCCGCGCTCCGTGAGGGGCAGCTGTCCGTCGCACGCCTGGCCCGCGCGGCCGACGACACGCTGCGGCCGCCCACCGGGGCGGACGCCTGGCGCGTCGACGTCGTGCGGCCCGGCTCCATCGACGGCGTCGACGCCGTCGCCGCGCCCGACGCCACCGCCCCGCTCGCACCCGGTCAGATCCGCATCGCCGTACGGGCGGCGGGCCTGAACTTCCGCGACGTGCTGTGCGCCCTCGACATGTACCCCGACGAGGTCGACGCCATCGGCTCCGAGGCCGCGGGCACCGTGCTCGAAGTCGGCGCCGACGTGACCGACCTGGCCGTGGGCGACCGCGTACTCGGCATGGTGCCGGGCGGGTTCGGACCGCTGGCCGTCGTGGACCGCCGCCTCGTCGTACCGGTCCCCGAGGGCTGGACCTGGGTGGAGGCCGCGGCACTGCCGTCCGCGTACGCCACCGCCCGCTACGCCCTGGTCGACCTCGCCGACGTACGGCCCGGGGACCGCGTCCTCGTGCACGCCGCCGCAGGCGGCGTCGGTCTGGCCGCGGTCCGGCTCGCCCGGCTGCTCGGCGCGGAGGTCTTCGCCACGGCGAGCCCGGCCAAGCACGGGGTGCTGCGCGCGGAAGGCCTGGACGAGGAGCACATCGCGTCCTCGCGGACCACCGAGTTCGCCCAGCGGTTCCCGGCCGTGGACGTCGTGCTCAACTCGCTGGCGGGCGAGCTCACCGACGCCTCCCTCGAACTGCTCGCCGACGGCGGCCGGTTCGTCGAGCTCGGCAAGACCGACCGCCGCGACCCCGCGGCCCTGCCCGGCATCACGTACCGCGCCTTCGACCTGATGGAAGCGGGCCCCGAGCGCATCCAGGGCCTGCTGACCGAGGTCGTCGCCCACGTCGCCGCCGGCGAGGTGCGCGGCCTGCCCACCCGCACCTGGCCGCTCTCCGACGCCCGCGCCGCGCTGCGGTTCATGGCGCAGGCACGCCACACCGGCAAGATCGTGTTCACCGTCGCCCCCTACGCCGACGGCACCGTGCTGCTCACCGGCGCGGGCGTCCTCGGCGGCATGCTGGCCCGGCACCTGGTCGCCGAGCACGGCGCACGGCACCTGGTCCTCGCCAGCCGCCGGGGCGCCGACGCGCCGGGAGCCGCCGAACTGGTCGCGGAACTGGCCGAGTCGGGCGCCACCGCCCGGTTCGCGCGGTGCGACGTCACGGAGCGCGCCGACGTCGACGCGCTCCTGGCGAGCCTGCCCGCCGAGCAGCCGCTGACCGCCGTCGTGCACACCGCCGGCGCCCTCGACGACGGCGTGCTCACCGCGCTGACCGCCGAACGGCTGCCCGCCGTACTGCGCCCGAAGGTCGACGCCGTCCAGCACCTGCACGAGGCGACCCGGGACCGCGGCCTGTCCTCGTTCGTCCTGTTCTCCTCCGCGGCCGCCACCCTCGGCACGCCCGCCCAGGCCAACTACGCGGCCGCGAACGCGTTCCTCGACGGCCTCGCCGAGCGCCGCCGCGCCGAGGGACTGCCCGCGACCTCGCTCGCCTGGGGCCTGTGGGCCGACGCCACCGGCCTGACCGGTCACCTCGACGCCGCCGACGTGGCACGGGCGGGCCGGGGCGGCATCGTGGCGATGGCCTCGGCCGAGGGCCTGGCCCTCTTCGACGCGGCCACCCGCACCGGGGACGCGGTGACCGTCACCGCGCGACTCGACCTCGCCGCCCTGCGCGCCGGAGCGGCGCCCCGGCTGCTGCGCGGCCTGACCGGAGCCCCGGCCGGGCCGGCCGCCTCCCAGGCCGCACGCCCCGTCGACGACGCCGCGGCCCTCGTCGCGCGGATCGCCGCGCTGCCGGAGACCGAGCGCGCGCACGCCCTGCTCGACGTCGTCTGCGGCCACGCCGCCGACGTACTCGGGTACGCGGGACCGGGCGCCGTGGACTTCGCGCGCGGCTTCAAGGAGCTGGGCTTCGACTCGCTGACCGCCGTCGAGCTCCGCAACCGGCTCGGCGCGGCCACCGGGCTGCGCCTGGCGACCACGCTGGTCTTCGACCACCCGACGCCGGCCGCGCTCGCCGACCACCTGCTCGCGTCCCTGATGCCGAGCGAGGCCGAAGGGGCGGCCGCCGACCGGCTCATCGCCGAACTGGCCCGCCTGGAGGGGGCGTTCGCCGCGCTGCCCGCCGACGGAGCCGACCGGACGCGCGTCGCGGAGCACCTGCGCCGACTGGCCTCCCGCTGGGACGCCGCCGAGTCCGCAGAAGCATCCGACGCGGCCGCGCTTGACGCCGCCACCGCAGACGAGTTGTTCGACCTGATCGACCGGGGGATCGCATGACCGAGCAGACCGACCGACCTGGGGGTGCGCCCAAGGCCGACGAGGCGAAGCTGCTCAGCTACCTCAAGCAGGTCACCGGTGACCTGCAGACCACCCGGCGCAGGCTGCGGGAGGTCGAGAGCCGCGACAGCGAGCCCATCGCGATCGTCGGCATGGCCTGCCGCTACCCCGGCGGCGTCGCGTCCCCCGAGGACCTGTGGGAGCTGATCGCGAACGAGACCGACGCGGTCTCGGCGTTCCCCACCGACCGCGGCTGGGACATGGCATCGGTCTACGACCCGGACCCCGACCGGCCGGGCACCTCGTACGCCCGTGAAGGCGGCTTCCTCACCGACGCCGCCGGGTTCGACGCGGGCTTCTTCCGGGTCAGCCCCCGCGAGGCGCTGGCGATGGACCCGCAGCAGCGGCTGGTCCTGGAGACCGCGTGGGAGGCGCTGGAGCGCGCCGGGATCGACCCCGACGGCCTGCGCGGAACCGCGACCAGCGTGTACGTCGGATTCAGCAGCGAGGACTACTCCGACATCGCCGGTGCCGCCGGCACCCAGCTGGAGGGCTACGTCGTCACCGGCACCTCGCCCAGCGTGCTGTCCGGCCGACTCGCCTACACCCTGGGCCTGGAGGGCCCGGCCGTGTCCATCGACACGGCCTGCTCGTCGTCGCTGGTCGCGCTGCACCTCGCGGTGAGGTCGCTGCGCTCCGGCGAGTCCACGATGGCGCTCGCGGGCGGCGCGACCGTCCTGTCGACCCCTGCCGTGTTCACCGAGTACAGCCGCCAGCGCGCGCTGGCCGCCGACGGCCGCTGCAAGGCGTTCGCCGCGGCCGCCGACGGCTTCGGCTTCGGCGAGGGCGTCGGACTGCTGGTCCTGGAACGGCTGTCGGACGCGCGCCGCAACGGCCACCCCGTCCTGGCCGTCGTGCGCGGCAGCGCCATCAACCAGGACGGTGCGAGCAGCGGCCTCACCGCCCCCAACGGCCCCTCCCAACAGCGCGTGGTGCGCCAGGCGTTGGCGGACGCGGGTCTCGCGTCCTCGGACGTGGACGCGGTGGAGGCGCACGGCACGGGGACGCGCCTTGGCGATCCCATCGAGGCGCAGGCGTTGTTGGCCGCGTACGGTCAGGACCGGGAGCGGCCGTTGCTGCTCGGCTCGGTGAAGTCGAACATCGGCCATGCGCAGGCTGCTGCGGGTGTGGCGGGTGTGATCAAGATGGTGCAGGCGATGCGGCATGGTGTGCTGCCTCGGACGCTGCATGTGGACGAGCCGTCGCCGCACGTGGACTGGTCTGCGGGCGCGGTGGAGCTGCTGACCGAGGCGCGGGAGTGGCCCGAGACGGGAGCTCCGCGTCGGGCGGGTGTGTCGTCGTTCGGTGTCAGCGGCACGAACGCGCATGTGGTGCTGGAGCAGGAGCCGCCGTTCGAGGCTCCGCCCGTGGAGCCCGCGGTGCGGGATCTGCCGGTGGTGCCCTGGATCCTGTCGGCCGATTCGGCCGCGGGTCTGCGTGCGCAGGCGGAGCGTCTTGCCGCGCACGGCTCGGCGCTCGATGCCGATCCGCGCGATGTGGCGTTGGCGCTGGGTACGACGCGTTCGGTGCTGGGGCATCGTGGTGTGGTGCTCGGTGGGGGCCGGGCCGAGCTGTTGGCCGGTCTTTCCGCGCTGGCATCGGGTGTTGAGGCGCCTGGTGTGGTGCGGGGTGTCGCGGGCGGCGATGGCCGGGTGGCGTTCGTCTTCCCTGGTCAGGGTTCGCAGTGGGTGGGTATGGGGGCGGAACTCCTCGATTCCTCCCCGGTGTTCGCCGCCCGGATGGCGGAGTGCGCCGAGGCCTTGGCTCCGTACGTCGAGTGGTCGCTGCTCGATGTGGTCCGGGACGGGGTCGACCTGGACCGGGTCGACGTCGTCCAGCCGGTGTTGTGGGCCGTGATGGTGTCGCTGGCCGAGGTGTGGCGGGCGCACGGTGTGGTGCCGTCGGCCGTGGTGGGGCACTCGCAGGGTGAGATCGCCGCCGCGTGCGTCGCCGGCGCCCTGTCGCTGTCGGACGGCGCGCGGGTCGTGGCCCTGCGCGGGCTGGGCCTGGTGAGCCTCGCGGGTTCGGGCGGGATGCTGTCCGTCGCCGCGCCGGAGGCCACGGCGCGGGAGCTGCTGGAGCCCTGGGCGGGCCGCGCGGTGGTCGCGGCGGTGAACAGCCCGGGTTCCGTCGTCGTCGCGGGCGAGGCGACCGCCCTCGACGAACTGGCCGCCCTCTGCGGGGAGAAGGGGGTGCGTGCCCGGCGCATCGCGGTGGACTACGCCTCCCACTCGCCCGCCGTCGACGTGCTGCGCGACCGTTTGATCGCCGACCTCGCCGACGTCGTCCCCACGGCGGGAACCGTCCCGCTGTTCTCGACCGTGACGGGCGGCTGGATCGAAGGCACGGCGCTGGACGCCGAGTACTGGTTCCGGAACCTGCGGGAGCCGGTGCGGTACGCCGACGCGGTGGCGGGCCTTCTCGCCCAGGGCTACCGGGGCTTCGTCGAGTCCAGTCCCCACCCGGTCCTTGCCGTCGGCACGCAGGAAGCCGTCGAGGCCGCCGACGCCACCGCTGTCGTGGTGGGCTCGCTGCGGCGTGACAGCGGCGGCCTGCCGACCCTCCTCGGCAATCTGGCCGAGGCCCATGTCGGCGGCGTACGGGTCGACTGGGCCGCGTTCCACGCCGGTACGGGCGCGCGGGCGGTCGAGTTGCCGACGTACGCCTTCCAGCGCGAGCGCTACTGGCCTCCGGTCGACGGCATCGTCCGCCCGACGGCCGTGGCCGCCCCCGTGGAGCTGCCCGCCGAAGCCGACTCCACCACGACCTGGCGCGACGGCCTCGCCGGGCTGCCCGCGGCCGACCGCCGCCGCAAAGCGCTCGACCTGGTGCGCGCCCGGACCGCCGTGGTGCTCGGCCACGCCGACCCGGCGGCCGTCGAGCCGCAGCGCGGCTTCAGCGACCTCGGCTTCGACTCCCTGGCCGCACTGCGCCTGCGGACCGCGCTGAACGAGGCGACCGGCCTGAGCCTGCCGACGACCGTCGTCTTCGACCACCCCGACCCCGCCGCGCTCGCCGCGCACCTGCTCGCCGAGCTGGAGAGCGCCCCGGCGACGCCGCCCACCACGGCCCGTACCCCCGTACGCACCGCCGTTCCCGCGCCTGCCGTTCCCGCGCCCGCCGCCACCCCGGTACGCGCCTCCGTTCCCGCCCCCGTCCGCGCGACCGCCACGGACGAGCCGCTGGCCGTGGTCGCCATGGCCTGCCGGTTCCCCGGAGGCGTCGAAGGCCCCGACGACCTGTGGCGCGTACTGGCCGAGGGCCGCGAGGTCATCGGCGACTTCCCCGCCGACCGGGGCTGGGACCTCGACGGCCTCTACGACCCCGATCCCGACAAGGCGGGCAGCAGCTATCTGAGCAAGGGTGGATTCCTCGGCGGTGCCGCCGACTTCGACGCCGCGTTCTTCGGCGTCAGCCCGCGCGAGGCGCTGGCGATGGATCCGCAGCAGCGCCTGTTCCTGGAGATGGCGTGGGAGGCGTTCGAGCGCGCGGGCATCGACCCGCTCGGGCTGCGCGGCTCCGCCACGGGCGTGTTCGCCGGCGTCACCGACCAGCGCTACGACACGCGTCACGGCGTGGTGCGCAACGGCGTGGACGAGGGGCTGCTCGGCACCGGCAACTACGCCAGCGTGCTGTCCGGACGGGTCTCCTACACCCTCGGACTCGAAGGCCCGGCGATCAGCGTCGACACCGCCTGCTCCTCGTCGCTGGTCGCGCTGCACCTCGCGGGGCAGTCGCTGCGCAGCGGCGAGTCCTCGCTCGCGCTCGCCGGCGGCGTGATGGTCATGTCGACCCCGCGCGCGTTCGTGGAGTTCTCGCGGCAGCGCGGTCTCTCCCCCGACGGCCGCTGCAAGGCGTTCGCCGCTGCGGCCGACGGCATCGGCTGGTCCGAGGGCGCGGGTGTCGTGCTCCTGGAACGGCTCTCGGACGCGCGCCGCAACGGCCACCCCGTCCTGGCCGTGGTGCGTGGCTCTGCGATCAACCAGGACGGCGCGTCCTCCGGGCTCACCGCGCCCAACGGCACGGCGCAGCAGCGGGTCATCCGCGCCGCGCTCGCAGCCTCGGGCCTCGCCGCGTCCGACGTGGACGTCGTCGAGGCACACGGCACCGGTACGACCCTGGGCGACCCGATCGAGGCCAACGCCCTGCTGGCCACCTACGGGCAGGACCGCGAACGGCCGCTGCGACTCGGCTCGCTCAAGTCCAACATCGGCCACACCGGCCCCGCCGCCGGAGTGGCGGGAGTCATCAAGATGGTGCTCGCGCTCCGCGAGGGCGAGGTCCCGAGGACGCTGCACGTGGACGCGCCCTCCCCGCACATCGACTGGGCGTCCGGTTCCGTCGAGCTGGTGACCGAGGCCGAGTCGTGGACCCGGTCCGACCGGCCGCGCCGCGCGGGCGTCTCGTCCTTCGGCGCCAGCGGCACGAACGCGCACCTGGTCCTCGAAGAGGCCCCCGAGGAGCCGGCCGCGCCGGCCGAGCGTGATGTCGCCCCGCGCTGGGTGCCCTGGACCCTGTCCGCGCGGTCGGACGCGGCCCTGGCCGCGCAGGCCGCCCGGCTCGCCGAGCGGATCGACGCCGAGCCCGGGCTCGAACCGGTGGACGTGGCCTGGTCGTTGGCCGCCTCCCGGGCGTCGCTGCCGCGCCGCGCGGTCGTCGTCGCCGCCGACCGCGCGCAGGCGCTGCGCGGCCTGACCGCGCTGGCGGCCGGGGAGCCCGCGGACTCCGTGGTCACCGGCACCGCCGACGCCGCGGACCCGGGCGTCGTGTTCGTCTTCCCCGGACAGGGCGCGCAGTGGCGCGGCATGGCCGTGGACCTGCTCGATTCTTCCCCGGTGTTCGCGGCGCGGATGGCGGAGTGTGCCGCCGCGCTGTCCCCGTTCGTCGACTGGTCGCTGCTGGACGTGGTCCGGGAGACCGAGGGAGCACCCGGCTTCGACCGCGTCGACGTGGTGCAGCCGGTGTTGTGGGCCGTGATGGTGTCGCTGGCCGAGGTGTGGCGGGCGCACGGTGTGGTGCCGTCGGCCGTGGTCGGTCACTCGCAGGGTGAGATCGCCGCCGCGTGCGTCGCCGGTGCCCTGTCGCTGTCCGACGGCGCTCGGGTCGTGGCCCTGCGGTCGAAGGTGATCGGTGAGCGGTTGGCCGGTCAGGGCGGCATGTTGTCGGTCGCGCTTTCGGCCGACGCCGTGGCGGAGCGGATCGTGCCGTGGGCCGGTCGTGTCTCGGTCGCCGCGCTCAACGGGCCCGCCGCGACGGTGGTGTCGGGTGATCCGGACGCGTTGGACGAGCTGACGGCCGCCTGTGCGGCCGAGGGTGTGCGGACGCGACGGATCCCGGTGGACTACGCGTCCCACTCGGCCCACGTCGAGTCGATCGAGGCCGAACTCCTGACCGTCCTCGCGGACGTGCGGCCGAGCTCCTCCGACGTCCCCTTCCACTCGACGCTGACCGGTGGACCGCTCGACACGGCCTCGCTCGACGCGGGCTACTGGTACCGGAACCTCCGTGAGACCGTCCGGTTCGAGCCCGTCGTCCGCGCCCTGCTCGACGACGGCCGTACCGTCTTCGTGGAGGTCAGCCCGCACCCCGTGCTGACCTCGGCCGTCCAGGAGACGGCGGACGCCGTCGACGCGTCCGCCACGGCGATCGGTTCGCTGCGCCGCGACGAGGACGGCCCGCGCCGCTTCCTCACCTCGCTCGCCGAGGCCGCCGTACGCGGTGTACCCGTCGACTGGGCCACCGTCTGCCAGGGCGGCCGCCACGTCGAGCTGCCCACGTACGCCTTCCAGCGCCGCCGCTTCTGGCCGGAGGGACCGGTGGCGGCGGGCGATGCCTCCGGCCTCGGCCTGGCCGACGCCGGACACCCGCTGCTCGCCGCCGCCACCGCCCTCGCGGACCTCGGCGGCCAGGTGTTCACCGGCCGGGTGGCCTCCGGCACCACGCTGTCCGCCGCCACGTCGGTGGAGCTCGCGCTCTGGGCCGGCGGGGGTCGTGCACTGGCCGAACTCGTCGAGGACGCGCCCCTGGCGGCGACCGACGGCGCCCTGCGGCTGCAGGTCACCGTGGGCACCGAGGAGGCCGACGGTACGTGCTCGGTCGCCGTGTTCTCCCGGCCGGAGGACGCCTCGGACGACCGGCCCTGGACCCGGCACGCGACCGGCGCGCTCACCGGCCGAACCGCCGCCGGAACCGCCGTCGGAACCGCCGTCGACGCGGCCGGGGAACCGGCACGCGCCGATGACGTCGTCGCCGAGGTGACCGCCGAGGGCGCGGGCGACTGGGGCGTGCACCCCGCACTGCTCGACGCCGCCCTCGCGGAGGTCCGCCCCGGCCTGGTGCCCGGTGCCTGGCGCGGTGTCACCCTGCACGCGGTCGGCGCGAGCCGACTGCGCGTACGGCTCTCTCCCAAGGGCCCGGACACGTTCGCCCTGTACGCCACCGACGGCACCGGGGCACCCGTACTGACGGTCGACTCCGTCGAGTTGCGGCAGCCCCGCGCCACGGAGTCGGCCAGGGACCGCGAGCTGTACCGCGTCGAGTGGACGCCCGTACCGCTCCCCGCCGCCACCGCCGACGGGATCGCCGTCCTCGGCGATCTCCCGCTGCCCGGCTTCCGCCTCCACGCGGACGTCGCCGCCGTCGCCGCCCTGGACACCGTCCCCGACGTCCTGGTCCTGCCGTGCAGGCCGCCGCAGGTCGAGGACGTCGTCGGCGCCGCGCACGCCGCGACGCACCGCGTGCTCGCCGTGCTCCAGGAGTGGCTCGCCGAGGACCGGCTGGCCGCCACACGGCTCGTGGTCCTCACCCACGGCGCGGTCGCCGTGGGCGAGGAGGACGTCACCGACCTGGCGCACGCACCCGTCTGGGGCCTGATCCGCTCGGCCCGCGCCGAGCACCCCGGCAGGCTCGTCCTCGTCGACGTGGACAGCCCGGACGCCCTGCAGGAGCTGCCCGGGACGCTCGCCGTCGACGAGCCGGAGATCGCCGTCCGGGCGGGACGCGCCTCCGTACCCCGCCTGGTCCGCGCCCCGCTGACCGACGCGCCCGCGCCCGCATGGGACCCCGAGGGCGTCGTCCTCGTCACGGGTGGCACCGGCACCCTCGGCGCCCTGTGCGCCAGGCACCTGGTGACCGTCCACGGCGTGCGCAGGCTCGTGCTCGCCGGCCGGCGCGGCGCCGCCGCGCCCGAGGCCGTCGCGCTCGCCGAGGAGCTGCGCGCCCTCGGCGCCGAGGTGTCCGTCGCCGCGTGCGACGCCGCCGACAGGACGGCCCTTGCCGCGCTCATCGCGGAGATCACCGCGGAGCGGCCGCTGACCGGAGTCGTCCACACCGCCGGCGTCCTCGACGACGGCGTCATCGCCTCCCAGACCCCCGAGCGGGTCGACCGCGCGCTGCGGCCCAAGGTCGACGCCGCCTGGCACCTGCACCGGCTGACCCAGGGTCACGACCTCGCCGCGTTCATCCTGTTCTCCTCCACCTCAGGCCTCTTCGGGGCGCCGGGCCAGGGCAACTACGCGGCGGGCAACGCGTTCGTGGACGCGCTCGCCGAGCACCGCCGCGCCCTCGGCCTGCCCGCCGTCTCCCAGGTCTGGGGCCTGTGGGCGCACGCCAGCGGAATGACCGGCCACCTCGGCACCGCCGACCTGCGCCGCGCCGCCCGTGACGGCGTGGTGCCGCTGCCCACCGCCGACGCGCTGTCCCTCTTCGACCGGGCAGCCACCGGCGGCGCCGACCCCGTCCTCGTGCCCGCGTGGCTGGACCTGACGTCGTTCGCCACGGGCGGCACGCCCGTCCCCGCGCTGCTGCGGGGCCTCGTCCGAGGGCCCGCGCGCCGCGCCGCCGACGCCGCTTCCGGGCAGGACACGCTCGCCCAGCGGCTCGCCGGGCTCGGCGCCGCCGAGCGCGACCGGCTCCTGCTCGACCTGGTCCGCAGCCACGCCTCCGTGGTCCTCGGCCACGCGGACGGCGACGCCGTGACACCCGGTCACGCCTTCAAGGAGCTGGGCTTCGACTCGCTGACGGCGGTGGAACTGCGCAACCGCCTCGCCGCCGCGACCGGTCTGCGGCTGCCCGCGACCCTGGTCTTCGACCACCCGAACCCGCGCGCGCTCGCCGAGCACCTGCGCGGGGAGCTGCTGGGCGAGCGGGTCGCGCCGGTCGCTGCCGTCGCCGTCGGCACGGCGGGCGACGACCCGATCGCCGTCGTCGGCATGTCCTGCCGCCTCCCGGGCGGCGTGGAGACGCCGGAGGACCTGTGGCGGCTGCTCGCGGAGGGCCGTGAGGCGCTGTCCCCGTTCCCGGGCGACCGGGGTTGGGACACCGAGGGCCTGTACCACCCGGATCCGGAGCACGCGGGTACGTCGTACGTGCGTGAGGGCGGGTTCCTCGAGGGCGCGGCGGAGTTCGACGCCGGGTTCTTCGGGATCTCGCCGCGTGAGGCGCTCGCGATGGACCCGCAGCAGCGGCTCGCCCTGGAGACCGCGTGGGAGGCCGTGGAACGGTCGGGCCTCGACCCGAAGTCGCTGCGCGGCAAGGACGTCGGCGTCTTCCTCGGCACCAACGGCCAGGACTACGTGTCCCTGCTGCGCCCGAGCGTCGAGAGCGCCGAGGGCTACGTCGGCATCGGCAACTCCGCCAGCGTGCTCTCCGGCCGCATCTCGTACGTCCTCGGCCTGGAGGGCCCGGCCGTCACGGTCGACACCGCGTGCTCGTCCTCGCTCGTCGCCCTGCACTGGGCCGTCCAGTCGCTGCGTACCGGCGAGTGCTCGATGGCGCTCGTCGGCGGTGTCACCGTCATGGCGACCCCGGACGTGTTCGTCGACTTCTCCCGCCAGCGCGGCCTGGCCGCCGACGGCCGGTGCAAGGCCTTCTCCGGCAGCGCCGACGGCACGGGCTGGTCGGAGGGCGCGGGCATGCTGCTCGTCGAGCGGCTCTCGGACGCGCGCAGGAACGGACACCAGGTCCTGGCGGTCGTCCGCGGCACGGCGATCAACCAGGATGGCGCCTCCAACGGCCTCACCGCGCCGAACGGCCCCTCGCAGCAGCGGGTCATCCGCCAGGCGCTGGCCAACGCCGGCCTCGAACCGTCCGACGTGGACGCCGTCGAGGCGCACGGCACGGGCACCACGCTCGGCGACCCGATCGAGGCGCAGGCGCTCCTGGCCACGTACGGCCAGGACCGCGCCGAACCCGCGTGGCTCGGCTCGGTCAAGTCGAACCTGGGCCACACCCAGGCCGCCGCCGGTGTCGCGGGCGTCATCAAGATGGTGCTCGCGCTGAACGCGGGCGAACTGCCGCGCACCCTGCACGTCACCGAGCCGTCCCCGCAGGTCGACTGGTCGGCGGGCGCGGTACGGCTGCTCACCGAGCCGCAGCCCTGGCCGGCGGGGCAGCGTCCCCGCCGCGCCGGTGTGTCGTCGTTCGGCGTGAGCGGGACCAACGCGCACGTCGTGATCGAGGAGGGCGAGCCGACCGGGCCCACCGAGCCGACCGGGCCCACGGAGCCGACCGGGCCCACCGAGCCGACCGGGCCCACCGAGCCGACCGGGCCCACCGAGCCGGTCGCACCCGTGGCGGCCGAACCGCCGCACGGCGATGCCGTGGTGCCGTGGCTGCTCTCGGCGCGTACGGAGCCGGCCCTGCGGGCGCAGGCCGAGCGGCTGCACGCCTTCGTGACGGCCCACCCCGAGGTGCGTCCGGCCGACATCGGTCTGACCCTCGCCACCGCGCGGTCCCGCTTCGAGTACCGCGCCGTGGTGACGGGCGCCGATCACCACGGGCTGCTGGCCGGTCTGGCCGACCTCGACCCGGTCGCGGCCGGGGAGGACGGTTCGACGGCGTTCCTCTTCACCGGCCAGGGCGCGCAGCGCGCGGGCATGGGCGAGGAACTGGCAGCCGTGTACCCGGTGTTCGCGGAGGCGTTCGACGCGGTGTGCGCCGAGTTCGACGCGCTCCTCGACCGTCCGCTGCGCGAGGTGATCGCCTCGGGCGAGGGCCTGGACGACACGGAGTACGCGCAGCCCGCGCTGTTCGCCGTCGAGGTCGCCCTCTACCGGCTGCTGGAGTCGTGGGGCGTACGCCCCGACTTCCTGGCCGGCCACTCGATCGGCGAGCTGGTCGCCGCGCACGTCGCTGGTGTCTGGTCGCTGCGTGACGCGGTGACCGTGGTCGCCGCGCGGGGTCGGCTCATGGGAGCGCTGCCCCAGGGCGGCGCGATGGTGGCCGTGGAGGCCTCCGAGGAGGAGATCGTCCCGACGCTCGTCGAGGGCGCGGGGATCGCGGCGGTCAACGGGCCGTCGTCGGTCGTCGTCTCCGGCGACGAGGACGCGGTCCTGGCCGTGGCGGCCCACTGGTCCGAACTCGGCCGCAGGACCAAGCAGCTGACGGTGAGTCATGCCTTCCACTCGCACCGGGTGGAGCCGATGCTCGCCGAGTTCGCGCGCGTCCTCGACACCGTCGCCTTCGCCGCGCCCGGTATCCCCGTCGTGTCCACCGTGACCGGGGCCGCCGAGGACATGGGTGCGCCCGGGTACTGGCTGCGCAACGCGCGGGAGGCCGTACGGTACGCCGACGGTGTCGCCGCGCTGCGGGACGCCGGGGTCACCACCCTCGTCGAGGTCGGCCCGGACGGTGTGCTCGCCGCGCTGACCGAAGGTGCCGTGCCCCTGCTGCGCAAGGGCAGGCCCGAGGCGCTCGCGCTGGTCGACGGGCTCGCCCGGTCCGGCGTGGCCGTCGACTGGCCGGCCTTCTTCGCCGGCGCCGGGGCGCGCCGGGTCGACCTGCCGACGTACCCGTTCCAGCGCACCCGCTTCTGGCCGGAGACCCCCGAGCGGCCCTCGGCCGACCCCGTCGCGTCGTGGCGCTACCGCGTGCGCTGGGAACGGGTCGACGGAGTGGCCGACAAGCCGCTGCTCGGCCGCTGGGCGGTCGCCGTCCCGGCCGCCCGCGCGGATCACCCGCTCGTACGGGCGTCACTGCGCGGTCTCGCCGAACGGGGCGTGGACGCCGTCGAGTTGGTCGTACCCGAGGCTCCCGAGCGGGCCCGGCTCGCCGAGCAGGTCGCGGGTCCCGTGGACGGTGTCCTGTCGCTGCTCGCGCTCGGCGGGGACGGCACCGCCGCCACCCTCGTGCTCGCGCAGGCGCTGGGTGACGCCGACACGTCCGCACCGCTGTGGTGCGTGACCGCCGACGCCATGGGCGTGGCCGAAGGCGATGTCGCCGACCCGGCTCAGGCGCAGGTCTGGGGCCTCGGCCGGGTGCTGTGCCTGGAGGCACCGCACCGCTGGGGCGGCCTGGTCGACATGCCCGCCGACCCGGACGCCCACGCCGTCGGCCTGCTGTGCGACGTGCTCGCCGGGATCGAGGGAGAGGACCAGGTGGCCGTGCGCGCCACCGGCGTCCTCGGCCGCAGGCTCGTCCGCGCGACCACCCCCGCACCCGAGGGATGGCGTCCCACCGGCACCGTCCTCGTCACCGGCGGCACGGGCGCCCTGGGCGGGCACGTGGCCCGCTGGGCGGCCCGCTCGGGCGCCGACCGTGTCGTCCTGGTGAGCAGGCGCGGACCGGCCGCCGAGGGCGCCGCCGAGTTGGTGGCGGAGCTGACCGCGCTCGGCACCCAGGCCGTGGCCGAGGCCTGCGACGCGGCCGACCGCACCGCGCTCGGCGCGCTGCTCGACCGGATCGCCGCCGACGGGCCGCCGTTGACGGCGGTCGTGCACACGGCGGGCGTCCTGGACGACGGCGTGCACGATTCCCTGACCCCGCGGCGTCTTGCCACGGTGCTGCGCGCCAAGGCCGACGCCGCGACCGCGCTGCACGAGCTGACGGAGGGTCTGCCCCTGGACGCCTTCGTGCTGTTCGGCGCGCTCGGGGGTGTCGTCGGCGGCGCGGGCCAGGCGAACTACGCCGCGGCCAACGCCCACCTCGACGCCCTCGCCGAGCGCCGCAGGACCGCGGGCCTGCCCGCCACCTCGGTGGCGTGGGGCGCGTGGGCGGGCGGCGGCATGGCCGACGCGGACGAGGTGCGCAGGCGCCTGGACCGCGACGGCCTGCGCTCCATGGACCCCGAGCGGGCCATCGAGGCGCTCAGCCGGGAGATCGCCGGCGGCGACCCGGCCGTGGTCCTCGCGGACGTGGACTGGGCGCGGCTCGCGCCCTCCCTGCACGCCGTGCGGCCCAGCCCGCTGATCTCCGGCATCCCCGAGGCCCACCGGGCCGTCGCGCCGGGTGCGGGGGCGGCCCCCGCCGAGGCGGAGCTGCGGCAGCGCGTCGCGGGCCTGTCTGCCGCCGAACGCGGTCGGGTCGTCCTCGACCTCGTCCGTACCTCGGTCGCCGCCGTACTCGGGCACCGGGACGCGGCGGCCGTAGACACCGAACGCGGCTTCCTCGACCTCGGGTTCGACTCGCTCACCGCGGTGGAGCTGCGCAACCGGCTGACCCGGGCCACCGGGCTCACGCTGCCGCTCACGCTGGTCTTCGACCACCCCACGGGGGACGAACTGGCCGCGCACCTCGCGGCCGGGCTCGCCCCCGCGGAGACGGCGCCGTCGGTGGCCGACCTCGACCGGTTCGCCGGGCTGGACCCGGCCGGGGCGGACGAGTCGACCCGCGCGAAGGTCACCGCCGAGCTGCGCCGCCTGCTGGGCGAGTGGACGCCGGTGACCGCCGGTTCCTCGGCGGCCGCCGCCGACCAGCTGAGCACGGCATCCGCCGACGAGATCTTCGATTTCATCCAAAACGAGCTCGGGAAGTCCTGAACGTGGAGAACGAGAGCAAGCTGCTCGACCACCTGCGGTGGGTCACGGGCGAGTTGACCCAGGCGCGCCAGACGCTGCGCGAGACGGCCGAACGCGCCGCCGAACCCGTCGCGGTGGTCGGCGCGGGCTGCCGCTTCCCCGGCGGCGTCGCGTCCCCCGAGGACCTGTGGCGGCTGCTCGCGGACGGCCGAGACGCGCTCTCCCCGTTCCCGGACGACCGGGGCTGGGACGTGGAGGGCCTGTACCACCCGGACCCGGAGCACGCGGGTACGTCGTACGTGCGTGAGGGCGGGTTCCTCGACGGCGCGGACGAGTTCGACGCCGGGTTCTTCGGGATCTCGCCGCGTGAGGCGCTCGCGATGGACCCGCAGCAGCGGCTCGCCCTGGAGACCGCGTGGGAGGCCGTCGAGCGCGCCGGGATCGACCCCAAGTCGCTGCGCGGCAAGGACGTCGGCGTCTTCCTCGGCACCAACGGCCAGGACTACATCTCCGCCGCGCGGCCCGTCCTCGACCGCGTCGAGGGGTACGCCGGCACCGGGAACGCGGCCAGCGTCCTGTCCGGGCGCCTCGCCTACGTCCTCGGGCTCCAGGGCCCGGCGGCCACCGTCGACACGGCCTGTTCGGCGTCGCTCGTGGCGCTGCACCTCGCGATGCGGTCCCTGCGGTCGGGGGAGTGCGCGATGGCCCTCGCCGGCGGTGTGACGGTCATGTCCTCGCCCGCCACGTTCGTGGAGTTCTCCCGCCAGCGCGGCCTCGCCCCCGACGGCCGGTGCAAGCCGTTCGCGGCCGCCGCCGACGGCACCGGCTGGGGCGAGGGCGCGGGCGTCCTCCTCCTCGAGCGGCTCTCCGACGCCCGCCGCCTCGGCCACCCGGTCCTCGCCGTGCTGCGCGGCTCGGCCGTCAACCAGGACGGCGCGAGCAGCGGCCTCACCGCCCCGAACGGCCCGGCACAGCAGCGGGTCATCAAGGCGGCGCTCGCCGACGCCCGGCTCTCGCCCGCCGACGTGGACCTCGTCGAGGCGCACGGTACGGGCACGGTCCTCGGCGACCCGATCGAGGCGCAGGCGCTGCTCGCCGCCTACGGCGCCGACCGGGCCGAGCCGCTGTGGCTGGGCTCGGTGAAGTCCAACCTCGGCCACACGCAGGCCGCGGCGGGTGTCGCCGGCGTGCTCAAGGCCGTACTCGCGCTGCGTCACGGCGTGTTGCCGAAGACCCTGCACGTGGACGCCCCCACGCCGAAGGTCGAGTGGTCGGCGGGCAACGTACGGCTGCTGGCGGAGGCCCGCGCCTGGCCCGCGGGCGACCGTCCGCGTCGGGCCGGTGTGTCCGCGTTCGGCGTCAGCGGCACCAACGCGCACGTCATCGTGGAGGAGGCGCCCGCCGCCGAGCCGGAGCCCGAGCGCGCGGCCGCGGCCGGGCCGGTGCCGTGGGCGCTGTCCGGCCGCACCGAGGACGCCCTGCGCGGCCAGGCCGCCGCGCTCCTCGCGCACCTGGCCGAGCGGCCCACCGCCGAGCCGCGCGACATCGCCCTCGCCCTGGCCACCACCCGGTCCTCCTTCGAGCACCGCGCCGTCGTCGTCGGCGCGGACCGGGCGGAGCTGCTGCGCGGTACCGCCGCCCTCGCTGCCGGGAACCCCGCCGCGGGCGTCGTCCGCGGCCTCGCGGGTGGACCCGGCCGGGTCGCCTTCGTCTTCCCCGGGCAGGGGGCGCAGTGGGTCGGCATGGCCCTCGAACTGGCCGCCTCCTCGCCCGAGTTCGCCCACCGCCTCGACGAGTGCGCCGCCGCGCTCGCCCCGCACGTGGACTGGTCGCTGCGCGAGGTCCTCGCCGACCCGGCCGCGCTGGAGAACGTCGACGTCGTCCAGCCCGCCCTGTGGGCCGTGATGGTGTCCCTCGCCGCGCTCTGGCGCGCCCACGGCGTCGAGCCCGCGGCCGTCGTCGGCCACTCGCAGGGCGAGATCGCCGCCGCCTGCGTCGCGGGCGCGCTGTCCCTGGAGGACGCCGCCCTGCTGGTCACCGCCCGCGCGCGGGCCCTGCGCGCGGTCGCGGGCCTGGGCGGCATGGTCGCGCTGCCGCTCGCCCAGGACGCCGCGCGCGAGCTGCTGGCGCCGTGGGGCGAGCGGCTGTCGGTGGCCGCGGTCAACGGCCCCGCCGCCACCGTCGTGTCCGGCGACGCCGCGGCCCTGGACGAACTGATGGCCGCGGCCGAACGCGACGGACTGCGGGCCCGGCGGATCCCCGTCGACTACGCGTCGCACTCCGCCCAGGTCGAGGCCGTACGCGCCGAGGTCCTCGCCGCCACCGCCGCGATCCGGCCGCGCGCCGCCGACGTCGCGTTCGTGTCGTCGGTGACCGGCGGCTTCCTCGACACGACCGGTCTCGACGCCGCGTACTGGTTCCGCAACCTGCGGGAGCCGGTCCGCTTCGACACCGCCACACGCACCCTCCTCGACGCGGGCTTCGGTACGTTCGTCGAGGTCAGCCCGCACCCCGTGCTCACCGCCGCCGTGCAGGAGGCCGACGAGAGGGTCCTCGCCTTCGGCTCCTTGCGCCGTGACGCCGGGGGCCCCGCCACGTTCCTCGCCTCGCTCGCCGAGGCCGCGGTACGGGGCGTGCCGGTCGACTGGACGGCCGCCCTGCCCGACGCGCGCCCGGTGCCCCTTCCGACGTACGCCTTCCAGCGCGAGCGCTACTGGCTCGACGTACCCGCCCAGGACCAGGGCGGGGACGCGGAGTTCTGGACCGCCGTGCGCGGCTCGGCCGACGACCTCGCCGCTGCGCTCGGCGCGGGCGACACCGACCGGGAGCCGCTCGCCGCCGTCCACCCGCTCCTCGCCGCCTGGCACGAGCGGCACGCGGACGAGACCGCCGTCGACTCGTGGCGCTACCGCGTCGACTGGACGCCCCTGACCGTCTCCGGCGCCCCGGCCGGCCGCTGGCTCGCCGTGCTCCCCGAGGGCGACACCTGGGCCGACACCGTGGCCACCGCCCTGTCCGCCCGCATGGACCTCGTCCGTACGACGGCCGAACTGCCGGCCGACGTGGGTGACCTGGCCGGCTACGCGGGCGTCCTGCTCCTTGTCGCGCCCGGCGATCCCGAGCCGCTTCCCGGGGTACTCGCCCTGGTACAGGCCCTCGACGGCGTTCCGCTGTGGTGCGTGACCAGCGGCGCGGTCGCCGTCGGGCCCTCCGACGCCGTGGGGGACCCGGCGACGGCGCAGGTCTGGGGTCTCGGCCGGGTGGCCGCCCTGGAGCGGCCCCGGGCCTGGGGCGGCCTCGTCGACCTGCCCGCCGACGTCGACGGACGTGTGGCCGACCGGCTCGCGGCCGTCCTGGCAGGCGACGAGGACCAGGTGGCCGTCCGCGCCTCCGGCGCGTTCGGCAGGAGGCTGCGCCGCGCCCCGGGCGGCCCCGTCGGCGCCGAGTGGCGACCCGAGGGGACCGTCCTGGTCACCGGCGGCACCGGCGGCCTCGGCGCGCAGGTCGCCCGCTGGCTCGCCGGCGCGGGCGCCGAGCGGCTCGTGCTCACGAACCGGCGCGGCCCCGACGCGCCCGGCGCCCGGGACCTCGTCGCCGAACTGACCGCGCTGGGCGCGGCGGTCGACGTCGTCGCCTGCGACGCCGCCGACCGTGACGCGCTGGCCCGGCTGCTCGCCGAGCACCCCGTCACCGCCGTCTTCCACCTCGCGGGCATCGAGCGGTACAAGGCGCTCGCCGACGTGACCCCGGCCGACCTCGCCGAGGTCGCCGCCGCCAAGGTCGCGGGCGCACGCCACCTGGACGAGCTGACCCGCGATCAGGAGCTCTCGGCCTTCGTGCTCTTCACCTCGGGCGCGGGCGTCTGGGGCAGCAGCGGCCAGTCCGCGTACGCCGCCGCCAACGCCCACCTCGACGCGCTGGCGCTGCGGCGCCGCGCCGAGGGCCTGCCCGCCACCGCCGTGGCCTGGGGCCACTGGGGCGGCGCGGGCATGTCCGATGGACCCGCACGTGAGCAGATGGCCCGCTGGGGCCTGCCCGCCATGGCGCCCGAGCGTGCCGTCGCGGCGCTGCGCGGGGCCCTCGGCCGGGACGAGACCGTACTGGCCGTCGCGGACATCGACTGGCCGGTCTTCGCCTCGACGTTCACCGTGGCCCGCCGCAGCCCCCTCCTCGCCGACCTGCCGGAGGCCGCCGAGCCCGCCGCGCCCGAGCCGGCGCAGGACGGCCCCGTACCGCTCGACCGGGCGGGGCTCCTGGAGCTGGTGCTCGGTGAGACCGGGGCCGTACTGGGCCACGCGTCGGCCGCGTCGCTCCCCGAGGGCCGCGCGTTCCAGGAGCTGGGCTTCGACTCCCTGACCGCCGTCGAGCTGCGCAATCGCCTGCGTGACGCGACCGGTCTGAAGCTGCCCGTCACGCTCGTCTTCGACCACCCCACGCCCGAGGCGCTCGTCGACCACCTCCTCGACCAGCTGCCCGGCGCCGACACCGTCGTCACCGGCGCTGTCGCCGGCGCCGCCGAGCCGGTCGCCCGGACCGCCGCCGAGGACGACCCGGTCGTCATCGTCGGCATGGCCTGCCGCTTCCCCGGCGGCGTCGACTCGCCCGAGCGGCTGTGGGAGCTGGTGCTCCAGGGCCGCGACGCGATGGGCGGCTTCCCGGCCGACCGAGGATGGGACGTCACCGACGCGGGGTACGCGAAGGTCGGCGCCTTCCTCGACTCCGCGGGCGCCTTCGACGCCGGGTTCTTCGGCATCAGCCCCCGCGAGGCCGTCGGCATGGACCCGCAGCAGCGGCTCCTGCTGGAGACCGCGTGGGAGGTCCTGGAGAACGCGGGCATCGACCCCCGCTCGGTACGGGGCAGCAGGACCGGTGTGTTCGTCGGCTACGGCGGCCAGGACTACCTGACCAGCCTCTACGGCACACCCGACGAGCTGCAGGGCCATCTGCTCACCGGCACGTCCGGCAGCGTGGTCTCCGGCCGACTCGCCTACGTACTGGGCCTGGAGGGCCCCGCGGTCACCCTCGACACCGCCTGCTCCTCGTCGCTCGTGGCCCTGCACTGGGCCGCCGCCGCGCTGCGCTCCGGCGAGTGCGACCTCGCCCTCGCCGGCGGCGTCACCGTGATGGCAACCCCCGGCGTCTTCGTCGAGTTCGGGCGGCAGGGCGGCCTGGCCGCCGACGGGCGCTGCAAGGCGTTCGCCGACGCCGCCGACGGCACCGGCTGGGGCGAGGGCGTGGGCCTGCTGCTCGTCGAGCGGCTGTCCGACGCACGCCGCAGGGGCCACGAGGTCCTCGCCGTGCTGCGCGGCTCCGCCGTCAACTCCGACGGCGCCTCCAACGGGCTGACCGCGCCCAACGGCCCGTCGCAGCAGCGCGTCATCCGCGCCGCCCTGACGGGTGCAGGACTCGCGCCGTCCGACGTCGACGCCGTGGAGGCCCACGGCACCGGCACCGCCCTCGGCGACCCCATCGAGGCGCAGGCGCTGCAGGCGGCGTACGGGCAGGACCGGGACCGTCCGCTGCTGATCGGCTCGGTGAAGTCCAACCTCGGCCACACGCAGGCCGCGTCCGGCGCCGCCGGCGTCATCAAGACCGTGCTCGCGCTCCGCCACGGCACCCTGCCCGCCACCCTGCACGTCGACCGCCCCTCCACGGCCGTCGACTGGACCAGGGGTGCCGTCTCCGTCCTCACGGAGGAGACACCGTGGCCCGAGACGGGTGCGCCGCGCCGCGCGGGCGTGTCCTCGTTCGGAGTCAGCGGCACCAACGCGCACGTCATCCTCGAACAGGCCCCGCCCGTCGAGGACCTCACGCCCGCCGCGCCGGCAGGGGACGGCGGGGACGTCCCGTGGGTGGTGTCCGGCCGGTCGCCCGAAGCGGCGCTCGCCCAGGTCGAGCGGCTGCGGGCCCACGTCGCCGCGCACCCGGACGCCGACCCGGTGGCGGTCGCCCGTGCGCTCGCCACCACCCGTACCGCCTTCGAGTACCGCGTGGCCGCCGCCGGTTCCCGCTCCGACGACCTGCTCGCAGGACTCGCCGGAGCCCGGCCCGTCGCCGCCCGCCAGGGGCGTACGGCGTTCCTGTGCACCGGCCAGGGCGCGCAGCGCGTGGGCATGGGCGCCGACCTCTACACCGCCCACCCCGCCTACGCCGACGCGTTCGACGCGGTCTGCGCGGAGTTCGACCGGCTGCTCGACCGCCCGCTGCGTGACCTGGTCCTGACCGGCCCTGCCGAGGTGCTCGACCGCACGGAGTACGCGCAACCCGCGCTGTTCGCCGTCGAGTTCGCGCTCGCCGCGCTGCTGCGCTCATGGGGCGTCGTCCCCGACCTGCTCGCAGGACACTCGCTCGGCGAGATCACCGCCGCGACCCTGGCGGGCGTGCTCACGCTGCCCGACGCGGCGGTGCTCGTGGCCGCGCGGGGGAAGCTGATGGGCGCGCTGCCCGAGGGCGGCGCGATGATCGCCGTGGAGGCGACCGAGGAGCGGCTGCGGCCCCTGCTGAGCGACGAGGTCGCCCTCGCCGCCGTCAACGGACCGCGTGCGCTCGTCCTGTCCGGCGCCGAGGCCGCCGTCTCCGACGCGGCCGCGCGGCTGGCCGCCGAGGGCAGCCGGACCAGGCGCCTGCGCGTCTCGCACGCCTTCCACTCGCCCCTGATGGAGCCGATGCTGGCGGAGTTCCGTTCGGTCGTGGCGGGCCTCGAGTTCCGTACGCCGACGGTGCCCGTGGTCTCCGCGCTGACCGGTCGCCCGCTGACCGCCGACGAGGTCCGCTCGCCCGACCACTGGGCGCGCCACGTGCGGGAGACCGTGCGGTTCCACGACGCGGTGCTCGGTCTGCGCGCGGCGGGCGCCGTCCGCCACCTGGAGATCGGCCCGGACGGTGTCCTCACCGCGATGGCACAGGGCACCCTGGCCGAGCCCGGCTCGGACTCCTCCGCCGTCGACGGTGCCGGCGAGGAGCGCGAGCCGCTGACCGTGCCGCTGCTGCGCGCCGGCCGCCCCGACACGACCGCGCTCACCGACGCGCTTGCCCGCGCCCACGCCGACGGTCTCCCGCTCGACTGGGCCGCGTACTTCGCCGGCCGGGGCGGCGCCCGCGTCGCCCTGCCGACGTACGCCTTCCAGCGCGAGCACTACTGGCTGCCCGCCGCTCCCGCCGCGGACCTCCGGAGCGCGGGCCTGTCCGCCGCCGGGCACCCGCTGCTGGCCGCCGCGGTCGACCTGCCGGACGGCGGCGCCGTGCTCACCGGACGGCTGTCCCCGTCGGCGCGGCCCTGGCTGGCCGAACACGTCGTGCGCGGCACCGTGCTGCTGCCCGGCACGGCCCTCCTCGAGCTCGCGCTCGCCGCCGCCGACCGGACCGGCGCGGGCGGTGTGGAGGAGCTGACGCTCGAAGCGCCGCTCGCCCTGCCCGTGGACGGCGCGGTGGAGGTACGCGTCACCGTCGGCGCCGCCGAGGACGACGGCCGCCGGTCGGTCGCCCTGCACGCGCGCACCGACGGGGACTGGACCCGCCACGCCACCGGCGTGCTGGGCGAGGTGGCGGAGACCGCGCCTGTGGCGGGGGAGTGGCCGCCCGCGGGCACCGAGCCCGCCGACGTCGCCGCGATGTACGCGGGTCTCACCGACGCCGGCTTCGGCTACGGGCCCGCGTTCCAGGGCCTGCGCGCCGCGTGGCGACGCGGCGAGGGCCCGGCGGCCGAGGTGTTCGCCGAGGTCGAGCTGCCCGCCGGGGTCGCCGACGCGGACCGCTGCGCGGTCCACCCGGCCCTGCTCGACGCCGCCCTGCACGCCATCGGCGTCGGCGGCCTGATCACCGACCCCGCGCACGGCGGCCTGCCGTTCGCGTGGACCGGCGTGCGGGTGTTCGCGCGTGGCGCCCGGGCCGTCCGCGCCCGTCTCTCCCGTACGGGTGACGCGGGCGCCCTCGCGGTGGAACTGTCCGACGCCGACGGTCTGCCGGTGGCCGCGATCGGGTCGCTGCGCCTGCGGCCCGCAGCGGCGCCCGCCGTGCCCGACGCGCTCTTCGAGACCCACTGGGTGCCCGTCGAGCCCACCGGTACCCCGGCCCGTCGCTTCTCCCTGACCGGCACTTCGGCAGGTACGTCGACCGACGTCACCACCCTCGTGGAGGGACTGCGGGCCGCGGGAGCCGAGGTCGGCGCACAGGCGCCCGACACCGTACTCCTCCCGGTCACGACGGAGCCCGGTGCCGAACCCGTGGCCGAGACGCACCGGGTGACGGCCGAAGTCCTCGCGGTCCTGCGGGACTTCCTCGCCGACGAAGGGGCCGGCGCCCGGCTCGCCGTGGTCACGCGCGGCGCCGTCGCCGTCTCCGCCGACGAGCCGGCCGACATCGCCGCGCGCGCCGCGTGGGGCCTCGTGCGGTCCGCCCAGACGGAACACCCCGACCGGATCGTCCTCGCCGACCTCGACGGCACCCCCGAGTCGGCGCGCGCCCTCGCGGGCGCCCTCGCCTGCGGGGAACCCCAGGTCGCCGTCCGGGCGGGCGCGGTCTCCGCGCCGAGGCTCGCCCGCGCGGGCTCCGACGCGATCGTCCTGCCCGCCGGCGGGTGGAGCCTGGAGCCCGGTGCGAACGGGACGGTCGACGCTCTGACCGCCGCCCCCTGCCCCGAACCGCCGCTCGCGGCGGGCGAGGTACGGGTCGCCGTCCGGGCCACCGGCGTCACCTTCCGCGACGTGCTCACCGTGCTCGGCCTCTACCCGGGCGACCCCCAGCCGCTCGGTGTCGAGGCGGCCGGCGTGGTCACCGAGGTCGGGCCGGACGTGGACGACCTGGCCCCGGGCGACCGGGTGTTCGGCCTGCTGCCCGGATCCATGGGCTCCTCCTGCGTGGCCGACCGGCGACTCGTCGTGCCGGTCCCCGCCGGGTGGGGCTTCGCCGAGGCGGCCGCCGTGCCGTCGGCGTTCCTCACCGCCTGGTTCGGCCTGCGCGACGTCGCCGACGTACGCCCCGGGGACCGGGTGCTCGTCCACGCCGCCGCCGGCGGTGTGGGCATGGCCGCCACCCAACTCGCCACGCTCTGGGGCGCGGAGGTCTTCGGCACCGCGAGCCCCGGCAAGCACGACGTGCTGCGCGCCGCCGGTCTCGCCGACGACCACATCGCCTCCTCGCGTACGACCGACTTCGCCGAGCGGTTCAAGGCGGCGACCGGCGGACGCGGGATGGACGTCGTCCTCAACTCGCTCGCGGGCGAGTTCGTGGACGCGTCCCTGGGCCTGCTCGCGCCGGGCGGCCGGTTCGCGGAACTCGGCAAGACCGACATCCGTACCGGTCTCGACGTCTCCTACCGGGCCTTCGACCTGGTGGACGCGGGACCCGACCGCATCCAGGAGATCCTCGCCGAGGTCGTCGAGCTCTTCGCGGCCGGCGCCCTGACGCCGCTGCCGGTCCGTCAGCTGCCCTTCGGCCGCGCCAAGGAGGCCTTCCGGCTGATGGCGCAGGCCCGGCACGTCGGCAAGGTCGTGCTCACCACCGCCCCCTACGGCGACGGCACCGTCCTCGTCACCGGCGGCACCGGCACGCTCGGCGGGCTCGTGGCGCGCCACCTCGTCGCCGAACACGGCGTACGGAACCTCGTCCTCACCGGCCGACGGGGCGCGACCGCCCCCGGCGCCACCGAGCTCGCGGCCGACCTGACCGCCCTGGGCGCCGACGTACGCCTGGCGGCCTGCGACGTGGCCGACAGGGACGCGCTCGCCGCACTCCTCGCGGACATCGAGCCGCCGCTGACGGCCGTGGTGCACGCGGCGGGCGTCCTCGACGACGGCGTCGTCGGATCGCTCACCCCCGAGCGGCTCTCCGCCGTGCTGCGGCCGAAGGCGGACGCCGCCTGGCACCTGCACGAGCTGACCCGTGCGGCGGACCTCTCCGCGTTCGTCCTCTTCTCGTCGGCCGCCGGCACCTTCGGCGGCCCCGGCCAGGGCAACTACGCCGCCGCCAACACCGCCCTCGACGCGCTCGCCGAACACCGCAGGGCCCTCGGACTGCCCGCCGTCTCCCTGGCGTGGGGCCCGTGGGCCGCCGAGAGCGCCATGACCGGCGGTCTCGGCGACGGCGACCGCGCGCGGATGTCCCGCGGCGGGATCCGTCCGCTGGCCTCCGCCGAGGCGCTGGCGCTCCTCGACGCCGCCTGCCGCACCGGCTCCGGCGCGCTCGCCGCGATCCGCCTCGACACCGCGGCGCTGCTCCGGCAGGCGGGCCCGCTGCCCGCCCTCCTCGGCGGCCTGGTCCGCCCGCCCGCACAGGCGCCGCGCACCGACGCGGCCGCACTGCCCGCGCGCCTCGCCGGACTCGGCGAGGAGCAGCGACGGCGAGCGGTGCTCGACGTCGTCCGCGGCCACGCGGCGGCGGTGCTCGGCCACGCCCGGGCCTCGGCCGTGGACAGCACCCGCGGATTCCTCGACGCGGGCTTCGACTCGCTCACCGCCGTCGAGCTGCGCAACCGGCTCAAGGACGCCACCGGCCTGCGGCTCGCCGCGACCGTGGTGTTCGACCACCCGACCCCGGACGCCCTGGCCCGGCACATCCTGGCGGAACTCGCGGTGCCGCCGCAGGCCGACCGGACACCGGCCGGCGCGGGTCGAGGTGCCGGTGGAGGCACCGCCGGCGGCGAAGGGGACGGCGACCCGGACGGCGCGGTGCGCCGCGCCATCGCGGCCATCCCGCTCGACCGGCTCCGATCGGCCGGACTCCTGGACGAGTTGGCCCGTCTCGCGGGAGTCACGGTGCCGCCGCCGTCCCGCCCGGCCGACCCGGACGGCACGCAGGGCGGCACGCAGGACGACCCCGCCGCGCTCCTGGACTCGCTGGACTCCATGGGCATCGACGACCTGCTCAAGATCGCGAACGACAATCAGCTCCGCAGGGATTGAGGGACAAGCACCAATGAGCACCAACAACGAGGAACTCGTCTCTGCACTGCGCGGATCCCTGCGTGAGGCCGAGCGGCTGCGGCAGCGCAACCGCACGCTCGTGGAGGCGGCGGCCGAGCCGATCGCGATCGTCGGCACCGCCTGCCGCTTCCCCGGCGGCATAAGCTCCCCCGAGCAGCTGTGGGCCGCGGTCGAGGCGGGTACGGACCTGGTGTCGGGCTTCCCCGAGGACCGGGGCTGGGACCTCGACGTGCACGACCCCGACCCCGAGCGGTCCGGCCGCAGCTACACGGACCGGGGCGGATTCCTCACCGGAGCGGCCGACTTCGACCCGGCCTTCTTCGGCATCTCGCCGCGCGAGGCGCACGCGATGGACCCCCAGCAGCGGCTGCTCCTGGAGACCTCGTGGGAGGCGTACGAGCGGGCGGGCATCGACCCGCACAGCCAGCGCGGCAGCCGCACCGGCGTGTTCGCCGGCACCTGGGGCCAGGGGTACGGCCTCGGCGCCCGCGCCCCCGAGGACGCCGAGGGCTACCTCGTGACCGGCGCCGCGACCGCCGTCGTCTCCGGCCGCGTCGCCTACGCCCTGGGCCTGGAGGGCCCGGCCGTTACGGTCGACACCGCCTGCTCCTCGTCCCTGGTGGCCCTGCACTGGGCGGTGCGGTCGCTGCGGGCGGGCGAGTGCACGATGGCCCTGGCGGCCGGCGTGACCGTCATGGCCACGCCCGGCGTGTTCGTCGAGTTCTCCCGCCAGCGCGGCCTCGCCGCCGACGGCCGCTGCAAGGCGTACTCGGCCGACGCGGACGGCACCGGCTGGGGCGAGGGCGTCGGCGTCCTGCTCCTGGAGCGGCTCTCCGACGCGCGCCGCAACGGCCACCGCGTCCTCGCCGTCGTCCGCGGCTCCGCCGTGAACTCCGACGGCGCGAGCAGCGGCCTGACCGCGCCCAACGGCCCCTCGCAGCAGCGGGTCATCCGGCAGGCGCTCGCCGACGCCCGGCTCTCGCCCTCCGACGTCGACGTCGTGGAGGGACACGGCACCGGCACCCGGCTCGGCGACCCGATCGAGGCCCAGGCGCTCCTGGCGACCTACGGGCAGGAGCGGGACCGGGAGCGGCCGCTGCTGCTCGGCTCGGTCAAGTCCAACCTCGGGCACACGCAGGCCGCGGCGGGCGTCGCGGGTGTCATCAAGATGGTCGAGGCGATGCGGCGCGGCGTCGCGCCCAAGACCCTGCACGTCACGGGGCCGACACCGCAGGTCGACTGGTCGGCGGGGGCGGTCGAGCTGCTGACCGAGGGCCGCGACTGGCCTGTGACCGGCGCGCCGCGCCGCTCGGCGGTCTCCGCGTTCGGCGTGAGCGGCACCAACGCCCACGTGGTCCTGGAACAGGCCCCGGAGACCACCGGCGTGCCCGAGGATGCTCCCGAGTCCGGGCGGCTCGCGCACCCGAGTGTGCCGTGGCTGCTGTCCGGTCATACCCCGGCCGCGCTCCGCGCGCAGGCCGAGCGGCTGGCGGCCGGTCTGCCCGACGACGCCGAACTCCTCGACGTCGCCTCGGCGTTGGCCACCGAGCGGGCCGCGCTGCCCTTCCGCGCGGCCGTCGTCGGCGCCGACCGCGAGCGCCTGGTCGCCGGTCTCGCCGCGCTCGCGGCCGGAGCGCCCGCCGCCGTCGCGGGCGAGGCGCGGCCCGACCGTACCGTCGCGATGCTCTTCACCGGCCAGGGTTCCCAGCGTGTGGGCATGGGCGAGGAACTGGCCGCCGCGTACCCGGCGTTCGCCGCCGCCTGGGCCGAGGTGTGCGCCGAGTTCGACACCGTACTTCCCCGGCCGCTGCGCGAGGTCGTGGCCGAGGGCGGCGACGACCTCGACCGGACCGTCCACGCGCAGGCGGCCGTGTTCGCCTTCGAGGTCGCCCTGTCCGCGCTCCTCGACTCCTGGGGCCTGCGTCCCGACCTCGTCCTCGGCCACTCCGTCGGTGAGCTGGCCGCCGCCCACGTCGCGGGCGTGCTGTCGCTGCGGCACGCCGTCGTCGTGGTCGCCGCGCGCGGCAGGCTCATGCAGGCGCTGCCCACGGGCGGCGCGATGGTCGCCGTCCAGGCGAGCGAGGCCGAGGTCGCGGGCGACCTCGGCCCGGCGGTGGCCCTCGCCGCCGTGAACGGTCCCACGTCGGTCGTGCTCTCGGGCGACGAGGACGCCGTGCTCGTCGCCGCCGAACGGTTCGCCGCGCTCGGCCGCAAGACGCGGCGGCTGCGGGTCAGCCACGCGTTCCACTCGCACCGGATGGAGCCGGTCCTCGACCGCTTCCGGCAGGTCCTGGGAGCGGTGGCGTTCACCCCGCCCCGGGTGCCGTTCGTCTCCGCCGTGACCGGAGCACCGGTGGGCGAGGAGCTGTGCGACCCCGAGTACTGGGTGCGCAACGTCCGCGACACGGTCCGCTTCGCCGACGGCGTCCGCGCGTCGGCCGACACCGGCGCGGACACCTTCGTCGAGGTCGGCCCCGACGCGGTGCTCAGCGCGCTGGTCGCCGACGCCCTGCCGGAGGACTCCGACCGGCCCGAGGTCCTCGCCGTGGCCGCCGCCCGCGCCGAACGGCCCGAGGCCGAGAACCTGGTCACCGCGCTCGCCCGCGTGCACGCCCACGGCGGACGCGTGGACTGGGCCGCCTTCTTCGGCCCCGGCACGCTCCCCGTGGACCTGCCGACGTACGCCTTCCAGCACGAGCGCTACTGGCTGGCCGCCGAGCCCGCCGACGACCTCGGCACCGCCGGTCTCGCCGCCGCCGGCCACCCGCTGCTGCGGGCCGCCGTGGAGCTGCCCGCCGACGACTCCGCCGACTCCGACCGGCCGGACGCCCCGGGCGCCGTGGTGTTCACCGGTACGTTCTCCCTGCGTACCCACCCGTGGCTGGCCGATCACGCCGTCCTCGGCACGCCCCTGGTGCCCGGCACCGCGTTCGCCGAACTCGCCGCCGCCGCGGGCGACCGGATCGGCTGCGGCACGGTCACCGAACTCGTCCTGACCGCCCCGCTGGCCCTCCACGGCTCCGGCACCGTCCGTCTGCGGGTCCGCGTCGACTCCCCCGACCGTGACGGCCTGCGCGCGGTCACGATCCACTCCCGGCCCGACGACGCCCCCGGCGACGGCACCGGCTGGACCCGCCACGCGACCGGCACGCTCGCCCCCGCCGACCCCGAGCCCGCCGCCGTCCTCGCGACGTGGCCGCCCGCCGGCGCGGAGCCGGTCGCCGTCGACGCGCTCTACGACGACCTCGCGGCCGCCGGCTTCGGCTACGGCCCCGCCTTCCGGGGCGTGCGCGCCGCCTGGCGCCACGACGGCGCGATGCTCGCCGAGGTCGACCTGCCCGAAGGCACCGACGAGGCCGGATTCGGCCTGCACCCGGCCCTGTTCGACGCCGCCCTGCACGCCCTCGGCCTCGGCGGTGTGGTGGAGCGCGGCGGGCTGCCCTTCACCTGGACCGGCGTACGGCTGCATGCCGTCGGCGCGCGGTCCCTGCGCGTGCGGCTGACGCCGACAGGACCGGACGCCGTCGCCGTCACCATGGCCGACGCCGAGGGCAGGCCGGTCGCCACCGTGGCCGACCTCAGGCTGCGCCCCGCCGTCGAGGTCGGCGGCAGCACGGGCGCCGACGCCCTGCACCGCGTGCAGTGGGAGCCGCGCCCTGCCGGGCAGTCGACCGCCGCCCGCTGGACCGTCCTCGGCGCCGACGCGGACGGCATCGCGGCCGCGCTGACCGACGCGGGAGCCGAGGTCACCGGCGCGGACCTCGCCTCCGTCGACACCCTCGACCTCCGCGAGACCCTCGCCACCCTCGACACGACCGGCACGGACGCCGTCGTGGTCACCGTCTCCAAGCCCACGGCCAAGGCCACGGCCGGGTCCGCGGCCGGGTCCGTTCCCGAGGAGGTGCGGGCCGCGACGCACGAGGCCCTCGCGCTCGTCCGCACCTGGCTTGCCGAGGACCGTACGGACGTCCCGCTCGTCGTGGTGACGCACGGATCGGTCACCGCCGACCACGGCGACACCGTGCCCGACCTGGCCGGCGCCGCCGTGTGGGGCCTGCTCCGCAGCGTCCAGTCCGAACACCCCGGCCGGGTCGTCCTGATCGACCTGGACACCCCCGAGGCCGCCACCGCCCTCCCCGGCGCGCTCGCCACCGGCGAACCCCAACTCGCCGTACGGGGCGGAGCCCTGCGCGTTCCCCGGCTCGCCAGGGCCGCCGCACCGGAGGACGGCACCGTCGGCTTCGACGGCACCGTGCTCGTCACCGGCGGAACCGGTGCGCTGGGCCGCCTCGTCGCCCGGCACCTGGTCGAACACCACGGCGTACGCGGGCTCCTGCTGCTCGGCAGGCGCGGCGCGGACGCTCCGGGCGCCGCCGAGCTCGTGGCCGAGCTCGCCGCGCTCGGCGCCACCGCCGACGTCGTCGCCTGCGACGTGACGGACCGCGAAGCGCTCGCGGGCGCCCTCGCGACCGTCCCGGCCGAACGCCCGCTGACCGCCGTCGTCCACGCGGCGGGCCTGCTCGACGACGCCACAGTGGAGTCCCTGACCCCCGAGCGGCTCGACACCGTGCTCCGCCCGAAGGCCGACGCCGCCTGGCACCTGCACGAGCTGACCGCCGACCTCGACCTGCGCGCGTTCGTCCTCTTCTCCTCCCTCGCCGCCACCGTCGGCAGCCCGGGCCAGGGCAACTACGCCGCCGCCAACGCCTTCCTCGACGCCCTCGCCGCCCACCGGCGCGCCCTCGGCCTGCCCGGCACCTCGATCGCCTGGGGCCCGTGGTCCGACGGCATGGCCGGCGGCCTCGACCGCGTCGACACGGCCCGCCTCGCCCGGGGCGGCGTCGCCCCGCTGCCGCCCGCCGACGGCCTCGCCCTGTTCGACGCGGCCTGCGCCGCCCCCGCCTCGCTGACCGTCGCCGCGCGCCTGGACCTTCCCGTACTGCGCGCGCAGCACGGGCTGTTGCCGGCCGTCCTGCGGGGCCTCGTCCCCGCCCCCGACCGCCGTACCGCGGCGGCCGCACGGACCGGCGACTTCGCCGACCGGCTCGCCGCGCTCCCCGAGGCCGACCGGCGCCGCGCGGCGGTGGAACTCGTCCGCGAGAACGCGGCCGCCGTCCTCGGCCATGCCGGCTCCGACGCGATCGCCGTCGACCGGGCGTTCCTGCAGCTGGGCTTCGACTCGCTGACCGCCGTCGAGCTGCGCAACCGGCTCGGCGCCGCGACGGGCCTGCGGCTCGCGGCGACCGTCACCTTCGACCACCCCACCCCCACCGCCCTGGCGGACCACCTGCTGGCCGAGACGCTCGGTACGGGCCGAGGGGCACCGCAGGTCGTGACGGCCGGCGCACCGGTCGACGAGCCCATCGCGATCGTCGGCATGGCCTGCCGCTACCCCGGCGGCGTCGCGTCCCCCGAAGACCTCTGGCGGCTCGTCCTCGACGGCACCGATGCCGTCACCGGCTTCCCCGAGGACCGCGGCTGGGACCTCGGCGGCGTCTACGACCCCGACCAGTCCCGCGCGGGCACCAGCTACACCCGCGAGGGCGGCTTCCTGCTCGACGCCGCCGAGTTCGACGCGTCCTTCTTCGGCATCTCGCCGCGCGAGGCCCTGGCGATGGACCCGCAGCAGCGCCTGCTCCTGGAGACCTCCTGGGAGGCGATCGAGCGCGCGGGCCTGGACCCCGCGACCCTGCGCGGCAGCGCCACGGGCGTCTTCGCCGGCCTGATGTACCACGACTACGGCAGCGGCGCGGGCACGCTGCCCGAGGGCGTCGAGGGCTACCTCGGCCTCGGCACCGCGGGCAGCGTGCTGTCCGGCCGCGTCGCCTACACCATGGGCCTCGAAGGCCCGGCGGTCACGGTCGACACGGCGTGCTCCTCGTCCCTGGTCGCGCTGCACTGGGCGATCCAGGCGCTGCGCTCGGGCGAGTGCTCGATGGCGCTCGCGGGCGGCGTCACGGTGATGGCCACCCCCGGCACCTTCGTGGAGTTCTCGCGGCAGCGCGGCCTCTCCCCGGACGGCCGGTGCAAGTCGTTCGCGGCATCGGCCGACGGCGTCGGCTGGGCCGAGGGCGCGGGCGTGCTCCTCGTCGAGCGGCTGTCGGACGCCCGCCGCAACGGCCACCCCGTCCTCGCCCTCGTGCGAGGCAGCGCCGTCAACCAGGACGGCGCCTCCAACGGCCTGACCGCCCCGAACGGCCCCTCGCAGCAGCGGGTCATCGGCCGCGCGCTGGCGGACGCGGGTCTCGCGTCCTCGGACGTGGACGCGGTGGAGGCCCACGGCACCGGCACGACGCTGGGTGACCCGATCGAGGCGCAGGCACTGCTCGCGACCTACGGTCAGGACCGGGAGCGGCCGTTGCTGCTCGGCTCGGTGAAGTCGAACATCGGCCATGCGCAGGCTGCTGCGGGTGTGGCGGGTGTGATCAAGATGGTGCAGGCGATGCGGCATGGTGTGCTGCCTCGGACGCTGCATGTGGACGAGCCGTCGCCGCACGTGGATTGGTCTGCGGGCGCGGTCGAGTTGTTGACGGAGGCGCGGGAGTGGCCCGCGACGGGAGCTCCGCGTCGGGCGGGTGTGTCCTCGTTCGGTGTGAGCGGCACGAACGCGCACGTCGTTCTCGAAGAGCCCCCGCTCGCGGCCGAACCTGAGGCCCGGCCCGCGGAGAGGGATCTGCCGGTCCTTCCCTGGATCCTGTCGGCCGATTCGGCGGAGGGTCTGCGTGCGCAGGCGGAGCGTCTTGCCGCGCACGGCTCGGCGCTCGATGCCGATCCGCGCGATGTGGCGTTGGCGCTGGGTACGACGCGTTCGGTGCTGGGGCATCGTGGTGTGGTGCTCGGTGGGGGCCGGGCCGAGCTGTTGGCCGGTCTTTCCGCGCTGGCATCGGGTGTTGAGGCGCCTGGTGTGGTGCGGGGTGTCGCGGGCGGCGATGGCCGGGTGGCGTTCGTCTTCCCTGGTCAGGGTTCGCAGTGGGTGGGTATGGGGGCGGAACTCCTCGATTCCTCCCCGGTGTTCGCCGCCCGGATGGCGGAGTGCGCCGCCGCGCTGTCCCCGTTCGTCGACTGGTCGCTGCTCGACGTGTTGAGGGAGGCCGAGGGCGCCCCCGGCCTGGACCGGGTCGATGTCGTGCAGCCGGTGTTGTGGGCCGTGATGGTGTCGCTGGCCGAGGTGTGGCGGGCGCACGGTGTGGTGCCGTCGGCCGTGGTGGGGCACTCGCAGGGTGAGATCGCCGCCGCGTGCGTGGCAGGCGCTCTGTCGCTGTCCGACGCGGCCCGTGTGGTCGCCCTCCGCTCCCAGGTCATCGGTGAGGTGCTGGCCGGTCAGGGCGGCATGTTGTCGGTCGCCCTTTCGGCCGACGCCGTGGCGGAGCGGATCGTGCCGTGGGCCGGTCGTGTCTCGGTCGCCGCGCTCAACGGGCCCGCCGCGACGGTGGTGTCGGGTGATCCGGACGCGTTGGACGAGCTGACGGCCGCCTGCGCGGCCGAGGGTGTGCGGACGCGACGGATCCCGGTGGACTACGCGTCCCACTCGGCACACGTCGACGTACTGCGTGAGCGGCTGCTCGCCGACCTCGCCGACGTCGTCCCCACCGCCGGAACCGTTCCGCTGTTCTCCACGCTGACGGGGGACTGGATCGGGGGCACGGCGCTGGACGCCGAGTACTGGTTCCGGAACCTGCGGGAGCCGGTGCGGTACGCCGACGCGGTGGCCGGTCTTCTCGCCCAGGGCTACCGGGGCTTCGTCGAGGTCAGCCCGCACCCGGTGCTGACCGTCGGCACGCAGGAGACGGTCGACGCGGCCGACGCCACGGCCGTGGTCGTGGGCTCGCTCAGGCGCGACCAGGGCGGCGTGGCCACTCTCCTCGGCCACCTGGCCGAGGCCCATGTCGGCGGTGTACGGGTCGACTGGGCCGCCTTCTACGCCGGTACGGGCGCGCGGGCGGTCGAGTTGCCGACGTACGCCTTCCAGCGCGAACGCTTCTGGCTCGCGCCGACCGGACCCGCCCTCGGTGACCTCGCGAGCGCCGGTCTGGCCGCCGCGGGGCACCCCTTGCTCGGCGCGGCCGTCGACCTCGCGGAGGACGGCGGACTCGTCCTGACCGGGCGTCTGGCCCCGGGCACGCCCGCATGGTCGGCCGACCACGTCGTCCTCGGCGCCGTGCTGCTGCCCGGCGCCGCGGTGGCCGAGATCGTGCTCGCCGCGGGCGACCGGCTCGGCTGCGGAGTCCTCGACGAGCTGGTGATCGGCGAGCCGCTGGCGCTGCCCGAGCACGGCACCGTCCAGCTCCAGGTCCGGGTGGGCCCCGCCGAGCCCGACGGCCGCCGTGCCGTCGGCGTCCACACCCGCCTCGCCGGCGACGACGGCCCGTGGACGCGGCACGCCACCGGCGTCCTCGCGCCGACGGGCACCGACACCGGTACGCCGCTGACCGAGTGGCCGCCCGCCGGCGCCGAGCCGGTGGACGTGTCGGAGCTCTACGCCGACCTGGCCGACCGCGGTCTCGACTACGGCCCCGTCTTCCGGGGCGTGCGCGCCGCGTGGCGGCGGGGGACAGGACAGCGCGCCGAGGTGTTCGCCGAGGTCGAGTTGGAGGCGGAGGACCCGGCGGGCTTCCTGCTGCACCCCGCCCTGCTCGACGCGGCCCTGCACCCCATCGGCCTCGGCGGTCTGGTCGGCACGGGCGGGCTGCCCTTCGCGTGGCAGGGTCTGCGCGTGTACGCCGTCGGTGCCCGCGCGGTGCGGGTCCGGCTGGCCGCCCTCGGCGGTGACGCCGTGTCGGTCGACCTCGCCGACGGCACCGGCGCGCCCGTCGCGGGCGTCGAGGCGCTGCGGCTGCGTGCCGTCACCGCCGCGCAGGTCGCCGCGGCCCGCACGGCGGGCGACCCCCTTCTGCACCTCGACTGGCTCCCGGTGTCCACGCCGGAAGCGCTCGAAGCGTCCGGAGCGTCCGAGGCGCCGGGAGCGCCCGAAGCGCCCGCCGACGCCGATGCCGACTTCGTACTGCTGCGTCTCGACGAGGCCGACAGGTCCGGCGAACCCGGCGACGTCCGCCGCGCCGTGCGTGAGGTGCTCGCCGAGGTCCAGCGCTGGATCGCCGACGACAGGGCCGAGCGCCTCGTCGTCGTCACCCGCGCCACGGACCTGGCCGGTGCCGCCGTCGGCGGTCTGCTGCGTGCGGCCCAGGCCGAGCACCCCGGCCGGTTCGGCCATGTCGAGATCGACGAGCACGCCGACTCCTCGGGGGCCGTGGAGACCGCGGCGGCCCTGGCGGAGGAGCCGCGGGTCGCCGTGCGCGCGGGCGAGGTGTTCGTCCCGCGCCTGGCTCGCACCACGGCCTCCGACGACACCGGTTCCGTCCCCTTCGGACCGGACGACACCGTCCTCGTCACCGGCGCGGGCGGCACGCTCGGCGGCCTCGTCGCCCGGCACCTGGTGACCGCGCACGGCGTGGGCGGCCTCGTCCTGGTCGGCAGGCGGGGCGCGGAGGCGCCCGGCGCCGCCGACCTGGTGGCCGAACTGACCGCGCTCGGCGCCCGGGTCTCCTTCGCCGCCTGCGACGCCGCCGACCGCGACGCGCTCGCCCAGGTGCTCGCCGCGCACCCGGTCACCGGTGTCGTCCACGCGGCGGGCGTCCTGGACGACGCGACCGTGGAGTCCCTCACCCCCGAGCGGGTGGACGCGGTGCTCCGGCCCAAGGTCGACGCCGCCTGGCACCTGCACGAGCTGACGGCGGAGCTCGGTCTCCGCTCCTTCGTGCTCTTCTCGTCCCTCGCGGGCGTCCTCGGAGGCCCCGGCCAGGGCAACTACGCCGCCGCCAACGCCTACCTCGACGCGCTCGCCGAGCACCGCAGGACCCTCGGCCTGCCCGGCGTCTCGATCGCCTGGGGCCTGTGGGCCCCGGCCAGCGCCATGACGGGCCGCGCCGACACCTCGCGCATGGCGCGCGGCGGCGTCCTGCCGCTGCCCGCCGACCGAGGCCTGGCCCTCTTCGACACGGCCGTCGCGGGCGGCGGCCTGACCGTCGCCGCCCGGCTCGACCCGGCCGCCCTGCGCGACCAGGGGACCCGTCTGCCCGCCGCGCTCCGAGGCCTGGCGGGCGCGCCGCGCCGCCGGGTCGCCCGCGACGGGGACCCGGGCGGGCTGCGCGCCCGCCTCGCTGCCCAGCCGACCGCCGAACGCACCCGGACCGTACTGGACCTGGTGCGCGGTCAGGCCGCCGCCGTACTCGGGCACGGCTCGGCCGACGCCGTCGCCGCCGACCGGCCGTTCCTCGAGTTCGGCTTCGACTCGCTGACCGCCGTGGAGCTGCGCAACCGGCTCGGCACGGCCACCGGCCTGCGGCTGCCCGCCACGACCGTCTTCGACCACCCGACGCCGGCCGCGCTCGCCCGGCACATCCTCGCCGAGCTGCTCGGCGCCGCCTCGGCCGACGGGCCCACGGCCCCGAGCACCCTCGCGCGGCTGGACGAGCCGATCGCCATCGTCGGCATGGCGTGCCGGTTCCCCGGCGGCGTGGCGTCGCCGGAGGACCTGTGGCGCGTCGTCGCCGATGGCCGCGACGTCATCTCCGCCTTCCCCGCCGACCGGGGCTGGGACCTCGACGCGCTCTACCACGCCGACCCGGACCACGAAGGCACGAGCTACACCCGCGAGGGCGGCTTCCTCGCCGACGCGGGCGAGTTCGACGCCGGGTTCTTCGGCATCTCGCCGCGCGAGGCCCTCGCGATGGACCCGCAGCAGCGGCTCCTCCTGGAGACGGCGTGGGAGGCCGTGGAGCGGGCGGGCATCGACCCCACCGCGCTGCACGGCAGCCGGACGGGCGTCTTCGCCGGAATGATGTACCACGACTACGCGGCGCGCCTCGGCACGACGCCCGAGGGCCTCGAGGGCTACCTCGGCATGGGCAACTCCGGCAGTGTCGCGTCCGGCCGCATCGCCTACACCCTCGGTCTCGAGGGCCCGGCGGTCACCGTCGACACAGCCTGCTCGTCCTCCCTGGTCGCCCTGCACTGGGCGACCCGTGCGCTGCGCTCCGGCGAGTGCGACCTCGCGCTCGCGGGCGGTGTCGCGGTGATGGCCACCCCTGGCACCTTCGTCGAGTTCTCCCGTCAGCGCGGCCTCGCCCCCGACGGCCGCTGCAAGTCCTTCGCGGGCGCCGCCGACGGCGCGAGCTGGTCCGAGGGCGTCGGCATGCTGCTCGTGGAGCGGCTCTCCGACGCGCGCCGCAACGGCCACCGCGTCCTCGCCGTCGTCCGCGGCTCCGCCGTCAACCAGGACGGCGCGTCCAACGGCCTCACGGCACCGAACGGTCCTTCGCAGCAGCGGGTCATCCGCAGCGCGCTCGCCGACGCCGGACTTGACGCCGCCGACGTGGACCTGATCGAGGGCCACGGAACGGGTACGACGCTGGGCGACCCGATCGAGGCCCAGGCGATCATCGCCACCTACGGGCAGGACAGGGACCAGGACCGGCCGCTGTGGCTGGGCTCGGTCAAGTCGAACCTGGGGCACACCCAGGCCGCCGCCGGCATGGCGGGCGTGATCAAGGCCGTCGAGGCGATGCGGCACGGCGTGCTGCCCAAGACGCTGCACGTGGACGAGCCGTCGTCGCACGTCGACTGGTCGGCGGGCGCGGTCGAGCTGCTGACCGACGCACGGGAGTGGCCGGAGACCGGCGCGCCGCGCCGAGCGGGCGTCTCGTCGTTCGGCGTCAGCGGAACCAACGCGCACGTCGTCCTGGAGGCCGCACCGGACGCCCCCGAGGGCCCGGAGCCCGCGCGGGCACCGGGCGCCGTGCCGTGGGTGCTCTCGGCCCGCACCGAGACCGGGCTGCGGGCCCAGGCCGCGCGGATCCTGGACTGGGTCCGCGACGACACCGACGTCCTGGGCACCGGCTTCTCGCTGGCCACCGGCAGGGCCGCGCTCCCGCACCGCGCCGTCGTCGTCGGCGCCGACCGGGACGAGCTCGCCGACGGCCTGGCCGCCCTGGCTGCCGACCGGCCCGCCGCGCACGTCGAGTCCGCGCGGGCCCGCGCGGACGCGGTCACCACGCTCCTGTTCACGGGGCAGGGCGGCCAGCGGATCGGCATGGGCGAGGAGTTGGCGGCCGCGCATCCGGTGTTCGCCGAGGCCTACGACGCGGTGTGCGCCGAGTTCGACGCGGTCCTCGACCGTCCGCTGCGTGAGGTGATCGCCTCGGGCGAGGGTCTGGACGACACGGAGTACGCGCAGTCCGCGCTGTTCGCGGTCGAGGTCGCCCTCTACCGCCTCTTCGAGTCCTGGGGCGTACGTCCGGACTTCCTGATCGGCCACTCCGTCGGCGAGTTGGCGGCCGCGTACGTCGCCGGTGTCTGGTCGCTGCGTGACGCGGTGACCGTGGTCGCCGCGCGGGGCCGGCTCATGGGCGCGCTGCCCGAGGGCGGCGCGATGATGGCCGTGGAGGCCTCCGCGGAGGAGATCGTTCCGACGCTTGTCGAGGGCGCCGGGATCGCGGCGGTCAACGGGCCGTCGGCCGTCGTCGTCTCCGGCGACGAGGACGCGGTCCTCGCGATCGCCGCCCACTGGTCCGAACAGGGCCGCAGGACACGCCGACTGACGGTGAGTCACGCCTTCCACTCGCATCGCATGGAGCCGATGCTCGCGGAGTTCGCACAGGTCCTGGAGTCGGTGGGCTTCGCCGCGCCGAGCATCCCGGTCCTGTCGACGGTGCCCGGTGGGGGTGACCTCACCGAGCCCGGCCACTGGCTGCGCAACGTCCGCGAGGCCGTACGGTTCTCCGACGCCGTGCGGACCGCCGCCGAGGCGGGCACCACCCTGTTCCTCGAACTCGGCCCCGACGCCGTGCTGTCCGGCCTGGTCGCCGACTCGGCCGGCGCGGATGCCGTGGCCGTCGCCGCCCAGCGCGACGGCAGGCCCGGCGAGCGTACGGCCGTCGCCGCGCTGGCCCGCCTGCACGCCGAGGGCGTCCCGGTCGACTGGTCCGCGTTCTTCGCGGACAAGGGCGGCCGATGGGTCGACCCGCCGACCACCGCCTTCGAGCGCACCCGCTACTGGCTCGACGTCCCGGCGCCGCAGACCGCCCTCGCGGACGACACGTTCTGGGCCGCCGTCGAGCGCGGCGACGTCGCCGACCTGCTCGGCGTCTCCGCCGACGCGGGCCTCGACGCGCTGCTGCCCGCCCTGTCGTCCTGGCGCGACCGGGACCGTACCGCCGCGACCGTCGACGGCTGGCGCCACCGGGTCCGGTGGACGCCGTCGGCCGACCGGTCCACCGCGACGCCGACCGGCCGCTGGCTGCTCGTCGTCCCGGAGGGCGACCTGCCGCTCGCCGCCGACTGCGCGGCCGCGCTGCGCGAGCACGGCGCCGACGTCACGTACGTCGCACTGCCCGAAGGCGCCGACCGCGCGACCGTCGCGGCTCTGCTGAACACACCCGATGCCGCCGGTGTGCCGGACGCGTCCGACGTCGCCGGTGCGCCGGACACGTCCGATGTCGCCGGTGTGCCGGACACGTCCGAGATCGCGGGTGTGCTCTCCCTGCTCGGCCTCTCCGCCGACCCGGTACGGGCCACCCTCACCCTCGTCCAGGCCCTGGGAGACGCCGGGGTGGGCGCGCCGCTGTGGTGCGCCACCTCGGGCTCCGTCTCCGTGGGTTCCTGGGACGGGATCCCGGACGCCGCCGTCGCCGCCGCGGGCGTGTGGGGGCTCGGCCGGGTGGTCCGCCTGGAGGCCCCGGACCGCTGGGGCGGCCTGGTCGACCTGCCGGGCGCCCTCGACGAGCGCGCCCGACGCCGCCTCGCCACCGTCCTCGCGGGGACCGAGAACGAGTGCGCGGTCCGCGCGAGCGGCACCTTCACCGCCCGGCTCGTCCACGCCGCCGACAGCCCCCGCCACGAGTGGCGGCCCCGGGGCACCGTCCTGGTCACCGGTGGCACCGGCGCGCTGGGTGGCCACGTCGCCCGGGGCCTCGCCGAGCGCGGCGCCGCCCACCTGCTGCTCGTCAGCAGGCGCGGCCCCGCCGCCGAGGGCGCGGACGAACTGGTCCGCGCCGTCGAGGCCGCGGGCGCCCGGGTGACCCTCGCCGCCTGCGACGTCGGCGACCCGGCCGATCTGGCCGCCCTGCTGGCCCGGTTGCCCGAGGACGAACCGCTGACCGCCGTCGTCCACGCCGCCGGCGTCCTGGACGACGCGCCGCTGGACTCCCTCACCCCCGACCGCGTCGCCGGCGTGCTGCGCGCCAAGGCGGACGCGGCGCTCGCGCTCCACACGGCGACCGCCGGTCTCGACCTCGACGCGTTCGTGCTGTTCTCCTCGCTCGCGGGCACCCTCGGCAACCTGGGCCAGGGCGCCTACGCCGCCGCGAACGCCGTCCTCGACGCGCTCGCGGCCCACCGCCGCGCCCTCGGCCTGCCCGGCACCGCCGTGGCATGGGGCCCGTGGGCGGGCGGCGGAATGCTCGACGCGGCGGCCGCCGGACGGATGCGCCGCGCGGGCCTGACCCCGCTCGACCCCGACCGCGCCCTCGTCGCGCTCGACCTCGCCGTGGGCGGCGACGACGCGCACCTCGTCGTGGCCGACGCCGACTGGGACCGCTTCGCGGCCGCGCCCCTGCTGGCCGAACTGGCCGCGCCCGCGCCGGTCGAGCCGGCCGCCGAGCTCCTCGGCCCCGACCGCGAGCGGGCCGCGCTCGACCTGGTCCGCGCGCACGTCACCGCCGTCCTCGGCCACGCCGGCGGCGCCGACGTCGACCCCGACGCGGCCTTCCGCGACCTCGGCTTCGACTCGCTCGCCGCCGTCCAGTTGCGCAACCGGCTCACGGCCGCGACGGGCGCTTCGCTCGCCACGACCGCCGTCTTCGACCACCCGACCGCCCGCGCCCTGGCCGCGCACGTCCTCGCCCTCCTGGCGGGCGGCGCCGCCGACCCGGTGCGCCCGACCCCGCCCGTGGCGTCCACGGCCACGGCCACGGACCTCGACGAGCCGATCGCCATCGTCGGTCTGGCCTGCCGGTTCCCCGGCGGCGTCGAGTCGCCGGAGGACCTGTGGCGGCTGCTCGCCGACGGCGTCGACGCCGTCGGCCCGATCCCCGCCGACCGGGGCTGGGAGACCGCCGACGCCTACGCCGAGGGCGGCTTCCTCACCGACGCGGCAGGGTTCGACGCCGACTTCTTCGGCATCTCGCCGCGCGAGGCCCTCGTCATGGACCCGCAGCAGCGGCTCGCCCTCGAGACGGCGTGGGAGGCCTTCGAACGTGCGGGCCTCGACCCGCACGGGGCGCGCGGCACCTCGGTCGGCGTCTTCCTCGGCACCAACGGGCAGGACTACGCGGCCCTGCTCGGCGGGGTCACCGAGGCGCACGAGGGCCACATCGGCACCGGCAACTCGGCCAGCGTGCTCTCCGGCCGCGTCGCCTACGCGCTCGGCCTCCAGGGCCCCGCGGTCACCGTGGACACCGCGTGCTCCTCGTCGCTCGTGGCGCTGCACTGGGCGATCCAGGCGCTGCGCTCGGGCGAGTGCTCGATGGCGCTCGCGGGCGGCGTGACCGTCATGGCGACGCCGGGCGCGTTCGCCGAGTTCGCCCGGCAGAGCGGCCTCGCGGCCGACGGGCGCTGCAAGGCCTTCGCCGCCGGGGCCGACGGCACCGGCTGGGGCGAGGGCGCGGGCGTCCTGCTCGTGGAGCGGCTCTCCGACGCCCTCAGGCTCGGACACCCGGTGCGCGCGGTCGTACGCGGCTCCGCCGTGAACTCCGACGGCGCCTCGAACGGCCTCACCGCGCCCAACGGGCCCGCGCAGCAGCGGGTCATCCGCGCCGCCCTGGACGCCGCCGGGCTGCGAGCGTCCGACGTGGACGCCGTCGAGGCGCACGGTACGGGCACCTCCCTCGGCGACCCGATCGAGGCGCAGGCGCTGCTCGCGACCTACGGTCAGGACCGGGACGAGCCGCTGTGGCTCGGTTCGGTGAAGTCCAACATCGGCCACACCCAGGCCGCCGCCGGCGTCGCCGGTGTGATCAAGATGGTGCTCGCGCTGAACGCGGGCGAACTGCCCAAGACGCTGCACGTGGACGAGCCGTCGTCGCACGTCGACTGGTCGGCGGGCGCGGTGGAGCTGCTGACCGAGCGTCGGGAGTGGCCGGAGACCGGCGCGCCGCGCCGGGCGGGCGTCTCGTCGTTCGGCGTCAGTGGAACGAACGCGCACGTGATCATCGAAGAGGCCCCGGCCCACGCCGACGCCCCCGTCGAGGCCGCCGTCCCCACGGCGCCCTCCGACACCGCCCCCGCGCCCGAGCGGCCGACCGGACCGGTGCCCTGGCTGGTGTCCGGGCGTACGGAGGAGGCGCTGCGGGCCCAGGTCGAGCGGCTGCGGGCGTTCGTCACCGCGCACCCGGACGCCGACCCCGCCGACATCGGCCTCAGCCTGGCCACGGGCCGGGCCGCCCTTGCGCACCGCGTCGCCGCCGTCGGCGTACGGACGGACGAGCTGCTCGCCGCGCTCGACGCGGCCGTGCCGACAGTGGCCAGGGAAGGCCGTACGGCGTTCCTCTTCACCGGCCAGGGCGCGCAGCGCGCGGGCATGGGCGAGGAACTGGCAGCCGTGTACCCGGTGTTCGCGGAGGCGTTCGACGCCGTGTGCGCCGAGTTCGACACGGTTCTCGACCGTCCGCTCCGTGAGGTGATCGCCTCGGGTGAGGGCCTGGACGACACGGCGTACGCGCAGCCCGCGCTGTTCGCGGTCGAGGTCGCCCTCTACCGGTTGGTCGAATCCTGGGGCGTGGTCCCGGACATGCTGATCGGTCACTCGATCGGCGAGCTGGTCGCCGCGCACGTCGCTGGTGTCTGGTCGCTGCGTGACGCGGTGACCGTGGTCGCCGCGCGGGGTCGGCTCATGGGAGCGCTGCCCCAGGGCGGCGCGATGGTGGCCGTGGAGGCCACGGAGGAGGAGATCGTCCCGACGCTCGTCGAGGGCGCGGGGATCGCGGCGGTCAACGGGCCGTCGTCGGTCGTCGTCTCCGGCGACGAGGACGCGGTCCTGGCCGTGGCGGCCCACTGGTCCGAACTCGGCCGCAGGACGAAGCAGTTGACGGTGAGTCATGCCTTCCACTCGCACCGGGTGGAGCCGATGCTCGCCGAGTTCGCCGAGGTCCTGGCCTCGGTACGGAGCGAGGCGCCGACGATCCCGATCGTGTCCACCGTGGCCGATGACGACGACGTCACCGAGCCCGGCTACTGGCTGCGCAACGCCCGGCAGGCCGTACGGTTCTCCGGCGCCGTGCGGACCGCGCGCGCCGCCGGCGTCACGACGTTCCTCGAACTGGGCCCGGACGCCGCGCTCAGCGCGCCGACCGCCGAGACCCTGGACGACGTCCTGGCCGTCCCCGTCCAGCGGGCGGGGCGGCCCGGTGCCGCGACCGCCGTGGCGGCCCTCGCCGCCCTGCACGCCGGCGGCGCGCGGGTCGACCGGGCCGCGTACTTCGCGGGCCGGGACGCCCGCCGCGTCGACCTGCCCACGTACGCCTTCCAGCACGCGCGGTTCTGGCTCACGCCGCCCGCGACCACCCCGGCCGGTCTGGCGGGAGCGGGCCTGACCACCGTCGGGCACCCGCTGCTCGGCGCGGCCGTCGAACTGCCCGGCGCGGACGGGGTCGTCTTCACCGGCAGCCTGTCGCTGCGCACCCACCCCTGGCTGGCCGACCACGCCATCCTCGGTCCCGCGCTGCTGCCGGGCACCGCCTTCCTCGACCTCGCCCTCGCGGCCGGCCGCCACATCGGCTGCCCCCGCGTGGACGACCTCGGCCTCGAGTCCCCGCTGCCGCTGCCCGCGCAGGGCGCGGTGCGCCTGCAGGTCCGGGTGGAGGCCCTGGAGGCCGACGGCCGCCGCCAGATCGGCGTCTACTCGCGGCCCGAGGACGACGAGCACGCCTGGACCCGGCACGCGGCGGGCGTCCTCGCCCCCGACAGCGGCCCGGCCCCCGAGGCGCTGACCGCGTGGCCGCCCCCGGGCGCCGAAGCGCTCCCGATCGGCGACCTGTACGAGGACCTGGCCGCCGCGGGCTTCGGCTACGGCCCCGTCTTCCGCGGCCTGCGCGCCGTATGGGGGCGTGACGGCGCCGTGTACGCCGACATCGCGCTGCCCGACGACACCGGGTCGACCGACGAGTACGGCGTGCACCCCGCGCTGCTCGACGCCGCCCTGCACGCGCTCGGATTCGGCGACCTGGTCGCCGACTGGGGGCGCGGGCAGCTGCCGTTCGCCTGGACCGGCGCACGGGTGCACGCCGTCGGCGCGCGGGCCCTGCGCGTGCGGCTCACCGCCGAGGGCGGCGGCATCACGCTGACCGCCGCCGACCCCACCGGGCAGCCGGTGATCACGGTCGAGGGCGTCCGCCTGCGACCCGTGGCCGACGAGCCCACCACCCGTAGGACCGCGCGACCGCACCGGATCGAGTGGACACCGGTCGCGACCGACATCGTCACCTCCGGAACCGCGGCGGCCGACGACGTCACCGAGCTGCTCGTCCCCGGCGGGACGCCCGGCGGTGACGTGGTGGCCGAGACGCACGCGGCCGTCGTCGACGCGCTGGCCCGGATCCGGGCCTGGCTCGACGAGGACCGCCCCGGACGCCTGGTGTTCGTCACGCGCGGCGCCGTCGCGGCGGGCGCCGACGAGGCGCCCGACCCGGTGGCCGGCGCCGTGTGGGGCCTGGTGCGCTCGGCCCAGTCCGAGCACCCCGACCGGTTCACGCTCGTGGACCTGGCCCCGGACGGCGACCGCTCCGACGTGGCCACCGCGCTCCGCACGGGCGAGGCGCAACTCGCCGTACGCGGTGCGGCCGTCCTGACGCCCCGACTGGCCCGCGCGCTGCCCGCGTCCGCCCCCACGGCGGTCTTCGACCAGGACGGCACCGTGCTCGTCACGGGCGGCACCGGCACTCTCGGCGCCGTCGTCGCCCGCCACCTCGCCGTCGAGCACGGCGTACGGCACCTGGTCCTGACGGGCCGTCGTGGCCCGGACGCCCCCGGCGCGGCCGAGCTCGTGGCCGAACTGGCCGAACTCGGCGCCACGGCCCGGGTCGTGGCCTGCGACGCCGCCGACAGGGACGCGCTCGCCGACCTGCTCGCCGGCATCGAGCCGCCGCTCACCGGTGTGGTGCACGCGGCGGGCGTCCTCGACGACGCGACCGTCGAGTCGCTGACCCCCGAGCGCGTACGGACGGTGCTCCGGCCCAAGGTCGACGCCGCCTGGAATCTGCACGAGCTGACGGCGGGCCTCGACCTGACCGCGTTCGTGCTGTTCTCCTCGGCCGCCGGCGTCCTCGGCGCCCCCGGCCAGGGCAACTACGCCGCAGCCAACGCCTTCCTCGACGCCCTCGCCGCCCGGCGCCGCGCCCAGGGCCTGCCCGGCGTGGCCCTCGCGTACGGACTGTGGGAGGCGCGCGGCGGCATGACCGCGGGCCTCGGCGACGCCGATGTGCGCCGCGTCGGCCGCGCGGGCATGCGGCCGATCGGCGCCGAGGACGGTACGGCCCTGTTCGACGCCGCCGTCCACGGCGGCGACGCCCTGTCCGTGGCCGCGCTCTGGGACCTCCCCGCGCTGCGGGCGGCCGGCGACGCGCTCCCGCCGCTCCTGCGCGGCCTCGTCGGGCAGCCCGCCCGCCGGGCGGCCGCGAGCGCGGGGACCGGCGCGGGCGCCGACCGGTTCGCCGGTCTGTCCCAGGTGGAGCGGGAGCGCGCCGCCGTCGACCTCGTACGCGAGCACGTGGCGGCGGTCCTCGGCCACGCGTCCGCCACGGCGGTGGCCGCCGACCGCGCGTTCCTCGACCTCGGCTTCGACTCGCTGACCGCCGTGGAGCTGCGCAACCGGCTCGGCGCCGCGCTCGGCCTGCGGCTCGGCACCACCGCCGTCTTCGACTACCCGACCCCGGCGGCCCTGGCGGCCCACCTCCTGGAACGCGTCCTCGGCACCACGCCGCCCGTCGAACGGGTCGCGGCACCGCTCGCCCCGGCCGACGAGCCGATCGCGATCGTCGGCATGGCGTGCCGCTACCCCGGCGGCATCGCGTCGCCCGACGAGCTGTGGGCCACGGTCGCCGCGGGCGTCGACGCCGTGTCCGGATTCCCCGCCGACCGCGGCTGGGACCTCGCGACGCTCTTCGCCGAGGACCCCGACCGGCCGGGCAGCAGCCACACCCGCGAGGGCGGCTTCCTGCACGACGCGGGCGAGTTCGACGCCGGCTTCTTCGGCATCTCGCCGCGCGAGGCGCTGGCGATGGACCCGCAGCAGCGGCTGCTCCTGGAGACCTCCTGGGAGGCCGTGGAGCGGGCCGGCATCGACCCGGCCTCGCTGCGCGGCAGCCGTACCGGCGTGTACGCGGGAGTGATGTACCACGACTACGTGGCCGGGGTGGGCACGCTCCCGGCGGGCGTCGAGGGCTACCTCGGCACCGGCAACTCGGGCAGCGTCGCCTCGGGCCGCGTCGCCTACACCCTGGGCCTGGAAGGGCCCGCGGTGACGGTCGACACGGCGTGCTCCTCCTCGCTGGTCGCGCTGCACTGGGCCATCCAGTCGCTGCGCTCGGGCGAGAGCGACCTCGCGCTCGCTGGCGGTGTCACCGTGATGGCGACCCCGGGCGTGTTCGTCGACTTCTCCCGGCAGCGCGGCCTCGCCGCCGACGGCCGCTGCAAGTCCTACTCCACCGGCGCCGACGGCACCGGCTGGGCCGAGGGCGCGGGCATGCTGCTCGTCGAGCGGCTCTCCGACGCGCGCCGCAACGGCCACCCCGTCCTCGCCGTCGTACGCGGCTCCGCGGTGAACCAGGACGGTGCGTCCAACGGCCTGACCGCGCCCAACGGTCCCTCCCAGCAGCGGGTCATCCGCAGCGCGCTCGCCGAGGCCGGTCTGCGGCCGACCGACGTGGACGCCGTCGAGGGCCACGGCACCGGCACGTCGCTGGGCGACCCGATCGAGGCCGAGGCCCTGCTGGCCACGTACGGCCAGGAGCGGGACCGGCCGCTGTGGCTCGGCTCGGTGAAGTCCAACCTCGGGCACACCCAGGCCGCCGCGGGCGTGGCCGGCGTGATCAAGATGGTCCAGGCCATGCGGCACGGCGTGCTGCCCAAGACCCTGCACGTCGACGAGCCGTCGACGCACGTGGACTGGTCGGCGGGCGCGGTGGAGCTGTTGACCGAGGCCCGGGAGTGGCCCGAGGGCGAAGGACCCCGCCGCGCCGCGGTGTCGTCCTTCGGCCTCAGCGGCACCAACGCCCACGTGGTGCTCGAACAGGGCGAGCCGCAGCCACGGCCCGCCGAAGAGCCCACGGAGGCTCCGTCGCAGGGAGACGACGGGCGGACCGCCGTCGTCGTCCCCGTGACCCTGTCGGCACGGACGGACGAGGCGCTGCGCCTGCAGGCCGACCGGCTCGCCGCCGCGCTGACCGCCGACCCGGCGCTCACCCCGCTCGACATCGCCTACTCCGCCGCCACCGGCCGCGGACGCCTCGGACGCGGCGCCACGATCGTGGCGAGCACCCGCGCCGAGCTGCTCGCCGGCCTGGCGGCGCAGGGCGGTCCGGCCACCGAACAGGGCACGGGCCGTACGGCGTTCCTGCTGACCGGCCAGGGCGCCCAGCGCGCGGGCTCGGGCGAGGAACTGGCGGCGGCGTACCCGGTGTTCGCCGAGGCCTACGCCGAGGTGTGCGCGGAGTTCGACACCCGGCTCGACCGGCCCCTGCGGCAGGTCGTCGCCTCCGGCGAGGGGCTGGACGACACCGCGTACGCGCAGCCCGCGCTCTTCGCCCTCGAGGTCGCCCTCGCGCGGCTGCTCGGCTCCTGGGGCGTGGCGCCCGACTTCCTGCTCGGCCACTCGGTCGGCGAGCTGGCCGCCGCGCACCTGGCGGGCGTGTGGTCGCTGCGCGACGCGGTGACCGTCGTCGCCGCGCGGGGCCGCCTGATGGCCGCGCTGCCCGTCGGCGGTGCGATGGCCGCGATCGAGGCACCCGAGGCCGAGGTCGCCGCCGAGCTGGTGGCCGGGGCGGTCGTCGCCGCGGTCAACGGCCCGACGTCGGTCGTCGTCTCCGGCGCCGAGGACGCCGTCCTCGCCACTGCCGCGCTCTGGGCCGAACGGGGGCGCAGGACACGGCGGCTGAAGGTGAGCCACGCGTTCCACTCGCCGCTGATGGAGCCGATGCTCGCGGAGTTCGCGGAGGTCCTCGCCTCCGTCGGGTTCCGGCAGCCGCGCATCCCCGTGGTGTCCACCGTCACCGGTGAGGTCGCCGGTGAGGAGTTCGCCGGCCCCGCCTACTGGGTGCGGCACGTGCGGGACGCCGTGCGCTTCGCCGACGGCGTGCGCGCCCTCGACGCGGCGGGCGTGGACACCGTGGTGGAGCTGGGCCCCGACGCCGTCCTCACCGCGATGGCCGCCCAGCTGCTGCCCGGCACCACCGCCGCCGTACCCGTGCTGCGCGCCGGACGTCCCGAGGTGCCCGCCGCGGTCACCGCGCTCGGCACCCTGCACCACCGGGGCGCCGACGTGGACTGGGCGGCGTTCTTCGCGGGCCTCGGCGCCCGGCGCGTCGAACTGCCCACGACCGCCTTCCGACGCACGCGCTACTGGCTGGAGTCCGCGCCGCGCGTCGGCGACCTCTCCGCCGCCGGGCTCGCCGTCGCGGACCACCCGATGCTGGGTGCCGTCGTGGAGTCCCCCGACGGCGTGACGCTCACCGCCCGCCTCGGCGCGGCGACCCACCCCTGGCTGGCCGACCACGCCGTGCTCGGCAGCGTCCTGCTGCCCGGGACCGCCTTCGTCGAGCTCGCCGTCGCGGCGGGCGGGCACGTCGGCTCGCCCCGGGTGCGCGAACTGACCCTGGCCGCACCGCTGGTGCTGCCGGCGGACGGCTCGGTGCTCGTGCAGGTCCAGGTCGGCGCTCCCGCCGACGGCGAGCGGCCGGTCACGGTGTCCGGTCGCGCCGACGGCGCGCAGGAGTGGACCAGGTACGCGACCGGTGTCCTCGCGGCGAGCGCCCCGGCGCCCGCCCCGGGCGCGGGGGAGTGGCCGCCGGCGGGCGCAGAGCCGGTGCCGACCGACGGCGTCTACGACGACCTGGCCACGGCCGGGTTCGGCTACGGTCCTGTCTTCCGAGGCCTGCGCGCCCTCTGGCGGCGCGGTACGGACGCGACGGCCGAGGTCTTCGCCGAGGTCGAGCTGCCGTCCGTGGCCGAGCCCGCGGGCTTCGGCGTGCACCCGGCGCTCCTGGACGCGGCGCTGCACGCGATCGGCGCCGGTGAACTGCGCGCCCAGGGCGTGCCGTTCTCCTGGACCGACGTCACCGTGCACGCCACGGGCGCCCGCTCGGTGCGGGTACGGCTCGCACCGGTCGGCGCCGAAGAGGTGTCCCTGCACGCGTGGGACCACGACGGCCGACCGGTGGTCGGCGTCGAGTCGCTGCGCCTGCGGCCGCTCGGCCCGGACGACCTGCGCGCCGCGCCCGCCGTGGCCGACGCGCTCTTCGACCTCGACTGGGTGCCCGTCGCCGCCACCGGCGCCACCCCGGGCCGCTGGGCGCTGCTCGGCGGGGAGGAGCACGGTCTGTCCGACGCGCTGCGCCCGGTGGCCGACGTCGAGGAGCGTCAGGACCTCGACGCCGTGGGCGAGGGCGTGGCCGTGGTGGTCGCCCCGCTGCCCGCGAAGAGCTCCGGGGACGTGCCGTCGGCCGTACGGGACGTCCTCGGCGACACGCTGGAGCTGGTGCGGTCGTGGGTGACGGGCGACCGCGCCACCGACGCGCGCCTGGTCGTCCTCACCCGCGGCGCCGTGGCGGCCGAGGACGGCGAACGGCCCGACCTGGCGGCAGCGGCCGCCTGGGGCCTGGTCCGCGCGGCGCAGTCCGAACACCCGGGCCGGATCGTCCTCGTCGACACCGACGACGCCCCGGCGTCGCTCGCGGCCCTGCCCGCCGCCCTTGCGACGGCGGAGCCCCAGCTCGTGGTCCGCGCCGGCGGCGTGCGGGCGGCCCGCCTGGTCCGCTCCGCCACCACCGAGCCGGCCGCGCCGCTGGGCGCGCGCGGCACGGTCCTGGTGACCGGCGCGACCGGTGCGCTGGGCGCGCTGGTGGCCCGCCACCTCGTGACGGAACACGGCGTACGCAGGCTGCTGCTGGTCAGCCGGTCCGGGCAGAACCCGGAACTGGCCCGGGAGCTGGCCGAGTCGGGCGCGGTCGCCGAGTTCGCCGCGTGCGACGTCGGCGACCGGACGGCCCTGGCCGCCCTGCTCACGGGCGTCGACCCCGAGCACCCCGTGACGGCCGTGGTGCACGCCGCGGGCGTGCTCGACGACGGCGTGGTGGAGTCGCTCACCCAGGACCGACTCGACACGGTGCTGCGGCCCAAGGCCGACGCCGCCTGGCACCTGCACGAACTGACCCGCGACCTGGACGCGTTCGTGCTGTTCTCGTCCGCCGCGGGCCTGCTCGGCGGGCCCGGCCAGGGCAACTACGCCGCCGCCAACGCCTTCCTCGACGCCCTCGCGGCGCTCAGGCGGGCCGAGGGCCTGACCGCGACCTCGATCGCCTGGGGCCCGTGGGCCGAGGGCATGGCGGGCCAGGTCGACACGCGCAGGGCGGCCCGGGCGGGCATGCTGCCGCTCGACGCCGCGCAGGGCCTGACCCTGTTCGACGTCGCCCGGGGCGGGGCTCCGGTCACGCTCGCCGCACGCCTCGACCTGCCGGGGATGAGGGCCCGCGCGGCGGAACTCCCGCCGGTCCTGCGGTCCCTGGTCCCCGCACCCGCGCGGCCGGTGAACGAGGCGGCCGAGCCGCTCATGCGGACGCTCGCCGCGCTGCCCGCCGCCGAGCGGGAGCGGGCGGCGCTCGACGCCGTGCTGCGGCACACCGCCGACGTGCTCGGCCACGCGGCGCCCGAGGGCGTCGACCCGGGCCGCGGCTTCCAGCAACTCGGCTTCGACTCACTGATGTCGGTCGAGCTGCGCAACCGCCTCAGCGCCGCGGCCGGGCTGCGGTTGCCCGCCACGACGATCTTCGACCACCCGACCCCCACCGCGCTCGCGGCGCACCTGATGGCCGGTCTCACCCCCGGCCGGGTCACCGTGTCCTCGCTGCGCACCAGCACGCTCGCCGAACTGGAGGGCGCATCGGCCGAGTTGGCCGCCGACCTGGAGCTGCGCGACGCCGTGCGGTCCCGGCTGCGCGCGCTGCTGCGGACGCTGGAGGGCGACGGGGGCGACACGGTCGACGACGCGCGCGGCGACGACGCGCTCGACGAGGTCAGCCTCGACGAGCTGCTCGACCTCGCCGACCAGGAGCTGAGGGACCTCTAGATGACCGACCACGACCGCCCGGACCGTGCTCACGGCACGGCCGACGCCCACCCCACAGACCGTACGAACCGCACAGACCGCAGGGTACGAGGAGCAGAAGCGTTGTCCAACGAACAGAGCGGCGACCAGAAGGTCCTGGAGACGCTGAAGCGGCTCACCACCGACCTCCGCCGCACGAAGCAGCGCCTGCGCGAGGCCGAGGACCGGGGCCACGAGCCCATCGCGATCGTCGGCATGGCGTGCCGCTACCCCGGCGGCACGGCCTCCCCCGACGACCTGTGGCGGCTCGTGGCCGAGGGCCGCGACGCGGTGGCGGGCTTCCCCACCGACCGCGGCTGGGACCTCGGCGCGCTCTTCGCCGACGGCCCCGACCGGCCCGGCACCTCGCACGCCCGTGAGGGCGGCTTCGTGCACGACGCCGGCGAGTTCGACCCGTCCTTCTTCGGCATCTCGCCGCGCGAGGCCCTGGCGATGGACCCGCAGCAGCGCCTCCTCCTGGAGACCGCGTGGGAGGCGATCGAGCGGGCCGGCATCGACCCGGCGTCGCTGCGCGGCAGCCGTACCGGCGTGTACGCGGGAGTGATGTACCACGACTACGGCACGGGCGCGGACCCGCTGCCCGAGGGGGTCGAGGGCTACCTGGGCCTCGGCACCGCCGGCAGCATCGCCTCCGGCCGCGTCGCGTACGTCCTGGGCCTCGAGGGCCCGGCCGTCACGCTGGACACGGCGTGCTCGTCGTCCCTGGTCGCGCTGCACTCCGCCGTACGGGCGCTGCGCGCGGGGGAGTGCACGATGGCCCTCGCGGGCGGTGCGACCGTGCTGTCCACCCCGGCCGTCTTCGTGGACTTCTCCCGGCAGCGCGGTCTCGCCGCCGACGGCCGCTGCAAGCCCTACTCCGCCCAGGCCGACGGCGTCGGCTGGTCCGAGGGCGCGGGCATGCTGCTCGTCGAACGGCTCGCCGACGCCGAGCGGCTCGGCCACCCGGTCCTCGCGGTCCTGCGCGGCTCCGCGGTGAACCAGGACGGCGCCAGCAGCGGCCTCACCACGCCCAACGGGCCCGCGCAGCAGCGGGTCATCCGGCAGGCGCTCGCCGACGCCCGGCTCGACCCGGTCGACGTGGACTTCGTGGAGGGCCACGGCACCGGTACGGCCCTGGGCGACCCGATCGAGGCGCAGGCGCTGCTCGCCACCTACGGCCAGGACCGGGACGAGCCGCTGTGGCTCGGCTCGGTGAAGTCGAACATCGGCCACACCCAGGCCGCCGCCGGCGTCGCGGGGATCATCAAGGCCGTCATGGCCCTCCGCCACGGCGTGCTGCCCGGCACCGTGCACCTGTCCGAGCTGTCCCCGCAGGTCGACTGGGCCTCCGGCGCGGTCGAGCCGCTGCGCGAGGCCCGCCCCTGGCCCGAGGTCGACCGGCCGCGCCGGGCTGCGGTGTCGTCGTTCGGCATCAGCGGCACCAACGCCCACATCGTCCTGGAACAGGCCCCGGCCACCCCGGCCCCGGCGGCCCCCGCGCCGTCCGCACCCGCGTCGGCCACAGTCCCCGCCGCACGTGCCGAGACCCCCGCGTCCACCGAGTCCACCGCGTCCGCCCCGGAGCGGGACGAACCCGTCGCGGTCCCGGTCGTGTTGTCGGGCGCGACGGAGCCCGCGCTGCGCGCGCAGGCCCGACGCCTTGCCGCGCACCTCGCGGACCACCCCGACCTGGCCCCGGTGGACGTGGCGTACAGCGCCGCCACCGGCCGTACCGCCCTGTCGAGCCGCGCGGTCGTCGTGGCCGACGACCGCGCCGGGCTGCTCGAAGGGCTCACCGCGCTCGCCGAGCAGCGGCCGAGCCCGGCCGTCGTCACCGGCACCGCCGGGGTGGGCGTCCGGCGGACCGCGTTCGTCTTCCCCGGCCAGGGCGCCCAATGGGCGGGCATGGCCGTGCCGTTGCTCGACTCCTCGCCCGCGTTCGCGGCCCGCTGGGCCGAGTGCGGCCGCGCGCTCGCCCCGTACACGGACTGGTCCCTCGACGAGGCGGTCCGCTCGCCGGAGGCGCTGGAGCGCGTCGACGTCGTCCAGCCCGTGCTCTGGGCCGTCATGGTGAGCCTGGCCGAACTGTGGCGTACGGCGGGCGTACGGCCCGACGCCGTCCTCGGCCACTCGCAGGGCGAGATCGCCGCCGCCTGCGTCGCGGGCGCACTGTCCCTGGAGGACGGCGCGAAGGTCGTCGCGCTGCGGGCGAAGGCCCTGCTCGCGCTCGCGGGCCGGGGCGGCATGCTGTCCGTACCGCTGCCGGAGGCCGAAGTGCGGGCTCGGCTCGCGCAGTGGCCCGGTCTGGGCGTGGCCGCCGTCAACGGCCCCTCGGCGGTGGTCGTCTCCGGTGCGGTGGCCGCCCTCGACGCGGCCCAGGCCGCGTGGGAGGCCGAGGGTGTCCGGGTGCGCCGCGTACCCGTCGACTACGCCTCGCACTCGCCGCAGGTCGAGGAGATCCGCGAGCGTCTCGCCGCCGACCTGGCCGGCATCACCCCGCGCCGCACCGAGGTCGCCTTCCTCTCCACCCTCACCGGCGAGCCCCTCGACACCACCGGGCTCGACGCCGACTACTGGTACCGCAACCTGCGCGAGCAGGTCCGCTTCGAGGAGGCCACCCGCCGGGCGATCCAGGACGGCTACCGCGTCTTCGTCGAGGCGAGTCCGCACCCGGTGCTCACCGTCGGCGTGCAGCAGACGGCCGACGCCCTCGACGTCCCCGTCGCCTCGGTGGCCACCCTCCGCCGCGACAAGGGCGACCTGGTCCGGTTCCGTACGGCCCTCGCCGAGGCCGCCGTGCTCGGCACGCCCGTCGACTGGGCGGCCGAACTGGCCCCGTACGCCCCGCGCCGCGTCGACCTGCCCACGTACGCCTTCCAGCGCGAGCGGTTCTGGCTCACGCCGCAGCGCCGCGCCGCCGTGGCCGCGGCGGCGGGCGCCGACCCGTGGGAGGCCGGGTTCTGGGACGTCGTGGACCGCGCAGACGTCGAGGCGCTCTCCCGCGCCCTCGGCGTCGACACGGACGAACCGCTCAGCGCCGTCGTGCCCGCGCTGTCCCAGTGGCACAGGGACCGGCACGGACGGTCGACCGTCGACACCTGGCGGTACGCGGTGGAGTGGGAGCGCGGCACCGTCCCCGACGACGCGCGCCTGACCGGCCCGTGGCTCCTCGTCGTGCCCGAGGGGCACACGGGCCCGCTGCCCGCCGACTGCGCCCGCCTGCTCGCCGCACGGGGAGCCGACGTCACCACCCTCACGCTCACCGACGGCGACACCGGACGCGACGCGCTCGCGACCCGCCTCGCGGAAGCCCGCCGCGCCGGATCCCGCGGCGCGGACGTCCACGGCGCGGACGCCGACGGCACGGACACCGGCCCCGCTGATGTTTGCTTCGCCGGCGTGCTGTCCCTGCTCGCCCTCCACGACGAGCCGCACCCCGAACACCCCGCCCTGCCGGTGGGCCTGGCCCTGACGGTCGCGCTCGTGCAGGCCCTCGGTGACGCGGGCGTCGACGCCCCGCTCTGGTGCGCCACCAGCGGCGCGATCGCGGCCGGCCCCGCCGAGCGCGTCACCGCGCCCGCGCAGGCCCAGACATGGGGCCTCGGCCGCGTCGTCGCCCTGGAACACCCCGACCGCTGGGGCGGCCTCGTCGACCTGCCCGCCGCACTGGACGACCGCGCGGCCGGCCGGCTCGCCGCCGTCCTCGCGGGCGACGCCGGCGACGAGGACCAGGTGGCGCTGCGCGACACCGGCCTCTCGGTGCGCCGCCTCGTCCGCGCACCGCTCGGCGCCACCCCCGCCCCCCGCCAGTGGCGGCCCACCGGCACCGTGCTGCTCACCGGCGGCACCGGCGCGCTCGGCCCGCACCTGGTGCGCTGGCTTGCCGCCCACGGCGCCGAGCGCGTCGTGCTGCCCAGCCGGCGCGGCGCGGCCGCCCCGGTCGCGGCGGAACTGACCGCCGAACTCGCCGGTTCCGGCACGGCCCTGGAGTTCCCGGCCTGCGACGTCGCCGACCGCGACCAACTTGCCGCACTGGTCGGCGAATTGGCCGAGGCCGGTACGCCCGTACGCAGTGTCCTGCACGCCGCCACCGCGCTGGAGCTGCGCCCGCTGGCCGACACCCCGGTCGGCGAGTTCGCCGACGAGGTGGCCGCCAAGGTGCTCGGCGCCCGCCACCTTGACGAGCTCTTCGGGGCCGACGCCGACCTCGACGCCTTCGTCCTCTTCTCGTCCATCGCGGGCCTGTGGGGCAGCGGCGAACACGCCCCCTACGCCGCCGCGAACGCCTACCTCGACGCGCTCGCCGAGGACCGCAGGGCCCGTGGCCTGACCGCGACCTCGGTCGCCTGGGGCATCTGGGCCGCCGTCAACGACTGGGACGGCATCCGCGAGGGCGTCGACCCGGAGCGCGTCCGCAGGCAGGGCCTGCCCTTCCTCGACCCCGACCTGGCCGTCGCGGGCCTGGCGCAGGTGCTCGACCACGACGAGACCACCGTGGCGCTCGCCGACGTGGACTGGACCCGGTTCGTGCCGGTGTTCTGCTCCGCGCGGCGCCGGCCCCTCCTGGAAGGCGTACCGGAAGCCGCGGCCCTGCTGCGCGACGCCGTCGTCGACACCGGTACGGCCTCCGCGCTGCGCGAACGGCTCGCCACGCTGCCCGAAGGGGAGCGCACGCGGGCCGTGACCGAGCTGGTCCGTGAGCACGCGGCCGCCGTCCTCGGCCACGCCTCGCCGTCGGCGCTCCCCGCCGACCGGGCCTTCCGCGACGTCGGCTTCGACTCCATCACCGCCGTCGAGCTGCGCAACAGGATCGGCGCGGCCACCGGACTGACGCTGCCCGCGACCCTGGTCTTCGACCACCCCTCGCCCGCCGCGCTCGCCGAACACCTCCTCGCCGAGGCCTTCGGAGCCGCGACGTCCGCGCCCGTCCTCACCGCACGGGCCGACGCCGACGACGACGACCCGATCGCCATCGTCGGCCTCAGCTGCCGCTACCCGGGCGGCGTCGAGTCGCCGGACGACCTGTGGCGGCTCGTGGTGGCGGAAGGCGACGCGGTCGGCGACCTGCCCACCGACCGGGGCTGGGACCTCGACGCGCTCTACGACTCCGACCCGGACGCCCGGGGCCGCAGCTACGTCCGAAACGGCGGTTTCCTGCCCGGCCTCGCCGAGTTCGACGCCGCGTTCTTCGGGATCTCCCCGCTGGAGGCCCGCGCCACCGACCCGCAGCAGCGCCTCCTCCTCGAAGCGGCGTGGGAGGCGTTCGAGCACGCCGGCATCGACCCGGCCGGCCTGCGCGGCAGCCGTACGGGCGTCTTCGCGGGCGCCAACGTCGGTGACTACGCGTCCAGCCGCGGCCCCGGCGCGGGCGGCTCCGACGGACAGCTGCTCACCGGCAACGTGCCGAGCGTGGTCTCCGGCCGGATCTCCTACACCCTCGGCCTGGAGGGCCCGGCCGTCACGGTCGACACGGCCTGCTCGTCGTCGCTGGTCGCGCTCCACCTGGCCTGCCAGTCGGTGCGCCGCGGCGAGAGCGACCTCGCCCTCGCGGGCGGCGTCGCCGTGATGTCCAGCCCTGCCGCCCTGATCGGCTTCTCCGCGCAGCGCGGTCTGTCCGGCGACGGCCGCTGCAAGGCCTTCGCCGACGCGGCCGACGGCACAGGACTGGCCGAGGGCGTCGGCCTCGTCCTGGTCGAGCGGCTGTCCCGGGCCCGGGCCCAGGGCCACCGCGTGCTCGCGCTCGTCCGCGGCTCCGCCATCAACCAGGACGGCGCGTCCAACGGTCTCACCGCGCCCAGCGGCCCGGCCCAACAGCGCGTGATCACCGCCGCGTTGGGCGACGCCGGTCTGCGGCCGTCCGACGTGGACGCCGTGGAGGCGCACGGCACCGGTACCCGCCTCGGCGACCCGATCGAGGCCCAGGCGCTGCTGGCCACGTACGGCCGCGACCGGACCGAGCCGCTGTGGCTCGGCTCGGTGAAGTCCAACGTCGGCCACACCCAGGCCGCTTCGGGCGCCGCGGGTGTCATCAAGATGGTGCAGGCCATCCGGCACGGACTGCTGCCGAGGACGCTGCACGTCGACGCGCCCTCCACGCAGGTCGACTGGACGACCGGCGCCGTCTCGCTGCTCACCGAGCCGCTGGAGTGGCCCGCCGTGGACCGTCCGCGCCGCGCGGGCATCTCGTCGTTCGGCCTGTCCGGCACCAACGCCCACGTGATCATCGAGCAGGCGCCGGAGGAGGACGCACCCGTCGCGGAGGCGCAGGAGCCCGTCGCCGACGCGCCCGAGCCGGTCGTGGCGTGGCCGCTGCACGGCCGTACCGAGGCCGCCCTCCGCGCCCAGGCGGCGCGGCTGCGTGACCATGTCGCCGCCGTTCCCGACGCCCGCCCGGCGGACGTCGGCTGGTCCCTCGCGGCCGGCCGCGCCGCCTTCGACCACCGGGCCGTCGTGCTCGGCGCCGACACGGCCGAGCTGCTGAGCGGCCTCGACGCCGTCGCCGGCGCCACCGCCCACCCGGCGGCGGCGCAGGGCGTCGCCGCGGGCGCCGACCGGGTCGCGTTCGTCTTCCCCGGCCACGGCGCCCAGTGGCCCGGCATGGCCAAGGGGCTCCTGGCGGAGTTCCCGGTCTTCCGGGAGAGCGTGCACGCCTGCGCCGAAGCGTTCGCCGAGTTCGTCGAATGGGACCTGCTCGACGTGCTCCACGACGTCGAGGGCGCGCCGCCGCTGCACCGCGTGGACGTCGTGCAGCCCGCGCTGTTCACGATGATGGTCTCCCTCGCCGCGCTGTGGCGTTCGCACGGCGTGCACCCCTCCGCGGTGGTCGGCCACAGCCAGGGCGAGGTCGCCGCCGCGTACGTGGCGGGCGCCCTGACCCTGCGTGACGCGGCCAGGATCGTCGCCACCCGCGGCAAGGCGTGGCTGACCCTCGCGGGCACCGGCGGCATGGCGGCCGTCGCGCTGCCCAAGGCGGAGGCGCTCCGGCGCCTCGAACCGTGGGGGACGCGCCTCGACATCGCGGCGGTCAACGACCCCCGCTCCGTCACCGTCGCGGGCGACCTCGACGCGCTGGAGGAACTGCTCGTGGGCCTTGAGGGCGAGGGCGTACGGGTGCGCCGCGTCCGGCAGATCGTCGGCGCGGGCCACACCGCGCACGTGGACGTCCTGCGCGACCACCTCGTCGAGACGCTGGCGCCGACCGCCCCCCGCTCGTCCGCGATCCCGTTCTACTCCACGGTGACCGGCGGCCTGCTCGACACCGCGGGCCTCGACGCGGACTACTGGTACGAGAACGCGCGCAGGACCGTGGAGTTCGAGCAGGCCGTGCGCGCCATGGCCGAGCAGGGCCACGGACCGTTCCTGGAGGTCAGCGGGCACCCGATGTTCACCGTGGCGCTCCAGCAGACGCTGGAGGACGCGGGCAGCGGGGCCGCCGCGCTCGGCACCCTGCGCCGGGACGAGGGCGGCCGCGAGCAGTTCCTGCGCGCCGCCGCCGAGGCCCACACGGCGGGCGCCACCGTCGACTGGCGGCCCGTCTTCGAGGGCACCGGTGCGGCCACGGTCGAACTGCCGACGTACGCGTTCCAGCGCGCCCGGCACTGGCTGGAGCCCTCGGTGGGCACCGGCGACATGACGGCGGCCGGGCTCGCCTCCGCCGGGCACCCTCTGCTCGGCGCCGAGGTCGACCTCGCGGGCGGCGGGCTCGTCCTCACCGGCAGGCTCTCCGCCGCAGCCCAGCCATGGCTGCCGGGCGAGGTGCCCGGGGCGGCCCTCGTCGACCTCGTCCTGGCCGCCGCCGACCGGGTCGGCAGCGCGGGCATCGGCGAACTGACCGCGTACGCGCCGCTCGCGCTCGCGGAAGGCGGCGTCACCGTGCAGGTGCGCGTCGGCGAGCCCGACGGAGAGGGCACCCGATCGGTCGGCGTGCACGCCCGGACCGACGGCGCCTGGGTGCGCCACGCCGAAGGCACGCTCGTGGCCCACACCGCGCCCGGCGCCGCACCGACCCCCTGGCCGCCGACGGGCGCCGAGCCCGTCGACGACCTCTACGCCGAACTCGACGCGGTCGGCGTCGGTCCCGCCCCGGCCTGGCGTGCCGTACGGGCCGCGTGGCGGCGCGGCGACGACGTGTTCGCCGACGTGGCGCTCGACGCCGACGCCGCCGAACGGGCCGACGGCTTCGCCCTGCACCCCGTGCTCCTCGACGCCGCCCTGCACACCGTCCTCGACACCGACCGGGCGCCCGTCGCCTGGTCGGGCGTGCGCCTGCACGCGACCGGCGCGCGGGCCGTGCGGGTACGCGCCGAGCGCACGGGCCCGGACACCGTGGCCCTCACCCTGGCCGACCCCGCGGGCGACCCGGTGCTCACGGTCGACGCGGTCCGGCTCGGCGCCGTGACGGACCGCGCCGCCACCGGGCGGATCGGCCGCGACGCGCTGTTCCGCATGGACTGGGTGCCGCTGGCCGCGACCGACGCCGGGGCCACGCCCGGCCGGTGGGCGGTCCTCGGGGCCGATCCGCTGGGCGCGGCCCAGGAGTTGCGCGGCCTCGGCCACACCGTGCTCGGCGCGCCGGACCCGGAGGCCCTGCGCGAGATCCCCGACGCCGTCCTGGTCACCGCCGTGGGCGGCGAGGGGGACGTGCCCGCCGAGGCGCGCTCCGTCGCGCACGCCACCCTTGCGGCCGTCCAGGCGTGGCTGGCCGACGACCGGTTCGCCGCCGTCCCGCTCGTCGTGCTCACGCGCGGCGCGGCCGCCGACCGGGCGTCCGACCTCGCGGGCGCCGCCGCCTGGGGCCTGGTGCGCTCGGCCCAGTCGGAGCACCCCGACCGGTTCGTCCTGGTCGACACCGACGGCGAGCCCGAGTCGTGGCGGGCGCTGCCCGCCGCGTCGGCCGCCGGGGAACCCCAGCTCGCGCTGCGCGGCGGCGCCGCCCTGGTGCCCCGCCTCGCCCGCCTCACCGAACCGGAAGGACCCGCGCCGTGGGACCCGGCCGGCACCGTCCTGGTCACCGGAGCCTCCGGCGACCTCGGCGCGCTGGTCGCCCGCCACCTGGTGACCGAACACGGCGTCCGGCACCTCGTGCTGGCCTCCCGGCGCGGCCAGGCCGCCCCGGGCGCGGGCGAGCTGAGCGAGGAGCTCGGCACGCTCGGCGCCCGGGTCACCCACGCGGCGTGCGACGTCGCCGACCGCAAGGCGCTCGCGGAGCTGCTCGCGGCGATCCCGGACGAGCACCCGCTGACCGCCGTCGTGCACAGCGCCTCGGTCCTCGACGACGGCGTCGTCGCCGCGCTCACCCCCGAGCGGATGGACACGGCGCTGCGCCCGAAGGCCGACGCCGCCTGGCATCTGCACGAGCTGACCCGGCACCTCGACCTGGCCGCGTTCGTGCTGTTCTCCTCGATGGCGGGCACGCTCGGCGGCCTCGGCCAGGGCAACTACGCGGCGGGCAACGCCTTCCTCGACGCCCTGGCCCGGCACCGCAGGGCCCACGGTCTGACGGCGACCTCCGTGGCCTGGGGCTGGTGGGCCGAGCGCGCCACCAAGAGCGGCCACGAGGTGGCCCAGGACGAGACCGCCGTCATCAACGGCATGGTGCCGCTGACCGAGGAGCGCGGCCTCGCGCTCTTCGACGCGGCGTGCCGGGGCGACGAGCCCTTCGTCGCGGCGAGCGCGCTGGACCTGCGCTCGCTGCGGGCCGCCGCCGACGAACTGCCCCCGATGCTGCGCGCGCTGTCGGGCGTACCCGCCCGCAGGGCCGCGGCGCAGGCGGAGACCGCGACCGCGCCCACCCTGGGACGCGATCTCGCAGGACGTCCGCGCCCGGAGCAGGAGGCGCTCCTGCTGGATCTGGTCCGCGCCGAGGCCGCACTGGTGCTCAGCCACCCGAGCGGCGACGACGTCCAGGTCCACCACCGGTTCCTGGAGCAGGGGTTCGACTCGCTGGCCGCGCTGAAGCTGCGTAACCGGATCGCCGCGGTCACCGGGCTGCGGCTGCCGCCGACACTGGTGTTCGACCACCCGACCCCGGCGGAGCTGGCCCGGTACCTCCTCGCCGAACTGGCACCGGCCGACGGAGAGGCGCCGGCGGAGTTCGCCGACGAGGACGCCGCGACGGCAGTACTCGTCCTGGAGGAGCTCGGCCAACTCGACGAGGCCATCACCCGACTGCCCGCCGACGGCCCGGAACGGGCACGGATCGCGGAGCTGTTGGACGGCCTCGTGGCGAGGTGGAACCGCTGATGATCAACAACGCGGACGTCCTGATAGCGTCGACCTCAGGCGCAGGACGGCTCGTCACGTCCACAACCTGCACGCACATCTGGGGGAGTTGATGGAGACAGTCAAGGCATGGGTTCTGCCCGCAGGACCGGAGGACCGTTCGAAGGGGCCGGTGCGCGGTGAGTTGACCCTCAGCCGTATCCCGATCGCGTCGCCCGGCGAACACGAGGTGCTCGTCGAGCCCCTCGTGGGCTGCTGGGAGGCGAACATGGAACACGCGCTCGCCCGCACCCCCGTCGACATCGTCCGCCAGCGCGGCGAGGAGCAGATCACGGTCGGCACGTGCGGCGTGGTGCGCGTGCTGTCCGTCGGCTCCGCCGTGCGCGGGCTCCGCGAGGGCCAGGACTGCCTGTGGATCCCGTTCGGCCGGATCGACCGCAACGGCTACGCGGAGACCATCTCGGCCTACGACGCGCCGGGTTCGCCCGGCCTGCTCGCCGAGCGCATGGTCGTGCCCGCCGACCGGCTCGTACCGCTGCCGGAGGACGGCCGGTACCCCGTGGAGCGCTGGGCTCCGTTCGCGCGCTACTTCACCGCCTGGGACAACTGGCGGGTCACCAGCCGCTGCTGGCGCAGCCAGCTCGACGACGCCTGGGACGAGCAGCCGCTCGTCCTCGGCTGGGGCGGCGGCGTGGTCTACGCCGAGCTGGAACTGGCCCGCCGCGAGGGATTCCGTACGGCGATGGTCTCCGGCCGGGACAGCAGGCTCAAGGACATCGCCGCCTCGGGCGCGATCCCGGTCGACCGCCGGGAGTTCCCCGACCTGGACTACACCTGGGCCAAGGAGTCCGGTGAGCCCGACGCGATGGACCGCTACCGCGCCTCCGAGGCACGGTTCCTGGAGATCGTCGGCGAACTCTCCGGCGGCCTCGGCGTCTCGGTCTTCCTGGACAACCTCGGCGGCGGCCTCCACCGGGCCACGCTGAAGAGCCTGGCGCGCGAGGGCGTGGTGTCCACCGTGGGCTGGAAGACCGGCATGCGGCTGTGGAACCTGCGCGCCACCGAGTGCATCACCCGGCACATCCACGTCCACACGCACGCGTGGCGGTTCCAGGACGGCCCCCGCATCCGTGACGTGATGCAGGAGACCGGCTGGCTGCCCGACATCGCCGATGGGCCGGTCACGCCGTTCGACCGGATACCCGAACTGGCCGAGGCCTACAGCCGCGACGACCTCGACGGGTACTTCCCGTTGTTCTCCGTCGCCGGGAGGAACTGACCCGATGAGCGCCCGATCCTTCGACGTCGCGGTCGTCGGCATGGCCTGCGCCTTCCCCGGCGCGCCCGACCTCGCCCAGTACTGGGCGAACGTCGTCGCCGGCGTCGACTCGGTCACCGAGGTCGACGCCGAGCGCTGGCCGACCGAACGCCACTGGGCGGGCGCCGAGGCCCCGTCGGGGGAGCGGTCGCCGTCGAAATGGGGCGGTTTCCTGCCGCCCCTGCCCTTCGACGCGCTGAGCCACGGCGTGCCGCCCGCCTCGCTCGGCGCCATCGAGCCCGCCCAGCTGCTGGCCCTGGAGACCGCCACCCGGGCGCTCGCGGACGCCGGCTACGCCGACCGGCCCTTCGACCGGGAGGCGACGTCCGTCGTCTTCGCCGCGGAGGCGGGCGCCGACCTCGCCTCCGCGTACGCGATGCGGTCGCTGCTGCCGCTGCACCTGGACGAGCTGCCCGCCGAGCTCGACGCGCGGCTGCCGCACCTCACCGAGGACTCCTTCCCCGGCACGCTGGCCAACGTGATCGCGGGACGGGTGGCCAACCGGCTCGACCTCGGCGGACCGAACTACACTGTCGACGCCGCGTGCGCGTCCTCGCTCGCCGCGCTCGACCAGGCCTGCAAGGAACTCCTCGCGGGCACCAGTGACATGGTCCTGTGCGGGGCCGTCGACACGCACAACGGCCTGCACGACTACCTGATGTTCGGCTCGGTGAAGGCGCTCTCGCCGACGGGACGCTGCCGTCCCTTCGACGCGTCCGCCGACGGCATCGTGCTCGCCGAGGGCGTGGCCTGCCTCGTCCTGAAGCGTCTCGAGGACGCCGAGCGGGACGGCGACCGCGTCTACGCCGTGGTCAAGGGCGTCGGCGCGGCCAGCGACGGGCGCGGACTCGGTCTGACCGCGCCCCGCCCCGAGGGCCAGCGGCGCGCCCTGGAGCGCGCCTACGCCACCGCCGGGATCTCACCGCGCGAGGTCGGCCTCGTGGAGGCCCACGGCACCGGCACGGTCCTGGGCGACCGGACCGAACTGGAGACGCTCACCGGAGTGTTCAGCGAGGCGGGCGCCGAACCCGGCGCGTGCTCGCTGGGTTCGGTGAAATCGCTCATCGGCCACGCCAAGTGCGCCGCGGGCATGGCCGGGCTGATCAAGGCCGTCCTCGCCGTGCACACCGGCGTACGGCCGCCGACACGGCACGTGAAGGCCCCCAACGCCGCCTGGTCCGCCGGGACCAGCCCCTTCGCCTTCGACACCGCCGCCCGCCCGTGGACCGACACCGAACGGGTCGCCGGAGTCAGCGCGTTCGGCTTCGGCGGGGTCAACTACCACGCGGTCGTCACCGCCGCCGAGCCGCGCACCAACGCCCCCGCGCCCGCCGGTTCGCACCCCCGACTGCTGCAGTTCCGAGGCACCGAGGACGAGGTACGCGCCTCCCTTGACGCCCTCGCCGCCCGGCAGGCCGACGGCGCCGCGCTCCGCGACCTGGCCGCCGTCACCGGCACCGGCCCGACACGGGTCGCGATCGTCGCCGAGGACGCGGCCGGTCTTCGCGAACAGATCGACCTCGCGCTGCGCCTCCAGGACGCGCCCGAGCGCGGCGTCCACGTCGGCGACGGCACCCGCACGCCCGTCGCGCTGCTCGTCCCCGGACAGGGCAGCCAGCGGCCGGGGATGCTCGCCGACCTGTTCCTGGCCTTCCCCCGGCTGCACCGCTTCCTGCGCACCGACCCGGCCCTCGCCGACGCCGTGTTCCCGCCCGGCGTCTTCGACGGCGACGCCCCGCGCCTGGTCGACACCCGCCTCGCGCAACCCGCCCTCGGCATCGGCGGCCTGGCCGCCCTCGACCTGCTGCGCGCCTGCGGCGTCGAGGCCGACCTGCTCGGCGGTCACAGCTACGGCGAACTCGTCGCCCTCGCCGCCGCCGGCGTGCTCCCCGAGGACGCCGTGCTGCCGCTGAGCGGCGCCCGCGCCGAGGCCATGCACGCCGCCGCCGGTACGGACGCGGGCGCCATGGCCGCCGTCGCAGCGCCCGCCGACGCCGTCGCCGCCCTGCTCACCGAGCACGGCCTGGCCGATGACGTCGTCCTCGCCAACCACAACGCGCCGGACCAGGTGGTGCTCGCCGGGTCCGCCGCCGGGATCGACGCGGCCGTCGCCGCGCTGCGTACCGCCGGGCTCACGGCCAAGCGGCTCCCGGTCGCCGCCGCGTTCCACAGCCCCAGGATGGAGCCCGCCGTCGAGGCGTTCGCCGAGGCGCTGGCGGCACAGGAGTTCCGCGCGCCCCAGGTGCCCGTGTGGTCCGGGGCCACCGCCGAGCCGTACCCGGCCGAACCGGACGCCGCACGGGCGCTGCTGGCCGACGCGCTCGCGCGGCCCGTCCGGTTCGCCGAGCAGATCGAGCGGATGTACGCCGCCGGGGCCCGCGTCTTCGTGGAGGCCGGGCCCGGCACCGTGCTGACCCGCCTGGTCGGTGCCGTCCTCGGCGCCCGGCCGCACACGGCCCTGTCCGTGGAGGCGCCCGGCCGCCCCGGCGTGCCCCACCTGCTCGGCACCCTCGCCGCCCTCGCCGTACGCGGGGTACCGGTGCGGCCGGACGCCCTGACCGGGGAGACGGCGGAGGCACCGCAGCCGACGCCTCCCGTGCGGTGGACGGTGGACGGCCACCTGGTCCGTACGGCGGACGGCGAGCCCGTCCCTGGCGGCCTGCGACCCGCCGAACCGCCCGTCGCGCTCACCACCACCGGCGGCGAACGCGACGAGACCGTCATCGAGTTCCTGCGAGGCACCCAGCGCATCGTCGCCGCGCAGCAGGAGGTCATGCTCCGCTACCTCGGCGGCGAAGCCTCCACGAGCACTCCCGCGCCCGCCCCCGCACCCGTCGCTGCACCTGCTGTGGTGAAGCCGCCCACCGAGTCCGCATCCGCGCCGACCGTCCTGGAACTGATCGCGGGGCGCACCGGGTACCCGGCCGACATGCTCGACCCGGACCTGGACCTGGAGGCCGCGCTCGGCGTCGACTCGCTCAAGCGCACGGAGATAGCCGCCACCCTCCTCGGCGGAACCCCGCACGCGGAGTCCGTGGGCGCCCTCGCCGACCTGCGCACCATCCGGGAGATGACCGAGTGGCTGGCCGCCCGCACCGACGGCGGCTCCGACGGCGGCTCCGACGCCCGCACCGACGGCGGCACGCGTCGCCATGTGGTCGAGCTGGTGCCGGCGCCCCACGTCCCGGGGGAGTGGCGGGCCGAGCGCGCCGCGATCAGCGGAGCCGGCGAGGTCGCCGCCGAACTGGCCCTGCTGCTCAAGGAGCGCGGCACCGAGGTCGTGGACGACCCCGCCGACTGCGACACCTTCCTGCTGCTCGACGCGCTCGACGCGCCCGGCGGCGACGGCGGTGACCCCGTCCTGCCCGGCCGCTTCGCCGCCGTGCGCGCGGCGGTCCTCGCGGGCGTACGCACCCTGCTCCTCGCCACCTGTCACGACGAAGGACCGGCGGGCGCGGGCCTGCACGGCTTCGCTCGCGCGCTCTCCCGTGAGTACCCCGACCTCGCCGTGGCCGCGGTCGACCTGCCCGGCGGCCGCTCGCCCTCCGAGGCCGCGCGGGCCCTTGCCGACGAACTCGACGCGCCGCAGCCGTCCGTCGGCCACCTCGAAGGCCGCCGCGCCCTCTGGCGTACCACCGCCGCCGAACTGCCCGCCGCGCCGCCCACCGGCGTCACGGCGGCGGAGCTCGGGCTCGACCGCGACAGCGTCGTCCTGCTCACGGGTGGCGCCCGGGGCATCACCGCCCGCCTCGCGGCCGCCCTGGCCGAACGCACCGGCTGCCACGTCGAGTTGGTCGGCCGCAGCGAACCCGCCGCCGACGCCGCCCTGGACGGGGCCGCCCTGCGCGCCCGTCTGATCGCCGAGGGCGGGCGCGCCCCCGCCGACATCGAGCGCGAGGTGCGCGTGTACGGAGCCTCCCGCGAGGTCCGGCTCTGCCTGGACGCCCTCGCAGGGAGGGCCGCGTCGGTGCGGTACCACCGCGCGGACGTGACGGACCCGGAGCGGCTGCGCGCCGTCCTCGACGACGTGTACGCCCGGCACGGACGCCTCGACACCGTGGTGCACGCGGCGGGGGTCGTCCACGACCAGATGCTCCCCGACAAGTCCCCGGAGTCGTTCGCCGAGGTCTTCGGGACCAAGGTCGCCGGCGCCCGCGCGCTGGTCGAGCACCTGCGCCCAGGCCTGCGTCACCTGGTGCTCTTCGGCAGCATCGCGGGCGTCCTCGGCAACCGGGGCCAGAGCGACTACGCCGCAGCCAACGACGCCCTCGACACCCTGGCCCGCCAGTGGTCCGGCCACGTGGCCGACCGGGTGCTCGCCCTGGACTGGGGCCCGTGGGCGGCGGACGCGGGCGGCATGGTCACCCCCGAGCTGGAGCGCGCGTACACGCGGAGCGGCATCGGCCTGATCGACCCGGACGAGGGCGTGGAGGCGTTCCTGCGCGAGCTGGCGTTCGGCCGCGACCTCCAGGTGCTGCACGCCGTCGGCGACCCCACCGCCTTCGGGGGCGACCTTGACTGACATACTCCTCCACGCGTGTCGGAGGCGAGCGTGACGGACGTGCTCCTCGCCGCCGCGCGCACGCCCGCCGAGCTGCTCGACGCGCTGCGCTCGCGCCGCCCCGCCGGCACCGGACCCTGCCGGGTCGCCGTGTTCGACCCCACGCCCGAGCGCGTGGAGCAGGCGGCGCGGATCGTCGCCAGGGGCGAGCCCTGGCGCGGCGGCAACGACCTCTGGTTCACCCCGGGCCCCGGGCTCGGGGGCGGTGTCGTCTTCCTCTTCCCCGGCCTCGACGGCCGCATGGGGCCGGCCCCCGACGACGTCCGGGGCTGGTTCGGCCTGCCCGCGGAACCGAGGACCGACGACGACTCCCTCGGCGCCCGCACCCAGGCCGCGCTGCGGCTGAACCGGGTCCTCGACACCGCGCTGCGCCGCATCGGCATCACCCCCGACGCCGTGGCCGGCCACAGCGCGGGGGAGTGGAGCGCCCTGTTCGCGGCGGGCACGTTCCCCGCGCGGGCCTTCGAGGCGACGGCCCGCGACATGGGCACCTCGCCCGTGCCGGACGTGGTCTTCGCCGCCGTCGGCCTGCCCGCGGCGGCCGCCGCCCGACTCGCCGAGGGCGAGCCCCGCGTGGTGCTCTCCCACGACAACGCCCCCGACCAGAGCGTGCTCTGCGGGGACGAGGACGCCGTGGAGCGCTGCCTCGACCGGATCGCCGACCCGGCGGTCCCGCGCCGGGTCCTGCCGTTCCGGTCCGGTTTCCACACGCCGATGCTGGCCCCGTACCTGCCCGGCTTCGCCGAGGTGTTCGACCGGATCCCGCTGGAACGGCCGACCGTGCCCGTCTGGTCCGCGACCACCGTCAGCCCCTACCCGGACGACGAGGCGACGTTACGCGCGCTCCTCGAACGCCACCTGCTCGAACCCGTCCTCTTCCGGTCGGTGGTGGAGCGCCTCCACGACGACGGCGCCCGCGTGTTCGTCCAGGTCGGCTGCGGAAGCCTCCTCCGCTTCGTCGCGGCCACGCTCGCCGACCGCCCCCACGCGGTGGTCGGCGCCGGGTCCACGACCCGGCCGCAATTCGACCAACTGCGCTGGGCCGCCGCCGCGCTGTGGGCGGAGGGCCGCGCCCCCGACCTGGGCGCGCTCGGCCTCGCGCCGCCCGGCGGCGACACCGTGGCCGCCGTCTACGAGGCGGCCATGGCCACCGTCAGCGCCTCCATCGACGAGGTCTACCGCAACTGGAAGGGACGGGCGTGAGCGAGCAGCGACGAGCAGTCGTGACGGGCGCGGCCAGCGGGATCGGCGCGGCCGTCGCCGAACGGCTGGTCAGGGCAGGCTGGGCGGTCACCGGCTGGGACCGCAGACCGGGCACCGGGACCGGCATCGACTGGCACACCGTGGACGTCCGCGACGCCGAGGACGTCCACGCCGCCGCCGCGGCCGTGCCCGAGGCCGACCTCCTCGTCAACAGCGCCGGCGTGGGCGCCATCGCGCCCTCGGCCGAACTGCGTCCGCAGACCTGGGAGCGCGTCCTCGGGGTCAACCTCAGCGGCACGTTCTACTGCGCCCAGGCGCTGTTCCCCGCCCTCGCCGCGCGCGGCGGACTCGTCGTGAACGTCGCCTCCGTCATGGCGCACCGCGCCGTCCCCGGCCGCGCCGCCTACTGCGCCTCCAAGGCGGGCGTCGTGATGCTCACCGAGGTGCTCGGCGTGGAGTGGGCCGAGCACGGGGTGCGCGTCCTGGCCGTCAGCCCCGCCTATGTGCGGACGCCGCTGGTGGAGAAGGGCTTCGAGAACGGCAACCTCGACGAGGCCGCCATCGCCGCCCGCACCCCGCTGGGCCGGCTCGCCACGCCCGGTGAGGTCGCCGACCTCGTCCTCGACCTCACCGGCGAGCGATACGCGTACATGACCGCCACCACCCTGCGCTTCGACGGCGGCTGGGTCGCCGACGGCGTGTTCCCCCGCTGAGCAGCCCACGATGAAGGAGTACCGACCGACCATGCCTCCCGCCGACTTCGGGATCCTCGGCCTCGCGCACGCCCTCGGCGACCCGAGGGACGTCGCCGCCACCGCGGCCGACTACGTCGACGACCCCGACCGGGTCCTGCTCTGGGGCTACCGCACCTACCACCGCTCGCCCGAGGGCACCACGCCCACCGCGCTCGCCGCCCGCGCCGCCACGAAGGCGCTCGCCAAGGCGGGCGTCGACCCCAGGGACCTCGACCTCGTCGTCGTCGCGGACAGCAGCGTCCCCGACTACCTGCTCTGGGACGCCTCCACGGCCCTCGCGCGCGAGATCGGTGCCACCGCCTCCCCCACGCTGCTGCTCACCCAGGGCTGCGCCTCCGGCGTCACCGCCTTCCAGCACATCGCCGGCACCTTCGCCACCCGCGAGGACGTCGACACCGTGCTGCTCGTCGCCGTGAACCAGGCGAGCGAGGCGCACACCAACCGCATGCGCAGCAACACGCTCCTCTCCAGCGACGGAGCGGCGGCCGCCGTCCTGCGCCGGGGCCACGGCAGGCTGCGCTGGCTGGCCACCGAGCAGATCACCGACCCGACGTACAACGACTTCTACCGCGTCGAGTACGGCGGCGCCGCCGCGCCGTTCCCGCCCGAGGGCACCGCCAACCTCGACGTCGACCCGCTCGCCCTGGTGTACCGGCACTTCCGCCGCGAGCCCGAGCACCTGGCGAAGTTCGTCCGCACCCTCAACACCCGGGTGCGCACGGTCTACGAGCGCGCCTGCGACCGCGCGGGCGTGGACACCGACCAGGTGGCGAAGTTCCTCTTCCTCAACGACAACCAGGACAGCATCGCCGACATCGCCAAGGCCGTCGGCGTACCGCTGGAGCGCACCAACGCCGCGCTCGGCGCCGACCTCGGCCACTGCGGCGGGGCCGACCAGCTCATCTGTCTCGACACCTACCTGGAGCGCGGCGACCTCGTCGAGGGCGACGTGGTCGCCCTCGCGGGCATCTCCATCGGCATGCACTGGTACTGCACGCTCCTCACCGTCTGACCGACGACTCAGCACACGACACCACAAAGGAAAGCGCTATGGCGGAAATGACCATCCCGGACCTGATCGACGTCTTCAACCGCAGCATCGGCGACCAGGACCCGGTCGAGCCGGAGGGCGACCCGTCGGACCTGACGTTCGCCGCGCTCGGCTTCGACTCGCTGACCACGCTCAACGCCGTCCGGCGGATCGAGCGCAAGCACGGCATCGAGCTCGGCGAGAACGTGGTCAGCGAGGCGAGGACCCCCCGCCAGCTGCTCGACCGCGTCAACACCGCCCTCAGCGGCGTTTGAGGAGGACACGGGGATGTGCGGAATTACAGGATGGGTGGCGCACGGCGAGGAACTCGCCCGGCACCGCCCGGTCGTGCAGGCGATGACCGACACCATGGGCTGCCGAGGCCCTGACGCCGAAGGGGTCTGGATCGACGGGCCCGTCGCGTTCGGCCACCGCAGGCTCTCCATCATCGACCCGGCGGGCGGGGCGCAGCCCATGGTCGCCGAGCGCGAGGGCCGGACGCTCGCCGCGCTGACGTTCTGCGGCGAGATCTACAACTACCAGGAGCTCCGCGAGGAACTGGCGGCGCTGGGGCACGAGTTCCGCACCCGCAGCGACACGGAGGTCGTGCTCACCGCGTACCTCCAGTGGGGCATGGACTTCGCCGCCCGGCTCAACGGCATGTTCGCCATCGGGCTCTGGGACGCGGCCACCCGCGAACTGCTGCTCGTGCGCGACCCGATCGGCGTCAAGCCGCTGTACTACGCGCGCACCGCCAACGGCGTCCTGTTCGGCTCGGAGCCCAAGGCCGTCCTGGCCAACCGCGCCGTGCCGCGCCGTGTCGACGCGCAGGGCCTCGCCGAGATCCTCGACATGGTCAAGACCCCGGAGATCACCCCGTTCGCCGACCTCTCCGAGGTCAGGCCCGGCCAGATCGTGCGGGTGACCGAGGGCGGTCTCACGAAGACGAGGTACTGGCAGCTCACCGCGCGCGAGCACACCGACGACCTCGACACCACCATCGGCACCGTCCGCGGCCTGCTGGAGGACATCGTGTCCCGCCAGCTCATCGCGGACGTCCCGGTCGCCACGCTGCTCTCCGGCGGCCTGGACTCGTCGGCGATCACCGCCCTCGCCCACCGCGCGCTCACCGCCGAGGGCCGCGGCCCGGTGCGGTCGTACTCGGTGGACTTCCAGGGCGCGGCCGACCAGTTCGAGCCCGACGCGGTGCGCGGCACGGCCGACGCGCCGTACGTGCGCGACTTCGTCGCCCAGGTGGGGACCGACCACCTCGAGGTGCTCCTCGACAGCGCCGAGCTGGCCGACCCGGCCGTACGGGCGGCGATCCTCGCCGCCACCGACCTGCCGCCGGGGTACTGGGGCGACCTGTGGCCGTCGCTGTACCTGCTGTGCCGGGAGATCCGGAAGCGGGCGACCGTGGTCCTCTCCGGCGAGTCCGCCGACGAACTGTTCGGCGGCTACCGGTGGTACCAGCGGGACGAGGCGGTCAACGCGCCGACCTTCCCGTGGCTCACCCCCGGCTCGGCCCGCATCTTCGGCGGCAGCTCGCTGATCGACCAGGGCCTGCTGGCCAAGCTGGACCTGGAGGGCTACCGCCAGGACCGCTACGCCGAGGCCGTCGCCGAGGTGCCGGTGCTCCCCGGCGAGAGCGCCGTCGACCGGCGGATGCGCGAGGTCACGTACCTCAACATCACCCGGTTCATGCAGGCGGTCCTCGACCGCAAGGACCGGATGAGCATGGCCGTCGGCCTAGAGGTCCGCGTCCCGTTCTGCGACCACCGGCTGATGGACTACGTGTTCAACGTGCCCTGGGCCATGAAGTCCTTCGACGGCAGGGAGAAGAGCCTGCTGCGCGCCGCCGCCCGCGACGTGCTGCCGACCTCGATCCTGGAGCGCACGAAGACGCCGTTCCCCGCCACCCAGGACACCCGCTACGAGCAGGCGCTCCGCGCCGAGCTGCGCGCGGTGCTCGCCGACCCGGACGCCCCGGTGCGGCCGCTCCTGAACACCACCAGGGTCACCCGGGTCCTCAACCGCGAGCTGGACGACGTCAGCCTCCCGCACGATCGCGGGGGCCTGGAGATGGCGCTCTGGCTCAACCGGTGGCTGACCAACTACGACGTGACCGTGGACGTCTGAGCCGACGTCCGCGGCTCCGTCCGCGCCACCGCGGTGCCGACCGGTCCGAGAGACCGGCCGGCACCGCACCGGTACGGAGAGCGGGAGCCGTCCCGCTCTCCGTACCGTTCGATCCGACCGCACGTGTTGAAACAAGGGGAACTGATGGCGAACCGGTCCAGCGACGAACACAAGCTGTGGATGCGGAGCTTCCATCCCACGTCGACCGGCGCACCGCGCCTTCTCTGTCTGCCGCACGCGGGAGGCTCCGCGAGCTTCTTCTTCCCCGTGTCGGCGGCCCTGGGGCCCGAGGTCGACGTCCTCGCGGTGCAGTACCCCGGCCGTCAGGACCGGCGTGCGGAGCCCGCCGCCGACTCCATCGAGGCCCTCGCCGACGAGCTGTTCCGGGTCCTCGACCCCCACGACGAGTCGCCCCTGGCCCTGTTCGGGCACAGCATGGGCGCCGTCGTCGGCTTCGAACTCGCCCGCCGTCTCGAGGCCGCCGGGCGCCCGCCCGCCGTCCTCTTCGCCTCCGGCCGCCGCGGCCCGTCCCGGGTCCGCACCGAACTGGTCCACCAGCGCGACGACGCCGGTCTCGTCGAGGAGATGAAGAAGCTCAACGGCACCGACCTCACCCTCCTCGACGACCCGGAGATGCTGCAGATGATCCTGCCGGCGATCCGCGCCGACTACCGGCTCGTGGAGACCTACCGGCGCGGCCCGGGAGAGCGGTTGAGCTGCCCGGTCGTCGTGATGACCGGTGACGCCGACCCGCGGGTCACGCTCGACGAGGCGCGCAGTTGGGACGAGGAGACCACCGGCGCCTTCGAGCTCCTGGTGCACCCCGGCGGCCACTTCTACCTCGTGCCGCAGCACCGCGCCGTCAACGCCCAGATCAAGGAGTACCTGCGCAAGCTCGCCCCGCGAGCGGAAGCCCAGGTGTGAGACCCATGACCGACCGAGGGACCGAAAGGACCGAAGGGTCCGGCCGCCTGCTCGCCGTGAGCGACCTGCACGTCTCCCACGCCGAGAACCGGCGCATCGTCGAGGACATGAAGCCGGAGAACGACGGCGACTGGCTCATCGTCGCCGGTGACATCGGCGAGCTGACCACGGACATCGAGTGGGCCCTGACCCTGCTGCGCGACCGGTTCGCCGAGGTGGTGTGGGCGCCGGGCAACCACGAGCTGTGGACCCACCCGTCGGACCCGGTCCAGCTGCGCGGCCAGGCCCGCTACGACCACCTGGTCGCCTTCTGCCGGACCCTGGGCGTCCACACGCCCGAGGACCCGTATCCGGTCTGGCGGGGAGCGGGCGGACCGGTGACGGTCGCCCCGCTGTTCCTGCTGTACGACTACACCTTCCGCGCGCCCGGGCTCACCCAGGAACAGGCGCTGGCCCGCGCCTACGACGCCGGTGTGGTCTGCAGCGACGAGTTCCTGCTGCACCCGGACCCCTTCCCGAGCCGCGAGGCCTGGTGCCGGGCCCGCGTCGGCGCCACCGAGGAACGGCTCGCCGCCTGCGACCCGGAGATCCCCCTGGTCCTCGTGAACCACTTCCCGCTCGTACGGGAGCCCACGTCCGTGCTGTGGTTCCCCGAGTTCGCGCAGTGGTGCGGCACCGAGCTGACCGCCGACTGGCACCGCAGGTTCCGTACCGCGGCCGCCGTCTACGGACACCTGCACATCCCCCGCGACACCACCTACGACGGGGTGCCCTTCATGGAGGTCTCCCTCGGCTACCCCCGCGAGTGGAGCAGGCGGGGCCTGCCGCGGACGCTGCTGCGCCCGGTGCTCCAGGAGGAGGCGCGCGGATGATCGGCGACATCCTCCCGGCCGGCGTACGGTACGCGGACTCCCGCACCGACCTGACGCACGAGCCGCTCCACCCGGAAGAGGAACAGCACATCGCCCTCGCCGTCGACACCCGTCGGCGGGAGTTCACCACGACCCGCGCCTGCGCCCGCAAGGCGCTGGCGGGCCTGGGCATCCCCTCCGTACCGATCCTGCCGGGGCAGCGGGGTGCGCCGCAGTGGCCGACGGGCGTCGTCGGCAGCATGACGCACTGCGTCGGCTACCGCGCCGCGGCGGTGGCCCGCGCGGGGGAGGCCCTGACCATCGGCATCGACGCCGAACCGAACGAACCCCTGCCGGACGGCGTCCTGGAGGCCATCGCCTTCCCGAAGGAGAGCGCGGCCGTCGACGCGCTGGGGCGCGCGAACACGGGCGTGTGCTGGGACAGGCTGCTGTTCAGCGCGAAGGAGTCCGTGTACAAGGCGTGGTTCCCGCTGACCGAGCGGTTCCTCTCCTTCGAGGACGCGACGATCACCTTCGACGTCGACGGCGACAGCCGGACCGGCACCTCGGGCGGCTTCCACGCCGAGCTCCTCGTCGAAGGCCCCTGGCCGACGGGGCGCCGGATGGCCGGCCGCTGGAGCGTGCGCGACGGACTGCTCGGCACCTCGATCGTCCTGCTCCACAGCTCAGTTCAGACGAGGAGAGACACGTGAAGGACATTGCCGGCGCCATCCTCTCGGGGGAGGCGACCGCCGACGACATCCGCGCCCTGCCGATCCCCGAGAGCTATCGGGGAGTCGTCGTCCGCAAGGACGAGGCCGAGATGTTCGCGGGCATGGACTCCGCGGACAAGGACCCCCGCAAGTCCCTCCACCTGGACGAGGTGCCGGTGCCCGAGCTGGGGCCCGGCGAGGCGCTGGTGGCGGTGATGGCCAGCTCGATCAACTACAACACCGTGTGGAGCTCGATCTTCGAACCCCTGCCCACCTTCGGCTTCCTGGAGCGCTACGCCAAGCAGCAGCCGCAGGGCCGACGCCACGACCTGCCGTACCACGTCCTCGGCTCGGACCTCGCGGGTGTGGTCCTGCGCACCGGGCCGGGCGTGAACGCCTGGCAGCCGGGCGACGAGGTCGTCGCCCACTGCCTCTCGGTCGAGCTGGAGTCGCCGGACGGCCACGACGACACGATGCTCGACCCCCAGCAGCGCATCTGGGGCTTCGAGACCAACTTCGGCGGCCTGGCCGAGATCGCGCTCGTGAAGTCCAACCAGCTGATGCCCAAGCCCAAGCACCTGACCTGGGAGGAGTCCGCCTCCCTCGGCCTGGTCAACTCCACCGCGTACCGCCAGCTGGTCTCCCGCAACGGCGCCGGGATGAAGCAGGGCGACAACGTGCTGATCTGGGGCGCGAGCGGCGGACTCGGCTCGTACGCCACCCAGTTCGCGCTGGCCGGCGGCGCCCACCCGGTCTGTGTCGTGTCCTCCCCGGAGAAGGCGGAGATCTGCCGGGCGATGGGCGCGGAGGCGGTCATCGACCGCAGCGCCGAGGGGTACCGGTTCTGGAAGGACGAGCGCACCCAGGACCCCAGGGAGTGGAAGCGCTTCGGCAAGCGCATCCGCGAGCTCACCGGTGGCGAGGACGTGGACATCGTCTTCGAGCACCCCGGCCGCGAGACCTTCGGTGCCAGCGTCTACGTCGCCCGGAAGGGCGGCACGATCGTCACCTGCGCCTCGACCTCGGGCTACAACCACGAGTACGACAACCGCTACCTGTGGATGTCGCTGAAGCGGATCGTCGGCTCGCACTTCGCCAACTACCGCGAGGCGTGGGAGGCCAACCGGCTCGTGATCAAGGGCAAGATCCACCCCACCCTCTCCAGGACCTACTCCCTGGAGGAGACCGGCCAGGCGGCCCACGACGTCCACCGCAACGTCCACCAGGGCAAGGTCGGCGTCCTCGGCCTCGCCCCGGAAGAGGGCCTGGGCGTCCGCGACCCGGAGATGCGCGCGAAGCACATCGACGCCATCAACCGCTTCCGCCCCCCGACGGAGCAGCCGGAGGCCCCGGCCGTCAGTTGAGCGCGTCCTCCATGCTGTGCTGCCAGTACGTCACCCGGAGCGAGGAGTCGACGTACACGCCCTTCCCGGCGAGCGAGGGCTGCGCCACCGTGCCGTTCTTGAAGCCGACGGCGAGGCTGTTGGTCGCGTAGCCGTGCGTCCCGCTGCCGTCGGCGGCCGAGAGCCGGACACCCGCGTACCCGGACTCGCCAGGGGCGAGGGTGACGACCGCCTGGGGGTGGGTGGACTCGTCCACCGGGGGCACGGCCTGGGCCTCGCCGAAGCGCGCGTACGGGTGGCCGAGGAGGTCGCAGTGGCGGGAGCCGGTGTTGGTGACGGTGATCAGGAGGTGGTTCAGGGGGCGGGCGACCGGGGTGGCGATGGTCTTGACGGTGCCTGCGCCGCACTGCGGGTTCCTGGACTCGCCGCCCTTGCCGCCGCTCTCCTGGCTCCCGCTCTCCTTGCCGCCGGACTTCCCGCCGTTCCCACCGTTTGTGGTGGACCCGGCCGACGAACCCGACGAACCCGACGGACTCTTGGTGGCCGCCGCCGTCGGGCTCTTGGTCGACGGTTGCGCGGTGGAGTCGGTGGCGTCGGCGGACGGGGTGGGCTGCGTGGAGGCGGAGGACGTGGCCTCGCTCCGTACGGAAGAGGCGTCGGTGCCGCCGCACGCGGTCAGCGAGAGCGCGGCGATCGCGACCGTCGTCGCGGCGAGGAGTCGGGTTCGGGTGATGCGTCCGGACATGACAGGTCCCCCTGGGTATGGGTGGGTCGGGTGCAGGCCGGCGGTCCGACGGCTGCGGCGTGCTTGGATGACCACAGCGTGTGTGAAGATCCGTCCCGCCCGCCACAACCGCCGGGTGGTTCGGGACGCTGGGACGATGTCAGGTCGCTGACCTGGGGAGATGTCGATCCCTGGGATGCGGGGGCGGGATGTGGGAGAGGGTGAAACGGTGGTCGGGGACGAGTTCGCGACGCTGCTGGGACGGCTCAAGGAACGGTCGGGCCTGAGCTATGGCACGTTGGCGAAGCGACTGCACCTGAGCGGTTCCACACTCCACCGGTACGTCACCGGGGAGGCGCTGCCGACGGACTACGCGCCCGTGGAGCGGTTCGCCCGGCTGTGCAAGGCGACGCCCGACGAACTCGTCGAGCTGCACCGGCTCTGGGTGCACGCGGACGTCACGCGCCAACGCAAGAACACGGCGCCCGAGCCGACACCGGCCCCGGCGGAAGTACCGGCTCCGGCTCCGACACCGGCTTCGGCGGAAGCACCGGCCACGGAGCCGGAGACGGCCGCCTCGACCCCGAGCACCCCCGCTCCCGACGGCGAACTGGTCGTCACCGGCCCCGGGCCGGAGGCCGAGCCCCGCCCCCGGCGCGGGTGGCGTCGGCGTACCGTCGCGATCGCCGGCGCGGCAGTCGTCGCGGCCGTCGTGTCGGTGGCGCTCGTGCTGAACATCCCCACCGGCGCGGACGGCGACGACAAGCGGCGGACCACGGGCGCCTCGTCCGTCTCCGAGGGCCCGGAGACCGCCCCCGCCACCACGGTCCCCACCCCGTCGGCGTCGGGCAGGAGCGGCAGCGCAGGCCCGACCCCCTCCACGTCGAAGAGCACGGGCGCGGGAACGGGAAAGGGCCCGGGTACGGGAACGGGTGAGGCCGAGGCCACCGCGCCGACCGTCGCCACCAACCCGTACAAGTGGGACGGCCCGTGCAGCCAGCACTACCTGCTGAACCGGGAGCCCGCACAGGTCCCCCCGCCGCCCGTCGAGGCGGAGGCGCCCGGTTGGGTCTCGGCGCTCGGCGGCGTGGCGGGCGGCGACCACATGCTCGCGCTGACGGTGCAGGGCACAGGGAAGCAGACCGTCGTCGTGGAGGCCCTCCACGTCCGCGTCGAGAAGAAGGGCGCGCCGCTCGCCTGGAACGACTACAGCATGGGCGTCGGCTGCGGCGGTGACGTGGCCACCAAGTCCTTCGCCGTGGACCTCGACTCCCCGCGCCCCGACATCAGCCCCGTCGCCGGTCAGCGGGACTTCCCGTACAAGGTCAGCGAGTCTGACCCCGAGGTCTTCTACGTGACGGCGCGCGCCCAGGCGCACGACGTGAGCTGGTACCTCGAACTGGACTGGTCCAGCGGCAAGCAGCGCGGGACGGTCCGGATCGACGACAACGGCAAGCCGTTCCGCACGAGCGGCAATGTGGGCCGGCCCGGCTACGACCGTCCGCTGGGCTGGAACGAGTGGATCGACCGTCCCGTGGAGGACAACAGCGAACAGACGCCGTAGGGCGGCAGGAAGGGCAGGAAGGGCAGGAACGGCAGGAACCCCGCGCCTCGTGCGAGGCGCGGGGTTCCTGGATGCCCGGCGGAGACGCGTCAGTTGACGGAGTCGAGCTTCGTCCGCTGCTCCTCGGTCAGTTCGAGGTCGACCGCGCCCAGGTTCTCGTCGAGCTGGGCCACCGAAGAGGCGCCGACCAGCGGAAGCACCGGGATGTCGCCGCCCATCAGCCAGGCCAGCACCACCTGGTTGACCGTCGCGCCGGTCTCCGCCGCGACCTCGCGGACCGCCTTCAGACGGGGCTCGGTGCCCGCGTGCTCGAAGCCCGCGCCGAGCGGCTTGTCGTCCCGTACGTACGCGCCCGAGATCAGCGGCGAGTACGAGACCTGGGTGAGCTCGGGGTTGGCGCGCAGGTAGCTGAGCAGGTCGCCGCTGACCAGGCCCTGGTTGCCGTCGGGGGAGCGCAGGCTCGGGATGTCCATGCGCTGGCGCAGGTAGCTGTGGTGGTGCTGGAGCACCTCGTAGCCGGGCACGCCCGCGGCGGCGGCCAGGGTGCGGGCCCGCTCGACGCGCCAGGCCCAGTGGTTGCTGGCGCCGAGCAGACCGGCCACACCGTCGGCGACGACGTCGGCGAAGCCCTGGACGGTCTCCTCGAGCGGGGTGTGCTCGTCCATGATGTGCGCGTACAGCAGGTGGATCTTCTCGATGCCGAGGCGCTCGCGACTGCGCTCCGACGACTCGCGGATGACCTTGGCGGAGAGGCCCTCGACGTCCAGGCTGAAGCCCGAGGTGGGCTGGTTGGGGCGGGCGCCCAGCTTGGTGGCGATGGTGATCTCGTCGCCGATGCCACGGCTCTTCAGCCAGCGGCCGACGAGCTCCTCGCTCTCGCCGCCCTGGGTGCCGTTGACCCAGAACGCGTAGTTGTTGGAGGTGTCGATGAACGTGCCGCCGGCCTCGACGAAGCGGTCGAGGATCGCGTAGGAGGTCGCCTCGTCGACCGTGGTGCCGAAGGTCATGGCACCGAGGCTCAGCACACTGACCTCGCGGCGCGTGGCGGGCGAACTTCCGATGACGCGGTACTTCATGACGGTCCTTTCGGATCAGGGGTGGGTGGGTGCGCCGGTGCTGACGGCGTCCGTGGTGCCGGCCGGCAGATCGGCGAGCAGCTCGGACACGATGGCGTCCAGGTGGGGTACGAGATAGAAGTGGCCGCCCGCGTACGAACGCAGCCGGAACGCGCCGGTGGTGTGGGCGTGCCAGGCCAGCGCCTGCGGCTCGTCGACGCGGGGGTCGATGTCGCCGATCAGCGCGGTGACGGGGCAGTCCAGCGGGGTGGCGCCACGGAAGCGGTACGTCTCCGTGGCCACGTAGTCGCTGCGGACGGCCGGCAGGATCGCGGCGAGCAGCTCCGGGTGGTCGAGCATCCGTTCGTCCGTGCCGCCGAGCAGCTTCATGTCCGCGATGAGCCGCTCGTCGTCGGCGAGGTGCACCGCGCCGGGGGCGGGGATCGACGGGGCGCGCCGTCCTGAGACGGCGAGCGCGGCGGGCGGGTGGCCCGCGTCGCGGAGCCGGCAGGCCACCTCGAAGGCGAGGGAGGCGCCCATGCTGTGCCCGAAGATCGTGAACGGCCGGTCCAGGAAGGTCTCCCGGGCGCCGAGCAGTTCGGCGGTCACCAGGTCGGCAAGGTCGTGCAGCGACTCCACGCACGGCTCGCCGAACCGCTCCTGACGGCCCGGGTACTGCACCACGAGCACCTCGGCGTGGCTCGCCAGGGCGGCCGAGAGCGGGAAGTAGTACGAGGCGTTGCCGCCCGCGTGCGGGAAGACCAGCAGGCGCGGGGCGCCGGCCGGGGCGGTGTGGAAGCGGCGCAGCCACGGCGTCCTGGTCGGCGCGACCGCAGTCCTGGCGGGGGGCGTCGGGCCGGGGGTGGTCACACCGGGGGACGTCACGCCGGGGGGCGTCACGCCGCCCTCCTCGCCCGGCCGTCGCCGCCGCGCGCGGGCCGGGCCGTGATCGGGATGTGCTTGTAGCCGGAGACGAAGTTGGAGCGCAGCCGCTCGGGGGTGCCGGCGGGCCGGAAGTCCTCGAAGCGGGTGAACAGCTCGTGGTACAGCGTCTTGAGGGTGACGCGGGCGACGCTGTGGCCGATGCAGTAGTGCGGGCCGATGCCGAACGCCAGGTGCTTGTTGGGCTTGCGCCGGATGTCGAACTCGGCTCCGCGCGTGAAGACCCGGTCGTCGCGATTGGCGGAGCCGAGCCAGACGACGACCGCGTCCCCGGCCTTGATCCGCGTGTTGCGGATCTCGATGTCGCGGGTGGCGTACCGCAGGAAGTGGTTGACGGGGGAGGCCCAGCGCAGCGACTCCTCGAGACCGGTGGCGTCGGCCTCCGGGTGGGCGGCCCAGTCCTGCAGCACGCCGGACTCGATGAACTCGGCCATCACGAAGTTCGGCGCGTGCGGGGTGGTGACGTTCGCGCCGAGCAGCAGGCTGTAGCAGTTGGCGACGACCTCGTCGGGCGCCATGTGCCGGCCTTCGAACTCCGTGGAGATCAGGACGCTCAGCAGGTCGTCGCCCAGGTTGTTGCGGCGGAACCGGACGAGGTCCTGGAAGTAGGCGAACAGGTCCCGGTGGGCCGCCTTCAGCGTGGTGTTCCGGCCGCCCGCCTCCTGGTACTCGGGGTCGTCGGCGGCGATGCACACCGTGGTGAGCCGGTTGAGCCAGGACCAGTCCGAGGTGGGCAGGCCCATCATCGTGCCGGTGACCGACATCGGCATGGCGAGCATGGCCTGCGCGAAGTCGAACGTGCCGCCGTCGCCGAGCGGTTCGATGAGCGGTACGACGAGGTCGCGGATCATCTCGCGCTGCCGGTCGACCGACTTGATGGCGAGGGCCTTCTTGAGCCGGCCCTGCATCTCGGTGTGGCGCGGCGGGTCGGTGGCCGCGAGCTGCTTGCCGCTGGCCGGGTCGTCCTGGCCCAGCAGGTCGAGCATGGTGCCGCGCTCGGAGGTGAAGGTCGCCGTGTCACGCAGGACGCGGTCGGAGTCGTCGAAGCGGACGACGTTCCAGAACCAGCGCTCGGCGTCGACCTCGTGGCGGGTCAGGGTGTCGAGGGCGCGCATACGGGCCCAGACCGGGTGCGGGTCGCCGTCGCTGTAGAGCTTCGGGTCGACCAGGTCGAGGGCGTCGGCGGGGCCGGTGGCGGCCGCGTGCATCGGGCAGCCGGGCGGCGGGACGAGCGGGGCTGCGGCGGAGGTGGATGCGGACGTGGACGGTGTGGTGGCGTGGACGGTCAAGACCCGTCTTCCTTTCGCCGGGGCGGGCGGTGGGAACGCGCCATGACACGCGGGCTCGCGGCGTACGGAAAGGACGGCGCGGGGCGCGTGCGGAGAGACGGACCACAGGCCACCGGGATCGACGACCCGGGGCAGGGTCCTGCGTGGCGCGACGGGGAACCAGCCGGTCTGCGCTGTGCTGCGGCCGGAGACGGCCGCGCGGGGGGTGGTGCTGATGGCACAACGTACATGACACCGCGCCGAACGTGAAGCGCCCCCCGGCGCCCCCAGGCCCCGGCACCACCCCACCCCCTCGACCGTCCCGTCACTCCGGGGCGTCGTCCAGGAAGCCGCTCTTGGCGATCAGATAGGCCAGCTGGGCCCGGCTGCGGCTGCCGAAGAGCTCCGCCGCCCACCGCATGTGGTTGGCCACGCTGCGGGTGCTCATGCCGAGGCGGGCCGCGATCGCGTCGTCCGTGTAGCCGTTGACCATGTGCCGCAGGATCGCCCGCCGCACCTCGTCCGTCAGGAGCGGAGGCAGCCGGGTGCTGGGGAAGTTGCGCAGCGGCGAGGCTCGCTGCCAGGCGTGCTCGAAGATGCCCACCAAGTACCGGACCACGCCCGGATGCTCCACGGCGAGCGCGATCTCGCTCCGCTCCGAACTCGGGTCCGGGATGAAGGCGATCTTCCGGTCGCAGACGATCAGCCGGTCGAAGACCTCGTCGAGCGTCCGGACCTCGCCGCCCGCCCGCGCGATGTGCTCCACGTACGTCAGCGTGGGCTGGTGGGAGCGGATCGTGTGCTGGTAGATCGTCCGCTGGGCGACACCCCGCCCGATCGCCTCCAGATCGCTGGCGAGCGCCTTGTCCAGGAGTTCCTGCGGCCGGCCCCCGCCCGGCTGCGCGGTCAGCAACTCCTCTTCGCAGGCGTGTACGGCCGCGGAAAGCGTTGCGCTGATCGCGTCGGCCCCCTGAACGACGCGAATCAGATGGGAATCCCCTTGGCCATAACTGTCGAGATAGATCTCCTGCGCCTGGGCGATGGACGCGCGCATGGTCGCGAGGGCGTTCTTCTTCTCCTCGATGACGCGTTCCATACGGTCCATCTGCGCCCCGGAGGCCAGCCGAGGCGGTATCGGGGCGAGTTCCCCGTCCGGTACCCGCTGGACAAGCCCCAGGTCAAGCAGGCATTGAGGACATTCGCCCGCAGTGGGCCGGTTCGCCAGGGCGTCCGCGTAGTACTGAAGTCCGTTCGCGCAGATCTCGACGGTGCGATCTTCGCTTCCTATGTCCGCTCTCGTGCACATTTCCCCACCCTGCTGGTTTCCGCATTGCAGGATCATCCTCCCCGATCACGGGTGACCCGGCGCGTCAGTACAACGCATGATTCCGGACGGGGAACCACACAGGTCTAAACCATGCACCGTCACTCCGACCACAGTGAAAAGGCAAGGTATAGAGATGTTCAAGCACGCTTCCGTCCGCGCTCTGGCTGCTCTCGCGCTGACGATTCCGGCCATCGCGGGACTGGCCGTCACGACCACCACCGCTCCCGCCACCACCGTCCTGGCCGACTCCCAGTGGGGCCCGACCCCGCCGCCGTCGCCCGTGGCTCCACTCGGCGAGGACGACTCCCAGTGGGGCTGAGACCCCGCGCAACCTGAGCCGCCCCGGTTGACCCGAACGGGTCCCCGGCCGGCGCGGGCCGGCCCGCCGGGCCCTGACCCGGCGATCGCCGCCCCACCCCATCCACCGCTCCCGCAGATTTCGGAGGTCCATTCGTGCTGCCCGCAGCGCCGTACGGTACGTCACCGACCGGACACGTCTGGTATCCGGCCACGAGGGTGCAGCAAGGCATCTGGGTCCTGGACCGGGACGAGCTGCTGCGCCCCACCCAACTGGTCCCCACGGTCGTCGAGTTCACCGGCCCCGTGGACCACGCGGCGCTGGTCTCGGCGGTCGGACGGTCCCTCTCCCGGCACCCCTCGCTCCGCGCCCGCTTCCGGCTCGACGTCAAACGCCGCCAGGTCGAGTACACGACTGACGGCCCGCCGGCCGAGCCCGGCTTCCTCGACGCCGAGGCCGAGGGCTGGGCCGAGGAGGAGGTCGACAACCTCGTACGGGCCCTGTGCTCCGCGCCGTTCGACCTCGCCAAGGACGCGCCCGCCCGGGCGGAGGTCGTGCGCCTCGGACCCGAGCGCACCCTCCTCGTCGTCAACGTGCACCACATCATCTTCGACGGTGTCTCCCGCGGCATGCTCCTCGACGACATCGTCGGCCTCTACCGGGCCGCCGTCGACGGGGTGGAACCGCTCCTGACCACCCCACCGCACCCCGCCTCCGTCGTCGCCGAACGCGACCCGGACGCCATCGCCGAGCAGGTCGCCGAGGTCGTCGACCGGCTGCGCGGCGCACCCGCCGAGGTGCGCCTGCCCTTCGCCCGCACCGCCCACGACGGCACCGAGGAGTCGCTCCTCGGCGCCACCGTCACCACCTCGCTCGACCCCGGGACCACCGCCCGGATCATGGAGGTCGCCGCCCGGGAGGGCTGCACCCCCTTCATGGTCGGCGTCGCGCTCCTCGCCGCCACCCTCGCCCGCACCGGACCCCAGCGGGACTTCCTCATCGCCTTCGCCTGGCCGGGCCGCGACGACCCCGCCACCGCCGATGTGATCGGGATGTTCATGACCACCGTCGTGCTCCGGGTCACCGTCGGGCCCGAGGACACCTGGCACGAGCTGCTCGGCGGCGTACGGATCGCCGGCATGGAGGCCTTCGTCGACAGCGACGTCCCCCTCGACGCGGTCTCCGCCGCCCTCAACCCCGACCGCAACGTCCTGTGGCCGCCACTGTCGCCGGTCCTGGTCAACCTCGACGAGGCGCCCCGGTCCCTGGACCTGGTCCCCGGCACCACCGGCCGACTGCGCCCGCTCGACCCGATGTTCATCAAGTACGACCTGGCCCTGTTCGTCCGTCTCGAGGACACCCCCGACGGACGGCGGCTCGGGCTGTCCCTCGACTACCCGGTCCACGTGTTCGGCACCGGCGACGTCAAGGACTTCCTCAACGATCTGCGGCGCAGCGCCGCGGACCTCGCCACCTTCCCGGAGAATCCCGTGCTCGAAGAGTCCGTACGCCCCCACGCCACCGCCCCGGCCGTCGACCTGGACGACCCGGACGCCCGCCTCGAACTCGTCCGCTCCATCTGGCGCGAGGTCCTGGAGACCGACGAGGTCGCGGACGACGTCAGCTTCTTCGAGTCCGGCGGCGACTCGCTGCTCCTCGTCCTCCTCGTGGAGCGCCTCGGCCAGGTCTCCGGCCGTGAGGTCCGCACCATGGACCTCTTCCGCCAGCCCACCGTCGAGGGCCAGGCCGAGCTGATCGCCGCCGCCGCTGCCCCGGCCGCCGCCCCCGGCGCCGGCGGCGACCGCGCCGCGCTCCTCGCCGCCGCCCGCACCCAGTCCACCGGAGCCGCCCGATGACGGCCCGCGCGCTGGCCGCCGAGGTCCTGGACCTCCCGGACGGCCCGGACGCCTTCGGCGACGAGAGCTTCATCGCCCTCGGCGGCGACTCGCTGCGCGCGATGCGCCTCGCCGCCGTCCTGCAGGAGAAGCTCGGCCTGCGCGTCGCCATCATGGACCTCCTCGGCGACGCCCCCCTCGGCCAGGTGCTCGACGGCGCCACGCCCGTCGCACCCGTAGGGACGGCCCCCACCGAGCTCCTCACCGGCAGCGCCGAACAGGCCCTCACCCCCGCCCAGCGCGGCATGTGGCTCATCGAGCGGGTCGCCGGCGGCTCCCCCTACAACCTCGTCTTCCACTGCTTCACCGAGGGCGCCAGGCTCGACTGCGACCTCCTCACCAAGGCCATCGCCGCCACCGTCGCCCGCCACGAGGGGCTGCGCACCGTCTTCCGCGAGACCGCCGACGACGTGGTCCAGGAGATCCTGCCCGCGCACACCCCCGAACTCGTCGAGCACACCTACGTCGGCCCGGCCGAGGCCTTCGAGAACCAGGTCCGCCGCGAGGGCGCCGACCTCGGCCGCGAGCCCTTCGACCTGGCCGCCGCCCCCGCCTACCGGTTCGGCCACTGGGCCCCCGCCGCCGCCGAGGACGAGCGCGGCGCCCTGGTCCTCGCCGCGCACCACATGGTCCTCGACGGCTACGCCGTCGGACACCTGCTGCGCGAGATATTCGAGACCTACGCCGAACTCGTCGCCGAGGCCGCCCAGGTCGGCCAGGCCGCCCCCCGCGACCTCGGCACCCCGCTGGCCGCCCTCCGCCACCACCAGGAGGAGGCCCGCGCCCGCGGCGCCTGGGACGAGCAGGCCGCGTTCTGGCGCTCCCACCTCGACGGCGTGCCGTCCGTCCTCGAACTCCCCGCCGACCAGCAGCGCCCCGCCGTCCAGGACGGCGCAGGCGACCGCCTCGGCCTCGACCTCGGCCCCGGCGTCACCGATCGGGTCGCCGCACAGGCCCGCGCCCTCGGCATCACCCCGTACGCCTTCCTGCTCGGCGCCTTCGGCCTCACCCTGGCCCGCCGCACCGGCACCCGCCGCCTCCTGGTCGGCGTACCCCTGCTCGGCCGCGGCTCCTCCGAACTGCGCCGGCTCGTCGCCGTCGCAGGCAACCTCGTACCGGTCCGCGTGGACGTCGACGACGACCTCGACGTCGCCGACTACCTGCGCGGGGTGCACCGTTCGCTCGGCGCCGCCATCGACGCCGGCGACCTGCCCTTCGAGGAGCTCGTCGCCCGCCTCGGCGTCGAGCGCAGCCTCGGCTGCCACCCGCTCGTCCAGGTCTGCTTCGGCATGCACGACCAGCTCGTCCCGCGCGAACTGACCGCCGGACCGCTGCGCGTACGCGTCGAGGAGGGCCACGGCGGCGGCTCCCAGTTCGACGTGACGATGCTCATCGGCCACGCCGACCCGTCGTACGCGGGCCACCTGGAGTACGCCACGAGCGTCTGGCGCCAGGCCGAGGCGGAGGCGTTCGTCGCCGACTTCCGCGCCGCCGTCGCCCAGCTCGCCGACGCCCCCGAAGCCCGGCTCGAAGACGTCCGGGGCATCTCCGTGGAGAGCCGCGCGCTCCTGGACGAGATCAACGAGAGCGGCCGGGACTTCCCCGTCACCTCCCTCGACGCCCTCTTCCGCGAGGTGGCCGCGCGCGAGCCGGGCGCCGTCGCCGTCCGCGACGCCACGCACACCCTGACGTACGGTCAGCTCGAAGAGGCCGCCGCCGAACAGGCCCGGCTGCTGCTCACCGCCGGCGTACGGCCGGGGGACCGGGTCCTCGTCGGCGTGGAGCGCTCGGTGGCCGAGGCCGTCGCCGTCCTCGGCGTGGCCTGGGCGGGCGCCGCGTACGTCGGCATCGACCCCTCGCTGCCCGACAGCCACGTGACGAAGATCCTGGAGCGGGCGCGGCCGACCGCCGCCCTCACAGGACCCGTCGACTCCACCGTCGCCGAGCGCTTCGCAGGCCTCGGCGTCCCCGCCGTCGCGACCTGGGAGCCCGACTGGCGGCCAGGCCCTGCCGACGCCGTGCCCATCCCGCCCGCCGACCCGGCGCGCCTCGCGTACGTCGCCTTCACCTCCGGCTCCACCGGCCTGCCCAAGGGCGTGTGCGTACCGCACCGGGCCGTCATCCGCCTGGTCCACGAGGCCGGTTACGTCCGCCTCGGCGCGGGAGAGCGGATGCTGCGGCTCTCCCCGCTCTCCTTCGACGCCTCCACCCTGGAGCTGTGGGGCGCCCTGCTCACCGGCGCCTCCCTCGAAGTGCACCCGGCCGGCCTCGCCTCACCGACCGAGCTGGGCGCCTTCCTCCAGGAGCGCGGCGTCACCGTCGCCTGGCTGACCGCCGGACTCTTCCGCCTCGTCGAGGAGTTCGCCCCGGACTCCCTGGGCGGCCTGCGCCAGCTCCTGACCGGCGGGGACGTGGTGCCCCACGAGCACACCGCCCGTCTGCTGGCCCGGCACCCCGGCATCGTCCTCACCAACGGCTACGGACCGACCGAGAACACCACCTTCACCACCACCCACTCCGTGGCGCGCGTGGAGGACGTCGACGGACCGCTGCCCATCGGCCGCCCGGTCCCCGGCACCCGCGTGTACGTCCTCGACGCCCGGCGCCGCCAGCTCCCGCCCGGCGCGGTCGGCGAGCTCTACACCAGCGGCGCCGGCCTCGCCGACGGCTACCTCGGCGACGAGAAGGAGACGGCCCGCGTCTTCGGGAACCTCTCCCCGGACGTGCCCGAGCGCCTCTACCGCACCGGCGACCTCGTCCGCGTCGACACCAGCGGCCGCGTCCGCTTCCTCGGCCGCGCCGACGACCAGGTCAAACTGCGCGGCTACCGCGTCGAGCTGAGCGCCATCAGCGACGTCCTCGCCGCGCACGCCGAGGTGCAGGACGCCGTCGTGATCGTCACCGACGGCGACGGCGCCGAGAAGCGGCTCGTGGCCGCCGTGGTCCTCGCGCCGGGTGCGGCCGTCGACGCGGCGGGCCTGCGCGAACTGCTCGCGCAGACGCTGCCCTCCTACATGGTCCCGAACCTGTGGGCCGTGGTGGACCGACTGCCGGTCACCGCCAACGGCAAGGTCGACCGGCGCGCGCTCGCCGCGGTGGCGGGCCCGGCGAAGCGATCCTCTTCCGCCGCACCGGCAGTGGAGGAGGCCGCCCCGGCACCGGTCGTCCCGGTACCCGCGGGTGTGTCCCTGGGGCGCATCGCCGAGCTGTTCGACGGCGTCATCGAGGGCGAGCCCCTCACCGACGTCACCGAGGACACCGACTTCTTCATGATCGGTGGCAACTCCCTCGGCGCCGTACGCCTGATGCGCAAGGTCAAGCAGGAGCTGGGCGCGAACGTACGGCTGCGGGACTTCCTGCTGTCGCCCACGCCCGCAGGCCTCGGCGCGCTCATCGAGAAGGCCGCGGAGTGATGACCCGTACCGCGGCACCGGTCCCGGCGCCGTCCCTCGCGGACGGCGTCCGGGCGCCGGAGTGGGACGAAGGACTCGACTGCTGGGTCGTGGCCGACCCGCGCCTGGCCCAGCAGGTCCTCAACCACCCCGGCTTCGCCTCAGGGACCTTCGAGCGCTCCTTCCAGCTCTACATGACGGACGCGGCCCGCGCCGAGTACCGGGAGCTCACCGAGTTCCTGCGGCTGTGGTTCGTCCAGGCCGACGCCCCCGAGCACATGGCGCTGCGGCGCCCGGTCCAGCGCATGCTGTCCGCCTCGTACGTACGCTCGCTCGCGCCGCGCATCGAGGAGATCACGGACGAGTGCCTGACCGAACTGGCCGCCGCCGACCGCCCGCAGGACCTCGTGCCGGCCGTGGCCGAGGGCATCTCGGGCAAGGTCATGGCGCACGTCGTCGGCGTCGACGTGCCCCCGCCCGTCCTGCACCGCTGGTCGCGGACCCTGTCGCTGTTCATCGGCGCCATGTACCGCCGCGACCACGCGCTGGCCGCGCACCGGGTGATGGAGGAGATGTCCGAGGCGCTCGTCGGCGCCCGGGCCCTGGAGGGCTTCCCCACCGACACCCCCGAGGACCGGGCCAGGACCACCGCGACCTGGGCCATGTGTCTCTTCGGCGGCCTGGAGACCACGGCCTCGCTGCTCGGCTCCACGGTCCTGACCGCCCTCGGTGACCAGAACCTCTGGGAGACCGTCAAGCGCGACGAGCCGGGCGCGGTCACCGACCTCGTCGAGTCGGTGCTCGTCCGCAAGCCGCCGCTGCGGCACCTCGGCCGGGTCGTCGCGTACGACCAGGAGTTCGCGGGGGCGCGGCTGAGCGAGGGCGACCTCGTCCTTGTGAGCCTGACGGGGCAGGGGCCGCTCGACGAGGTCGAGGAGGAGGTCCCGGAGACCGGCCCGGCGGTCTGCCCGGTGACCGGAGCGGTCGCGGGTGCGGCCGACACGCCTGCCGCGACCCCCGCGACTCCCGCCGCGCTCGCGGCGGGCGAGCGGAACCTCGTCTTCGGTCACGGCCCGCACTACTGCGTCGGCGCGCCGCTGGCCCGCCTGGAGGCGGCCGTCCTGCTGCGCCGCCTCGCCGCGCGGTTCCCGCACGCCCGCCTGTCCGACGAGGCCGCCGTCTGGGGTCCCAACCTCAGCTACGTCGGTCTCGACCACCTGTACGTCGACCTGGGCGGAGAAGTCTGACATGTCCCTCGAAGACGCCGTCGCCGTCGTCGGCATGGCCTGCCGGCTGCCCGGCGCGCCCGACGTCCGCGCCTTCCGCGCGCTGCTGCGGAAGGGCCGGGACGGCATCAGCCGCCCCACCCGCGACGAGGTGCTCGCGCGCGGGGTGGACCCCGCGTACGCGGGCCGGGAGAACTTCGTACCGGCCATGGGCGTCATCGAGGACTCCCGCCGCTTCGACTGGTCCTTCTTCCGGTACAGCCGGGCGGAGGCGGCCGCGATGGACCCGCAGCAGCGGGTCTTCCTGGAGTGCGCGGCCACGGCCGTCGACGACGCCGGGCTCGACCCCGTACGGTTCCGCGGCCGGATCGGCGTCTACGCGGGCGCCGACCGCTCGGGGCCGGGCCGCAACGACGCGGCCCTGAGCGAACTGGCCCGGTACATCGGGCGGGAGAAGGACTTCGTCGCCACCCGGGTGGCGTACAAGCTCGGCCTGCGCGGGCCCGCGATCACCGTGCAGACCGCCTGCTCCACCTCGCTGACCGCCGTCCACCTCGCGGTGGGCGCGCTGCGGGGCGGCGACTGCGACGCGGCCCTCGCGGGCGGCGTCACAGTGATGCCGGCCGGCGAGTGGGGCTACCTCTTCGAACCCGGCGGGATCCTGGCGCCGGACGGGCACTGCCGTCCGTTCGACGCCAGGTCCGCGGGGACCGTGCCCAGCGAGGGCGTGGGCGTGGTCGTGCTCAAGCGGCTCGCCGACGCGCTGCGCGACGGCGACCGGATCGCCGCCGTCATCGCGGGCACGGCCGTCAACAACGACGGCGCGGACAAGATGGCGTACACCGCGCCCTCCGCCGGCGGCCAGAGCGAGGTCATCCGCGCCGCCCTGGACGCGGCCGGGCTGCCCGCCACCGCGATCGGACACGTGGAGGCGCACGGAACGGCCACCCAGCTGGGCGACCCCATCGAGGTGCAGGCGCTCACCGAGGTCTTCGGGCCGGCGAGCGAGGGCACCGGCTGGTGCGCGCTCGGCGCCGTCAAGGGCCACGTCGGCCACACCGGGGCGGCGGCCGGCGTGACGGGCCTGATCAAGACGGCCCTGATGCTGGAACACCGCGAGATCTACCCGACGGCCCACTACACGAGCGCCAACCCGCTCCTCGAACTGGAGCGTTCGCCGTTCAAGGTCGCCGAGTCCCTCGGCCCGTGGGAACTCCGCACGGGCCAGGAGCGGCGGGCCGGAGCGGTCAGCTCGTTCGGCGTCGGCGGCACCAACGCGCACGCGGTGCTGACCGAGGCGCCGACGGTCCCGCCGTCGCGTCGGCGCGCCGGGGGGCGCGTCGACGGGGCCGCGGGGCGAGTCGGTGGGGCCGCGGTGCCGGTCACCGGGCCGCGTCTGCTGCCGCTGTCCGGGTACACCCCGGCCTCCCTCGCGCGCCTGGACGACGCTCTGGCGGATCGTTTCGCCGAAGCGACCACCGATCCCGACAGCCCCGAACTCGGGCACGAACTCGAACTCGACGCGGTGGCCCTGACCCTGGCCGGCCGTCGCGTCCACCGACACCGTCAGGCCGTGGTCGTACGCGACCACGCCCACGCGGCGGAGGCGCTGCGCGCGGCGAGCGGTGCGGCCGAACGGCTCGGCACCCCCGGGCGGTTGGGCAAGGTGGCCTTCCTCTTCCCGGGGCAGGGCACCCTCAAGAGCGCCGCGGGCGAGGCCGCGTACCGGCTGCTGCCGGAGTTCCGCGCGGCCTTCGACGAGATCCGTAAGATCGCGTACGACGACTGCGGCGTGGACCTGGATCCGGTGATCGTCCCGGTGGAGGTGGACGAGCCGGCCGAGGCCCCGGACGCCGACGACTGGTACGCGGACACCGTCCACCAGCAACTCGGCCTCTTCGCCCTCGGCTTCGCCTTCGGGCGCCAGCTGGCCGCGTGGGGCGTCACCCCGCACGCCATGCTCGGCAACAGCATCGGCGAGTACGCCGCCGCCGCGCTCGCCGAGGTGTGGCCCCTGCCCGACGCCGTCGGCCTGGTCCATCGCCGGGCCGTGGCCATGCGCGACGCGGGACCCGGCCGGATGGCCGTGGTCGAGGCGGCCCCCGCCGACGTCGAGGCCAGGCTGCCCGTCGACAGCGGTGTCACCGTCGCCGTACGCGGAAACGGTTCGGCGGTCCTCTCGGGCCCCGAAACCGCCATGGACTCCCTTCTCGCGGGGGACGCGCTCACCGGACTGCGCGTCACCCCCGTCCACACCCGGCGGGCCTTCCACTCGCCGGCCATGAACTCGGCAGCCGAGGCGGTGCGGGACCATCTGTCGTCGATGCCCGCCCGCCCGCCACGGCTGCCGTACATCTCCAACACCACGGGCGACTGGGCCGATCCCGAGTCCGTGGTCGCCCCCGGCCACTGGGCCGCGCACCTGCGCGAGCCGGTCAGGCTCGACGCCGGTACCGCCACCCTGCTGGCCGCCGGCTGCACGACGTACCTGGAACTGGGCCCCGGCGGCTCGATGACCGGCTCCCTGCGGGTCGCGCCCGGCTGGAACCCCCGCCACCGGACCGTACGGCTCGCCCCCGGCGGGCGGGTCGACGCCGAGACAGGGCTGCTCGACGCGATCGGCGCCCTCTGGGAACTCGGCGTGGACCGCGCCCTGGACCCGGTCCTGGAGACCCGGTACGCCGACCCCGAGTCCCGGCCCGTACGGTGCTCGCTGCCCGCGCACCCGCTCCTGGGCGGGGACCCGGACCCGGATCCGGAACCGGCACCGGGTGCGGGCCGGGGAACGGGCGCGCACCGGGAAACGGGCGCGCACCGGGGAACGGGTGCGCACCGGGAAACGGGTGCGCGCCGCCCGGGGGGTCCGGCGACGCCCGGTCGGGCCAAGGACCCGGCGGCGCGCGGAGCCCTGCGGCCCGTCCTGGAAGAGATCTGGCGTCAGACCCTCGGCGTGGCCGCCGTGGGCGACGGAGACGACTTCTTCGTCCTCGGTGGCGAGTCGTTGCTCGCCCTCGCGCTCACCACCGCCGTCCGCGAACGGCTCGGCGCGGAGGTCTCCGTCACCGAGTTCGCCCTGAAGGGCACCTTCGCCGGACTCGTCGAGCTCGTCGAGCGACGGATGCCCGGCCGGACCGACGCCGTCACCGCGCTGCCCCCCGGCGTGGTCACCCTGCGGGAGGGCGCCGGACGCCCTGTCTTCCTCGTCGTGGACGCCCTCGGAAACGCCCTGCCCTACCGGGAGTTGGCGGCCAGGCTCGCCCTCGACGGCGACCGCCCGGTCCTTGCCCTGGAGCGGGACGCGTCCCGGGGCGGCACGATCCGCACCCTCGCCGCCGCGCACGCCCGCACCCTGCTGCGGGCCCAGCCGACGGGGCCGTACACGCTCGGCGGCTGGTCCTTCGGCGCCGTCGTCGCGCACGAGACCGCCCGGCTGCTCATCCGCCAGGGGCGGGAGGTGGACCTGCTGGTCTCCCTCGACGGCTACGTACCCGACACCCGCCCGCTGCCCGTCGCCGCCGCCCCGGACTTCCTGCTCGGCGGGGTACGGGCCGGCCTCGACACCCTGCTCGGCGTCGGCCCGACGGCGGGACCGTTCCGCCGCGACCCCCAGGCGCGCCGCCGGTTCCTCACCGGCCAGGCGGCCGTACTGGCCCACCGGCCGGTCCCGGTGACCTGCCCGGCCGTGCTGTTCAAGGCGGACGCGGACCCGGAGGCGGCCGCCCGGCTCGCACGACGCCTGGCGGGCCTCTACCCGGCGGGGCTGCGCGTGGTCCCGGTCGCGGGCGACCACTGGTCGATGCTCCGGCCCCCGTACGTCGACGAGCTCGCGGCACGCCTCGACGAGGCACTCACAGCGGACGAACACAAGGAGAGGGAGGACTCATGACGGTCTCGCAGACACCGCCCGGCAGTACGGCGGACGAGGAGAAGGTCGTACCGCCGGACGGAGGACAGGACGCAGGGCAGGACGTACGGCAGGACAAGGAGCCGGGCGAGAAGCAGGCCGAGAAGCCGGGCGAGAAGCCGCTCCTGAAGAACCGCGACTTCCAGGCGCTGTGGACCAGCGAGGCGTTCGCCGCGCTCGCCAAGGAGACCGCGGAGGTGGCGTACCCGCTGCTCATCCTGGCCTCCACCGGCTCCGCCTTCTACGCGGGCGCGGTCGGTTCGGCGCAGCTCATCACCGCCAGCCTGCTCTCCATCCCCGGCGGCACGCTCGCGGACCGCATGGACCGCCGGCTGCTGATGATCATCTGCAACCTGGTCCGGGTCGTGCTGCTCGGCGTGTTCAGCCTGCTGATCTTCGCCGACCAGACCCACCCCGTCCTGGTCTTCGCCGTCGCGGTCGGCTCGGCCGCCTGTCTCGGCATCTCCAACCCCACGGGACTCGCCGCCATCAAGCAGCTCGTCCCGCCCTCCCAGCTCACCCAGGCCACCGCCCAGAACCAGGTCCGCTACTTCGCGGCGACCATGGGCGGCCCGCCCGTCGGCGGCGCCCTCTTCGGCGTGGCGCGCGCGTTCCCGTTCCTGAGCGCCTCGATCGGCTTCCTCGTCTCCACCGTCCTGCTGCTGTTCATCCGCAAGCCGATGAAGGTGGAGCAGATCTCCCCGGGGGAGAAGCGCAACACCGCCGAGGGCTTCAAGATCCTGGCCAACCAGCCGGTCCTGCGCCTGCTGATCGTCTGGATCATGGGCTCGAACATGGCGTTCACCCACTCCGGCGTCTTCCTCGCCCTGATCGCCACCGCCGAGAGCCGGGGCGCCTCCGCGAGCTTCACCGGCATGCTGCTGTCCATCGCCGGTATCGGCGGCCTTGTCGGCTCGCTCGTCGCGGGACCGGTCATCAAGAAGGTCGCCCCGGCGAAGCTCTTCCTGGCCGCCGCCTGGATCGGGCCCGTGGCCGCGATCCTGCTCGCCAACGTCTCCGGGCTCATCCCCCTCGGCATCATCGTCGCCTGCGTGTTCCTGCGCGGTCCCATCACCAGCGCGCTCTTCCTCGCCTACCTCGCGGCGATGGTGCCCGACAAGGCGCAGGGCCGGGTCCTGGGCGCCGTGATGTTCATGTCGATGATCGCCGCGCCCGTCGGCGTCTTCGCCATCGGCACCGTCTTCGACACGGCCGGCCCGGTCTGGGTGTTCACCGTCATGGCCGTCGTCTCCGGCCTGGCCGCCCTGCCCACCCTCAGCCCGCGCATCCGCAACCTCGCGCCCCCGGAGGCGTACGCGGACACGGCGCAGGCCGACGCGGCACCCACCGCTGAAGCGTCGGACTCCGACACCAAGCGTTCCGACACCAAGCGTTCCGACACCAAGCGTTCCGACGACAAGCGTTCCGACAAGGAAGGAGAAACCCGATGACCACCGAGCTGCCCCGCACCACGGACCAGCTTCCCCCCGAGTTCTTCACCGCCCCCGAGGGCAACGACCTCCACACCGGCAACGCCAAGCTGCGCGCCAGTGGTTGCCCGGTCCACGCGATCAACTACCCGGTGGGCGGCGAGGGTTACGTCGTCTCCGACTACGAGACCACGCTCAAGGCCTTCAGCGACCCCCGCCTCTCGAAGCAGATCGACAACGCCCCGGCCTGGTTCCGGGACCTCGTCAAGGACGCAAGTCCCGTACTGATCCGCAACATGCTCACCGCCGACCCGCCGGAGCACACCCGGCTGCGCAAGCTCGTCAGCCGGGCCTTCGTACCGCGCCGGATGGAGCTGCTCCGCCCGCGCATCCAGGAGATCACCGACGAGCTCATCGACGCCCTGCCCGAGCACGGCGAAGCGAACCTGATGGAGTTCGCCTTCTCCCTGCCGATGCGGGTCATCTGCGAGTTCCTCGGCGTCCCGGTCGCCGACCGGCCGCAGCTGCACAGCTGGGGCAACTGGCTCAGCGGCGCCCCGTACCCGGACGCCGAGTCCAACGAGAAGCTCAAGGACGCCAGCGAGAACATCGAGCGCTACCTGCTCGACCTGCTCGCCGACCGGCGCGCCGACCTCGGCGACGATCTGGTCAGCATCCTGCTGCGGGCCGCCGACGAGGAGGGCCGCTTCACCAACGACGAGCTGGTCTCCACCCTCGTCCTGCTGATCATCGCCGGTCACAAGACCACCGCCAACCTCATCGGCAACGGCGTCCAGGCCCTGCTCACCCACCCCGACCAGCTCGAACTGCTCCGCTCCCGGCCCGATCTGGCCGGCTCGGCGGTCGAGGAGTTCCTGCGCTTCGAGTCCCCGGTCTACCGGGGCACCCTGCGGGTCGCCGCCGAGGACATGGAGATCGGCGGCTGCCCGATCCCCAAGGAGGCCTTCGTCCACCTGCTCATGGGCTCCGCCAACCGCGACCCCGAGGCGTTCGAGGACCCGGACCGGCTCGACATCACCCGCAGCGCCAACCGCCACCTCGCCTTCGGCCAGGGCCCGCACTTCTGCGTCGGCGCGCCGCTCTCCCGGGTCGAGGGCCAGATAGCCTTCACGACCCTTCTGCGCCGCCTCCCCGGGCTGCGCCTGGCCGTGCCGGCCGAGGAGCTCGAGTGGCTCTTCGACAACTCCACCAGCCGTGGCCTGGTGAAGCTTCCGATCACCTACGACGTCCGCCTGCCGGCCGACGCACCCGAGCCCGAGGCCGCCGACGCCACCGTCGACGCGACCGCCACGGCGACCGTCGACCAGATCGGGGAACGCTGACATGTCCGACCGCACCACGCTCGTCTGCCTGCCCTTCGCCGGCGCCGGAGCCTCCTTCTACCGCCCCTGGCAGCGTCACGCCGAGCCGCTCGGCCTCGACGTCCTGCCGCTTCAGCTCCCTGGCCGCGAACGCCTCATCGACGAGGAGCCGTTCCGCGACGCGCACGCCGCCGCCGACGCCCTCCACGCCGACCTCCTGACGGCCCTCGCCGCCCTGCCCGACGAGGCTCGTCCGCGGCGGGTCGCCCTGTTCGGCCACAGCCTCGGCGCGGTCCTCGCGTACGAGCTGGCCCGCCGCCTCGCGACCACCCCGGACGTACGGCTCGTCCGGCTGTTCGCCAGCGGCTCCCCGCACCCGGCCGAGCCGCGCGCCGCCCGCGCGACCGGCCTCGACGACGACGCGTTCCTGGCGCGCGTCAACGAGTTCGCCGGCTACGCGGACGAGGCCCTCGACGACCCCGAGCTGCGCGAGCTGGTCCTGCCCACGCTCCGCGCCGACGTGGAGATGCACGAGTCGTACGTACCCGCCGACGACCGGCTCCTCGCGGTCCCGGTGACCACCCTGCGCGGTACGGCGGACACCCTCGTCCGCCGCTCCGAGGCCGAGGCGTGGGACCGCACCACGGACGCCGGCCACCGCCACGTCGAACTGGACGGCGGCCACATGTACCTCACCGAGTCGGCGCCTGACCTGCTCCGGATCGTCGCCGAGGAGCTGGCGAAGTCGGCCGAGGAGGCGGAGCTGTGCGTCTGACCGGCAAGACCGTCCTCGTCACCGGCGCCGCCCGTGGCCTCGGGCGGGCGACCGCCGTCGCCTGCGCCGCCGAGGGCGCCGACCTCGCGCTCCTGGACCTCTGCGAGGACCTCGACGGCGTGCCGTACCCGCTGGGCACCCGTGGCCAGCTGGAGCACACCGCCACGCTCTGCCGCAAGAACGGCGCCGCCGTGCTCACCGCCGCCTGCGACGTCCGCGACCTGTCCTCCGTGGAGGCCGCGGTGGCCCTCGCCGAGGAGCGCTTCGGCCAGATCGACGCCGCCGTCAACAACGCGGGGATCGCGGCCCCTTCGGGCCGTCCCGCGCACGAGATCGGCGAGGACGAGTGGGCGTTGATGATCGACGTCGACCTGTCCGGCGCCTGGCGGGTGATCCGTACGGTCGCGGGGGCGATGAGCGCCCGCCGCTCCGGCTCCATCGTCAACATCGCCTCGACCGCAGGACTGGTCGGCTACCGGCACTTCGCCGGTTACGTCGCCGCCAAGCACGGCCTGGTCGGCCTGACGAAGGCCGCGGCGCTCGACTACGCGCCCACCAAGGTCCGGGTCAACGCCGTCTGCCCCGGCTCGGTGCGCGACGACTCGACCGCCGAGGGCCGGATGCTCGCGGAGATCGCCCGCGCCCTGGAGGTCGAGGTGGGCGAGCACGAGCAGACGTTCACCGAGGCGCAGCCGATGAACGCCCTGATCGAGCCGGAGGACGTCGCCGCCGCCGTCGTCTACCTCGTCTCGGACGACGCCCGCCAGGTGACCGGCTCCGTGCTGACCGTGGACGGCGGGTTCACCGCGCGCTGACCGTGCGGGACCAGCAGTTGTGACCGTTGTGAGAGTTGAGAGGGAGGACACCCCATGGTGGGTGAGCGTTGCCACGCCCTACGGGTCCGGCTGAGCAGCCGGGTGACCGCCGCCGAGCTGACCGCCCGGCTGGGCGCGGTGGGCCCCTGGCGGCTGTGGGTGGAGGACGTCGCGGCAGGCTCGGACGAGCCGGCGGCCCTGCGCCGCAGGCAGACCGAGCTGAACCGGCCGACCCCGGCCGTACGGTGCGTGCTGCTGCGCCACGCGGACGGCGTCGAGGACCTGGTCGTCGTCGCCGACCGTTCGGTACTCGACCGGAACGCCCTCACCGGCCTGGCCGCCGTCCTGGCCGCCGGGGCGGCGGCCGAGGGTGTCACGACGGCCGGTTCCGAGGCCGCCACCACCCAGTCCGCGACCACCCAGTCCGCGACCACCCAGCCCGTCGCCGCGGGCCCGGCACCGGACTGGGGCGGCGGCACGAGCGGCTCCGGCGCCTGGGGGACCCGTTCCCTCGACCTGCCCGCCGGGGCCGACCCGTCCGCGCTGCTCGCCGCCCTCGCCCTCACCCTGCACCGCTACGAGGGCCACGGCGCCACCGGCGACATCACGCTCGCCACCGACCGGCGCGGAGCCCTCGCCTGCGCGATCCCGGCGGACACCACGCTCGCCTCGCTGCTCGCCGCCGTACCGTCACCGACGGACCGCCCGGTGACCGCGGGTCTCCTCGAACCGGCGGTGGGGGAGGGGCCGTTCCCTTACGCGGGGGCGTCTTCGGGGGAGTACCTGCCCTGCCTCGCACCGCCGTTCCCGCTCACGGTCACGGTGCTGCCGGGCGGGGGAGAGGGCGGCGGCCGGCTCTGGGCCGCGTACCGCCGCAGTCACTTCTCACCCGAGATCGTCGACGGCTTCCTGCGCCATCTCGCCCATGTCCTCCGCCAGTTCGGCGAGACCCCGGCTCTCCCCGCCGACGACGCCGAACTCCTCGACGCCGCCGAGCGCGAGCGCGTCGCCGCCCTCGGCCGACCGGACGCCGTCCTGTCCGGCACCCCGGAGCGGCTCACCGACGTCTTCGCGCGGATGGCCGCCGCCCGCCCGGACGCCCCGGCGGTCGGGGACGGTACGACGACCCTCACGTACCGCGAACTCGACCGCCTGGCCGACCGGTTGGCCCACGGCCTCGTGGCGCGCGGGGTGGCGCCGGGCGACCGGGTCGGCATCTGCCTGGAGCGCACCAACGAGATCGTCGCGGCCATGCTCGGCGTACTCAAGGCGGGCGCGGCCTACGTGCCCACCGACCCTGCCTACCCGGCCGACCGCCTCGCCCACACCGCGCAGGACGCCGGCCTGGAGCTCGTGATCACCCGGCACGCGGAGTACCCGGCCGACGCGGGCACGCCCGTCACGCCCGACGACCTCCTGACGACCGTACCGGCCGGGTCGGTCGAGTCGGTCGAGTCTGATGGGTCGGTCGAACTGCCGGGGGTCGGCGGCCCGGACGACCCGGCGTACGTCATCTACACCTCCGGCTCCACCGGCCGCCCCAAGGGCGTCGTCGTCCCGCACCGCAACGTCGTCGCGCTCATCGACGCGACGCGTGCCGAGTACGGGCTCGGCCAGGACGACGTCTGGACGTTCTTCCACTCCGGCGCGTTCGACTTCTCCGTCTGGGAGATCTGGGGCTGCCTGCTGACCGGCGGACGGCTCGTCGTCGTCCCGTACGTCGTCTCCCGTGAGCCCGAGGAGTTCCGCGACCTGCTTCGGCGCGAGCGCGTCACGGTCCTGAGCCAGACGCCCTCCGCCTTCTCCCAGCTCCTGGAGACCGACCACGCCCCGCTCGCCGTACGGCTCGTCGTCTTCGGCGGCGAGCCGCTGGACGCCCGCATGCTGCTGCGCTGGTTCGACCGGCATCCCGAGGACGAGTGCCGCATGGTCAACATGTTCGGCATCACCGAGACGACCGTGCACGTCACCGCACAGACGCTCACCCGCGAACTGTCCCTCGCCGGTTCGAGGTCCGTCGGCCCCGCGCTGCCCGGCTGGCACCTGTACGTGACCGACGCGCGCGGCAGGCTCGTCCCGCCCGGCGTCACGGGCGAGATCCGCGTCGGCGGCGCGGGCGTGGCCCTCGGCTACCTCGGTCAACCCGAGCTGACGGCCGCCCGCTTCACCGCCGACCCGTACGCGGAGGGCCGCCAGTACCACAGCGGCGACCTCGGCCGGCTGCGCCCCGACGGCACCCTCGAACACCTCGGTCGGATCGACAGCCAGGTCAAGATTCGCGGCTTCCGCATCGAGCTGGACGAGATCCGTTCCGTACTCCTGGAGGACTCCGACGTCCGCGCGGCGGCCGTGGTGGTGCGGCGCGACGACCCGTCGGACCCCGCGACCGCCCGCCTCGACGCCTATGTCGTCCCGGCGGACCTCGACCCCGTAGGGGTACGCAAGCGGGCCGCGACCGTCCTGCCCGCCTACATGCTCCCGGCGACCGTCACCCCGCTCGACTCCCTGCCGCTGACCACCAACGGCAAGCTGGACGCGGACCGACTGCCGGAGCCGACGCGGACGGCGACGCCCCCGCCGGTCGCCGCGGCGGCGGCGGGCGAGGCCGAGGGCGAGGGCAAGGCGGCGGTGCTCCAGGAGGTCTGGTCGGCGATGCTCGGCACGCCGGTCGGCCTGGACGACGACTTCTTCGAGCTCGGCGGCAACTCCCTCCTCGCGGTGCGGATCAGCGCCGCGCTGCGCGGTCGCGGACTGCCCGCCGTACCGCTGCGGGACCTGTTCCGCACGCCCACGATCCGCGAACTCGCCGAGGTCGGCGGGGCCGGTGGGGTTAGCGGGACCGGTGGGGCCGGCATGGCCGGTGGGGTCGGCGGCGTCGATGGCTGAGATCCTCGGCGTATCCCGTCCCGTCTTCCCCACCCTCCACATTCCGGAGGGCACCCTTCCGGAGCCGGGCCGGCCGCCCAGCGGCGGCGAGGTGGCCCTGTGGTGGCTGGACACGGACCGCGAGATCGTCGGCGGCCACCCGGTGGCGGCCGAGGAGGTGCCCCTGAGCCCCGAGGAACGGGAACGGTCGGCCCGCCTGCGCCGTCCCGGCGACCGGCACCGCTACCGGGCCGCGCACATCGGGCTGCGCCTGGTCCTCGGCGGGTACACGGGGCTCGCCCCGGAGGCGCTCGGCCTGGTCCGTGAGGAGTGCCCGTGCTGCGGCGCGCCGCACGGCCGGCCCGCGCTGGCCGACGGCGGCCCGCACTTCTCGCTCTCGCACAGCGACGGGCTCGCCCTGATCGCCGTCTCGGGGCTCCGGGTGGGCGCCGACGTCGAGGGCCTCCCGCGCCCGGCCATCACCGACGAACTCCTGCCCTCCCTGCACCCGCGCGAGCAGAGCGCGCTGCGCGCCATGCCGGACGCGGTCCGCCCCGGGGCGCTGGCCCGGGTGTGGACGCGCAAGGAGGCGTACCTGAAGGCGACAGGTGTCGGCCTCGCGTACGGCGTCGCCGACCCGTACGTGGGCGTGTCCGACGTACCGGCCGAGGTGGGCGACTTCACCCTCCACGACGTACCGACCCCCTTGCCGTCGTACGCGGCGGCCATCGCCCTCGCCGCGGCCGACTGAGCGGGCAAGCGCCGCTCTCCCCACCTCGTTCTCCCTCCTCATCTCCCCTAAGGACATCCCCATGACGCTTCTCGACCCGGCGGACGCCGGTGTGTTGAGCGAGCGGGCACCGATCCACAAAGAGGTGCGCCGACTCGATCGGGTGATCATCCGGTTCGCCGGTGACTCCGGTGACGGTATGCAGCTGACGGGTGACAGGTTCACCTCGGAGACGGCGTCGTTCGGGAACGACCTGTCCACGCTGCCGAACTTCCCGGCCGAGATCAGGGCTCCTGCCGGCACGCTGCCGGGTGTTTCCTCGTTCCAGCTGCACTTCGCCGACCACGACATCCTGACCCCGGGGGATGCCCCGAACGTGCTGGTCGCGATGAATCCGGCCGCGTTGAAGGCGAACATCGGCGATGTGCCGCGTGGCGGCGAGATCATCGTGAACACGGACGAGTTCGCCAAGCGCGCGATGGCCAAGGTCGGCTACGACACCTCGCCCCTGGAAGACGGCTCCCTGGACGCCTACCACGTCCACCCGGTGCCGCTCACGACCCTCACGATCGAGGCGCTGAAGGATTTCGGGCTGTCCCGGAAGGAGGCCGAGCGCTCGAAGAACATGTTCGCGCTCGGGCTGCTGTCCTGGATGTACCACCGGCCCACCGAAGGCACGGAGAAGTTCCTGCGGCAGAAGTTCGCGAAGAAGCCGCAGATCGCGGAGGCGAACATCGCGGCCTTCAGGGCGGGTTGGAACTTCGGCGAAACCACCGAGAGCTTTGCGGTGTCCTACGAAGTGGCCCCGGCGACGAAGGCGTTCCCGGCCGGCACGTACCGCAATATCTCAGGCAACCTGGCTCTCTCGTACGGGCTCATCGCGGCGGGGCAGCAGGCGGACCTACCGCTGTATCTGGGGTCGTATCCGATCACTCCGGCGTCGGACATCCTGCATGAGCTGAGCCGGCACAAGAACTTCGGTGTGCGGACGTTCCAGGCCGAGGACGAGATCGCCGGTATCGGCGCCGCGCTGGGCGCCGCCTTCGGTGGTTCGCTGGCCGTCACGACCACGTCGGGGCCGGGTGTGGCGCTGAAGTCGGAGACGATCGGTCTGGCGGTGTCGTTGGAGCTGCCGTTGCTGATCGTGGACATCCAGCGTGGTGGGCCTTCGACGGGTCTGCCGACGAAGACCGAGCAGGCGGACCTGCTGCAGGCGATGTACGGCCGTAACGGCGAGGCCCCGGTGCCGGTGGTGGCGCCGAGGACTCCGGCGGACTGCTTCGACGCGGCCATCGAGGCCGCCCGGATCGCCCTGGAGTACCGCACCCCGGTCTTCCTGCTCTCCGACGGCTACCTCGCCAACGGCTCCGAGCCCTGGCGGATCCCCGACACCGACGAACTCCCCGATCTGCGGGTCCAGTTCGCCACCGGCCCCAACCACGAACTCGCCGACGGCACCGAAGTCTTCTGGCCCTACAAGCGCGATCCGCAGACCCTGGCCCGCCCGTGGGCCGTCCCCGGCACCCCCGGCCTCGAACACCGCATCGGCGGCATCGAGAAACAGGACGGTACGGGCAACATCTCCTACGACCCGGCCAACCACGAGTTCATGGTCCGCACCCGCCAGGCCAAGATCGACGGCATCACCGTCCCCGACATCGAGGTCGACGACCCCGACAGCGCCACAACCCTGGTCCTCGGCTGGGGTTCCACCTACGGGCCGATCACCGCCGCCGTCCGCCGCCTGCGCCGCGAGGGGCACCCCATCGCCCAGACCCACCTGCGCCACCTCAACCCCTTCCCGAGGAACCTCGGAGACGTACTCAAGAGGTACGAGAAGGTCGTCGTGCCGGAGATGAACCTCGGCCAGCTCGCCACACTCGTACGGGCGAAGTACCTGGTCGACGCCCGCTCGCACACCCAGGTCAACGGCATGCCGTTCAAGGCCGAGCAGCTCGCTTCGGCGCTCAAGGAGGCCATCGATGAGTGAGACGCTCCTGAACCTCGTGCCGAAGGCCGAAGCCAAGCAGTCGATGAAGGACTTCAAGTCCGACCAGGAAGTCCGCTGGTGCCCCGGCTGCGGCGACTACGCGGTCCTCGCCGC
>NZ_JBICYI010000017.1:0-174612 GCF_043200825.1 Streptomyces sp. NPDC048370 | reverse complement strand
CGGGCTTTCCTCCGGGCTTTTCCCTTCGGTCTTTCGTGTTTCCAGCTTAGCAGATCCGATTTCCCGTTTCTGCCACCCGCTGGAGCGGGCTGCCGTTTTCGGAATTCGCTTTTCGCGCTTTCCCTTGCGGCGGGGTCAAACACTACCAGGCTTTTTCACTCCCCCTGACCACGTCCTCCGCAGGCATGCAGAGGTGTAGACCACTGGGGTTAGGATCTGGCTCGATAGGTGCTGCCGACTCACGACTCAAAGCCGCGTTGGGGTCAGGCAGGAGTACGACAGTACATCCCACCGTCAGCTGAGGCAAATCGTTTCCGGGTAGTCCCTAGGTCCGCCAACTGGTACGTCTCGTGCGGAACTGGGACTTCCTATGACTTACGCTTCTGAACAGTACGCCGTCCAGGACAGGCAGTGACGGCGCCACACAATCTCCGCCCCTGGGAGGCTTCCCATGACAACCGTGACGTCGCCGCTTGCCGGACGCGCCATCGGTCTCGCCGCTGTACCCGACCCGGTCTTCTCCGGCGCGATGGTCGGTCCCGGCACCGCCATCGACCCCGTACGTGAGCCGTCGGAGGCCGTTTCGCCGGTCGACGGCGTCATCGTCTCTCTGCACCCGCACGCGTTCGTCGTCGTCGACGCCGAAGGGCACGGTGTGCTGACGCATCTCGGTATCGACACCGTTCAGCTCAATGGCGAGGGCTTCGAACTGCTCGTCAACAAGGGCGACACCGTCCAGCGGGGGCAGGTCGTCGTCCGCTGGAACCCGGCCGCCGTCGAGGCCGCCGGCAAGTCCCCCATCTGTCCCGTCGTGGCCCTGGAGGCCACCGCCGACTCCCTCTCCGCCGTCGTCGAGAGTGGCGACGTGAAGGCCGGCGACCAGCTCTTCGGCTGGGTCTGAGGCCGGCGTCGTCCTCGTGACGACCACGGTTCGACATTCATCGCGGCGGCCGGATGCCGCCGCTCTATCGGAGACGGGTGAGATGGAGACAACGCTGCGAGGCGTCGGCGTCAGCCACGGAGTGGCGATCGGCGAGGTCCGGCACATGGGTACGGCGGTTCTCGAGCCGCCGGCCAAGCAGATTCCGGCCGAGGAGGCGGAGCGCGAACAGGGGCGCGCCCGTCAGGCCGTGGAGGCTGTGGCTGCCGACCTCATCGCGCGCGGCAATCTGGCCGGCGGTGAGGCTCAGCATGTGCTGGAGGCCCAGGCGATGATCGCCCAGGACCCCGAGCTCATCGCTGATGTCGACCGTCGGATCGCGGTCGGCAGCACGGCCGAGCGCGGTATCTACGACGCGTTCTCCCACTATCGCGAGCTGCTCGCGGGCGCTGGTGAGTACATGGCCGGGCGTGTGGCCGACCTCGACGACGTGCGGAACCGTATCGTCGCGCGGCTGCTCGGGGTGCCCATGCCGGGTGTGCCGGACAGTGACGAGCCGTACGTGCTGATCGCGCGGGACCTGGCTCCCGCCGACACGGCGCTGCTCGACCCGGCGCTGGTGCTCGGCTTCGTGACCGAGGAGGGCGGGCCGACCAGCCACAGCGCGATCCTCGCGCGGGCGCTGGGTGTGCCTGCCGTGGTGGCGCTGCCGGGCGCGGGGGAGATCGGCGAGGGCACGGTCATCGCGGTGGACGGTTCCACGGGTGAGCTCTTCGTGGACCCGAGCGAAGAGAAGAAGGCACAACTCACGGCGGCCGCCGCCGAGCGCAAGGCCGCGCTCGCCGCGTCCAGTGGTCCGGGTGCGACTTCGGACGGGCACAAGGTGCCGCTGCTCGCCAACGTCGGCGGTCCCGCAGACGTGCCGGCCGCGGTGGAGGCCGGTGCGGAGGGTGTCGGTCTGTTCCGTACGGAGTTCCTCTTCCTGGACGACAGCAAGAAGGCTCCGACCGAGGAGAAGCAGGTCGAGGCGTACCGCAAGGTGCTGGAGGCCTTCCCCGAGGGTCGTGTGGTCGTGCGGGTGCTGGACGCCGGTGCGGACAAGCCGCTCGACTTCCTGACGCCCGCGGACGAGCCGAACCCGGCTCTGGGTGTGCGGGGTCTGCGTTCGCTGCTCGATCATCCCGAGGTGCTTCGGACGCAGCTGACCGCGCTGGCGAAGGCCGTCGAGGGTCTGCCCGTGTACCTGGAGGTCATGGCGCCGATGGTGGCGGACCGTACGGACGCGAAGGCGTTCGCGGACGCGTGCCGTGAGGCGGGGCTGCAGGCCAAGTTCGGTGCGATGGTGGAGATCCCCTCCGCCGCTCTGCGGGCTCGTTCGATCCTGCAGGAGGTGGAGTTCCTGTCGCTGGGCACCAACGACCTGGCGCAGTACACCTTCGCCGCCGACCGTCAGGTCGGTGCGGTGTCGCGGCTGCAGGATCCGTGGCAGCCCGCGCTGCTCGACCTGGTGGCGCTGTCCGCCGAGGCGGCCAAGGCCGAGGGCAAGAGCTGTGGTGTCTGTGGTGAGGCCGCTTCGGATCCGCTGCTGGCCTGTGTGCTGACGGGTCTGGGTGTCACCTCTCTGTCGATGGGTGCCGCGTCCATTCCTTATGTGCGGGCGACGCTGGCGAAGTACACGCTGGCGCAGTGTGAGCGGGCCGCGGCTGCGGCTCGGGCCGCCGACACGGCCGAGGAGGCCCGGGTGGCCGCGCAGGCGGTGCTGTCCGGGGAGTGATCCCCGTTCGGTCCGGTTCGTAGGTGTGTGTGGAAGGGGCTTTCCGTCACGGTGTGGCGGGGAGCCCCTTCTGTGTTGTGTGGTGGCGTCAGTGGTGCGTCGGCCAGTCGTCCTCGTCGGGGGTGAGGGCGAAGCCGGCGCGGTGGTCGACGCCTGGTTCGGGGGCGATCGGTTCTCCGGTGCGGGCGTCGGTGCAGTAGGCGCTGAAGACTTCGGCTTCGGTGAGGGGGCGCAGATTGCCCCCGGTGAGGCGCCAGCCGTGGAGGCGGTCGCGGGTTCCTGGGCTGGTGGTGCGCAGGACGACTCCCCCGGTGCTGTCGACGGCGATGCCGACGGCGAGGACGGTGGCGAACTCGGCTGCTTCGTCGTGGTCGAGGTGAGCGGGGCCGTCGCCGTCGCAGGTCGCCTGGAGGACGGCGAGGAGGTGTTCGTCGTCGGCGGGGACGCTGCAGACGAGGTGGTGGGTGCCGGGGCCGGCGGCTTCGAGGAGTCGGGTGAGTTGACGTGCGGCGTGGGCGAAGGCTTCTCGGCCGATGTCCTGCCCGCAGGTGGCGCAGTCGCCGACGCCGGAGAGGAGAGTCGTGGCGTACTCCCAGGTGGCGTGGCGGACCGCGGTGTCGATGAGGGTGGGGACGAGGGTGTCCATGGGCTGGCCGGTGTACGCGACGAGGGCGCCGGTGGCGGCCAGTTCGGCGGTGTAGCGGCTGCGGCTGGCGGGACGGTCGGGGTCGAGGCCGGTCTCCTCGCAGAACTCCGCGTACTCCTCGGGGTCGAAGAGGGCGACCGTGGTGTGGCCGCCCTGGGTGGCGAGGGACTTGAGGAGGCCTTCGATCTGCTGGAGGTAGGCGGGGTGGTCGTCGAAGGCGAAGGTGGCGTACCGGCGCATGGCCGTGAAGTCGTCCTCGTCGGCGAGGACGCCGACGGTGCTGGGGACTTCGCGGCGCAGGGCGCGGCGCATGGATGTGGTGGTGCCGGGCTTGGTCATGTCTCCCCCTGAGCGCTGTCGATCAGTGCTCACTCACCGTAACCTTCGGCACTGACAGTGACGGCCGGGTGAGGCGGTCGCGGATCAGTCGGTGCTGCGCGGCACCTGCCGCGACGAGGCCGAGGCCGAGCAGGGGCCAGGCGAGCGCGCCGACGGACATGACGCCGGTGACGAGGAGGGGGCCGGCGAATCGCTGGGTGGAGTGGGCGAGTCCGTGGACGCCGAGGTAGGCGCCCTGGGCCTGGGCGGGTGCCAGGGCGACGGAGAGTTCCCAGGAGGCCGTCGCGTGGATGATCTCGGCGAACGTGAGGGCGACGACCGCGATGACGAGGGCCGTGACGGCGAGGGCGGTGCCACCGGCGGCGGAGGCGGCGAGGGCGAGGGTGCCGACGAGGAAGAGGCCGGCGAGCGGGACGAGGAGCCGGCGGGCGGCCTTCGTGGTGGCCGCGAACCGGGAGAGGGGGACCTGGAAGATCACGACGAGGACGGTGTTGAGGACCAGGAGCAGCGGGGCGAGGCCGGCGGGGGCGGTGGTGGCATGGACGATCCAGAGGGGGACTGCGACCTGGAGGATCGTGTCGTCGAGGAAGAGGACGGCGTCGGTGGCGGTGTAGCCGAGGAAGGTGCGGTCGCGCCACGGGGAGGTCGGCGGGGTGGGCTCCCGGTCGCCGGGTGTGGCAGCTGCGCCGGGTGCGCCCGATGCGGCGGAGGTGGCGGCGACGCGGGAGGGGGCCGGCGGTTCGGCGCAGCGGAGGGTGAGCGCGGCGATGACGGCGTAGGTGAGGACGTTGCCGATGAGGAGCAGGCCGTAGGCGCGGGTGCTGCCGGTGGCGAGTGCGGCGGCGGCGCCGAGGCCGCCGATGGACCAGCCGATGTTGACGGTGGTGCGCTGGATGGCCTGGTAGCGGGCACGGTCGGGGCCGGCGATGCGGGCCGCGTAGAGCTTGATGAGGACGCTGCCGGCGCGGTCGGGGAGGGCGCCGAGGGCGGAGTAGAGCGTCAGGAGCAGCAGGTTGTCGGTGGTCAGGAGGAGCAGGAGGGCGGCGCCGCGCAGGAGTTGGGCGCCGACGATGACCTTGACGAGGGGGAAGCGGTCGGCGAGGCGGCCGGCGAGTGGGGCGCCGGCGATGCCGACGCCTCCGGAGACGGTCATGAGGAGGCCGACCTGGCCGAGGCCGAGGCCGGAGACGTAGGTGAAGTAGAGGACGGTGCAGCCGGCCCAGAGGCCGGTGCCGGTCTTGTCGATGATGCTGACGAGCAGCATGCGGCGGCCGTCGCGGCCTCCGGGTATGCGCTTGAGGACGGTGCTGGGCCTTGGAAGCGTGCGGCTCACTCGGTCCCCCTGGACCTTGACCTGAGTATTGTATTGATACATAGTTCAGTACGTGGCAACACAATATTCGATCCAGGGGACGACGGCCAAGGGGCTTGCCGCGTCCGTCGAGCGCGGTGTGACCGAGGGCGAGCTCGCGCCGGGGGACGCGCTGCCCCCCGTGCGGCGCCTCGCGGACGAGTTGGGGATCAGCCCCGGCACGGTCGCGACGGCGTACAAGGAGCTGCGGCGGCGCGGTCTGGTGGTCACGCGCGGCAGGGGCGGCACGGTGGTGGCGGAGGCTCCGTCGGTCGCCTCGCGGCGGCCGCCGCGGGTGCCACCGGGCTTGGTGGACCTGGCCAGCGGCCTGCCCGACCCGGCCTTCCTGCCGGTTCTGCGGCCGCCGGCGGAGGTCCGGCCGGTGTACGGCTCGCACCGCGCCGCGCCCCGGCTCTCCGCGTTGGAGGAGCTGACCCGCGCGTGGTTCGCGCGGGACGGCGTACCGGCGGAGCGGGTGACGTTCGCGCACGGGGCGCTCGACTGCATCGCCCGGCTGCTCTCCGTCGAGCTGCGGCCCGGGGACGCCGTGGCGGTGGAGGATCCCGGGTTCCACCATCTCCTGGACCTGGTGCCGGCCTTGGGCCTGCGGATGGTGCCGGTGGCGGTGGACGGCGAGGGGATCACGCCGGAAGCGCTGGGGGTCGCGCTGCGCGCGGGGGTACGGGCGGTGGTGTGCAGTCCGCGCGCCCAGTGCCCGACGGGGGCGTCGTTCTCGACGGGGCGGCGGGACGAACTGGCTTCGATGTTGCGGGAGTTCCCCGAGGTCCTGGTGGTCGAGGACGACTACAACGTGGAGATCGCGGGGCCGTTGGCGCCGACGCTGGCCGCGTCGGGGCTTGAGCGGTGGGCGCAGGTGCGGACGGTCTCGAAGCGTCTGGGCGTCGACCTGCGGTGGGCGGGGGTCGCGGGTGATCCCGTGACGGTCGCGCGGCACGACGGGCGGATGCTGATGACGTCCGGCTGGGTCAGCCACGTCCTTCAGGAGACGGTGGTCGGGCTGTTCTCCGACCCTGCGGTCGCCGGGCTGGTGGCAGCCGGGGAGGCGGCGTACGCGGAGCGGCGGGGGGTGCTGGTGGAGGCGCTGGAGGCGCGTGGCGTTGGGGTGGCCGGTGGGGCTGGTGAGGCCGGCGGGCCCGGTGGGGCGGGTGGGCTCAATGTGTGGGTGCCGGTGCGGGACGAGTCGGCGGTGGTCAACGGGCTGCGGACGCGCGGGTGGTGGGTGGCGGCCGGGGCGCGGTTCCGGATCGCGTCACCGACGGCTGTGCGGATCACTACGGCGACGCTGGAGGGGGCGGAGGGGCGGCGGTTGGCGGGGGACTTCGCGGACGTGCTGGGTGAGGCGGAGGCGACGTACGGGGGGTAGGGGTTTCTCCCCCACCCCGCCCCTTCCCGAAACTCTGACGAGACCGGGGGCTGCCGCCCCGAACCCCCGCGACGCGGCAGCTTCGCGCGGGCTGGGCAGGGCGCGGCAGCTTCGCGCCGCGGGGCGGGTGGGGCGGCTGGGGGCGCCAGCCTTCGCGCCGCCGGGGGTAGGTGGGGTGGGGGGGGAGCCGGAGGTTCGGGCCGCCGAGTGGGAGCCGGGAAGGCCTCGGGAAGTACTGGCTGCCCGGGGGTCAGTGCAGCGGGAGGCGGCAGCTTCGCGCCGCCGGGGGTGGAGTGGAGGGGGCCGGAGGTTCGGGCCGCCGAGGTGGGAGCCGGGAAGGCCTCGGGAAGTACTGGCTGCCGGGGGTCAGTGCAGCCGGGGGGCAGCTTCGCGCCGTCGGGGAGCTTGCGTGCGGGCGGGGCACGGCGGAGGGGTGCGGGAGTTTGGGTTGCCGGGGTACTGCGGGTGAATACGCGACAGCCCCACGCCGCCGGGGAGCGGGTGGGGCGCGGCAGGATTTCGCGGGCCTGGGGTGGGGGGTTCGCCTGCCCTGGTGGGTGGCGCGGGGCGGGCGGGTCAGTGCACGAGATGCCAGGTGTTGGAGTGGAGTGCGCTTCCTCGCCGGGGGCCGGAGTCCGGGCCCCCGGCCAGCGGGTGGTGGGGTTAGTTGTTGCGCTTTTGGGCCAGGGATTCGTAGAAGGGGAGGAGGTCCAGGTTGTCTACCGAGCCTGGGTTGACGGCCTTGGCGAGGGGGGTGCCCTGGAGGAGGCGTTTGATGGGGACTTCGATGCGCTTGCCCGTGAGGGTGTGGGGGACGGCGGGGATCTCGATGATCTCGTCCGGGACGTGGCGCGGGGAGAGTTCGGTGCGGATCGTCTGCTTGATGCGGGCGATCAGCGCCTCGTCCAGGGTCGCGCCGTCCGCGAGGTGGACGAAGAGCGGCATCCAGTAGCCGCCGTCCGGCTCCTCGAGGCCGATGACGAGGGACTCGCGGATCTCCGGGAGGCGTTCGACGGCCTCGTAGATGTCCGCGCTGCCCATCCGGACGCCCTGACGGTTCAGGGTGGAGTCGGAGCGGCCGTGGATGACGACCGAGCCGTGGTCGGTGATCGTGATCCAGTCGCCGTGGCGCCAGACGCCCGGGAACATCTCGAAGTAGCTGTCGCGGTAGCGGCTGCCGTCGGGGTCGTTCCAGAAGCGGATCGGCATGGACGGCATCGGGTTGGTGACGACCAGTTCGCCGACCTCGCCGATGAGCGGCTTGCCGGACGGATCCCAGGACTGGAGGTCCGTGCCGAGGCCGGCCGCCTGCAGTTCGCCGATGTGGACGGGGAGCGTGGGGACGGCTCCCGCGAAGCAGGAGCAGACGTCCGTGCCGCCGCTGACCGAGGCGATCCAGAGGTCGGCCCGTACCTCGTCGTGAAGCCATCGGAAGCCGTCGGGCGGGAGCGGGGAGCCCGTGGTCGCGACGCACTTGATCGCCGAGAGGTCGAAGTCCCTGCCCGGGTGGACGTCCGCCTTCGCGCAGGCCATGACGTACGCGGCGGAGGTCCCGTACAGGGTGGCCCCGGTGCGTTCGGCGACGCGCCACTGGGCGCCCGTGTCGGGGTAGCCGGGGCTGCCGTCGTAGAGGACGACCGTGGTGCCCGTGAGGAGGCCGGAGACGAGGAAGTTCCACATCATCCAGCCCGTGGAGGTGTACCAGAAGAACACGTCCTCGGGGCCCAGGTCGCAGTGGAGGCCGAGCTGCTTCAGGTGCTCGATCAGGATGCCGCCCTGCGACTGCACGATCGCCTTGGGCAGGCCCGTCGTGCCGGAGGAGTACAGGACCCAGAGGGGGTGCTCGAACGGCACCTGCTCGAAGATCGGTTCGGTGTCGGCCGCCGTGAGGGCCGACCACGCGAGCGCTCCCTCCGGGGGCTCCGTGCCCAGGACCGGGATGTGGACGACGGCGCGGAGGGTGGGGAGTTCGGCGCGGAGTTCGGCGACCGTGTCGCGGCGGTCGTGTTCCTTGCCGCCGTAGCGGTAGCCGTCCACGGTGAACAGGACGACGGGTTCGACCTGTTGGAAGCGGTCGAGGACGCTGCGCGCCCCGAAGTCGGGTGCGCAGGAGGTCCATACGGCGCCGACGGCGGCGGTGGCGAGGAGGGCGACGACGGCCTCGGGGATGTTGGGCAGGTAGCCGCTGACGCGGTCGCCGGGGCGCACGCCGAGCGCGCGGAGTTCGGCGGAGAGCGAGCCGACCTGGCGGCGCAGCTCGGCCCAGGTGATCGGACGCGGCTCATGTGTCTCGTCCACATGGAGCAGTGCCGTGTCATGGGGGCGCTCGGTGGCGGCGCGCAGGGCGTGCTCGGCGTAGTTGAGGGTGGCTCCCGGGAACCACTCGGCGCCGGGCATCGTACGGTCGCCGAGGACGCGCTCGTACGGGGTGGAGAAGCGGACGTCGAACCACTCGGCGACGGCCCGCCAGAACGACTCCAGGTCCTCGACCGACCAGCGGTGCAGGGCCGGGTATCCGCCCTCGGCCGGGGCTCCGTGGCGCTCGGCGGCCCAGGCCTGGAAGCGGGTGACCGCGGCGGCGGCGATGTGTGCCTCGTCCGGCTGCCAGAGCGGGTCGGTGTGGGCTGATGTCATGTGCGGTGGCTCCCTGGGCGTACACGGGGGTCTGCGTGTGTCCCGCGCACGTGCTGGGGTGTGCGCGTGACGCGGCTGACAGGGACGATGCCATGGGAGCGGCGTTCGCACCAGGGTTCCCCGCCCATGGTCGGGGTGCTGAATATGTGCTCCCACCACGGGTGAACGGCAGTTGAACGAACCCCTCCCGGCCTGTGCCGAATGGCAGGCTGAGCAGCATGGACGGTCGTGAGCTGGTGCGTTCGGTGAGGGTGTTCGGTTCGGTGCGGGGATTGCGGGCGGTGCGTTCGGCGTGGCGGCAGCGGCGGACGGATGCGTGGGGGTTGCCGCCGAGGGGTGCGGAGCGGGCGCGGGTGCCGGGTCCTGTGGGCGAGGCGGAGCCGCGGCCGGGCGGCGGGATCGTCCGGTTCGCCCGCTCGGAGCTGCGGATCAGTGTGTCGGCCGGGGGCACGGTGTTCTGGGGCTGGGACGGGGCCGAGCAGCTGCCGTCGTACGCGTTGGCCGGAGAGGCGCCGGAGCCGGATCCCCGGGCCCGGCTCGAGCCGGACACCGACGGCGGCTGGCGGGTGGTCTCCGAACGGGTGACGGTCGCGGTCTCCCGGCACGGGGCGGTGGAGATCCGTACACCCGGTGGGGTGGTCCTGCGCCGGGATCTGCCGCCGCGCTGGTGGGAGCCGGTCGCGGGCGGTCCGGCGCGGTGGGTGCAGCGCAGCGAGGTGCCCGCGGACGCGCGGTTCTTCGGGCTCGGCGGGCGGGCGTCGGGGCCGCGTCTGCGTGACGGCACGTACCGGCTGTGGAACACCGACCCCAAGGGGAGCTTCTCCCCCGGTGACGATCCGCTGTACATCACGATGCCGGTGCAGTTCGTCGTCGCGGACGCGGGGACCCATCTGGCGTTCCACGACAACTCCTGGGACGGGCAGGTCACCCTCGCGGAGGGTGAGGAGGGGGCGGGCTCGGGGCACGACCGGCCGGGGACCAGCGAGGTCCGGGTGGGCGGGGGGCCGCTGCGCTGCTGGGTGGTGGTCGGCACCCCCGCGCGCGTGCTCCATGGCTGGGCGGCCCTGACGGGGGCGCCGGCGCTGCCGCCGTCCTGGGCCCTGGGTCCGCAGCACGCGCGCTGGGGGTTCGGCAGCGAGCGGGAGGTACGGCGGGTGGTGGACGGCTACCGCGAGCGGGGCCTCCCGCTGTCCGTGCTCCATCTGGACATCGACCACTACGACGCCCACCAGGTGTTCACGGTGGACCGCGCGTCCTTCCCCGATCTGCCGGGGCTCGCGGCCGAGCTGCGGGAGCAGGGCGTACGGCTGGTGTCGATCGTCGACCCGGCGGTGAAGGCGGAGCCGGGGAACGCCGTGTACGACTCCGGGAGGGCGGCCGGGGCCTTCGTCCGCGACGGGCGGGGCAACGAGGTCCAGGGGGTGGTGTGGCCGGGCGAGTGCGCCTATCCGGACTTCACGGACCCGGCGGTACGGGAGTGGTGGGGCGGTCTGTACGAGGAGCGGCTCGCGCAGGGTTTCTCCGGGGTCTGGCACGACATGAACGAGCCGGTCTCCTTCTCCCCGTTCGGCGACCAGACGCTGCCGCGCTCGGCCCGGCACGCCCTCGAGGGGCGCGGCGGGGACCATCGCGAGGGGCACAACGTGTACGGCCTGGCGATGGCACGGGCCGGCTACGAGGGGCTGCGCCGCCTGCGGCCTGACGAACGGCCGTTCCTCTTCTCCCGCTCGGGGTGGGCGGGCATGCAGCGGTACGGAGGGACCTGGTCGGGCGATGTGTCGACGGGGTGGCCGGGGCTGCGGGCTTCCCTGTCGCTGGTCCTGGGGCTCGGGCTGTGCGGGGTGCCGTACTCGGGGCCCGACGTCGGCGGGTTCGACGGGAGTCCCTCGCCGGAGCTGTTCCTGCGCTGGTACCAGCTCGGGGCGTGGATGCCGCTGTTCCGTACGCACGCGGCGATCGACGCCGGGCGCCGCGAGCCGTGGGAGTTCGGCCCCGAGGTCCTGGAGCACGCGCGCGTGGCGATCGCCGAACGGGAGCGCATGCGGCCCTACTTCGTGACCCTCTCCCAACTCGCGCGGCTGACCGGGGCGCCGTACATCCGGCCGGTGTGGTGGGGCTCGCCGGAGGACCGGGCCCTGCGGGACTGCGACGACGCGTTCCTCGTGGGCGACGCGCTGCTCGTGGCCCCGGTGCTCACCCGGGGCACCGACCGGCGGGCGGTGCGGTTGCCGCGCGGGCGCTGGTACGACACCGCGACGGGGCAGGCGTACGACGGGCCGGGGCAGGTTCTGCTCGACGCGCCCTGGTCCCGTATCCCGGTGCTCGCGCGGGCGGGGGCGGTCGTTCCGGTCCGGGGTGAGGACGGGGGGCTCGAACTGGAGGTGTGGGCCCCGGCCGCCGGGCGGACCGGCGGTGGACTCGTCGTACGGGACACCGGTGACGGGTGGGAGTCCGGCGAGATCGAGCGGTACGCGTCGCGGCTCGTGGACGGCCGGGTGGTGGTCGAGCGGGTGACGGACGAGGGAGCGGTCGAGGTGGAGCTGCCGGTGCGGGTGCGCGGGGGTGGAGGGGCGGAGGGGTAGGGGGTGGTGGGTGGTGGGTCGCGGGTCGCGGGCGGCTGATCGGAGATCGGAGATCGGGGTCCGCGAGGGGAGATCGGATATTGGATGTTGGATGTTGGATGTTGGATCCAACATCCAACATCCGGGCTCCTTCCCTCAGGCGTACCTCCCCGCGAACCAGCGCCGTACCGCCTCCGTGTGGAGCGGGAAGGCCAGTTCCGTCGGGGCGCGGAGCAGGTGGTGGCCGGTGGTCTCGTCCGTCGGCGCGGAGGGCGGTAGTTCGTCCGCCGCGCGGGTGGGGAGGAGACCGAAGACGAGGATGTGCCCGCCCGGGGAGCTGAGCGCGTCGGCCAGCCGCACGTCCTCCGCCGCCGCCTCGATCCAGGTCTCCTCGCGCAGTTCGCGGACCACGGCGTCCCGCCAGTCCTCGGCGTGGTCGATGAAGCCGCCGGGGAGGGCGATGCCGCCCAGGGCGGGTTCGATCGTGCGCGTGATGACGACGAGTCCGGTGCCCTCCGCGTCCGTGACGGGGAGCAGGGCGATGGCGACGGGGAGCGGGTTGCGGTAGGCGACCGCGTCACAGGCGGCGCAGGTGCGGGGCCAGCCTGCCGGCTCGGGGTAACGGGTGCCGCAGCTGGAGCAGTAGGAGTCCTTCACGCCAGGACCGTACGCGATCACCCTTTCCCGTGCCCCGTGAACCTGATAGACGGTGGGCATGACGAGACTTGCTTCCGCATTACGTACGCTCGGTGTGCTCGCGGCCGCGGGCCTGCTGGCCGCCACCGCCGCCGTACCGTCCGCGCAGGCCGGACAGGCCGGGCCGGAGCCGAAGGCGCCGAAGGAGTTCGTGGCGCTGAGCTCCGTGGACCGGACGATCCTTCAGGAGATGCGCTACACCACGGTGCACAACTTCGTGGGCGAGCGCGTCGACGGCTACCGGCAGCCGCTCTGCATCCTGACGCGTCCGGCCGCCGAGGCGTTGCACCGCGCCCAGGTGAAGCTCCGCGCGCAGGGCTACACCCTGAAGGTCTACGACTGCTACCGGCCGCAGCGGGCGGTCGACCACTTCGTGCGCTGGGCGGAGGATCTGGCCGACGAGCGGATGAAGAAGGAGTTCTATCCCCTCGTCGACAAGTCGAGACTGTTCGAGGACGGTTACATCGCGGCGAAGTCGGGGCACAGCCGGGGCTCCACGCTCGATGTGACGATCGTACGGCTGCCGGCCGCGCCCACGCGCCCGTACGTGCCGGGCGAGCGGCTGGTGGAGTGTTCCGCCCCGCAGGCCGAGCGCTTCCCGGACAACTCCGTCGACATGGGTACGGGGTTCGACTGCTTCGACACGCTCTCGCACACCGACGACCCGCGGATCCAGGGTACTCAGCGGGCCAACCGGCAGCTCCTGAAGGACACGCTGGCCGCGCAGGGCTTCGTCAACCTGCCGGAGGAGTGGTGGCACTTCACCTTCAAGCCTGAGCCGTTCCCGAGCACCTTCTTCGACTTCCCTGTGGCGCGCCGGTCGGTGGCCGGGCACTGACACCCAGAGACGGTGACGGGCGGCCGGGACCACCCCCGTGGGCCCCGGCCGCCCGTTCCGTAGGTAGGGACGCGATAAAGGCCCGTACGGTTCTCAACGCGCGACATCCGTGCCAGACTTTCTGACGCTTCGTCAGATGAGCGGGATCTCGGGATCGGGGAGGCCGTCGTGACACGGACGCGCAGGCCGGTGGTGGCCGGATGGTTCACGGACGACGGCGGCGGTGACGAGCCCGGCCAGGAGGCCGGGTTCCGGCTCCTCGGCACCCGCTGCACGGCCTGCGCCTCGGTCTTCTTCCCCCGCGAGGACAGCTGGTGCCGCAACCCCGGCTGCCCGGGCGGCGGGACGCTCGTCGAGACGCCGCTCTCGCGCCGGGGCCGTGTGTGGTCGTACACCGACGGCCGCTACCGCCCGCCCGCGCCCTACGTCTCCGACCCGGACGCGCCCTGGGAGCCGTACACCCTCGTCGCCGTCGAGCTGGCGGCCGAGGCGATGGTGGTGCTCGGGCAGGCGGCGCCGGGGGTACGGACCGCAGACCTGGCCGTCGGCATGGAGGTCGAGGTGGTGCCGGGCGTCCTCAACGAGGACGCGGAGCACATCTGGACCACCTGGCACTGGCGGCCGGTGCACGCGCGCGTGGCGCGGGAGTCGGAGGAGCGGTCATGAACGACATCGCCGTCCTCGGTGCCGGGATGCATCCGTGGGGCAAGTGGGGCCGGAGCTTCGTCGAGTACGGGACGGCGGCGGCGCGGGCGGCCCTCGCGGACGCCGGCATCGGCTGGCGGGACGTCGGTTCGGTGGTCGGCGCGGACACGGTGCGGTGCGGGTACCCGGGCTATGTGGCGGGGGCGACGTTCGCCCAGGCGCTCGGCTGGCAGGGTGCGCGCGTCACCAGCGTCTACGCGGCCTGCGCCTCCGGCGCGCAGGCCGTCGGCACGGCGCGGGCCCAGATCCTGGCCGGCCTGGCGGACGTGGTCCTCGTCGTCGGCGCGGACTCGGCGCCCAAGGGCTTCTTCGCCCCGGCGGGCGGGGAGCGGCCCGACGACCCCGACTGGCTCCGGTTCCGGGTGCTCGGGGCGACCAACCCCGCGTACTTCGCGCTCTACGCCCGCCGCCGGATGGCGCTGTACGGGGACACGGTGGACGACTTCGCCCAGGTCAAGGTGAAGAACGCGGCCGCCGGTGCGCTCAACCCGATGGCCCGCTACCGCAAGGCGGTCGGCGCCGAGGAGGTCGCGGCCTCGGCCGTCGTCGCCGATCCGCTGCGGCTCCTCGACATCTGCGCGACCTCGGACGGGGGCGCGGCGCTGGTGCTCTCCAGCATGGAGTTCGCCCGCCGGCACGGGCACCCGGACCCGGTCCGTATCCGGGCGGTCTCGACCGTGACGCCGACGTACCCGAAGGCGGTCCTCGACCTGCCGGACATCGCGACCGACTCGGCCGTCGCCGTCTCCCCCGCCCCGCACACCTTCCGCGCGTCGATCGCCCGCGCCGCGTACGAGGAGGCGGGGCTGGGGCCCGAGGACCTGTCGCTCGCCGAGGTGTACGACCTGTCCACCGCGCTGGAACTGGAGTGGTACGAGGACATCGGTCTGTGCGGAGCCGGTGAGGGCGCCAAGCTGGTACGGGACGGGGTCACGGCCCTCGGCGGCCGTGTCCCGGTCAACACCAGCGGCGGCCTGGGGTCGTTCGGCGAGGCCGTACCCGCCCAGGCCATCGCCCAGGTCTGTGAGCTCACCTGGCAGCTGCGGGGCACGGCAGGTGACCGGCAGGTGCCGGGCGCCCGCGCCGGGATCACCGCGAACCAGGGGCTGTTCGGGCACGGTTCGGCCGTCGTGGCGGTGCGCTGAGCCGTCGTGGCGGTGCGCTGAGCCCGAGGGGCTCCGCAGCTGCCGTCAGGTGGCCACCGGCGCGCCCTGGTCCGCCAGGACGAGGGCGTGCTCGACGACGGCGACGAGGACGTTCTTCACCGACTCGCGGTCGCGCGCGTCGCACATCAGCAGCTCGACCTCCGGGTCGAGGTCGAGCGCGCCCCGGATGGTCTCGGTGGGGAACCGCCGGGCGCCCTCGAAGCAGTTGACCGCGACCGTGAACGGGATGCCACGCCGTTCGAAGTAGTCGATCGCCGCGAAGCTGTCCTCCAGGCGCCGGGTGTCCGCCAGGACGATCGCGCCGAGCGCGCCCTGCGCGAGCTCGTCCCAGAGGAACCAGAACCGGTCCTGGCCCGGCGTGCCGAAGAGATAGAGGACCAGGTCCTCGCGGAGCGTGATCCGGCCGAAGTCCATGGCGACCGTGGTCGTCGACTTGTTCTCCACCCCGTGCAGATCGTCCACGGGCCGGCCGGCCTCGCTGAGGATCTCCTCGGTGCGCAGGGGCCTGATCTCGCTGACGGCGCCGACCAGCGTCGTCTTGCCCACACCGAAACCGCCCGCGACCAGGATCTTGAGGGTCACCGGTTCGACTGGCGGCTTGGTGCGGCTAGAGCGCCCGAAGGCCATTGATCACCTCGCGGAGAATGCTCACGTCCGGCAGCTCGGCCGGCGGAACGGGGCGGGTCACATGGACGAGTTCGTCCTCGACGAGATCACCGACGAGGACCCGGACCACCCCGACGGGGATGTCGAGCCCGGCGGCGAGTTCGGCGATGGACTGGGGCGTGTCCGAGCAGCGTTCGACGATCTCCACGTGTTCCGGGGAGAGCGTCTGGTCCCGGCCGGGGTCGTCGGCGGCGGGTTCGGGCACCACCACGGCGATCAGGTCGAGACGGTGGCGGGTGGCGGCGCTGGTCCGGCCGCGGGTCATCGCGTACGGACGGACCACAGGCCCGGCCTCGTCGTCGAACCAGTGGTGGGCCGGCTGCGGAGCCTCCCACGGCCCCGTGTCATAGGTGCCGTCGGGAGCCACGCGCCCGGCCGTGCTCTCCGTCGTGCCGTCAGTCATGGTGTCCCCCCACTCATCCTCCGGCGGACAGCCCGGAGCGAGGCGCCGTCCCCAGGTGGATGCCGACCCGCTTGACCATCAACGTCATCTCGTACGCGACCTGCCCGACGTCCGAGTCGGCGTCCGCGAGCACGGCGAGGCAGCTGCCGTCGCCCGCCGCCGTGACGAAGAGGAACGCCTCCTCCAGTTCCACCACCGTCTGGCGGACCCGGCCCGCCTCGAAGTGGCGGCCGACGCCCTTGGCGAGGCTGTGGAAACCGGAGGCGACGGCGGCCAGGTGCTCGCCGTCCTCCCGGGTCAGGTCGGCGGAGGCGCCGGTGGGAAGGCCGTCGCCGGAGAGCACCAGTGCCTTGCGGATGGACCCGACCCGCTGGACCAGCTCGTCGAGGAGCCAGTTCAGCTCTCCGTTGCCGTTTCCGGAGGTGTGGGTTGCTGCGGCGTTCGGTGCGGTCATCGACCGTCCCCCTCGGGTGTCGTTCCTGGTGCTGTCGTCTCGGCGTTCTGCCGTCGTCCGCGCTGCCAGCCCCGTTGCATCGAAGCCATGCGGTCGCGTACTTCCTCGGCGTCGCGCTCGAAGTCCGTGGCGGCCGGGGCGGTGGAGCCCGTGGCGGACGTGGAGTCGGTGCGTTCGTCGTTCTCGCGCAGCTGGGGCGCGAGGCTCGCCTGCCGGACCCGGCGGGGCAGCCCGCCGAACGGCGCGGGGCCGTCGGGCGGTACGGGGACCAGCGTGGGCGGCATGCCCGGGGCGCCGGGGCCTGTGCGGGTGCCCGTGGGGGTGCTGTTGCCGCTGCTCGGCGTGACGGTGCCCTGTGTCTCGGAGTCCTGAGCCGCGGAGGTCGGGTGGGCGCGGCCCGGTTCGTCGACGCGGCGGCCCCGGTCCACGACGAGCGTGGGCGGTCGGCGCCGGGGCAGCGGTACGGGGCCGCGGTCCTGGGACCGGTCGGCCGACTGGTCCGGGGCCTGCTGATGCTGCTCGCCGTCAAGCGTGGGGGCGGGGGCGAGGCCGCGGCGGTGGCCCCGGGGCCGGAAGAGGCCGCCGCGCTCGCTCTCGGTGTCCTCCAGGTCCCCCGCTGAGGGGTTGAGCAACTCGTCGAAACCGGAGGTGCCCAGGGGCGCTTCGAGCTCGACGGGCCCGTCGAGCGGCACGCCGAGCCCACCGTCACGACCGCCGTCCCGACCGCCGCCGAGACCGCCGTCGAGCAGCGAGGACGCGCCGGAGCGGGTGGGTCCTGTGATCGGTGAGGCACCGCCCGGGACCTTGGTGAGCGCGGGGCGGCGCCCCGCCTTGTCGGTCCCCACACCGTTGGACCGCCCGTTCGGCCCGCGGTCCAGGGACTTCCGGTCCAGCCGGAAGCCGCTGCCCTCGGTCTCGGGGGCGTCGGTGAGCAGGGCGGCCGGGATGAAGACGACCGCGGTGGTCCCTCCGTACGGCGAGGGCTGCAGCGAGACCCGGACGTTCTGGCGCTGGGCGAGCCGGCTGACCACGAACAGGCCGAGGCGGTCGGTGTCGGAGAGCTCGAACTCGGGTGTCTCGGCGAGGCGGAGGTTGGCGTCGAGCAGGAGGTCGGGGTTCATGCCGAGCCCGCGGTCGTGGATCTCGAGCGTGAAGCCGTTCGCGACCCGTTCGCCGAGGACCTGCACGGCGGTGTGCGGGGGCGAGAACACCGTCGCGTTCTCGAGGAGTTCGGCGATGAGGTGGGTGAGGTCGGCGACGGCGGGGCCGCCGACGCCGAGCCGGGGCAGTCGGCGTACCTCGATCCGCTCGTAGTCCTCGACCTCGGCGACGGCCGCGCGGACCACGTCCATGAGCTGGACGGGCTTGCGCCACTGGCGGGAGGGCGCGGCGCCGGAGAGGATCACCAGGCCTTCGGCGTGGCGGCGCATGCGGGTGGTCATGTGGTCGAGCCGGAACAGGTCCGCGAGCTCCTCGGTGTCCTCGGTGCGCCGTTCCATGGTGTCGAGGAGGGTCAGCTGGCGGTGGAGGAGGACCTGGTTGCGGCGGGCGAGGTTGACGAAGACCTCGGAGACTCCGCGCCGGAGTTCGGCCTGCTTGACGGCTGCTTCGACGGCGGCCCGCTGGAGGGTGTTGAGGGCCTGACCGACCTGGCCGACCTCGTCGTCCTCGTACCGCAGGTGCGGCACCTCGGTCTCGACGTCGACGAGTTCTCCGGCGGCGAGGCGGCGCATCACGCTCGGCAGGCGTACGCCGGAGACCTCCTGGGCCTCCTTGCGGAGCCGCCGCAGGTCGCGGACGAGGTCGCGGCCGACGCGGACGGAGACGACGACGGAGACGAGCAGGGCGAGGAAGCCGAGGACGCCGGCGACTCCGGCCTTGAGCAGCACGCTGTAGGCGGCGGGTTGGACGCGGTCCTGGTAGCGGTCGCCCGCGGCGGTGTTCTCCCGCGCGAGGTCGTCGAGGACCGGGGTCGCCCGTTCCTCCCAGCGCGCCGCGGTGACGGCGCGCGGGTCCTTGGTCGGACCCGCGGCGATCAGGTCCTCCTCGGCGCTGCGCAGCGGCTCGGTGTCGGGGCTGCCCCAGTACCGCTCGAACCTCTCGCGCTCGACGGTGGGCAGGATCTCGAGGTTCACCTCGTACAGCAGCTTGCGCTGGGCGACGAGATCGGTGATCGCGCGGATCTCCTCGGCCGTGACGCGCTCGGACTTGAGCGCCGAGAGGACGAGGGCGTCCTCTCGGGAGAGCATCTCGCGGCCGCGGGTGACGCCGACGAGGGCGCGGCCCTGCTTGTCCATCTCCACGTTCTCGAGGGCGTGAAGGGTGGTGAGGAAGCTGTAACAGGGGTCGACCAGGCGGTTGTAGAACTCGAGCGCCTGGATCCGGCCGATGCTGCGGTTCTCCACGGAGCGGCGCAGCGCGTCCAGACCGTCGAGGGCCGTGAACAGCGAGTCCAGGCGCTGCGAGGCGACGGGTCGCATCTCGTCCCGTACGCCGGACTCGGCGGCGTTCCTTCGGACGAGGGCGATCTGACGGTCGGTGGCCTCGCGCTGCTTGCGCAGGGTGGTGAGGGCGTCGGAGGCGCGCGGGTCGGCGAGGTACACGAGCGACTCGCGGCGTTCCTTCTGGATGACGCGCGCGGTGTCCTCGATCGGGTAGCCGACCTTCTCCACGATGTAGCCCACGTCGAGAAGTTGATCCGCCTCGCGGCCGGTGAGCACGGTCGCGAAGCCCCAGAGGCCGGTGAGGGAGATGAGCGGTACGAGCAGCAACGCCACGATCTTCCGGCGGATGGACTTCCCGCGAAAGCGCATGGCCTCCCCCAGTTCGGCCGGCCTCCGCCCGGCGCGGAGATCCTCCTGTGCGACGCGCGGCGTCAACACACAGCGTCAACACAAGGCGTCAACCATCAGCTTCAACAATCGGCGGCGCGAGCCTACTACTGCATCACAGCCAACTCGAAGGCGCATCCAGGCGATTTTCAGCCTCTTGAGTGAGTGTTGATCAGGAGATGTCCCGCTATCCGAGGAGTTGGGAATCCGCAGTGTGGCGCAGGACACCTGGACAAACCTTGCTGTCGACCGTCGAGCGGATGGCTGGAAGTTTTCGTTCCGGTACGGGCGTGGGCGAAACCTTTTCTCCCTGCTGAGCGTCTTTGTGTACGGGGAGGGGTGTGTCCGAGTAAAGCCACTCAATGCGGGCAGCCACCCCTGAGGACGGTCAGCGGTGGGGAGTGACGACACGATGGAGTACGAGGCGCGGTCCGCGCGGCAGTTGTGGGTGGAGGACGAGAAGGGTCGGCGTCGAATGCCGGACCCGGTGCGTGCCGCCGCCGTACGGGCCGTGATGATCACGTCGGTGACATTGGTACAGGCCGTGGTGGCCTTCTTCTGCGCGGTCACGAATTCGTGGCTGGCGTTTCCGATGCTGCTGTCCACGGTGGGCAGCACGGTCGTGGCGACCTGGAGCGTGCTCGATGTGTGGGTGACGCGTCAGGTGTGGCGACAGCGGAACGGCGTGGTGTCCGAGCCGAGCAGTACGGCGCGGACGTCGCGGCGCGAGCGCCGTCGGGCGCAGAAGGCCGCGCGGGTCGCGGAAGGTGATCCGGGCGGCCATGAGGCCTCGGCCCTACGGCGCACGGACGCACCGGTGCTGTCCGAAGCGGCCTGAAGCGGCCTGAGGAAGTCTCAGGCGCCTTCGGACGGCCCTCGGACGGCTGAGGGCAAGCAGGAAGCGGCCTGAGGCAGGCGAGCGAATGGCGAACGGCCCGGTCCCCTGGGGGGCCGGGCCGTTCGCCGTCCTCACTGCTGGGCGGGCTGCTCCTCCGTCGAGCGGCGGAACATCCGGGTCGCGGTGATCTCGCCGTGCACGGCGCCGTCCTCGACGGTCGGCTGCGGAAGGCCGGGGCGCAGGTGCTCCTCCACGCTGATGTACTTCAGTCCTGCCCGCAGGTCCGCGTCGTTGCGCAACCGGATGACCAGCGGGAACTCCGCGAGCGCGGTCGTGTCGAACAGACCGGTCGTGTACAGCAGCTGGACGCCGAGGGCGTCCGAGACGGCCCGCTGAAGCTCCAGCAGGTACGTGGCGTTGGCGCGGCCGATCGGGTTGTCGAGGAAGAGCGTGCCCGCGTGGCGGTGCTTGTCGCGGCCCCGGTCGTTGGAGCGCAGCGCGGCCATCGTGCAGTAGAGGGCGATGGCGGCGGTGAGGAGCTGGCCGCCGGAGAAGACGTCGCCCATCTGTCCGACCGGTACGCGCTCGGCCCGCAGTACGGCGTCCGGCTTGAGGATCTCGACCGCGATGCCGCGCGGCTCGAGGGCGGCCTGAACACCCCGCAGGAGCAGGGACATGCCGTCGCGGCGGAGGTCGGAGTTCTTCCTGACGGCGGACCTGGTCGCCTCGTCGATGACCTCGCCGAGCCGCTCGGTCAGCGTGGCCTGGTCCGGCTCCTCGAAGCGGATGCGCAGGAACTCCTGCCCCGACCACTCCCCCAGCCCCTCGGGCAGCCGCGACAGCCGCTGTGCGGAGCGGAGCGTGGTCAGCGCGGACTCCACGAGGCCGCGGAGCCGGTCGACGATGGAGTCGCGGTTGCGCTCCAGCTGCTCCAGCTCGTCGGTGAGGACGCGGAGTCGGGGCGCGAAGGCCTCGGCCCACTTCGCGGCGTGCTCGGGGAGCGCGGCGGCGGGCAGTTCGCGGATCTGCTGACGGGCGGGGGTGCGGACCTGCTCGTAGCGGGTCGAGTTGGCGTGCCGGACGAGGATGTCGCTCGCCTCGCGGACGGCCGCGTCGGCCCCGGACAGGTCGGCGGCGCAGCCGCGCAGCGAGCGGCGGGCCTCGGCGGCGGTCTGCCGCGCCTCCTCCAGCGTGCCGGGGTACGGCTCCGGGCCGTCCTCCTCGTCCTCGGTGTGGTCGCGAAGCAGGTCGCGCAGGAGGGCCGCGGTCTCGTCGAAGCCGCCCGCGGCGTCCTCTGCGGCGCGGTGGGACCGCAGGAGGCTCGCGTGTGCGGTGCGGGCGGCTTCCAGGGCGTCGCTGCGGGCGGCGAGTTCGGTCGTCGCGGTACGGAGCAGGGTCTGCGCGTGCTCGGCGTCGGCGGGAACCAGCTCCTCGGGGAGCTCGGTGTGCGACGCGCCGTCGTCGGGGGCCAGGCGCTCGGACTCGCCGCGCAGTCGGCCGAGTTTCTCGCTCGCCTCGGTCGCGCGGCTCTCCAGCATCTGGACGAGGGACTCGGCGCGGGCGGCGGCGGCCTGGCGGGACGGGCCGTCGGCGCCGTCCGTGGACTCCAGGAGCTGTTCGGCGCGGACGCGGACCTTGTTGGTGAGGCGGTCCAGTTCGGCGAGCGCGGCGGACTCGTCGCTCTCTGCGCGGGCCTGTTCGGCGCGGAGGTCGGCGCCGACGCCGACCTTCTCGTACAGCTGGGACGCGGCGCGGTAGGCCTCCCGCAGGGTGGGGAGCGCGGTGCGCGGGGCGTCCGGGTCCTCCTCGGGGAGCTGGTCGGGGGCGCCTGCGATCTCGGCGCGCTCGGCGCGCAGGGCGCGGGCGGTGCGGTGGGCGTCGTCGGCGGCGCGCTGGGTGGCGCGACGGTCCTCGTCGGCGGCCCTGGCACGCTCCAGACAGGTCTGGGCGCGGGCCTCGGACTCGGTGGCGTCGTCGGCCAGTTCACGGAGCTTGGCCTGCCAGGCGGAGCGCTCGCGCAGCCGGAACGCCAGGCCGGCGAGGGCGTCGGCGACGCGGCGGGCCCGCTGGGCGGCCTCCTGCCGTTCGTCGCGTACACCGGCGGCGTCGGCGGCGGCCTCGTCGGCCTCCGCCCGTACCGTACGGGCCTCGGCGAGGGTGGCCGCGGCCGCCTCCGCGGTCTCGCGGGCGGTGGCGGCGACGGCGGCGAGCTCGGCGAGCATGCCGGGCGGGCAGTCGGCGCGCCAGGAGCCGATCCGGGCGGCGAGCGAGCGGTCGCCGGTGAGCCGGGCGGCGAGCGTACGGATCTCCTCGTCGCGCGCGGCGGCGCGGGCGCGCAGGGCGTGCCGCTCCTCGTCGGCGGCGTGCTCGTCGTGCATGGCCGGGTTCGGCGGCACGAGGAAGACGCCCGTGTCGTCACCGGACTCGGGGCTCGGCACGGGCGCCAGGAGCGCGGCGGCGGTGCCGACGGCGACGGTGGAGCGCGGCAGCAGGGCGGCCGTGCTGAGCACCTCGCGGGCGCGGGCGTACGAGACGGGGTCGGTGATCACGACACCGTCGACCAGCTCGGGGCGGGCGGCGAGGACGGCGGCGTGGTCGGCGGGGTCGACGGCCTGCGCGAGGTAGCGCCAGCCGGGGAGGGCCGGGATGCCCTGCTCGCCGAGGTACTCGACGGTGGCGAGCACGTCCGGGCCTGGCGGCAGCAGCCCGCCGTCGCCGAGGGCGCCGAGGATGCGGGAGTCGTCGGCGGCGGCGGTGCGCATGTCGAAGAGCTGGCGCTCGGCGGAGGCGATGGACTGGTCGAGCAGCCGCCGCAGTTCGTCGGCGTACCGGTCGAACTCGGTGACGGTGAGCGGGCCGTGGGGCCCTTCGGGGCTGGTGGTGCCGGTGGGGCCGGTCGTTCCGTCGGGGGCCGCGTCCGTGTCGGGGCCCGGCTCGGCGGGCTCGCCGGACGGCAGGCCCTTTCCTTCGGTCTCGCCCGCGCGCTGGCCCGGGAGCGGGGAGGGGGACTGCGGGGGCAGGCTGAGGAGTTCGGCGAGGCGTTCGTCGGTGGCGAGGGACTCCGCCGCGCGGCGCTCGGCGTCGTAGGCGTTCTCGGCCGCCTCGGCGGCGTCCGTGGCGCGGGCCGCGGCGAGTTCGGCGCGGGACTCGGCCGCGGCGGCCTCGCGGGCGCGGTCCGCCGCCGAGCGGGCGGCGTCGCGGGCCGCGTCCCACGCGGCGACCGTGGTCTTCTCGGCGTCGCTCGCGGCAAGGGCCGCGCGGGCCGGGTCGGCGTCGGGTTCCGAGTCGTCGAGCCAGCCCGCCCGTACCGCCTCCGCCGTCTCCTGCGCGACCTCGGCGAGGCGCTGGCGCAGGTGCCCTGCCTCGCTGCGGGCGCGCTGGGCCTCGGTCGCGGCGACGGTCGCGTCGCGGTGGGCGGTCTCGCCCGCCTCCTGGAGGGCGGCCGAGCGCTCCTCCTCCTCGGCGGCGTGGCGCTCGCCGTCCTCGGCGGCCGCGTGCAGCGCCCGTACGAGATCGGCGGCGGCCTTGGCTCGGGCGGCGAGCGCGGGGGCGGCGTCGCGCTCGGCCTCGCGGATCGCGGCGGCCACGCGCGCGGAGCGGTCGCTCGCGGCCCGGTGGCGGAGCACGGCCTCGGCGGCCTGCCAGGCGGAGTGCAGCGTGCGGGCCTCGATGAGCTCGCGCCGCTGGGAGGCGGCGCCCTTCTCGGCGACGGTCAGGGCCAGGGAGGCGTGCCGGAAGGCGAGTTCGGCCGCGATGAGGGAGCTGCGGCCGCGTGCGGTCTCGGCCTCGGAGACGGCGTGCGCGGCCGAGGTGACCTGCTGGGCGAGCTCGGCCGTACGGCCGCGTTCCTCGGTGGCGCGGGCGGCGAGGCGGCGGGCGAGCGTACGGGTGCGGCGCTCGGCCCCGGCGTGGACGTCACGCGCGCGTGCCCGGGTGTCGGCGGCCTCGACGATGCGGCCGAGGAGGTCGACGGAGCCTGCGGTGAAGTCCCGTTCGGCGGTGAGTTCGGCGCGGCGGCCGAGCTTGTTGCCGAAGCCGCTGACCAGGTCGGCGAGGCCGTCCGTGTCACGGGTGTCGGTGACGGCCCGCAGGAGCAGGTCGGTGAAGTCGGAGTCCTTCTTGACCGCGAAGAGGCCGGCGGCCTCGCCCTCGTCGGCGTTCATCTCCCGCTGGTAGCGGAAGAGTTCGGGGTCGAGTCCCAGGTCGCCGAGGTGTTCGTTCCAGCGGTCGTGGATCTCCTCCCAGTACACCTCCAGGTGCGGGTACGCCTTGCCCGCCTCCGTGAGGGCGTCACGGAAGCCCTTCATGGTGCGGCGGCGGCCCTGCGCGCCGGACGCGCCCTCGACGGGCGGGCGGACGGCCGTGGCCTCCGCGACGGGCAGGTTGTCCAGGCTGAGGCCCGGGCCGGGGCGGAAGGAGTACCAGGCCTCGGCGAACTTCCGGGGGTCGTTGGAGACCTGGCGTCCGCGCCACTCGCTGGCCTTGCCGACGACGACGAGCTCACCGGTGAGGGTGTGCTGCCACTCCAGGGCGACGTGGCCGCAGTCGTCGGCGAGCAGGAACTTGCGCAGCACGCCGGAGCTCGCGCCGCCGAGGGTGTTGCGGTGGCCGGGGAGCATGACCGAGAAGATCAGCTTGAGCAGGACGGACTTGCCGCCGCCGTTCTCCAGGAAGAGCACGCCCGCCGGGGCGGGGCGGCGCGGCGGGCCGACCGGCTCCTCCTCGAAGAACTCCGCCTGGGTGGGGGCGGGGTTGGGCACGGGCGCGCCGACTCCGCGCAAGTCCAGGACGGTGTCGGCGTAGCGCGCACCGGCGGGACCGATGGAGTAGAGGCGGACCCGGGACAACTCGTACATGGCGGCGGGGCTCTCAGTCGTCTTCTGAAGCTTCTGAAGTCTGGCGGTCGGGCGCGGTTACGCGTGGAAGGGCAGGCCGGCGTCGGCGGCGAGCTCCAGGTCGTCGCCCTCGGGCGGCGGGAGGAGCGTCGCGGTGCCGTCGCTGACGGGGACGACTCCGAGGTCGATGAGCTCGGCCATGGCGGCACTGCCGGCCATGTCGCGGACCTGGAGCTGGTAGCGCGCGGTGGTGCGGTACGCGCCGCCCGCGTCGTCGCCGGTGCGCTGGAGGAAGCCGGATTCGGTGAGGAAGGCGACGGCCTTGCCGACGATGCCGGTGGTGGAGCCCGCGAGGCGGCGGGCGTCCTTGGTGGCGCCGGTGGAGCTCCGGCGGGCGTAGATCCGCCAGGCGGCCTCCAGGCCGGGGGCGTCGGAGGCCGGGTCGGTGTTCTCGCCCTGCTCCTCCGCGCGCTCTTCGAGACGGCGGCAGGCCTGGCGTACGAAGGCGTCGACGCCGTTCACGGTGAGACGGCCGATGTAGCCGTCGTCGGCGAGGTCCTCGGGGCGGGGGAAGGCCATGGCGGCGACGGCGAGGTGGGCGAGGCCGTGCAGGAAGCGGTCGGCGGAGTCGGTGTTGGCGCGGCGGGCGTAGTCGCCCATGCGGACGGCGAAGACGGAGTCCTCACCGGCGGTGACGGCCATCCCCGCGCGCGGGGAGACCTCGAGGACGACGAGGCCGAGGCCGGTCGCGACGGCGTCGGCGAGCCGCGCGAAGGCGGGGTCCTCGCGGTAGCGCCGGAGGAGCTCGGTGTACTCGGCGTCGCGGGCGGGCAGCAGCTTGGGCTGCAGCCCGAACGACACGAGCCGCGCGGCGTCGGCCGCGTCGGCGGGGGTGACGGCGGGGGTGTGCGGGGGCTCCGGCTCGCTCCACGCGTCGGCGTGCTCGGCGTGGTGTTCGCTCACGGCTGGGGCTCCTCGGGAGGGGTGGTACGGGTCGTCGTGGGGGTCGTCGGTGCCGTCGGGGGCGTCGGTGGTGCGGTGGGTTCCGGGCGGGGCAGCGGGAGGCGGACCGGGGTCACCCGCACGGCGGGGTGCCGCGGGGCCTGCGCGGGCTCGGCCGGGCGCGTGACGGTCAGCCGCATGGCCCGCACGTACGGCGCGGGACTCCGCCGGACGGGCGCGGGCGGAGGCACGGGCACGACGCCCATGATCATGGAGGGCCGGGGCACCGCGGGGGCGGGCTCGGCGTCCTCGCGCGGGTCCTTGGCCGGAGCCGGGTCCGTGACCGGAGCCGGGGGCAGGTCCGGAGCCGGGGGCAGGTCCGGAGCGGGGGCCGCGTCCGTACGCCCGGGCGGCAGCACGGCCTCGGGCAGGGGCTCGGGAGTCGTGTGGGGGACCGCCTGGTCGGTGGTCATGAGGCCTCCGTGCGGTCCGCCGCCATGCCGAGCGCGTCCAGAAGCGCCGTACCGACTATCAGGTCGGCGCCGCCGAACTCCGGATCGTCGAGCCGCGTCCCGTCGTCCACCGCGAAGAGCAGGCGTTCCTCGCCCTGGCGGTACGCCGTGCCCACCGGGGGGCTCGCGGCGTGGACGGCGAGGAGGGCGACCAGGTACGGGAGGTCGGGGTCGCCGGGGTCGCGGAGGCGGGCCTCGGCGAGCAGGCCGGAGAGGCGGCGCGGGGCGTCGTGCTCCAGGTCGAGCAGCTCCTTCGCGCTCGCCAGCTGCTCCTCGCTGAAGCGGCTGTCGTCGGGCGTGGCGATCAGGTCCGGCTCGGGCATCTCCGCACCCAGGTGCTCGCGCTCGACGGGCGGGGTGAGGAGCATCTCGACGAGGTCGCCGACGCGCACGGACGCGGGGGTCCGCAGTCCGGTGCCCCGGGCGAAGAACGCGTCCGTGACCCTGGTCGCCTGCTCGACGGGGAGCGGCAGGATCGGCGCGACGAGCTGCCCGTACAGGTCTATCCCGGTGTACGAGGTCGGGGCGGCGAAGGCCTGCCGGTCCTGCTCGGCGCGGAAGAGCGGGCCCGCCTCCAGGAGGCGGGACTGGAGCTGGGTGTGCCGGCGGATGCAGTCCTTGACGATGTCGACGAGCTCGGCGGCGCGGCGCTTGTGCTCCTGGTCCTCGGCCTCGTCGCGGGCCTTGCGGATGTTGGTGAGGATCGCGTTCTCGTGGCGGTAGCGGTCGGCCACGTGGTCGAGGGCCTCGGCGATCATGTCCGGGACGGCCTGGAGCCAGTCCACCGCGCGCACGTTCCGGCGGGTCGCCTCCAGGGTCTTGCGGAGGGTCTCGGCGTACTGAACGGTGCGGTACCGCGCCTGCTCGGCGGCGAGCTGGGCGTCGGCGAGCCGGCCCCGGTTGATCAGGACCTCCAGCTTGACCTCGGCGGCGATCTGGGCGCTGGTGACGTCGGTGTCGAGGGCGCCGACGAGGACGTTGACCGCTTCGTCGGTCGTACGGAGGTAGACCCCGCCGCCGTAGCCGGGGACCTCTTCGATCAGCTTGAAGTCGTAGTCGCGGCGGGTGTAGACGCCGTCCGCGCCGAAGGTGCCGTAGACGGCGCGGAAGCCGCGGTCCACGCTGCCGACGTTGATCAGGTTCTCCAGGACCCAGCGGGCGACCCGCTCGTGCTCGGCGGCGGGGCGGGCGGGGGCCTGGGCGGCGACGCGGGGCAGCAGGCGGGCGACGATCTGCTCGTGGTCGGCGCCCGTGTCGAAGTCCATGTTGAGTGTGACGAGGTCGATGGCGGAGAGGGCGACCTCGGCCATGGCGTAGACCGAGTACTCACCGGCCAGGTTCGCCTTGCGCGTGTCCAGGTCGTGCAACGGGGCGGTGCACGCGAGCGCGCGGAGGCGCCGCGCGAGCCCTTCGTCGGCGGCCGGGCCCGGCGCGGGCCGCGGCCCCGCGCTGAGCTGGGGCGGAACGAAGTCCGTCGAGGCAGGCGAAGTCACGGTGCACAGATTAGGTCCTCGAACTGACAACGGTCGAAACGGCGCAGATACGACCCCGTCGGGCAGGAGATCGTGGTAGCGCGGGGCGCCCGCGCCGGGCGCCGGGCAGGGCGCGCGTGACGGCGCCCGGGCGCGGCACCCACCCGCTCGGACCACCGCCTTCCCAGCCCGTCAGGCGACCCGCTCAGGCCACCGTCCGCCCAGCCCCCTCAGGCGCCCCCTTAGGCCACCGCCCCCTCAGGCGTCCGCCCGCTCCGGTTCGTCGACCGCCTTCGCGTACACCTCGACGATCCGAGTGCGGGAGTCCTCGAGGTAGCGGGCCAGGAGGCGTTCCGCGCTCGCCCGCTCTCCGGTGCGCAAGGCTTCCAGAATCTCCCGGTTTCGTACGAGATAGGGCTCGTGCAGCCCGCGCGGGTCGTCCACGATGTGGAAGGCGAGGCGGAGTTCGGCGAGGACGCCCCGCATCAGCTCGTCGGTGCGGGCGCTGCCCGCCAGGGCGACCAGTTCGCGGTGGAAGTGGATGTTGGCGGTGGAGACGCCCTTCCAGTCCTCCGCGCGGGCCGCCGCCTCACCCTCCGCGACCGCCGCGACGAGGCCGTCCACGGCGAACGGCGGCTCCCCCAGGCCGTGGACGACGGCGCACTCGACGAGCCGGCGGGTGCGGTAGATGTCGTCGACGTCCTCGACGGCCAGGACCCGGACGAAGACGCCCCGGTTGAGCTCGTGGACGAGCAGCCGCTCATGGGTGAGGAGGCGGAACGCCTCGCGCAGGGTGTTGCGGGACACCTTGAGCGCGCCGCCGATGCCGTCCTCGGAGAGCCGGGTGCCGGGCGGGAAGAAGCCCTCGGCGATCCGGGTGCGCAGGATGTCCGCCACGCGTTCCGCCGTGCTGGTCCGCCCGAGCAGCGCCCGGTCGTCGGCGAGTTCGCCGAGTTCACCGATTCCGCCGATTCCGCCCACCGCGCCTCATCCCTCTCGTCGTACGCCGCCGAGTCAATCGCAGGTCCTTCCCGGAAACAAGAACGTGACGACACACCTCTTGTCGGATCGTTCAACAATCCCCTACCTTGACGACACCGCACGGTCCTTCAGTACGTCTCTCAGGCACGCTCCTCCCCCTCTGCGAGGTGCAGATGAGCACGACACAGACCCAGCAGCAGACCCAGGGCGAACAGCCCGACGACACGGGCGCGTTCGCCTGGCTGCGCGCCCTCGGGCCGCGCGGCCGCCGCGCCTTCGGCGGCGCGTTCGGCGGATACGCCCTGGATTCCTACGACTTCTTCACCCTGCCGCTCTCGATGGTGGCCATCGCCGCCTACTTCAGCCTCGACAAGGGCCAGACCGGCCTGCTGACCACGGTCACCCTGGTCGTCTCGGCGATCGGCGGCGCGCTCGCCGGCATCCTGGCCGACCGCATCGGCCGCGTGAAAGCGCTGATGATCACGGTCATCACCTACGCGCTCTTCACCGTCCTGTGCGGCTTCGCGCCCAACTACGAGACCCTGATGGTCTTCCGGGCCCTCCAGGGCCTCGGCTTCGGCGGCGAGTGGGCGGTCGGGGCGATCCTGGTCGCCGAGTACGCCTCCGCCAAGCACCGGGGCCGTACGCTCGGCGGCATCCAGAGCGCGTGGGCGGCCGGCTGGGCGCTCGCGGTGATCGTGTACACCCTGGTCTTCGCGTTCGTCGACGCCGACACCGCGTGGCGGGTCATGTTCTGGACGGGCGCCCTGCCCGCGCTCCTGGTCGTGTACGTCCGACGGAACGTCGAGGACGCCCCGCAGGCCGCCGAGATCCGGCGCGGCTCGGCCGAACGCGGTTCGTTCACGGCCATCTTCAAGCCGTCGCTGCTGCGCGTGACGCTCTTCGCGGTGCTGCTCTCGACCGGTGTGCAAGGCGGTTATTACACCCTCGCCACCTGGGTGCCCACCTTCCTGAAGACGGAGCGGGGGCTCACGGTCGTCGGCACCGGCGGCTATCTGGCGTTCCTGATCTCCGGGGCCTTCATCGGCTATCTGACCGGCGGATACCTCACGGACCGGCTCGGGAGGAAGAAGAACATCGCGCTCTTCGCCGCCCTGTCGGCGCTGTCCGTCCTCGCGTACACGAACATCCCGTCCGGGGCGAACACGCTCCTCCTCGTCCTCGGATTCCCGCTCGGCTTCTGCATGTCGGCCATCTTCAGCGGGTTCGGCTCCTTCCTCGCCGAGCTGTACCCGACGGCGGTACGGGGCACGGGTCAGGGCTTCACGTACAACACCGGGCGCGCGGTGGGCGCGGTCTTCCCGACGCTGGTGGGTTTCCTCGCCGAGAGCTGGGGCGTCGGCGGCGCGCTGGTCTTCGGCGCGATCGGCTACGGCCTCGCGGTCCTCGCGCTGCTCGGCCTGCCGGAGACCCGCGGAAAGGAACTCGTATGACGACCGCGGTCACCGATGTGCGCGAGTCCGATCACCGCGTCGCGGCCTGAGCCGCCCGCGCCGCGCCGCACCACCGCACCGCCCGCACCACCGCACCACCGCACCACCGCCCGTGACGGAAGGGAACGACCATGACCTGGGCCTCGATCGACCTCAACGCCGACCTCGGAGAGGGCTTCGGCCGGTGGACGCTCACGGACGACGAGGAGCTGCTCTCCGTCGTCACCAGCGCCAACGTGGCCTGCGGCTTCCATGCCGGGGACGCGGTCACCATGCGCCGCGTCTGCGAGCTGGCGGCCGCGAGAGGCGTGACGATCGGGGCCCAGGTCTCCTACCGGGACCTGGCCGGCTTCGGCCGGCGATCGATGGACGTGCCGGCGGAGGAGCTTGCGGCCGAGATCGCGTACCAGATCGGCGCGCTCGACGTCTTCGCACGGGCGGCCGGGGCGCGGGTCGCGTACGTCAAGCCGCACGGCGCGCTCTACAACCGGGTGGTCCGTGACGAGGTCCAGGCGGCGGCGGTCGTCGACGGGGTGCTGCTCGCGGGTGGTGCGCTGCCGGTGCTCGGGCTGCCCGGCTCGCGGCTCCACGAGGCGGCCGGGAAGGCGGGGCTGCCCGTGGTGGTCGAGGCGTTCGGCGACCGGGCGTACACGGCCGACGGTTCCCTGCTGCCACGGGGGCAGGAGGGGGCCGTCGTCACCGATCCGGCCGAGGTCGTCGAACGGTCGGTGTCCATGGCCCGGTTCGGGGTCGTCACCGCGCACTGCGGCCGGTCCGTCGCCGTGCGGGCGCGCTCGCTGTGCCTGCACGGCGACACCCCGGGCGCGGTCGGTCTCGCCCGGCGGGTGCGCGCGGAACTGGAGGCCACCGGTGTGCGGGTGGAGGCCTTCGCATGAAGGCTCGGCGGGTGTACCGGGTGGGCGAGCGGGCGCTGCTCGTCGAGCTGGGGAGCGGCACGGAGACGGAGGCGTTCCACGCCGAGCTGCTGCGGCGGCGCGCGGGCGGTGCCCTGGCGTCCGTACGGGAGATCGTGCCGGCGGCGCGGACGGTACTGCTCGACGGGGTGGACGCGCCGGACCTGTTGGCGGGGCAGCTGCGGGAGTGGACGATTCCGCCGCTCCACGCGCGCGTGGAGCGGGCGGTCGAGGTGCCGGTCCGCTACGACGGTCCCGATCTGGCCGAGGTCGCCGCGCTCTGGGGGGTGTCCGTGGAGACGGCGGTGCGGATCCACTCGGCCACCGAGTTCCGGGTGGCGTTCTGCGGGTTCGCGCCGGGGTTCGGCTATCTGACCGGGCTCGCCGAGCAGTACCAGGTGCCGCGCCGGGCGACTCCGCGTACGTCCGTCCCGGCCGGATCGGTCGCGCTCGCGGGGCCGTACACGGGGGTGTACCCGCGCTCCTCCCCCGGCGGCTGGCAGTTGATCGGCTCCACCGAGGTGGTGCTGTGGAACGCGGACCGCGAGCCCGCCGCTCTGCTCACGCCCGGCGCCCGGGTGCGCTTCGTGGTGGAAAGCCGGTGACCGATCGTGCTCTCGCGGTGGTTCGGGCCGGAGCGCTCACCACCGTGCAGGACCTGGGGCGGACCGGGTACGCGCACCTGGGCGTGCCCCGCTCCGGGGCGCTGGATCCGGGCGCCGCACGCCTGGTGAACCGTCTGGTGGGCAATCCGGAGGACGCGGCGGTCCTGGAGACCACGGTCAACGGGTGTGCGGTGCGGCCGCGTTGCCCGATCACCGTGGCCGTGGGCGGCGCGCCGTGCCCGGTCACCGTGGACGGCCGGCCGGTCGCCTGGGGCACGACGGTACGGGTGCCGGCGGGGGCGCTCCTCGACGTCGGCGCGGCCACCCGCGGCCTGCGCGCGTACGTCGGGTTCGGCGGCGGGCTCGTCGTCGAACCCGTCCTCGGCAGCCGCTCCACCGACCTGCTGTCCGGGCTCGGCCCGGCGCCCCTGGCGGACGGGGCCGTGCTGCCGCTGGGAGCGGAGTCGGCCCCACGGGGGTGGGTCGACGCTCCCCCCTGGCCGGGTCCGGCGGACGAACTCGTCCTCCGGGTCCGGCTGGGGCCGCGCCACGACCGGTTCACCCCGGCCGCGCTGCGCACCCTGGCCACGCGCGCGTACCGGGTCTCCCCGGCCACCAACCGGATCGGTCTGCGCACCGAGGGGCCGCCCCTCGAACGGGCGGTGACGGCCGAGCTCCCCAGTGAGGGCATGGTCCTGGGCGCGGTCCAGGTGCCCCCGGACGGGCGCCCGGTGGTCTTCCTCGCCGACCACCCCACGACCGGCGGCTATCCGGTGGTCGCGGTCGTACGGGAGGCGGACCTCGCGGCCGCGTCGCAGGCGGCGCCGGGGACGGTGGTGCGGTTCGTTCCGGTCCGCTGAGCGGCGAAGCCGCGTACGGGGCTGTCCTGATCCCCCGTCGAGGCAACGTGCCGCCGTCGTACCGCGTCCTCGTGGGCGTGATCGAACACCTCACCCCGTCCCTGCCCGAGGAAGAACCCGAAGAGCCGCTGCGGCCAGGCCCTTTGTGGCGCCACACGCTGTGGGTGGTCGGCATCACCGCCGGCGGTGTGGCCCTGGGGTGGACGACCGGCCTCTTCCCCATCGGCCTCGACCCGTACGGGCTGCCGTCCACCGCTCCGGGGTCGCCCTGGCCGTACCTGCTCTTCTGGACCGCTGTCGGCCTCGCGTTGGCGGCCGTTCTGCGCGCCACGGCCGCGCGGGTGCCGCTGTACGCCCCGGGGCGGATCGCCGGCGTGCTGACCCTCCTGGGCACGCGCCTCTCCCTGGGCTGGCGGCCGGAGACGCCCGTACTGATCGGGATGGCCGCGGCCGCCCTGGCGACGGTGGCCGTGTGGTGCGTCTTCGCGTTGCGCTCCACCGCCGTCCACCGACGCCGCGTGACGTCACGCACGGCGACGGGGCCCGCGGACGGAACCGCTTCTCCGGACGCGACCTAGGACTCGACCGGAGCGCAGCCGCCGCCCGGGCCGGGAGCGTCGGGGTCCCGGCCGTCGGTGGTGGCGGCAGGGGTGCCGTATCCGCCGCCGCCCGGTGTCCGCAGGACGAGGACGTCGTCCGGGGCGACCTCGGTGGTGTCGACCCCGCCGAGGTGCTCGACCGTGCCGTCGGCGCGTTCGACCAGGTTCTCGCCGAGCTCCCCCGGCTCCCCGCCCGCCATTCCGTACGGCGCGACGCGGCGGTGGCCGGTCAGCAGGGTCACGGTCATCGGTTCCAGGAAGCGGATCCGGCGTTCGACGCCGTCGCCGCCGTGCCACCGGCCGGTCCCGCCGCTGTCCTTCCGTACGGCGAAGGAGTCCACCCGGACCGGGTGGCGCCACTCCAGGATCTCCGGGTCGGTGAGCCGGGAGTTGGTCATGTGGGTCTGGACGGCGTCGGCCCCGTCGAAGCCCTCCCCCGCGCCTGAGCCGCTCGCGACCGTCTCGTAGTACTGCACGCGCGCGTTGCCGAAGGTCAGGTTGTTCATCGTGCCCGAGCCCTCCGCCTGGACGCCGAGGGCCGCGTAGAGGGCGCCGGTGACCGCCTGGGAGGTCTCCACGTTCCCGGCGACGGTCGCGGCCGGGTAGGTGGGCGCGAGCATCGAGCCGGGCGGCACGCGGACGTCCAGGGGCTCCAGACAGCCGCTGTTGAGGGGGATGTCGTCGTCGACGAGGGTCCGGAAGACGTACAGGACGGCGGCCATGACGACGGAGGTGGGGGCGTTGGCGTTGCCGGGCAGCTGCGGCGAGGTGCCGGTGAAGTCGAGGACGGCGGAGCGCCGTTCGCGGTCGACGCGGACCGCGACCTGGACGACCGCGCCGCCGTCCGTCTCGTAGCGGTACGAGCCGTCCCGGAGACCGGCCACGATCCGTCGTACGGACTCCTCGGCGTTGGCGCGGACGTGCCGCATGTAGGCGTGGACGACGTCCAGGCCGAACTGGCCGACCATGGCGCGCAGTTCCTCGATGCCCTTCTCGTTGGCGGCGATCTGGGCGCGGAGGTCGGCGAGGTTGGTGTCCGGGTCGCGGGAGGGGTGCCGGGCCCCGGTGAGCAGGTCCCGCGTCTCGTCCTCGCGCAGTCGACCGTCCCGTACGAGCAGCCAGTTGTCGAAGAGGACGCCCTCCTCGTGGACGGTCCGGCTGAAGGCGGGCATGGAGCCGGGGGTGATGCCGCCGATCTCGGCGTGGTGGCCGCGCGAGGCGACGAGGAAGAGCAGCTCACGGCCCGCCTCGTCGAAGACCGGGGTCACGACGGTGACGTCCGGCAGGTGGGTGCCCCCGTGGTACGGGTCGTTGATGGCGTAGACGTCGCCGGGCCGCAGGGAGTCGCCGCCGCGTCGCAGCACCTCTTTGATGGACTCGCCCATCGAGCCGAGGTGGACGGGGATGTGCGGGGCGTTGGCGATGAGGTTGCCCTCGGGGTCGAACAGGGCGCAGGAGAAGTCGAGTCGCTCCTTGATGTTGACGGAGTGGGCGGTGTTCTCCAGGCGTACGCCCATCTGCTCGGCGATCGCCATGAAGAGGTTGTTGAAGACCTCCAGGAGGACGGGGTCGACGTCCGTACCGACCGCCACGCGCGCGGGGCGGGGCGTGGCGCGGGTGAGGACGAGGTGTCCGCCGTCGCCTGCCTTCGCCTGCCAGCCGGGGTCCACGACGGTGGTGGCGTCGGCCTCGGCGAGGATGGCGGGTCCGGTGACGGTGTCGCCGGGGCGCAGGTCCTCCCGCCGGTACAGCGGGGTTTCGGCGGCCTGGTGACCGCTGTGCATCCGTACGGTCGCCCGGGGCGCGGGGTCCCGGTCCCCTTTCCCGGCGTTCCCGGCGTTCCCGGTGTCCCCTGCGCCCGCGTCGACGAGTACGGGACCGTGAGGTCCCGCGAGCCCCACGGCCTCCACGGAGACGGCCTCCACGACGAGTGGCCGGTCCATGGTGAAGGCGTACCGCGCGCGGTGGACCTCCTCGAAAGCCTCGCGCATCCGCTCGGCGTCGGCGAGGTCGACCTGAAGGCTCGCGTCCGTGCCGGCGTAGCGCAGGAGCACGCGCGCGTGGGTGGTGATCGCGGAGTCGGGCAGTCCGTCGGCGCGCAACTCATCCGTCGTCCGCTCGGCGAGTTCGGCGCACAGCTCCGTCACGCGCGCGTGCGTCCCCTCCGCGTCGAGCTCGGCCTCGACCGACTGCTCCCGCATGGCGGTGGCGTCGGCGAGCCCGATGCCGTACGCGGAGAGGACACCGGCCAGCGGCGGTACGAGGACGGTGTCGACGCCCAGGGCGTCGGCGACGGCGCAGGCGTGCTGGCCGCCGGCGCCGCCGAAGCTGGTGAGGGCGTACCGGGTGATGTCGTGGCCGCGCTGGACGGAGATCTTCTTGACGGCGTTGGCCATGTTGAGGACGGCGATCTCCAGGAAGCCGGCGGCGACCTCCTCGGGCGTGCGGCCGTCGGCGATCTCCCGGGCGAGGGCGGTGAACTTCTCCCGTACGACCGTGTCGTCGAGCGGCTGGTCGCCCTCCGGTCCGAACACGGCGGGGAAGTGGGCGGGCTGGACGCGACCGAGCATCACGTTGGCGTCGGTGACCGTCAACGGCCCGCCCCGGCCGTAGCAGGCGGGGCCGGGGACGGCGCCCGCGGAGTCGGGGCCGACGCGGTAGCGGCTGCCGTCGAAGTGGAGGACCGAGCCGCCGCCCGCCGCGACGGTGTGGATGTTCATCATCGGGGCGCGCATCCGGACGCCCGCGACCTGTGTACCGAGTTCACGCTCGAACTCGCCCGCGTAGTGCGACACATCGGTGGAAGTGCCGCCCATGTCGAAGCCGATGACCCGGTCGAACCCGGCCTGTCCCGAGGTGCGGGCCATGCCGACGACGCCGCCGGCCGGTCCGGACAGGACGGCGTCCTTGCCCCGGAAGTGGGCGGCCTCGCGCAGACCGCCGTTGGACTGCATGAACATGAGTCGGATACCGGCGAGTTCACGGGCCACCTCGTCGACGTACCGGCGCAGGATCGGGGAGAGGTAGGCGTCGACGACGGTGGTGTCGCCGCGGGGGACGAGTTTGATCAGCGGGCTGACCTCGTGGGAGCAGCTGACCTGGGTGAAGCCGAGCGCGCGGGCGAGGGCCGCGACCCGGCTCTCGTGGGCGGGGTTGCGGTAGCCGTGCATGAGGACGACGGCCGCGGAGCGGTAGCCGTCGCGGTGGGCGGCGCGCAGCGCCTGGGCGACGGCGTCCTCGTCGAGGGGGCGGACCGCCCGGCCCTGGGCGTCGACCCGTTCGGGGACCTCGACGACGCGTTCGTATACGGCCTCGGGGAGCACGATGTGGCGGTCGAAGAGCCGGGGCCGGTTCTGGTACGCGATCCGCAGCGCGTCCCGGAAGCCCTCGGTGACGACGAGGACCGTCGGTTCCCCGCGCCGCTCCAGGAGGGCGTTGGTGGCGACGGTCGTACCCATCTTGACGACGGCGACCCGGTCGGCGGGGACGGGATCGTCGGGACCGAGCCCGAGGAGGAGGCGGATCCCGGCGACGGCCGCGTCGCGGGGACGGGCGGGGTCGTGGGAGAGCAGTTTGCGGGTGACGAGCCGTCCGTCGGGCCGCCGGCCCACGATGTCGGTGAACGTGCCGCCTCGGTCGATCCAGAACTCCCAGCGCCCGGTCATTCCCCCATTGTGGCCACCGGAGCGTCCAGCGACACGGCCGCGAGGGCGGCCGCGAGGGCTTGTTCGGCCTTCCGGTCGAGCCGGGCGTCGGTGCCGCGCGCCCGGTGCCGCAGCTCGGCGCCCGCCAGGTGGAGCAGCTGGGGCAGCAGGTCGTGGCAGCGCCGCAGCACCCAGCCGGTGCCGGCGGTGGCGAGCCAGAGGACCGCTTCCGTACGGGTGGGCGGCGGCTGCTGGGGGTCGGGCGAGGGCGGTGTGCCGTGGGCGAGGTCCCGGGCGACCAGGAGGTCGTGGAAGCGCGCGGCGATCGCCCGGTGGCCGCGCTCGCCGGGATGGAGCCGGTCGGCGCTCCACAGGGTCCGGTCGTCGGTCCACGTGCTGTCGGCGAGGTGGAGGTGGACGGCGTCGTAGCGGGCGGAGAGCGCGTGGACCAGGGTGTTGACGGCTTTCTGGCGCCGGGCGAGCGGGCGGGCGAGCGGCGCGGGGAGGGCGAGCATCCGGCCGGGGTCGGGCAGGCAGGCGGTGAGGAGGACGGCCCCGCTCGACGTGAGGTCCGCACAGACGCGGTCCAGGCGGCGGGCGAGCTGTTCGATGTCGAAGGTGTGGCGGAGGGTGTCGTTCACGCCGACGACGACGGAGGCGAGGCCGGGCCGGAACGCCACCGCCTCGGGGGCCTGGCACTCGGCGACCTCCCGGCTCTGCGCCCCGCTGACCGCGAGGTTCCGGAACTCGATCCGCTGCCCGTGCCCGGCGAGGCCCTCGGCGAGCAGGGCCGCCCAGCCGCGCCAGGCGCCGTCGACCCGATCGCCGACGCCCTCGCTGAGGGAGTCCCCCAGTACGGCGAACCGCACCGGCGCGGGCGTCCGCGGATCGGCTCCGGGTTCCCGCCGGGGGGCGGGGATGGCGTCCACGAGCGCGTGGCCGGTCTCGGGTGTGGAGGCAGTGCCCGGATCGAGTATTGGATCCGATGTCCAGACCGCTGGATCCGATGTCCGAGCGTCTGGATCCAATGTCCGGCCGGTCGGATCCAATGTCCGGGCAGTTGGATCCGATATCCGAGCGGCGCCCGCTGCCGGGGCGGCCGAGCCGGCTGCGCTCTCCGGCTTCCCCAGGGACTCCGGGCTGTCCGCCGTCGGCGGGACCGTCGTGGTCATGTCCGCACCCCCTGCGGCGGAACGAGGATCGTGGCCGGGGCCGCGTCGTGGGCGTGGAGGAAGGCGGCGATCGAGCGGTCCCAGCCGAAGAGTTCGGCACGCGCGCGTGCCGCCGCGCGGCGGACCGGATCCGGGCGGTCGAGCAGGGTACGGACGGCGGCGGCGAAGTCGGCCGGGTCGTCCGTGGCGCAGGCGCCCGCGTCGCCGATGACCTCCGGGAGCGCCGAGGAGGCGCTGACCACGACCGGCGTGCCGCAGGCGAGGGCCTCAAGCGCCGAGAGACCGAAGGTCTCGGCGGGGCCGGGGGCCAGGCACAGGTCGGCGGAGGCCTGGAGGTCGGCCAGGGCCTCGCGGTCGGCCACGTGCCCCAGAAAGCGGACCGGGAGCCGTTCCTCCCGCGCCCGCCGCTCCAACGCGCCGCGCAGCGGCCCTTCACCGGCCACGACGAGCACGGCCCTGACCCCTTGGCCCCGGAGGTGGGCGAGGGCGTCGAGGGCCGTGCCCGGGCGCTTCTCCACGGAGAGCCGCGAGCACATCAGCAGCAGCACCCCCTCCCCGCCGGCGTGCTCGGCGCGCAGAGCGGCGCTGTGCCGCCCCGGGCGGCAGCGCGCCAGGTCCACGCCGAGCGGCGCGCGCAGGACGTTGCTCGCCCCGATCCGTACGAACTCCCGCTCCGCCCATTCCGTCGTGCAGACGATCCGCGAATACGCCCACGCGGTGCGGCGGTTGAGCCGGTCGGCGGCGCGGGAGGCGGCGGCCGCCGGTACGCCCCAGGTCCGCAGGACGCCGTCGGCGGTCTCGTGGGAGACCATCACCGAGGGCACCCGGGCGCGCCGCGCCCACTCGCCCGTCCAGCGCAGGGTCGTGCGGTCGGAGACCTCGATGCGGTCGGGGGCGAGTTCCTCCAGGATCCGGCGGACGCGGCGCCGGTCGGCGAGCACGCGGTAGCCGCCGGTGCCGGGCAGGACGGGCCCGGGCAGGGTGATGATCCGCCCCTGGTCGGTGACGCGGTCGCTCTCCACGTGGCCGGGGACGATGAGGACGGGCTCGTGCCTGGCGGCGAGGTAGCCGCGACCGAGCTGTTCGAGGGCGGTGCGCAGGCCCCCCGAGGTGGGGGTGACGAAGTTGGCGAGCCGGACGATGCGCAGCGGCCGGGCTGTCGCGGGGCCTCTCATGCCGCCACCGCCGTCCGCTCGCGCAGGACCTCCAGGTAGTGGCCGATCAGCTCGTCGCCGACGGCCTCCCAGGTCCGGCCCTCGACGGCCGTCCGGCCCGCACGGCCGTAGGCGGCGCGCAGAGCCGGTGCCTCCACGAGGGAGGCCACCGCGTCCCGTAGGGCGGTGGTGTCGTCCGGCGGGACGAGGAGACCGGTCCTGCGGTGGTCGACGAGATCGAGGGGCCCGCCGGCGGCGGGGGCGACGACCGGTACGCCGCTGGCCATCGCCTCCTGGACGGTCTGGCAGAAGGTCTCGTACGGGCCGGTGTGGGCGAAGACGTCGAGCGAGGCGAAGATCCTCGCCAGGTCGTCGCCCGTGCGGCGGCCGAGGAACAGGGCGCCGGGCAGCGCGGCGCGCAGGGCCGGTTCGCTGGGGCCGTCGCCGACGACCACGACCCGTATGCCGGGCAGGCCGCAGACGCCGGAGAGCAGTTCGACGTGCTTCTCGGGGGCGAGGCGGCCGATGTAGCCGACGAGGAATTCCCCGTTCGGGGCGAGTGCGCGGCGCAGCTCGTCGCCACGCAGCTCGGGACGGAAGCGGACGGTGTCGACGCCGCGCCGCCAGAGCCGGATACGGCCGATGCCGTGCGTCTCCAGGTCGCGGGCGGCGGCGGTGGACGGCGCGAGGGTCCGGTCGGCGGCGCCGTGGACGGCGCGCAGCCGGCGCCAGGCGGCGCCTTCGCCCGCGCCCATGTAGGTACGGGCGTATCCGGCGAGGTCGGTCTGGTAGACGGCCACGGCGGGCAGTCCGAGGCGGGTCGCGGCCGCCATCCCGCGCACCCCGAGCACGAAGGGGCCGGCGAGGTGGACGACGTCGGCCCGGTGCGCGGCGATGGCCGTGGCGAGGCGGCGGCTGGGGAGCGCGACGCGCACCTGGGGGTAGCCGGGGAGGGGCAGGGACGGGACGCGGACGACGGGGCAGGGGGCGTCGGCGTCCGGGGTGTCGGTTGCTCCGGCGACGGCCGGGGCGATGACGAGCGGGTCATGTCCGCGGCGGACGAGGTGGCGCGCGGTCTGTTGGGCGCAGTGCGCCACACCATTGACATCGGGTGGGAAGGATTCGGTGACGATGACGACACGCATACCCGTGTTGTCGTCGCGTCCGGCGTGTTCCCGCCGACGGGGATCTGGACGCGCGGGGAACGTCCCATGAGCGTTTGCCCCGACCACCGGCGACCCGGCGAACCGGCGTCCCACGCGGGCCCGACAGGGGGGTCGACGAGACCCCCGGCACCCGCCGCGAAACCGCACAGCGCCGGCACCCGGATCCCGGCATCCCCCGTAAACCGCACAGCCCCCGGCGCCCGCCACTCCCTCGGCGGGCGCCCGTGCCGTCCGTCAGGCGCGCCGGGTCAGACCTGGAGGTCCGGGCCTATGCGGTTGCGGACCGCTGTCTGTACCTCGGCCTCCTCGGCCGGGTCGGCGGCGAGGCGGCGCAGGCGGTCCGCGACGCGGACGTCGCCCGTCTCCGCGTGCAGGGCCGCGACCTCGCGCGTGGTCTCCTCGCAGTCCCAGAGGCACTCGACGGCGAAGCCCGTCGGAAAAGTCGGGTCGGTGGCGGCGAGGGCGCGGGCGGTCCTGCCGCGGAGCTGGGAGGAGGCGGTCTCGCGGTAGACGTGGCGCAGCACGGGCGCGGCACAGCCGATGCCGAGGCGTCCGGTGCCGTCGACCAGGGCGTAGAGGGCGGTGGCGTCGGGGCCTTCGGCCCGGACGGTCTCGCGGAGGGCGCCGAGGACGAGCAGGGAGTCCTGGGCCCCGCCGCGGCAGGCGAGGACGGCGCCCGCGGCGGCACCGAGGGCGTCGGGCCGGTGGACCCAGCCCCGGGCGCGGTCGACGGCGGGCTCGCCGCACATCCGCTCGAACGCGGCGACGGCGACCTCGGCGACCGTACGGGAGTCACTGCCGGCCGCGGCCTCGATCAGGTCGAGGACGGTGGGGTCCTGTGACTCGGCGAGGTAGTGCAGGGCGGCGCAGCGCGCCCCGTCGGGTCCGCTGCGGGCGGCCTCGACGATCTGCGGCCGGTCCTCAGGTCCCGCGACGGCGGTCAGGCAGCGCGCGGCGGGCCCGTGCAGCTCGGCGCCGCGCTCCAAACCCTCCTGGGCCCAGTCGAAGACCGCCTGGACGCTCCAGCCGGGGCGGGGCCCGCTGGGTCGCATCTGGCGCTGCCAGCGGTCGAAGGAGCCCCGTTCCTGGGCGGCCCTGACCCGGGCGCCCACGGCGTCCCGCTGGTCCTCGGCCCACAGTCGCCACGGCCGGGGCTCGAAGGCGTCCCGTACGGCGGTCGCGAGCTCGGCGTCGCCCTCCGCGCCGGCCGGGAAGCGGGCGAGGACGGGGAGCGCGAGCGAGCGCAGTCCGGTGTCGTCGTCGCGCAGCGCGAGCTCGTCGAGGGCCCACGCCCAGTTGGTGCCGGTCGCGGCGTACTGCCGGAGCAGCGTCAGGGCGTCCTGGCGTCCGTAGGAGGCGAGGTGGCCGAGGACGGCGAGCGCGAGCCCGGTCCGGTTGTCCTCGGTGTCGAGGTGGTCCTCGGCGCCGAAGAGGTGGGCCTCGATCTCCTCGAGCCCGCCGGCGAGGTCGAGGTAGAGCCGTGCGTAGTAGAGGGAGCGGTTCTCGACCTGCCAGTCGTGGCGGGGGTCGCTGAGAACGCAGTGGTTCAGGGCCGCGAGGGCCTCGGCACGTGGTGCGGCGAGCGCGTGCAGGGTGCCGTCGCCGCGGCCCCTCTGCAGCAGGCCGAGCAGGGTGCCGCTCGGCGCTATGACTGGATCGAACATGGAAGACGCCTCACATCAAGCTGTCGACACGACCGGGAAGTACCGGGTGAAGTACCGGGGACTGTTGATCGCTAAGCCGCGCAGCAACATGTAGGGCCGCCCGTCGTCCTTCGCTTGGTGTTGACCATCTTCCTCTGCCTCTCGTCGGTGGCCCCTTGCGGGCCCGACGTCATGATGACCCAGCCATTTCGCCACCGCGACCACATTTACGACACCGCTCTCACCTGGGGTTCAGTGCCCGTTCACCCAGATCTCACCCCGGATCTTCACCGGGGCGTCACTGGGTGCCGAACAGCTCCAGGAGTTCTGCCTTCCCAAACATCCGAGCAGTATCCACCGCAGACGGAGTCCCCGCTTCCGGATTTGCGCCGCCGGCGATCAGCGCGCGGACGACGGCGTCCTCGCCCTTGAAGACGGCACCCGCGAGCGGGGTCTGGCCGCGGTCGTTGGCGCGGTCCGCGTCGGCACCCCTGGCCAGCAGGGCGGCGACCGCGTCGGCGTGGCCGTGGTAGGCGGCGAGCATGACGAGGGAGTCGCCCCGGTCGTTGGTGAGGTTCGCCGGGACGCCCGCGTCGACGTAGGCGGCCAGCGCCTCGGCGTCCCCGGTGCGCGCCAGGTCGAAGACCTTGCTCGCCAGCTCGATGACCTCGGGGTCCGGAGTCTCGCTCATCCGACGTACCCGCCTTTCGTTCCTGGGAACCCTGAAACCGTGAATCTTGATCCGCGCACGGCAAGCGCAGCCGTACGAGTGAATCGACAGGGTACTGCCCGTCCGGGGACATGACGCGAGGCGTCCACGGCAAAGATCACCGCAGCTCAACCCCGGTTCAACCGCAGCTGAGCCCGGCTCAACCCCAACTGATCCTCAACCCCTCCCAGGCCCCCGCCATCCAGCCCACCCGGGCTCACGAAACACCGCCCGCGCTAGCGCGCTCCGCGCATTTCGCCACTCGGGCAAGCCCCCCGCGTCCGCCAGTCAAGTGAAATCGCCCGACTTTCACCCATATGCACCTTTAATCGCATAGATACTTGCTGTGAACCTGGAAGGACTCATGGTGACTGTCCCCTCAACCAGGAGAACCCCTCATGATCCTGTCCATCTCAGGTGTGGTCCTGCTCGGCATCATCTGCTTCCTGTTCTTCAAGAAGGACGGGATGAAGGCGTCCCACGCCCTCGTCAGTGCGCTGTTCGGCTTCTACCTCGCGGGCACCGCCATCGCCCCGAGCATCACCGCGGGCGGCCAGAGCCTCGCCAGCCTCTTGGGCGGGATCAAGTTCTGACCTCCGACAGTCCCTTCCACAACTCCAGGAGTACGACGTGGCCCGGCGACCACTCCCCCGCATTCTGACCAGCGGCAGCGACCGGATCGCTCGCAGTCGAGAGATCGCGCGCACGGCCGCCGACAGCGCCACCGATGTGCTCCATCCGCTGATCACCATCACGCGTGGTCTACGGAAGCTGGCCGCGACCGCGCGCGCCAAGTGGGCCGCGACCCCCAAGGAGCGGCGCGGTCCCACGCTGCTCCTGGTCGCGGCCTGCGTCCTCGTCGTCGCGCTCGTCCCGTACGGTCCGCTGCTCGCCCTCGTCTCGGTGATGGGCGCGGCCGCCTGGACGGGCCGTGAGCGCCCGGTCGTCAAGACCGGGCCCGACGACGCCGAGGTCGAGCGGCTCAAGGGCCTCTACGAGGCGCTGGTGCCGTACTTCTCCGTCCCCGAGGACCCGGCTCCCCTCTTCGCCCACGGCGGCGACTGGAGCGGCGCCTTCGGGGACTTCGCCTTCGACGACGACCGGCGCCTCACGCAACTGCGCATCCGCTACCCCGCGTATTTCACGGACGGCGAGGCGGCCTCCCGGGCCCGGATCGAACAGCTCCTGCACGCCAAGTCCGGGCGCGGCCGGGAGTACCTCTTCGACTGGGACGAGGAGGGCAACCAGCTCGTCATGAGCGTGCTGCCCGCCCTGCCCACCACGATCGCCGCCCAGCGGTTCGTCACCGTGCCGGGCGAGACGGTCCTCGGCTTCACCGACGCGGACGCCGTCCGGCGGACGGTGCCGGTCGTCGCCGCCGACGGGGAGGAGGACGCGCCCCCGGTGCTCTGGCGGACGGGCCCGCGCTCCACCGAGCCGCACCTGCTCGCGGTCGGCCAGCCCGGCAGCGGCACGACCTCGCTGCTGCGCTCCATCGCCCTGCAGACCCTGCCGTACGGCGATGTGCTGATCATCGAGGGCAGCGGCACCGGCGAGTACGCCTGTCTGACCGGCCGTGCGGGCGTCCTGGCCGTCGAGTGCGGTCTCACGGGCGCGCTGGCGAGCCTGGAGTGGGCGGCGCACGAGACCGAGCGGCGGCTGATCGCCGCGAACCGGGCCCGGCAGGCGGGCCGTCCCGCGCCCGACGACACCCGGCGCCCGCTGTGGATCCTCCTCGACCGGCCGAGCGTCCTCGGTCACCTGGCGGCGGCCGACGGGCGTCCCGACCCGCAGGACCTCCTCCAGGTGCCGCTGCGGCACGGCAGGGCCGCGCAGGTCACGGTGGTGGTGGCGGAGCAGTTCGACAGCGTGGACACGCTGAGCGAGACGGTACGGACGCACACCCGCGCCCGGGTCGTCCTCGGCCCCGCGTCCCCCGCCGCGATCGAGTCGGTCCTCGGTGTCGGACCGCACACGACACCGACTCCGGTCGTCCCGCCGGGGCGCGGGTACGCCCGCCTCGGTACGGGTCCCGTGCTGCGGCTGCAGGTGCCGGCGACGCCGGACCCGTACGACGACGCGACGAGCGAGGCGCATCGGCAGGCGGTTCTGGCGCTGCTGCCGGAGCGGCAGGACGGCACGTCGACGACGGTGCCCCCGGCCCCCGGCTCGGCCCCGGACCCGACCCCCGGCCCCACCCTGGACCTCGGCCCCACCCCGGTCCCCGCGGAGGGCTGACGCCGCTACATCGGGGCCCCCGCCAGCCGCGCGGGGGCCCCGTTTCGCTGTCTACGCCACGAACGCGCGCGGCTGTTCGTTGCCCGCGCCCGCGCCCGACTCCACCAGGCGGGCGGCGGCCGCGAGGCGGGCCGCCGCTTCCTCGGCGAGCGCGCCGCCGACGGTGAACGGCAGACGCACATACCCCTCGAAGGCGCCGTCGACGCCGAAGCGCGGACCCGAGGGCACCCGTACGCCCACCCTTTCGCCGACCTCCGCGATCCGCGAGCCCGAGAGCCCGCCCGTGCGGACCCAGAGGGTCAGTCCGCCCGCCGGGACGTCGAACTCCCACTCCGGCAGCTGCGCCCGCACCGCAGCCACCAGCGCGTCGCGGTTCTCGCGCGCCTGGGTGCGGCGGATGGCGACCGCCTGCTCCCAGCCGCCGGTCCGCAGCAGCCAGTTGACGCCGAGCTGTTCCAGGACCGGGGTCCCGAGGTCCGCGTAGGCGCGCGCGGCCACCAGCGAACGGATCACGTCGGGCGCGGCCCTGACCCAGCCGATCCGCATCCCCGCCCAGAACGCCTTGCTCGCCGAGCCGACGGTGAGCACCGTGGCGCCCGACGGGTCGAAGGAGCAGACCGGCGGAGGCATCGTCAGGCCGTCGTCCAGGTGCAGCTCGGACATGGTCTCGTCGACGACGAGCACCGTGCCGGCCGAGCGGGCCGCGTCCACCAGCTGCCGTCGCTGGTCCTCGTCGGCCAGGGCGCCGGTCGGGTTGTGGAAGTCGGCGACGACGTACGCGAGCCGGGGCGCCGCGTCCCGCAGGACCTGGCGCCAGCGGTTCAGGTCCCAGCCGGCGAGCCCCTCGGCCATCGCCACCGACACCAGCCGGGCGCCCGCCGCCCGCATGAGCTGGAGGATGTTGGCGTACGAGGGCGACTCGACGGCGATCCGCTCGCCCCGCCCCGCGAAGAGATGGCAGATGGCGTCCATCGCGCCCATGGCGCCGGTGGTGACCATGATCTGCTCGGGCATCGTCGGGATGCCCCGCTCGGTGTACCGGTCGGCGAGCATCTGCCGCAGCGCGGGCAGCCCCGCCGGGTAGTCCCCGTGCGTGTGGGCGTACGGCGGCAGCTCCTCGAGGGCGCCCTGCACGCTCCGCGTGAGCCACGGCTCCGGCGCGGGCAGCGCCGCGCAGCCGAGGTCGATCATCGAGCCGAGCGACTCCGGGGGCAGCGGTTCGAGCCCGCGCGCGGGCAGCGGGTTCCCCGCCGGTACGGCGGTCCAGCTGCCGGCCCCGCGCCGCGACTCCAGGAAGCCTTCGGCGCGCAGCGCCTCGTACGCGGCCGCCACCGTCGTACGGCTCACGGTGAGCGCCACCGCGAGCTCGCGCTCGGCGGGCAGCCGGGCCGCGACCGGCACCCGGCCCTCCAGGACGAGGAGGCGGATCCCGTCGGCCAGCGCGCGGTAGGCGGGCGGCTTGCGCCCGCCCTGCCCGGCCGGGCGGGGCTGCTGCGCCTGAAGCTGCCGGGCGAGCTGAGCCGGCCCGACGGCCGAGGTCCACTGAGCCATGGAATTCAGTCCACCTTCCTCGAATTGGCCATGGTTGGCATCCGATCCCCCGCCACAGAGTGTCATGAGTCAGTCCACCACCACTACACAGGGGGCACCACTTGTCCACCGCCTCCGGCCTCCGCGGCCGGCTCACCGCCCGCCACCTGCCCCGCCGGCTCGCGCAGCTGTACATCGGACTGGCGCTGTACGGGATCAGCTCGGCGCTCCTCGTGCGCGGCGGGCTCGGCCTTGAGCCGTGGGGCGTTCTCCACCAAGGCCTCGCCGAGAAGACCGGGCTGACCATCGGAGTCGTCTCGATCATCGTCGGGGCGGCCGTCCTGCTGCTGTGGATCCCCATCCGGCAGAAGCCCGGCCTCGGCACGGTCTCGAACGTCTTCGTCATCGGCGTCGCCATGGACGGGACCCTCGCCCTGGTCCCGGAGGTCGAGGCCCTCGCCGTACGGATCCCCCTTCTCGCCCTCGGCATCGTCCTCAACGGGGTGGCGACCGGGCTCTACATCGCCGCCCGCTTCGGCCCCGGCCCGCGCGACGGCCTGATGACCGGGCTGCACCGGCTGACCGGGCGTTCGATCCGGCTCGTGCGGACGGCGATCGAGATCGCGGTCGTCGCCACCGGCTTCCTGCTCGGCGGCTCGGTCGGCGTCGGCACGGTCCTGTACGCGCTGACCATCGGGCCCCTCGCGCAGTTCTTCCTGCGCCGGTTCGCCATCCCCGAGCAGGACACGAGCAGCACCGTCGTCGCCTCCGGGACACCGGAACAGGCGATACTGCGGCGGTGACTCGCGTACGCCACCCCTATCTGGACCACCCGTCCCCCATCCCCTTCGCCCATCGCGGCGGGGCGGCGGACGGCCTGGAGAACACCGCGGCCGCCTTCCGGCGGGCGGCGGAGGCCGGTTACCGGTACTTCGAGACCGATGTGCACACCACCGCGGACGGTGCCCTGGTCGCCTTCCACGACTCCACGCTCGACCGGGTGACCGATGCCACCGGCCGGATCCGGGACCTCCCCTGGGACGCCGTCCGTGAGGCGCGGGTGGGCGGCAAGGAGCCGCTCGCGCTCTTCGAGGAGCTGCTCGAGGAGTTCCCCGAGGCCCGCTGGAACGTGGACCTCAAGGCCGAGTCCTCGCTCGTCCCCCTGGTCGACCTGGTCCGCAGGACCGGGGCCTGGGACCGGGTCTGCGTCGGCTCCTTCACGGAGAGCCGGGTGGCCCGCGCCCAGCGCCTCGCGGGGCCGCGCCTCGCGACCTCGTACGGCGTCAAGGGCGTCCTCGGGCTGCGCCTGCGCTCGCTCGGCATCCCGGCCGCGATCCGCGCCGGCGCCGTCGCGGCGCAGGTCCCGGAGAGCCAGGGCGGCATCCCGGTCGTGGACCGCCGCTTCGTCCGCGAGGCCCACGCCCGGGGGCTTCAGGTCCATGTCTGGACGGTCAACGATCCGGAGCGGATGAACACTCTCCTGGACCTCGGGGTGGATGGCATCATGACCGATCATCTGGAGACGCTGCGCACAGTCCTGACCGAGCGGGGCGTGTGGGTCTGAGCGGCGTCCCGCCACGGGGACGAACGAGGGGGCCGCGGTCTTGACTGCCGACACCACCGAGCCGGAGCGGTCCGCCGCCGATCCCGCCGACCGCAGACGCGAGCAGCGCGGCTGGTACTTCTACGACTTCGCCTGCTCGGTCTACTCGACGAGCGTGATCACGGTCTTCCTCGGCCCCTATCTGACGTCCGTCGCCGAGGCGGCGGCGGACGCCGAGGGCTTCGTGCACCCGCTGGGCATCCCGGTGCGGGCGGGGTCCCTGTTCGCGTACGCGGTCTCGGCCTCGATCCTGGTGGCGGTGCTCGTGATGCCGCTGGTGGGCGCGGTGGCGGACCGTACGGGCCGGAAGAAGCCGCTGCTCGCCGTCTGCGCGTACATAGGCGCGACGGCGACCGGGGGCATGTTCTTCCTGAGCGGCGACCGGTACCTGCTCGGCGCGTTCCTGCTCATCGTGGCGAACGCCTCGCTGGCGGTCTCGATGGTGCTCTACAACGCGTACCTGCCGCAGATCGCCGAGCCGGACGAGCGGGACGCGGTCTCCTCGCGCGGCTGGGCGTTCGGCTACACCTCCGGGGCCCTCGTCCTCGTCCTCAACCTGGTCCTGTACTCGGGGCACGACTCCTTCGGGCTCTCCCAGGGCGAGGCGGTGCGGATCTGCCTGGCCTCGGCCGGACTGTGGTGGGGCGCCTTCACGCTCGTACCGCTGCGGCGGCTGCGCGACCGGCGTGTCGAGCCGCACGGCGAGGGCGCGGTCGGCGGTGGCTGGCGGCAGCTGATGGCGACGCTGCGGGACATGCGGCGCCACCCGCTGACGCTCTCGTTCCTGCTCGCGTACCTCGTCTACAACGACGGGGTGCAGACGGTGATCTCGCAGGCGTCGATCTACGGCTCCAAGGAGCTGGGGCTCGACCAGACGACGCTGATCACGGCGGTGCTGCTGGTCCAGGTGCTCGCGGTGGTGGGCGCGCTCGGCATGGGACGCCTCGCGCGTTCGTACGGTGCCAAGCGCACGATCCTGGGGTCGCTGGCGATCTGGACGCTGATCCTGGCCGCCGCGTACTTCCTGCCGGCCGGCGCGCCGGTGGCGTTCTTCTGTCTTGCGGCGGCGATCGGTCTGGTGCTCGGCGGGAGCCAGGCCCTGTCGCGTTCGCTGTTCTCACATCTGGTGCCGCGCGGCAAGGAGGCGGAGTACTTCTCGGCCTACGAGATGAGCGACCGGGGCCTGAGCTGGCTTGGCCCACTGGTGTTCGGTCTCGCGTATCAGCTGACCGGCAGCTATCGGGATGCCATCATCTCTCTGGTGATCTTCTTCGCGGCCGGTTTCATCCTGCTCGCGCGGGTTCCGGTACGGCGTGCCGTGGCCGAAGCGGGCAACCCGGTTCCGGAGCGGATTTAGACGCGGCAGTCAAAGGCCGGTAGTGTACGCCTTTGGCCTGCCAGGCGGACCGTTACTGCGTGCTGCTTTGGTGAAGACGCTGGGTGACATCTGCTGCCAGATGTGACAAACCGGGCACTGGTGGGTAGAACAAGGGGCGGCACGACGGGCGACGCATGACCCGGAACGGGAATCTTTACCGCCGACCGGACGTTGACCGGATGACGACGACAGCGACACCTGTCCTGTGGGCGACAAGCCCGGGAGGCACGATTCATGAGTGAGCGAGCTCTTCGCGGCACGCGCCTCGTGGTGACCAGCTACGAGACCGACCGCGGCATCGATCTGGCCCCGCGCCAGGCCGTGGAGTACGCATGCGAGAAGGGCCATCGTTTTGAGATGCCCTTCTCGGTGGAAGCGGAAATTCCGCCGGAGTGGGAGTGCAAGGTCTGCGGCAGCCAGGCACTCCTGGTGGACGGGGACGGCCCCGAGGAGAAGAAGGGCAAGCCGGCGCGTACGCACTGGGACATGCTGATGGAGCGGCGCACGCGCGAGGAGCTGGAGGAGGTCCTGGCCGAGAGGCTGGCGGTCCTTCGCTCCGGCGCCATGAACATCGCCGTGCATCCGCGAGACAGCCGCAAGTCCGCCTGACGGACGGCACGGCCGAAGCGACGCCGCGGGGCCCGGTACACATCACGTGTACCGGGCCCCGCGGCGTTTTCGCGTTCCTGTGTCGGCCACGGTCGGCCCGGTACGGGCTCGGCCCGTACCGGGCTCGGCCCGGCTCACCGCGCCGGGCCCTGGTCCCTACGGCGTCAGCGGCGGGCGGGGGGCCCGCGGGTCCTGGGGGCCCTGAGGGGCGTCCTCGCGGATGACCTCACCCTGGACGACCTTGCCGTCCGGGCGGTGCATGCGGGCCTGCTGGAAGGCGTCCTGGAGGCTGCCGGGAGGTGCCGCGGCCATCCGGCGCTCCGCGGCCTTGTCCGCGTACCGGCCGAGGACCGAGCGAACGGGCGGTACGAGCAGCAGCAGACCGGCCACGTCGGAGATCAGGCCGGGGATCATGAGCAGCAGACCGCCGAGCATCAGGAAGCCGTTGCGGTCGCGCGCGCCCGCCCGCTCGGTGGCGGTCGGCGGGACTCCGGTCTGCGCGGCGGCCTGGGCCTGCTGGAAGGTCTCGGTCAGGTTCTTGAAGGCACGGCGCCCGGCGCGCTTGATCACCACGGCGCCGAGGACGGCGCCGCCGACCAGCAGGCCGAAGACGGTCAGCCCGCCGGCCGCGCCCGCCACCACGATGAGCAGCCAGATCTCCAGGACCATCCAGGCGGCCAGGGCCAGCGGGAGGAACGTACGCGCGCGTGAGCGCTTGGGGGCGAGGGGAGGCGGTGCGCCGGTCGTCATGACCCCCAGTGTGCCTGGCGCCCCGCCGGAACGTCGTAAAGAACGGATCAGTCGCGACGAGCGCCCGGACCGGACCGACTTCGGTGCGTCTACTTGCGCCCGAGGAGCTTGCCGACCTTGTTCGCACGGGCCGTCAGACCCCAGCCGGTGACCCGCCACAGGGCCTCGACGACGATGTTGCGGCTCATCTTCGAGTCGCCGATCTCCCGCTCCACGAAGGTGATCGGGACCTCGACGACGTGGAAGCCGGCGGCGACGGCGCGCCGGGCCAGGTCGACCTGGAAGCAGTAGCCGGCCGAGGCCACGTCCTCCAGGCCCAGGCCCTCCAGGGTCTCCTTGCGGAAGGCCCGGTAGCCGCCGGTGACGTCGCGGATCGGCACGTCGAGCATGACGCGCGAGTAGAGGCTGCCGCCGCGGGAGATGAACTCGCGGGACTTCGGCCAGTTCACGATGCGGCCGCCGGGGACCCAGCGGGAGCCGAGCACGAGGTCGGCGCCCTTCAGGGCGGTCAGCAGCCGGGGCAGCTCCTCGGGCTGGTGCGAGCCGTCGGCGTCCATCTCGACGAGGACGCCGTAGCCGTGCTCGATGCCCCAGCGGAATCCGGCGAGGTAGGCGGCGCCCAGCCCCTCCTTGCCCTGGCGGTGCAGCACGTGGACGTGGTCGTCCTCGGCGGCGATCTCGTCGGCGAACTTGCCCGTGCCGTCGGGGCTGTTGTCGTCGGCGACGAGGATGTGCGCCTCCGGTACGGCCTCCCGTACGCGCGAGACGATCGGCTTGATGTTCTCCGCCTCGTTGTAGGTCGGAATGATCACCAAGGCTCTGCCGAGCGGGCCGTAACGCCTCTGGCCACCGTCGTTCACTACTGCCCCTTCGGATACATACGCGAACCCCCACCATAGCGAGCCCGCCTCTCGGCTCGGTCGCGGCGGGGCTCGTTGCGCGTCGGGGGCGCCTGTCGGGGACGCTCCTCGGGGACGCGCTCCGGGACAGCATGGACGCGGCACGCGTGGCGTGCGGATCGGGGCCCGGCGCCCTTCGGGCCGACCTGGAACCCGCTGGCTGCGGGTCGACCGAGAGCCGTTGTCTACTGGACGTCCGGGCCCCACCCGGGTCGCACCCTCCGCCGGAAAAAACCTTCCCTCGCCCCCGAGGCACGGGTGCTGAACCTGAGGTTTGAAACCGGTCGGACGTCCTGTGGTGGACGCGGGAGAACCTACCCGCCCCCGGCCGCACGCTGTCAACACTCGTTTGACCTGCGGAGATGATCGATACTGCCAGGTCAGTGGGGAGGATCCGCAGGTCGTCGACCGGCCGGTTGATCATCGATCGGCGGTACGAAATGTCCGGACGTCACTCGTTCGGCCGTACGAAGACCGTTTGTCCGAAGACCACCGTGCGCAGACAGACCGGCAGTTCGCGGCCGGGGGTCAGATCGGGCAGACCGGGCGTTCCGGAGCGCGGATCGGTCGACCAGCGGGCCACCCGGTCGTCGGGGGCCTGGACCACGAGTTCGTCGGTACGCCAGATCGCGTAGTCGGCCGGTGCGCCGGGGACGAGCGTGCCCGCGTCGTCGCGCCCGACGGCCCGCCAGCCGCCCCGCGTGTGGGCGGTGAAGGCGGCGCGGACGGAGATCCGGTGCTCGGGGGTGCGGTGGAAGGCGGCGGCCCTGACGGTGCCCCAGGGGTCCAGCGGGGTGACCGGGCTGTCCGAGCCGAAGGCCAGCGGCACACCGGCGCGGAGCAGCGCGGCGTACGGGTTGAGGGTGCGGGCCCGCTCGGCGCCGAGGCGCTCGACGTACATGCCGTCCTCGCCGCCCCAGGCCGCGTCGAAGGCGGGCTGGACGGAGGCGGTCAGACCGAGTTCGGCGAAGGCGGCGATCGTCTCGGGGGTGAGCATCTCGGCGTGCTCGACGCGGTGGCGGGCGGCGCGGATCCGGGCGAGGCCGAGCTTCTCGGAGGCGGCCCTGACGCCGTCGACCACGGCGGTGACGGCGGCGTCGCCGATGGCGTGGAAGCCGGCCTGGAGGCCCGCCTCGGTGGCGGCGACGACATGGGCGGCGATCGTGGCGGCGTCGAGGTGCGAGACGCCCGTGTGGGCGGCGTCGGCGTGGTCGGCGTACGCCTCGTGGAGGCAGGCGGTGTGGGAGCCGAGCGAGCCGTCGGCGAAGAGGTCGCCGGCCGCGCCGAGGGCGCCGAGCGCGCGGGCCCGTTCGACGTCGAGGTCGGCCCAGTAGCCGACGACGCGCGGACCGCGCTCGGTGCGGGCGAGGTCGAGGAGCCCGGTGAAGTCGTCCTCGGAGGAGATCTCGGGACCGCCGCACTCGTGGAGGGTGCCGATGCCTAGGGAGGCGGCGTGCAGGCGGGCGGCGCGCTGGGCCTCGGTGCGCTGCGCGGGCGAGAGGGCCGCGTAGGCGGCGGCGCGGACGGCGTGGTGGGCGTCGCCGGTCAGCGGCTCGCCGTCACGGAAGCCGGAGCGGTCACGGACGCCGGGGACCAGGTCCAGGAGCGCGGTGGTGACGACGGCCGAGTGGACGTCGATCCGGGTGAGGTAGAGCGGGCGGCCGCCGGTGAGCTCGTCCAGCTCCTCGCGGCGCGGGGCCCTGCGCTCGGGCCAGCGCGCGGCGTCCCAGCCGTGGCCGATGAGGATCCGGTCGGCGGGGCGGGCGGCGGCGTACGAGCGGATCAGCTCCGCCGCCTCGGCCAGCGAGGTGGCGGAGGACAGGTCGAGGCCGGTCAGCGCGAGGCCGGTCGCCGTGGTGTGCACATGGGCGTCGACGAACGCCGGGGTGACGAGCGCGCCTTCGAGGTCGACCACCTCGTCCACCCCGGAGGCGAAGGCGTCGGCGGCCCCCTCCGAGCCCACCCAGGCGACGTGTCCCCGCTCCACCACCATGGCGGTGGCGAAGGGGTCGGCGGGGCTGTGGACTTCTCCACCGCGCAGCAGGACGGTGCGGTGCTCGCTGTCGATCGGGGTCTCGCTCATGGTGACCAGGCTAGAGGCGCGCCGGGGCCCGGCCGAACGCCGGGCCCACGCCGGATCGGCCCCTAGGGAGTGTCCGGAAAGTATGGCCGTCCGCCCGAAGGGCGGGGCTCGCGGCGTCCGGTGCGTGCGATCGCAAGGCGCCGGGATGCTCTCGTAGCGGAGCTACGTGGGCATTTCGGCAACGCGGCGTGGGGGCACCTCCCGTGCCCGAAGGGCTACGGGGGAGTGCGTGCCGGGCGTCGCGAGCCAGGCCAGACTTTCCGGACGCGACCTAGCGCTAGACGCGCGGCGGTCTGGCTTCGTACGGGGTCGACAGGACGACCGTCGTGCGGCTGGAGACGCCCGCCTGGGAGCGGATCCGGGTGAGCAGGTGCTCCAGCTCCAGCGGGGTCGCGACGCGCACCTTGAGGATGTAGTTCTCCTCGCCCGCGACGCTGTGACAGGCCTCGATCTCCGGGATGTCCGCGAGCCGGTCCGGGGTGTCGTCCGGGGCGCTGGGGTCGAAGGGTTTGACCGAGATGAAGGCGGTCAGCGGAAGGCCGACGGCCTCCGGGTCGACGACGGCCGCGTAGCCGCGGATGACCCCACGCTGCTCCAGTCGGCGGACGCGCTGATGTACGGCCGAGGTGGACAGGCCCGTGGCCTTGCCCAGGTCGGTGTAGCTCATGCGCCCGTCCCTGACGAGCAATTCGACGATCTGACGATCCAGCTCCTCCATGCGGTCAACCTATTGCCCCGGGGGGCCTCCGGCACAGCGGGGGTACGTCGCCGTCCCGCCATCGGCCCGTCGCTATAGGCGACTATGGGCACCCTCGGGGCACCTGCGAGCAGCATGTGACCAACGCCACAGGTTTGTGGCAGGCTCGATCGAGAGCTCACGGTTATGCGGGCGGCCGTATGGGAATTGCTTGCTGTGGTCGAGGCCATACGTTCTTCGGTCGACCCACCCGAGGGGGAGATTCTCCATGCAGGAGCCTGTTGATTCGGTCGAGACGACCGACGAGCTCGACGCGTACGACACATTCGAGATGTACCGGGTGATCTGCCCGGACTGCGTCCAGCCGATCGCGCTGCTCGCGGACGAGGACACGCTGCCGGAGCACGCGCTGTGCCCGTCGCCCTGGAACCCGTTCGTGCTGACGGTCTGCCCCGGCACCGGCCGGGCCGCCTCGGAGGCGCGCCCCGCCGACGAGACGATGGACGTCCAGGAGCAGGACACCGCGCTGCTGCTGACGCTCCCCCAGGGTCTCGACTGGCGGACGCAGCCCTTCTCGCACGTCGGCGGTCCGGGCTCGCGTCCGATCAAGGTCCCGCAGATGCGGCGCGCGGCCTGACGGCCCTCGCCCCGGCGGCTCCTACCAGTAGCTTCCCCGCACCATCGCCGCGAGCGTGGCGTGGTGCAGGATCAGGCTGTCCGGATTGGTCGGCACCTCCACCTCTCCGAAGTGCGCCTGGCGGTACGCGACCCTGAGCATCACGATCGCGTGCCGCAGCGCCGCGTAGAGGGTGTGGAACTCCATGTCGCGCGGGGTGTGTCCGGTGAGGGCCGCGTACCGCCGCTCGACGGCGTCGCGGCGCAGGAATCCGGGCAGCCCGGGCTGGCCGAAGCTCACGGTCAGGTCCTGGAAGAAGCGGTGCAGATAGACGGTCCAGCCGAGGTCGACCTCGCGCGGGGCGAAGCCGGCCATCTCCCAGTCGAGGACGGCTGCCGGCTGGAACCCGTCATAGACGATGTTCCCGATGCGCGCGTCACCCCAGTTGAGGACGGCGGGTCCCTCGTCGGCGGGCCAGTGCGCCTCCAGCCAGTCGAAGGCCGACTCGATCAGCGGGGAGGGCGCGAGACCCTCCACGACCCAGGCGTAGTAGGCGCGTTGGGCGTCGACATGGCGTCGCAGCGGGCTTCCCGCCCCGTCGGGCAGTAGGAACTCCGCCTCCTTCGCGGGGAACTGGTCGTGCAGCCGGGCGAGTACGGAGACGGATTCGGCCTCCAGGCGGGCGCGTTCGGCGTCGGTGGCGGCGTGCAGCCAGTTCCCCTCGTACGTGTAGGGCATGACGTCCGGCGGGACGCGGCCCTCGGCGCGGGCCATCACGAAGAACGGGGCGCCGAGCGGCCCCGGGTCGCTCTCCAGCCAGAGGACGCGCGGGACGGGTATGTCGGTGTGCTCCCCGACCAGCCGCATGACCCGGTGCTGCCGCTCCATGTCGTAGACCGGGAAGATCGTGTACGCGGCGGGGTCGGCGGCAAGGCGCAGGGCGCAGCCCCGTACAGGGGCGTCGGGGTGGTCGATGTCGAAGAGCAGGGTCTCGCTGGACATGCCGTTGGACCCGGGCACGGCGAGCCCGGTGACCCGGGCGCCGGGGAGCCGGGGGTCGAGCCAGTCGGCGAGCCGGCGGCCCAGCTCCTCGGGGTCGCGGGTGCTGGTGCGCGGACGGGGGGCGGTGGCCATGAGCACTCCTTTTCCTGCGGCTCGGTTCGCCGGCGGTCAGTCGGCCGTGGAGGTGTAGTCGGCGAAACCGCTCGGGTCGTGGCGGCCGAAGGAGCCGTGCTCGAAGATCCCGTAGCCGGTGCGGCCTTCGAGGGTGAAGCGGGCCGCGTGGTCGGTGACGCCGAAGGCGGCCATGGGGTGGGCGGCCGGGTCGGAGAGGTCGTAGACCCTGCGGTCGGTCCACTCGCGGCCCTGCCAGGTGCCGTGCTGCCAGTCCGTGGCGGGCGGGTAGCCCGCGCCGACGGCGAGCGGGGAGGAGGCGAGGATCTGGACCTCGACCTCCAGGGGCTTCCCTGCCGGGTCGGCGAGATGGACGACGGCCCGTTCGGGGTGGCGGGTGCCGGGGCGGTACGTGATGTCGGTGCGGGGCCAGCCGAGTTGGGCGTCGCGCTGCCCGTTCCGTACCAGCAGGGCTTCGTTGAGGGTGCGGTAACCGTCGGCGTCCTCCTGCGCGATGACCATGAGGAAGCGGTCCTCGAAGCGCATGGGTATCCAGAGCCAGTGGAAGCCCTCGGGCCGGAACTCGTCGGCGCGGCCGGGCTCCTCGCCGGGGATCGGACGTACGCCCCAGCTGCGGTCGCGGGTGCCGGTCCACTCCCCCGCCGTGACGGCGAACTCCTCGCCGCCCGCGCGGACGGTGCCCGTGCAGTGGCCTGCCTGGACGAAGCGGCGGCCCTCCAGGGTCAGCCGGTCACCGCGGCGCTGGGTGTGGTGCGGCTCCCAGACGGGCGGGAAGTCGCCGGTCCAGGTGAGGTCGAAGGAGAGTCCGTCCGGGTCCGCCGGGTCGGGGTCGCAGTGCAGCGTGAGCGTCTTGAGCGGTTCGTCCACGGTGATCCGGAGCGGGCCGACGGCGAGGTTCATCCGGTCGTCGCCGAGGGCGTCGGAGGCGCGGACGGCGTGCAGTCGGTCGCCGGTGCGGAGGGTCGCGTAGGCGTCCACGACGCCGGTGTTGGGATAGACACCGAGGCCGGCGATGAGCAGGGCGCGGCCCTGGTGGTCGAAGACGTGGAAGATGCACCGGTCGTACACGTTGCGGTCGCCGCTGACGTGGTGCTTCATCGAGAGCGGCGCCTGGTGCACGGGGTACTCGTCGAGCGGGACGGGCCGGTCGTCTGACACGTGTGACCTCCTGGTCGACAACGGGATCTGACGGTAAGTCAGAAAGCCTGCCGGGGGCCAGAGTCGTGCGCGCCCGGATCCGACGCGCGCCTCGGGGACGGGTGGGCTCCGATCGGACGCGCACGTCGTGGGGCCGATGGGCCCCGACCCCACGGCGTACCCCGGGTAGCCGTCGAACGCCTCCTCGAATCCTCCCGGCGGTGACCCCGGCCGGGCGGGGGCGTTGGGACAGGCATGACCACGCTCTACACGGCCCCCATCGGCAGTGGGCGGCGGCGCCTCGCCGAACCCCGCTTTGAAGAATCGGTTCCGCAGCCACCGGCTCCGGCACCCCCTTCGGACCCGCCCATCTACAAGGCGCTGATCATCCAGTGGGCCAGCCACGGCCGGACCCTGCCGGGCCGTGCCGACCAGGAGTGGAGCCGGCTGACCGCCGCCCCCGTCTGGGCGGACCGGACGGTGCGCGTGAGCGGCGTCAGCGGGACCCTGGTCAGCGGGACTCTGGTCCGACAAGGTGGCGCGCGATGACCATCCGCTGGATCTGATTCGTCCCCTCGACGATCTGCAGCACCTTCGCCTCGCGCATGTACCGCTCGACGGGGAAGTCCGCCGTGTAGCCGTAGCCGCCGAGCACCTGGACCGCGTCCGTGGTGACCTGCATCGCCGCGTCCGAGCAGAAGAGCTTCGCCATCGCCGCCTGCCGCCCGAAGGGGTGCCCCTCGTCGCGCAGGCGCGCCGCCTCCAGGTACAGCGCGCGGCCCGCCTCGATCCGGGTGGCCATGTCCGCGAGCAGGAAGCGGAGCCCCTGGAAGTCGGCGATCGGCCGGCCGAACTGTCGCCGCTCGCGGGCGTACGCCACGGCGACGTCAAGGGCTGCCTGGGCGACCCCCACCGCGCACGCCGCGATCCCGAGCCGCCCGGAGTCCAGGGCGGAGAGCGCGATCGCGAACCCCTGCCCCTCCTCGCCGATCCGACGCGCGTCGGGGACCCGCACCCCGTCGAAGTGGAGCTGGGCCGTCGGCGAGCCCTTCATCCCCATCTTCCGCTCGGGCGGAGCCGCGCTCAGCCCCTCCGCGTCCCCGGGGACCAGGAACGCCGTGATCCCCTTCGGTCCCTCGCCACCCGTGCGGGCCATGACCGTACAGAAGTCGGCGATCCCGCCGTGCGTGATCCACGCCTTGGTGCCGGTGAGCACCCACCCCTCGCCGTCCCTTTCCGCCTTCGTCCGCAGCGAGGCCGCGTCGGAACCGGAGGTCGGTTCGGAGAGGCAGTACGCGCCGAGGAGGCCGCCGCCGAGCATGCCGGGGAGATGCTCCGCCCGCTGCTCGTCCGTACCGAAGTTCGCGAGCGCGTGGCAGGAGAGCGAGTGGACGCTGACGCCGAGCCCGACGGTGAGGCGGGCGGCCGCGAGCTCTTCGAGGACCTGGAGGTACACGGCGTAGGGCTGGTCGCCGCCGCCGTACGCGGAGTCGTACGGGAGGCCGAGCAGGCCGGAGGCGGAGAGCAGGGAGAACAGCTCGCGCGGGAAGTGGCCGGACGCCTCCTCCTCGGCCGCGCGGGGCGCGATCTCCCGCTCGACGATCTCCCGGACCAGGGCGAGCAGCTCCCGGGCCTCCTCGGTCGGCAGCCTGCGTTCCACTCCCTGCGGGGCGCGGTCGGGCATGGCGGCGCACTCCTCCCTCTCGGGCGCTGCGGCCGCGCGCGCGGATCACGCGCGTCACGCCGGCGCCGGCGGTGGTCACTGCTGCGCCGATGCTGCCCCCGGCGGTTCGCGCGAGGGGGCGCCCGGCGCCCGTGGCGCGGGGAGTATGCCCGTTCGGCGGCGCCCGATCACACGCGGCGGCGCCCGGGGAGTCCGACCCGACGAAGCGGGGTCACATCAGGCCGGCCTGCGTGACGAACATGGCGAGGACGACGACGAGGGTCCAGCCGAGGACGTGTTCGAGGATCTTCGGCCCGTCGTCCTTGGGGCCCCCGGTGCGGGCACGGGAGCGGGCGGCGGAGTGGGTGGTGGCGGTCATGGCGACCACAGTGCCAGCCGGGTGCGGCCCCGGGGTAGAGACGTCGGTCACGCCCCCGGGGCCGCACGTCCCGCCTCAGCGGACGCCGACGGCCGCCAAGGCCTTGCGCTGCGCGGCCGTCGGGTGGTCGGGGAAGTAGAGGTAGCAGACCCCTCCTGTGCCGGAGACCACTGCGCCGCTGGCGTTGTACCGCTTCGTACGGAGCCAGATGTTCTCCCACTCGCGCCGTGGGTAGACCCGGCGGACGGCCTCGTTGCTGGGTGAGGCGGGGTCGTTGGCGATCACGTCGCCGTTCTCGGTGAAGCCGACGACGGTCATCAGATGGCCGGAGGTGCCGTAGCCGGCGCCGGTCAGCTCCTCCTTGCGGAAGGACTGTGACGTTATGGCCGGAATGCCCGCCCGGATCAGGGTCTCCAGGTCCGTGAGCGAGCGCAGCCGGGTCACCACCGCGTTCATGGCGGGGTAGGTGGCGGCGTAGGCGGCGTTGAAGGGCCAGTTGCCGCACCCCTCGTACTGGTGGTCGTAGGTGAAGCGGGCCGCGTGGCAGACCTGGGGGTCGACGAAGTCGGGGTTCACCCAGGCGAGCTCCTCGGCGCTCGGGCGGCGCCCCCAGAACTCGACGATCATCTGCGAGGAGGTCGGGCTGCACCAGGCCTCGCCGCCGTTGTCGTACTCCGGATACTGGCCGACATGGGTGTTCTGCGAGTAGCGCGGCACCGCCAGCTCGCGGGCGACGCGGGGCGTCGAGGCGGGCACGGTGAAGCGGTCGGGGATGTCGGAGGCCATCGCGCCGAGCCGCCACACGGTGGGCGTGAGCCGGGTGCCGGGGGTCCGGTGGAGGGTGAGCCGCAGCTGGTACGCGGCCAGCCGGAGGCCGCTCGCGGGGTCGTCCACGGCGAAGGTGTCGGTCCAGATCGAGCTCCTGCCGTCGCTCTGGTCGTCGACCGAGGTACGCCGGATGTCGCCGTCGCCGGACGCCCAGCGGCCCATCACGTACCAGGGGGTGGTGGTGGCGTCGCCGTACGTGCCGCGCAGCTCGATCTGGATCCAGGTGCCGGGCGGGGTCGCCGCGTTCCAGGAGGCGATCACCTCGGTGGCCGGGACGGTGGAGGTGTGGACCGGGGAGGTCCAGGTCGCGTACTCCCAGGTGGAGGTCGTGCCGGTGTGCGGGTCGGAGTAGTCGGTGACCCCGGCGGGCCTGCCGATCACCAGGCCGGGGCGGTGTCCCGCGACGGGCCGGGTGCCGGCACGGTCGCCGGACCACCAGTCGATCCAGGAGACCCAGGAGCGGTTGTCGACGAGCGCGGGTTCCGACGCGTGGCCGCGGTCGTCCGCGACGGCGGCCGGCGCGGTGGATGCCACGGCCGTGCCCGCGACGGCGGCGAGGGCGGCGGCGAGGACGGTTCTGCGCGGAGCGGAGTCGGTCATGAGCGGTGACGCCTCCAGTCGTGAGCGACGGATCGAGCGACAGATCGAGCAAACGGATCGAGCAGGGCGCCCTCGCGGCCGGCGCCGACCCGGGTGCGACGGACAGCGGCCAGCGGACGGCGGACGCGGCGACGGCGACTGCGACCGGCGAGGACGGACGACGAAGGGTGGAGAGCGTGGACCACTATCGCGGCTCCCGGAGCGCTTCGGCCAGCGATTCGGCACGCGTCGCCCGACCAATATTGGTCTCCACCACTGGCATCGCCACGCCGCTGACCTGCGGCGCCTCCGCGCGGAATCGTTACGCTTGCCCCATGACCGACGGGACCGACCTCGACCGCGCCGCCGCCGCGCTGCGCGCGCTTCCGCCCTCCTGCGGGCCGGTCCGGCTGATCGCGGTCGACGGTCACGCGGGCTCGGGCAAGTCGACCTTCGCCGGGCGGCTCGCCACCCGCCTCGACGCGCCGGTCCTCCACCTCGACGACCTCGCCAGCCACGAGGAGCTCTTCGAGTGGACCGAGCGGATGCGGGACCAGGTGATCCTGCCCCTCTCCCGGGGCGAGGTCGCGCGCTATCACCCGTACGACTGGAATCTGCGGACCTTCGGGGCGGCCCGGGAGCTGCCCCCGGCTCCGGTCGTCCTGATCGAGGGCGTCGGCGCGGGCCGGCGGGCGCTGCGCCCGTTCCTCGCTGCGCTGCTCTGGATGGAACGGGGCCCCGAGGAGTCCTGGACGCGCGGTCGGCACCGGGACGGACCTGCGCAGTCGGAATTCTGGGACGGCTGGACGGTGGCGGAGACTCGCCATTTCTCCGGGGACCCTTCGCGGCCCTTCGCGGACACCCTGGTACGGGAGTGTCCAGGGGGCTACGCATGGCTTCGTGGGCCCTCGGTGACAGCGGGCCCGAACCAGATCATCACCGAGCGTGACAGCTCTCGCGCACGCAAATGAGTAGTCGAAAGTCGACTTCCGCAAGTGCCTCAACTCCGCTTGACCCAAGGGGCGTACAGGTCTTACGTTCTCAATGTGCGGCTTTCCGAAGCCGCCGCAGACACGAAGCCCCCGGTTGTTCCCCCGTGATCGGGGGCTTCGTTCTGCCCTGATCATCCCTTTCTCCGAGCCGTCGACGACCTTGATGCTTACCCAGGGTTATGGCTACCGGATCATGCGCTTCTCCTTAGTAGCGCCCCCTCTGCGCAGGTACGATGCCCTTCGGTGGGGTCAATTCCCGTCCACGAGAAGGCGGTTCTGTACGGCTTCCGGCGGGCACCCGCCTGCCGGGACAGCAACGGGGGCACGTTTTGTGGGGGACCCGATGGACATCGGCACGCAGGGCGGACCGGCCCCGGCCGAGCTCGCCTGGCTGCGGGGAGTCGACGCCTACACGATGGGCGCCTATCCGCAGGCGGAGGAAGAGTTCCGAACGGCGGTACGGATCGACCCCGGCATGGCGGACGCCTGGCTCGGGCTGCACGCGCTGCGGGTGGACACCACCACGGCGCTGCTGCGCATGTACCGCAACCGCGACCGGTTCGGCGAACAGCGCGCACGCCACCGCCGGACCCTGAACTCCTGGTACTGGCTCGGCTGGTGGGTCCAGCCGGTCCTGGAGACCCCGCGCGATCTGCTCCTCGCGCACGCCTCGCACTGGCTCGACGGCCGCCATGTGCCCGAGCTGGACCGGGCGTTGGCCGGTCTGCCGCCGGTCGACACCGATCCGCAGGTCCGCTTCCTGCACGCCTGCCGGTCCTATCTCGTCAAGGACTGGGACCAGTTGGTCCGGCACACCGAGACGCTGGTGGACGATCCCCTCCTCGGCATCGAGGCCGGTCTCTTCGGCGGGATGGCCCGGGTCCGGCTCGAGATGTACGGCCAGGCGGAGCCCCTGCTCTCGGCCGCCCTGATGCGCTGCCGCAGCGAACAGCCGCAGCGCAAGGAGCTGCGCTACTGGCTGGCCCGGGCCCACGAGGGCACCGGGCGGAGCGCCGCCGCGCTCCCCCTCTACCGGGCGGTGCACCGCATCGACCCCGCCTTCATGGACACGGCCGCCCGCCTCGCGGCGATCACCGAGTACGACGGGTTCGAGGGGCCGGACGAGACCGCGGGGCTCGCGACCGTCTCGCTCGCCGGGGTCGGGCAGGACACCGCCGCCGACGCGGCGCAGACCGACGTCGAAGGCCCCGTCCCCGACGGGCTGCGGCTCGGCACGGAGCCCCCCGCCCCGACCGCCCCCGCGGGACCGCCCGAGCCGCCCGACGTCGTACGCCAGAAGGCGACGGTCCCCGCGCAGCCCGCGCCACCGCGCTTCCCCGCCAGCCCCACCGACCCCGCCCTGCTCGCCGAGGCGCTCGCCGAGCTGGAGCGCATGGTCGGGATGGAGCCGGTGAAGCGGCAGGTCAAGGCCTTGTCGGCACAGCTGGAGATGGCCCGGCTGCGCGCCGGGCAGGGGCTGCCCGTCCAGCCGCCGAAACGTCACTTTGTCTTCTCCGGCCCCTCGGGCACCGGGAAGACCACCGTCGCCCGCATCCTCGGCCGGGTCTTCTACGCGCTGGGGCTCCTCGGCGGCGACCATCTGGTCGAGGCCCAACGGGCGGACATGGTGGGCGAGTTCCTGGGCCAGACCGCCGTCAAGGCGAACGAGCTGATCGACTCGGCGATCGGCGGGGTCCTCTTCGTCGACGAGGCGTACTCCCTCTCCAACACCGGCTACAGCAAGGGCGACGCGTACGGCGACGAGGCGCTGCAGGTCCTCCTCAAGCGCGCCGAGGACAACCGGGACCACCTGGTGGTGATCCTGGCCGGCTACCCGGAGGGCATGGACCGGCTGCTCGCCACCAACCCGGGGCTCTCCTCCCGCTTCACGACCCGGGTCGACTTCCCCTCGTACCGTCCGCTCGAACTCACCGCCATCGGCGAGGTCCTCGCGGCGGCGAACGGGGACGGCTGGGACGAGGAGGCGCTGGACGAGCTGCGCTCGATCAGCGGGCACGTCGTGGACCAGGGCTGGATCGACGAGCTGGGCAACGGCCGCTTCCTGCGCACGCTGTACGAGAAGTCCTGCGCGTACCGCGACCTCAGGCTCGCGGGCTACCCGGGCACGCCCACCCGCGACGACCTCGCCACCCTGCGCCTCGCGGATCTGATGCAGGCGTACGGGGAGGTCCTCTCGGGGCGTCGCGGGCCGCAGGACCCCTCGATGTGACCCGGCGCCGGGCCGCGCGGGCGGACCGGCGCCGGGCCGGGGGCCGTCCGGCGGATCAGGGCCGGACAGCCCCCGGGGCTCATGCCGTCAGTGCCTGTTCCGCCGGCACCGGCGCCCTGTGGGCGGGGTCGCGGACCTCGCCCACCAGCATCTCCAGGACGTCCTCCAGGGCGACCAGGCCGAGGACGCGGCCCGAACCGTCCGCCACCTGGGCGAGATGGGTCGCCGCGCGGCGCATCACGGTGAGCGCGTCGTCGAGCGGCAGCTCGGCCCTGACCGTCGCCATGGGCCGCCAGATGTGCTGCGGCACCGCCCGTTCCCGCTCCTCCAGGTCCAGGACGTCCTTGACGTGCACGAAGCCCATGAACGTCCCAGTCCCCTCGGCGCAGACCGGGAAGCGTGAGTAGCCCGTGCGTACCGTCAGCTCCTCGATCTCCCGGGGCGTGACAGCCTGCGTGACCGTCACCAGGCCCGAAGGGGTGATGAGGACGTCCGTGACCGGGCGGCTGCCCAGCTCCAGGGCGTCCCCCAGGCGCTCCTGCTCGACCGGGTCGAGCAGGCCCGCCTGGCCCGCGTCCTCGACGAGCCGGCCGAGCTGGGCGCTGGTGAAGACCGCCTCCACCTCGTCCTTGGGCTCGACGTGAAAGGCCCGCAGCACCAGCCGGGCGCACGCGCCGAGCGCCCGCGTGATCGGTCGACAGACCCGGGCGAAGCCGACCAGGGCGGGGCCGAGCCAGAGCGCGGTCCGCTCCGGCGCGGCCATCGCCAGGTTCTTCGGCACCATCTCGCCGATGACGAGGTGGAGGAAGACGACCGCGGCGAGCGCAAGGACGTACCCCAGGGGATGGATGAGCCCGGCGGGCACGCCGACGGCGTGGAAGACCGGTTCCAGGAGGTGCGCCACGGTCGGCTCGGCGACCGCGCCCAGGGTCAGGGAGCAGACGGTGATGCCGAACTGGGCGGCCGCCATCATCTGCGGCAGGTTCTCCAGTCCGTACAGGACCTGGCGGGCCCGCTTGCCGCCGAGCTGCTCGATCTGGCTGCGGCGTACGGAGACGAGCGCGAACTCGGCGCCGACGAAGAAGCCGTTGGCCACCACCAGCAGGAGGGCGAACAGCAGTTGGAGCAGGCTCATCGGACCGCCTCCGCGGGCGCGGGCACCTCGGTCGTCCGGACGATCCGTACCCGCTCGGCGCGGTAGCGGTCGACCTGGCGCACCAGGAGCCGCCAGCCGGGGAGTTCGGCCCGGTCACCGGGGGCCGGGATGCGGCCGAGGAGATCGGCGACGAGTCCGGCGACCGTCTCGTAGGGCCCGTCGGGCACGTCGAGCCCTATCCGGTGCAGGGTGTGGACGCGGCAGGAGCCGTCGGCCTCCCAGGCGGGGTTGCCGTCCTCGGCGGCCACGGCGGCCAGCTCGGGCCGCGCGTCGGCGGCGGTGTCGTGCTCGTCGCGGACCTCGCCGACGAGCTCCTCCACGATGTCCTCCAGGGTGACGACCCCGGCCGTGCCGCCGTACTCGTCGACGACCACGGCGATCGGCTGCTCGCGCCGCAGCCGCTCGAGGAGCGCCTGGGCCGGCAGCGTCTCGGGGACGAGCAGCGGCGGGACGGCGATCCGGCCGACCGTGGTGCGGTGCCGCTCCTCGGGCCGCACGGCGAGGGCGTCCTTGAGGTGGACCATGCCGATGATCTCGTCGATCCGCTCGCGGTAGACGGGGAAGCGCGAAAGGCCCGTCGCCCGGGTGAGGTTGAGGACGTCGGCCGCGGTGGCGTCCGACTGGAGGGCGCTCACCTTCACCCGCGGGGTCATGGCCTGCTGGGCGGTGAGTCCGCCGAGCGTGAGGGTCCGTACGAAGAGATCGGCGGTGTCCTGTTCCAGCGCGCCCGCCCGGGCCGAGTGCCGGGCGAGGGCGACCAGCTCGCCGGGGGTGCGGACGGAGTCGAGTTCGTCGGTGGGCTCGACTCCGAACAGCCGGACGAGCCGGTTGGCGACCCGGTTGAGCAGGGCGATGACCGGGCGGAAGACGGTGGAGAAGAGGTGCTGCGGCCCGGCGACGAACCGTGCCACCTGGAGCGGCCGGGAGACCGCCCAGTTCTTCGGGACGAGTTCGCCGACCACCATCTGGACGGCGGAGGCGAGGAGCATCCCGATCGCGACCGCGATCCCGGAGACGGCGCCGTCGGGAAGTCCGGTCGCGGTGAGGGGGCCGTCGAGGAGCTGGGCGAGCGCGGGCTCGGCGAGCATGCCGACGACGAGGGAGGTGATCGTGATGCCGAGTTGGGTGCCGGAGAGCTGGAAGGACAGCTCGCCGAGGGCCTTGACGACGGTGCGGGCGCGCCGGTCGCCGGCGGCCGCGGCCCGTTCGGCCTCGGGGCGTTCCACGGTGACGAGGCCGAACTCGGCCGCCACGAAGAAGCCGTTGGCGAGGATCAGGAGGAAGGCTGCGGCGAGCAGCAGAAGGGGGATGATCATGCCGCCGCCTCCGCGGAGGGGGCGGCGCAGGTACTACCGGACGATCCGTCCATTGCCGGAGGGAGTCACTCCTCGGGTCGCAGGGAGGCCCCGCGGGCCGCTGGCAAGCGGCCCTGCACGTGCGAGGCGGTGGTGCCGCTCGGCACCACCGCCTCCAGAGTAGTCACGCGGACCCCGCCCGGGGCAGGGGGTCGGCCCCGTATGGGGGATCCGTCCGGGTCAGCCCGCGTCCGGCCCGGTACCGCGGCTGTCGGCCAAGGCCCGCAGGGCGCGGGCGTCCCGGATCGCCTGCTCCTTGGCGATGCCGGGCTGGATGCCGAGCGCGGGCATGCTCGTGCCGTCGCTCAGGTCGAGGAAGACCCAGGGGTCGCCGGGGCGGAGGTTGACCTGGAGGATCTCCGCCCAGGCCAGCCGGCGGGTCCGGGTGATGTTGACGACCGTGACCCCGTCGTCGTCGGCGACGACCTTGGGGCGGCTCAGCATCACGAGGATGCCGAGGAAGAGCGCCCCGGTGAAGATGAAGCTGACCCGCTCCCCCGGGTTGAGCCGCTCCAACATCAGGGTGACGGCGGTGATGACGGCGAACATCACCGTCCCGATCGTCAGCAGGACCGCGCGGGTGCGGCCCGGCCGGAAGGTGACCGGGAGGGTGGGCGTCGGGGCGTCGGACATCGCTGTTCCTCGGTACGTCGTCGGTGCCGGACGGTCAGAGACGGCAGGCGTGGATGGCCGTCGTCAGGATGGCGCGGGCACCCAGTTCGTACAGGTCGTCCATGATCCGCTGCGCGTCCTTGGCCGGGACCATGGCGCGGACGGCGACCCAGCCCTCGTTGTGCAGGGGCGAGACGGTCGGCGACTCCAGGCCCGGGGTGAGGGCGACGGCCTGCTCCAGGTGCTCGGCGCGGCAGTCGTAGTCCATCATGACGTAGCTGCGGGCCACCAGGACGCCCTGGAGGCGGCGCAGGAAGGTCTGGACTCGGGCGTCCTCGGTGTCGGCGCCGGACTGCCGGATCACGACGGCCTCGGAGGTGAGGATCGGGTCGCCGATGACCTCGAGGCCGGCGTTGCGCAGGCTGGTGCCGGTCTCGACGACGTCCGCGATGACCTGCGCGACACCGAGCTTGACGGCGGTCTCGACGGCGCCGTCGAGGTGGACGACGGAGGCGTCGATCCCCTGGTCGGCGAGGTGCTTGGCGACGATGCCCTCGTAGGAGGTGGCGATCGTCATCCCGTGGAAGTCCTCGGGGCCCTTCGCGGTGCCGGGCCGGGTGGCGTAGCGGAAGGTCGACCGGCCGAAGTTCAGCGGGAGGATCTCCTCCGCGTTGGCGCCGGAGTCGAGCAGCAGGTCACGGCCGGTGATGCCGATGTCCAGCTTGCCGGAGGCCACGTAGATGGCGATGTCCTTCGGGCGCAGGTAGAAGAACTCGACCTCGTTCTCGGGGTCGATGACCACGAGCTCCTTGGACTCCTTGCGCTGCCGGTAGCCGGCCTCATGGAGCATCGCCGACGCAGGTCCGGACAGTGAACCCTTGTTGGGGACGGCGATGCGCAGCATGGGGAGAGCTTCCTTTGCCTGGGAGTTTTCGGGGAGGGTGTTCGGTGCGCTCAGGGCGTCTGTCAGAGGTGGGCGTAGACGTCGTCGAGCGAGATCCCGCGGGCGACCATCATCACCTGGACGTGGTACAGCAGCTGCGAGATCTCCTCGGCGGCGGCTTCCTTGCCCTCGTACTCGGCGGCCATCCAGACCTCGGCGGCCTCCTCGACGACCTTCTTGCCGATGGCATGGACACCCTTGTCCACCAGCTCCGCGGTGCGGGAGGTGGCCGGGTCGCCGTTCTCGGCCTTGAGCTTGAGCTCGGCGAAGAGCTCTTCGAAGGTTTTGTTCGCCATGATGGTCCTAAGAGTACGGGGTGAGAATCTGCACTCAGCGCCAGGGTTCGCTGACCGTGCGCAGCGTCGTCGCGGTGGCGACGGCGGCGGTGACGGCCTCGTGGCCCTTGTCCTCGCGGGATCCCTCGAGGCCGGCCCGGTCGAGGGCCTGCTCCTCGTTGTCCACGGTGAGGACGCCGAATCCGACGGGTACGCCGGTGTCGATCGAGACCTGGGTGAGGCCGTGGGTGACGCCCTGGCACACGTACTCGAAGTGCGGCGTTCCGCCGCGGATGACGACGCCGAGCGCCACGATGGCATCGTAGCCGCGCCCGGCGAGGACCTTCGCCACCACCGGCAGCTCGAAGCTGCCGGGGACGCGCAGCAGGGTCGGCTCGTCGATGCCGAGCTCGTGCAGGGCGCGGAGCGCGCCGTCGACGAGGCCGTCCATGATCTTCTCGTGCCACTGTGCCGCGATCACGGCAACCCGGAGGTCGCCGCAGTTCTTCACGCTGAGGACGGGTGCGCCCTTGCCGCTCATGTCTCTCCTTCTGACCGTTCGCTTACTGGTTGCCGCAGGTGGACGCGGTGCCCGCGTCCAGCCAGGGCAGGTCGTGGCCCATCCGGTCCCGCTTGGTGCGCAGGTAGCGGAGGTTGTGCTCGCCCGCCTGGACCGGCATGGGCTCGCGGCCCTCGACGGTGAGGCTGTGCCGGGTGAGGGCGTCGATCTTGTCGGGGTTGTTGGTCATCAGCCGGAGGCTGCGGACGCCGAGGTCGCCGAGGATCTGGGCGCCGGCCGCGTAGTCGCGGGCGTCGGCGGGCAGCCCCAGCTCCAGGTTGGCGTCGAGGGTGTCGCGGCCGCGCTCCTGGAGCTCGTACGCACGCAGCTTGGACAGCAGGCCGATGCCCCGGCCCTCGTGGCCGCGCAGGTAGACCACGACGCCGCGGCCCGCCTCGGTGATGCGGTCCATGGAGGCCTGGAGCTGGGGGCCGCAGTCGCAGCGCAGCGAGTGGAAGATGTCGCCGGTCAGGCACTCGGAGTGGACCCGGACCAGGACGTCCTCGCCGTCGCCGATCTCGCCGTGGACGAGGGCGACGTGCTCGACACCGTCGACGGTGGAGCGGTAGCCGTACGCGGTGAACTCACCGTGGGCCGTGGGCAGCTGGACCTCGGCCTCGCGCCGGACGGTCGGCTCGGAGGAGCGGCGGTAGGCGACGAGGTCCTCGATCGAGATGATCGTGAGGCCGTGCTTGCGGGCGAACGGGACGAGCTCGGGCAGTCGCAGCATGACGCCGTCCTCGCCGGCGATCTCGACGATCGCGCCGGCCGGGCTCAGCCCCGCGAGGCGGGCGAGGTCGACGGCGGCCTCGGTGTGGCCGTTGCGGACGAGGACACCGCCGGCCTTGGCTCGGAGCGGGAAGATGTGGCCGGGGCGGACGAAGTCCGAGGGCTCGTGGGCGCCGCTCGCCAGCATCCGCAGGGTGGCGGCGCGGTCGGCGGCGGAGATGCCGGTGGTGACGCCGTGGGCGGATGCCGCGTCGACGGAGACGGTGAAGGCCGTCCGCATCGATTCGGTGTTGTGCTCGACCATCTGCGGGAGCTGGAGCCGCTCCAGCTCGTCGCCCTCCATGGGCGCGCAGATCAGGCCGCGGCACTCGCTCATCATGAAGGCGACGACCTCGGGGGTGGCCATCTCGGCGGCGATGACGAGGTCGCCCTCGTTCTCCCGGTCCTCGTCGTCCACGACGACGACGGGGCGGCCCGCGGCGATGTCACGGATCGCCTGCTCGACGGGGTCGAGGGAGAGGTCGGTGGCGTCCCAGGGGGGAAGGGCGCTGATGGGATGGCTCATGCGTGTGCTCCTTCCAGAGCCGAGGGAGCCGTGCGCGTCCGGAGCCACCAGTCGCGCATGCCCCAGATGACGAGGGCGAAGTAGATGACGTAGACCAGGCCGGAGAAGGCGAGGCCGCTGTTGAAGGCGAGGGGGACGCCGACGAGGTCGACGAGGAGCCAGGCGAACCAGAACTCGACCAGGCCGCGGGCCTGGGCGATCATCGCGACGAGCGTGCCGACGAAGATGTACGCGTCGGCCCACGGGCTCCAGGAGAGCGACGGGTAGAGCGTGAACAGGCCGCCGACCGCGAGGGTGCCGAGGACGGCGCCGCCGAGGAGCAGCCCGCGCTCCTTCCAGCTCGCGAAGCGGACGGCGATGGAGCCGTCCTGGGCCTGCTGCCGGCCGCGGTTCCACTGCGCCCAGCCCCAGGCGGCGACGCCGATGACCAGGAGCTGCTTGCCGACTCCGCCGCTGAGGTTCGCGGAGGCGTAGGCGCCGACGAGGATGAGGCCGGAGAGCAGCTGCGCGGGCCAGGTGAGGATGGAGCGCCGCCAGCCGAGCGCGAGGGCGATCAGACCGATCGTGTTGCCGATCATGTCGGACCACATGATGTGCTGGTCGAGGACGGTGAACGCCTCGGAGTTGAGCCAGTTCACTTGACGTTCTCCTGCGGCGTAGGGCCGAGCAGCCGCTCGACGTACTTGGCGATGACGTCCACTTCGAGGTTGACCGGGTCGCCGCTCTTCTTGATGCCGAGCGTGGTCAGCGCGAGCGTGGTCGGGATGAGGCTGATGGTGAACCAGTCCTCGGCTGCCTCGACGACGGTCAGGCTGACGCCGTCGACCGTGATCGAGCCCTTCTCCACGACGTACCGGGAGAGGTGCGCGGGCAGGGCGACCTTGACGATCTCCCAGTTCTCGGAGGGGGTCCGGTCGAGGATGGTGCCGGTGCCGTCGACGTGGCCCTGGACGATGTGACCGCCGAGGCGCTCGCCGACCGCCATGGGCCGCTCCAGGTTGACGCGGGAGCCGACGTCGAGCGCGCCGAGGGAGGACCGCTTCAGGGTCTCGGCCATCACGTCGGCGGTGAACTCGCCGTCGCCGTGCTCCACGACCGTGAGACAGACACCGTTGACGGCGATGGAGTCGCCGTGTTTGGCGCCTTCCGTGACCAGGGGGCCGCGCAGGCGGAAGCGAGAGGCGTCGGCCAGCTTCTCGACGGCGGTGACCTCGCCCAGTTCTTCGACGATTCCGGTGAACACGGTCAGGCTCCCTTGAGGGTCGCGGTGATACGGAGATCGGGTCCGATGCGCACGGTCTCGGTGATGTCGAGCCGCAACGCTTCGGTGATGGTGGTGATTCCGGCGTCGGCGAGGGCGTTCGGGCCCGCGCCGAGGAGGACGGGGGCGAGGTAGCCGACGACCTGGTCGACGGCGCCCGCGCGGACGAAGGCGCCGGCCAGGGTCGGCCCGCCTTCGAGGAGGACGGAGCGGACGCCCTGCTGGTGGAGCGCCGCGAGGAGTTCGGGGATGTCGAGGCCGCCACCGGGTGCGCGGGAGAGCCGCCACGTCTCGCCGATGTGCATGGTGTCCTCGAAGAAGACGTCCTCGGCCACGGCGATCACGGTGCGGGCCGCGTCGTCCAGGACCCGGGCGCCCGGCTTGACGGCGCTGGCCTCGGTGTCGACGACCACCCGCAGCGGCTGGACGGCACCTTCGACGCCCCGTACGGCCAGGTGGGGGTCGTCGGCGCGGGCGGTGCCGGAGCCGACGACGACGGCGTCGGACTCGGCGCGCAGCCGGTGGACGTCGGCGCGGGACTCGGCGGAGGTGATCCAGCGGGAGGTCCCGTCGGCGGCGGCGATCCGGCCGTCGAGGGTGGCGGCGTACTTCCACCGGACGAAGGGGCGGCCGAGGCGTACGGAGGTGAGCCAGGCGATGTTGCCGGCTTCGGCCTCGTCCGCGAGCAGGCCGCCGACGACCTCGACCCCGGCGGCGCGCAGGGTGTCCGCACCGCCCGTGGCCTGCGGGTTCGGGTCGCCGACCGCGTACACGACGCGGCGGACGCCGGCCTCGATCAGCGCCTGGGCGCAGGGGCCGGTGCGACCGGTGTGGTTGCAGGGTTCGAGGGTGACGTAGGCGGTGGCGCCGCGGGCGCGGTCGCCGGCCGCGCGCAGGGCGTGGATCTCGGCGTGCGGTCCGCCGGCCTGCTGGTGGTGTCCCTCACCGACGAGCTGTCCGGAGGCGTCGAGGAGGACGCAGCCGACGACCGGGTTGGGGCTCGTGGAGCCGAGGCCGCGGGCGGCGAGCGCGATGGCGCGTCGCATGGCGGTGATGTCGGCGTGGTCTGCCACCGGGTCCTCCTGCCTCTTCGGGCACGGACTCCGGGGCCTGTCGATGACGACAGAGAGCGGGTACGACGCTTCGCACAGGGGTGCCGAGGCCGGACACACCGGTCGCCGAGGACGGCGACCAGCGGCGATACGGCCGACAGCGCCCCCTGAAGGGTCGCCCGCCGCGCACTGCCTCCCATCCGGACTTTCACCGTCGGTCCAGGAATTTCACCTGGTCAACCGGCCGCTGGCTGCGGACGGGTCGCGGACTATACCGCCGGTTCGGAATTACACCGACCCCGGAGTGCGCTGCTGCTGATACAGGGCCAGTGTGCCACGGCCGGTCGTCGGCCATGCGGGCGAGGCCCTGTGGGCTGGCTCACAGGACATCTTCCTTCCCTTCTTTGGTCCAGACCTATTGACGCACTGGTCTAGTCCTCTTAATCTCCGTGTCACCTCCGAGGTACGGCCCGCCGGTGTGCGCACTCCACGGGCCCAACACGACCCACCCGTTTGTTCGTTGTGTCTGCCGACCTCCCCTGGAGGAACCGATCGTGTTGTCCCCCACGAAGACGAGGGTGTCGCTGCTCGCGTCCGGCGCGGCCGTCGCCGGTCTGCTGATCAGCTCCCTCGCCGGCGGCGTCTCGTACGCCGCCGACAACGAGAGCTGTCGCCCGGACGGGTTGTACAAGACCCCCGGTGTCGACGTCCCGTACTGCTCGGTCTACGACACCGAGGGCCGCGAGAAGATGGGCGCGGACCACCAGCGCCGCGTCATCGGTTACTTCACCGGGTGGCGTACGGGCAAGAACGGCGAGCCCGCCTACCTCGCCAACAACATTCCGTGGGACAAGATCACCCACATCAACTACGCCTTCGGACACGTCGGTTCCGACAACAAACTCTCGGTCGGCACGGACGGGCCGAACAACGCGGCCACCGGGATGACCTGGCCCGGCGTCGCCGGCGCGGAGATGGACCCGGGCTTCGCCTACAAGGGCCACTTCAACCTGCTGAACAAGTTCAAGAAGCAGCACCCGGACGTCAAGACGCTGATCTCGGTCGGCGGCTGGGCGGAGACCGGCGGCTACTTCGACGACAACGGCACCCGGGTGAACTCCGGCGGCTTCTACTCGATGGCTACCAACGCCGACGGTTCGGTCAACCAGGCCGGGATCAACACGTTCGCGGACTCGGCCGTCGCCTTCATCAAGAAGTACGGCTTCAACGGCGTCGACATCGACTACGAGTACCCGACCACGATGAAGGACGCGGGCAACCCACTCGACTGGCAGCTCGCCAACGCCCGCCGCGCGGGCCTGGTCAAGGGCTACGACGCCCTGATGAAGACCTTGCGCGAGAAGCTCGACCGGGCCGGCGCCACCGACGGCAAGCACTACCTGCTGACCGTCGCCGCGCCCTCCTCCGGCTACCTGCTGCGCGGCATGGAGACCTTCCAGATGCAGAAGTATCTGGACTACGTCAACATCATGTCCTACGACCTGCACGGCGCCTGGAACGAGTACGTCGGTCCCAACGCCTCGCTCTTCGACGACGGCAAGGACGGCGAGCTGGCCGCCGCGGGCGTCTACGGCTCCTCGCAGTACGGCGGTGTCGGCTACCTCAACACCGACTGGGCGTACCACTACTTCCGCGGCTCGATGCCGGCCGGCCGGATCAACATCGGCCTGCCGTACTACACCCGCGGCCACAAGAACGTGCAGGGCGGCACCGACGGGCTGTGGGGCAAGGCCACCGCGACCACCTGCCCGGCCGGAGCGGGTCTGACCAAGTGCGGTGACGGCGCCGTCGGCATCGACAACCTGTGGCACGACAAGGACACCAACGGCGCCGAGTCGCCCGCGGGCTCCAACCCGATGTGGCACGCCAAGAACCTGGAGAAGGGGATCGTCGGCGACTACGTCACGCAGTACGGCTTCCCCGCGAACACCGCGCTGACCGGCACCTACGCCCGCAAGTACGACTCGACCCTGGTCGCGCCGTGGCTGTGGAACGCGCAGAAGAAGGTCTTCCTTTCCACCGAGGACGAGCAGTCGGTGGCCGCCAAGGCCGACTACGTGGTCAGCAAGGGCATCGGCGGCACGATGGTCTGGGAGATGGCCGGCGACTACGACTGGAACGCCACCAAGGGCCAGTACGAGATGGGTGACACGCTCACCTCGCTGATGTACGACAAGTTCAAGGCGGCCACCCCCTACGGGTCGAAGAAGTCCAACGCCACGCTGCCGACCCAGGCCGTGAACGTGGGCGTGGAGTTCACCGAGTTCAAGCTGGGCGACTCCAACTACCCGATCACCCCCAAGCTCAAGATCACCAACAACACGGCCACCACGCTGCCGGGCGGCACGGAGTTCCAGTTCGACTACGCGACCGCGGCTCCCGCCAACGCCTCCGACCAGTCCGGCTTCGGTACGAAGGTGATCAGCAGCGACCACACGGGCAACAACGTGGGCGGTCTGAAGGGCGACTTCCACCGGGTGTCCCTGAAGCTCCCGGCCTGGCAGACGCTGGCCCCGGGCGCGTCGGTGGACCTGGCGTTCAACTACTACCTGCCGGTGTCCACGCCGTCGAACTGGACGGTGAACATCAACGGCACGACGTACGCGCTCGCCGGTGACCTGGCGCGCGGCGTGACGGTGGTGGAGCCGGGCACGACGACCCCGCCCACGACCCCGCCGACCACGCCGCCCACCACCCCGCCGACGACTCCCCCCACCACGCCGCCGACGACGCCGCCCGGTGGCACGTGCACCGCTCCGGCGTACGTGGCCGGCACGGTATACAACGGCGGCACCGAGGTCTCCCACAAGGGCCACAAGTGGAAGGCCCAGTGGTGGACCCAGAACGAGGAGCCGGGCACGACCGGCGAATGGGGCGTCTGGAAGGACCTCGGCGCCTGCTGATGTCCTGACCCTGATGTCCTGACCTCCACGGAACGCCCGGCGGCGGTTCACGGCCCTTGCCGTCGCCGGGTCCTCCCCCGCCTTCGCCGCGGCCCGCACATGCGGGCCGTGGCGAAGGCGTTCACCCTGGAGAGATGAGTACCTTCCTGGTGACCGGAGGCACGGGGACGCTCGGCCACCCCGTCTGCGAACGACTGCGCGCGGCCGGCCACGAGGTGCGTGTCCTGAGCCGGCACGCCCCGCCGTACACGGTCGACCTGCGCAAGGGCGGACCGCTCCTCGACCGGGCGCTGCGGGGCGTGGACACGATCGTCCACTGCACGAACATCCTGCGGGGCGACGACCAGGCCGTACGCAACCTCCTCGACGCCGCGCGCCGGGCGGAGGTCCCGCACCTGGTCTACATCTCGATCGTCGGCGTGGACCGCGTACCGCTGCCGTACTACAAGGCCAAGTACGCGGCCGAGCGGCTGATCGCGGACTCGGGCGTGGGCTGGACGATCCTGCGGACCACGCAGTACCACGACCTGATCCTGCGGCTCCTCGCCGGCCTGGCGAAGCCGCCGGTGATGCTGATCCCCAAGGACGTGCCGGACCAGCCGATGGAGGTCACCGAGGCCGCCGAGCGCCTCGCGGAGCTGGCGATGGGCGAGCCGGCGGGCCGGGTGGCGGACATGGGCGGCCCCGAGGTCCGTACGCTCGCCGAGCTGGCGGCCGCGTACCTGGCCGCGACCGGCATCGAGCGCCGCGTGGTGGAGGTGCCCCTCGCGGGCAAGGCCTACCAGGGGCTGCGCGACGGCGGCCACCTCGCGCCCGAACAGGCCGTGGGCCGCGTGACGTTCGAGGAGTTCCTGACCGCCCGCTTCGGGGCACGGGCAGGGACGGGGGCAGGGACGGACACCCCGGCGCCACCGCCCAAGGCCCCCTAGGGCACCCCTCACCTGCCCCGCGCGGCCTCCCACTTCTGGTGCGCGGTGTGGACGCGGTGCCACAGCTCCGCGCGTGCGGGGGCGTCGACGTCGGTCAGGTCAAGGCGGAACACGCCGGTCAGCACCTCGTACCAGTCGTCGGCCGAGTCGATGGTCCGCTCGTCCGTGCCCCCGGCGTGGGTCCGGCGCAGCACACAACCGCGCAGCACGTCGACGCCCTTGGCGTCGCGGAGCTGGGCGGTGAGGACGCGGACGAAGCCGGACTCGGGGGAGGTGGAGAGCCGGATGTGCTCCGCGGCGAAGGAGGGCAGCTCCACGGGGTCCGGCGCGAAGTCCATCGCCGTGAACGAGCCGCGGGGGTCATGGGTGAACCGCCAGCCGCCGGGCGCCGCCTCCGACGGGGCCATCCCGTAGGTGAACGGCCCCTGGGTGTAGCTGCCTTCGCGCAGCGGGAGCGGCTCGTGGATCGCGTCGCCGAGCCCGGTGTCGACCATCCACCGCTCGCCGTCGAGCAGCACGGTGAGCGCGAGATGGTCGCCGGACGCGCCCGCGGGGTCCTCGGGGGTGCCCTGCACCCCGGCCCGGTGCTGGGTGACGTCGTAGCCGAGGGCCGTCAGGAGCGCGCCGAAGGCTCCGTTGAGGTGGAAGCAGTAGCCGCCGCGCCCGCGCACGATCCGGGCCACGGATTCCGCGGCGCCGATGCCCGTCGGCCGCCCCAGATGGATGTCGAGGTTCTCGTAGGCGACCCGCTCCACCTGCGCCCGGTGCAGTGCCCACAGCGCCTCGGCGGTCGGGGCCGCCGGCCGGGCCACCCCCAGCGCGGCCAGATACCCGTCGACGTCGATCATGATCCCCCTCATGGTCCGAACTGCTCGAACAGATGATCAGCATAGTCGCCGGTACCGACACCGCCCCTAGAGAAAAAGGGCGTCGCCCCTAGGGAAAAAGGGCGTCCTGGGCCGCGTCGCGGGCGGCCAGGAGGGCGCCGCGCAGGACGGCCGTGTCGCCGAGCGCGGTGGCGCGGACCTCCGTACGGAGCGGGGAGAGCGCGGCGAGTTCGGCCTCGACGCGGGCGGCGAGTTCCGGTCCGCCCAGGTGGCCCGTCTCCCCGCCGAGGACGATGCAGCCCGGGTCGAGGACCGAGGCGACGGCCGCCGCGCCGACCGCGAGGCGGCGGGCCAGGGTTTCCAGGAAGGGGCCGTGCCCGGAGCCGAGCGCACCGGCGGGGTCGAGGCCGTGCTCCACGGCGAGGGCCTCCACCGCCGCGGCGCAGGCCAGCTCGTGGAAGCCGCCCTCGCAGCCGGTGGCCGAGGGCAGCCCGGAGGTGCCGGGCACCGGCAGGAAGCCGAGTTCGCCCGCCCCGCCCGAGGCCCCTCGGCGCAGCCGGCCGTCGAGGACGACGGCCGCGCCCACGCCCTGGCCGAGCCAGATCAGCACGAAGGTGTCGTGGTCGCGGGCGGCGCCGACCCGCTGCTCGGCGACGGCCGCGAGGTTGGTCTCGTTCTCCACGAGCACGGTCGCGGGCAGGCGTTCCTGGAGCGTGGCGATCAGCCGCCGGTGCCATTCGGGGAGCTTCGCGGTGTCGCGCAGCTCGCCCGTGGCCGGGTCGATCAGTCCGGGCGCGCCGACGGCGACGCTGTGCAGGTGGTCCACCCCGGCCGACTTCGCGGTCCGCTCCAGGAGCGAGACGGCCTTCTCGACGGCGGGCCCGGTCCCGTCCTCCCCGCCGATCGGGGCCGATGCCTCGGCGAGCGTGGTGCCCAGGAGGTCGGCGACGGTGAGCGAGACGGAGTTCGTACGGACGTCGAGGGCCGCGAGGTGGGCGCGGTCGGCGACGAGGCCGTACAGCTTGGCGTTGGGGCCGCGCCGCTCCGCGCCGGACTCCCCCACGACGCGGACGAGTCCGGAACCCCGGAGCCGTTCGACGAGATCGGCGACGGTGGGGCGGGAGAGTCCGGTCAGCGTTTTGAGCTGGGTCGCCGTCAACGGCCCCTCGTCCTGGAGCAGTCGCAGGGCGAGCCGGTCGTTGATGGCCCGGGCGGTGCTCGGGGATGCGGCCATGCCGGGATCCTCTCAGACGCGTGGCGGCGCTTTCCGCCACCCCACTATTTATCAGGCAGGGTTCCTGATAGTTTACCGCCCACCAACCGAGGGAGGGCACATGGCGGGCGAGACCGTCTTCAGTACCGAGCGACTGCGGCGGGCCCGGTTCGCCGTCGCCGCCGTCTTCTGCGTCCACGGCGCGGTCACGGGCAGCTTCGCCACCCGGATCCCCTGGATCCAGGACCACGCGGACGTCAGCGCGGGCCAACTCGGCCTCGCCCTGGCCTTCCCCGCGATCGGCGCCTCGCTCGCGATGCCGCTCGCCGGCGCGATCAGCCACCGCTTCGGGGCCCGTACGGCACTCCGCGGACTGCTCGTGCTCTGGACGATGGCCCTCACCCTGCCGTCGCTCGCCCCCGACATCTACGGGCTCTGCGCGGTGCTCTTCGTCTACGGCGCCACGGCCGGCATGTCCGACGTGGCGATGAACGCCCTCGGCGTCGAGACGGAGAATCGTCTCGGCAAGTCGATCATGTCCAGCCTGCACGGCATGTGGAGCGTCGGCGCGCTCATCGGCTCCGCCGCGGGCACCGTCGCCGCCCACTTCGGCGCGGACGCCCGGCTGCACCACCTGATCGCGGCCCTCGCCCTGACGGCGCTCGGCCTGGTCTGCTGCCAGGGCGTCCTCGATCTGCAGAGCGCCCCCGACGAGGAGGCCCCGCCGCGCTTCTCGCTGCCTCCGAAGTCCGCGCTGATCATCGGCGCCATCGGCTTCTGCGGGGTGTTCGCCGAGGGCGCCAGCCTGGACTGGTCGGCGGTCTACCTGCGGGACGAACTCGGCTCGTCGGCCGGTGTCGCGGCTGCCTCGACCACCGCCTTCGCGCTGACCATGGCCGTCGCACGGCTTGTCGGCGACCGGGTGGTGGACCGGTTCGGCGCGGTGCGGACGGTACGGGTCGGCGGTGTCGCCGCGACCCTCGGCGGCCTGCTCGTGGTCCTCGCCCCGCACGCCGCCGTGGCGATGGCCGGTTTCGGTCTCATCGGGCTCGGGGTCGCCGTCGTCGTACCGCTGGCCTTCGCCGCTGCCGGACGCAGCGGCCCGAACCCCAGCCAGGCCATCGCGGGCGTCGCCACCATCACGTACACCTCGGGGCTCATCGCCCCCTCCGCCATCGGCGGCATCGCCGACGCGACCTCGCTGATGTTCTCCTTCGGCCTGGTCACCCTGCTCGCCTTCGGCCTGGTGCTCGGCGCCGGGGTGCTCCGCCCGGGGGCCCGGGCCACGGCACCTGCCGCGAGCGGGACCCCGGCGGCGAGCTCAGGAAAGGTGTCGTAGAACGCCTGCGGGGAGGTCGCGCCGACCCCGCGGCGGAACCCCGGTGACCAGCGGCGCCTTACCATGTCTCTGATCTTTTTCGGCTGAGTCTCGCGCGGCGAACCGGCCGCCGTCACCGGAGAACTGGAGCGACCACATGAACCTCGGCGTGCGCTGGACCCTGCACGGCGACGGACGAACACCTGCTCCGGGCGCCGTGGTCCGGCCCGACGAGCGGCTCTCCTGGCCCCGTACGGTCGGTCTCGGCGCCCAGCACGTGGTCGCCATGTTCGGCGCGTCCTTCGTGGCGCCCGTGCTGATGGGACTCGATCCCAACCTCGCCATCATGATGTCCGGCGTCGCGACGGTGATCTTCCTGCTCGCGACGCGGGGCACGGTCCCGAGCTACCTGGGCTGTTCGCTCTCCTTCGTCGGTGTCGCCGCGGCCATCCGGGCCTCCGGCGGCACCAGCGCGACGGTCACCGGCGCGGTGTTCGTCGTCGGCGGTGCGCTGTTCCTCGCGGGTCTGGCGGTACGGAAGTTCGGCGCGCGGATCATCCACGCGGCGATGCCCCCGATCGTCACGGGCGCCGTCGTCATGCTGATCGGCTTCAACCTCGCCCCGGTGACCGCCGCCACGTACTGGCCGCAGGACCAGTGGACCGCGCTGCTGGTCATGCTCTTCACCGGTCTGGCCGTGGTCTGTCTGCGCGGATTCTGGTCGCGCATCGCGATCTTCCTCGGCCTGATCTTCGGCTACGGCATCTCGTGGATCTTCGACCTGGTCTTCGGCAAGATCCACTCGATGGGTCCCGGCGGCCAGGTCACCGACCACTGGCGGCTCGACCTCTCCGCCGTCTCGAAGGCCGACTGGATCGGCCTGCCGTCCTTCCACGGCCCGAGCTTCGAGTGGTCGGCGATCCTCGTCGCGCTGCCCGTCGTCATCGCCCTGATCGCCGAGAACGCCGGTCACGTCAAGGCCGTCGGCGAGATGACCGGCGACCCGCTCGACGACAAGCTCGGCACGGCCATCGCGGCCGACGGCGCCGCCTCGATGCTGTCGACCGCCGTGGGCGGCCCGCCGAACACCACGTACTCCGAGAACATCGGCGTCATGGCCGCCACCCGCGTCTACTCCACCGCCGCCTACTGGGCCGCGGCCGGCTTCGCGCTGCTCTTCGGCCTCTGCCCCAAGTTCGGCGCGGTCGTGGCCGCGATCCCGGGCGGTGTGCTCGGCGGCATCACGGTGATCCTCTACGGCATGATCGGCCTGCTCGGCGCCCAGATCTGGATCAACGCGAAGGTGGACCTCCGCAACCCGCTCAACCTGGTGCCGGCCGCGGCGGGCATCATCATCGGCGTCGGCGGGGTCAAGCTCACCTTCACCGACACCTTCGAGCTCGGCGGCATCGCCCTCGGCACCATCGTCGTGATCACCGGCTACCACGTGCTGCGGGCCTTCGCCCCGGCGCACTTGAAGCAGCAGGAGCCGCTGCTCGACTCCGGCACCAGCTCGTACGAGGGCACGGAGGACAGCGAGTCGGCCGACAAGTCGTAGCCATATTCGCCCGTTCTGGGTAAGCCGGGCCGAGGGAGTTCCCTCCCGAGCCCGGCTGCTGCGACGCTGCTCCCATGGTGCAGACCACGCAGATCGGGCAGTTCACCGCGGTCGACCCGGTGGTGGAGCGGATGCGGAGAATCCGCTCGGCCTGGCATCCGGCCGACGGCGTCGCCGTCTTCAACCGGGTCTATCTGACCGTGACGGAGGAGATCGGCCGAGCCATCGACTCCGGCACCTTCGCCGACCGGCGGGCCGCCGCCACCCTCGACATCCGCTTCGCCGAGCGCTATCTCGCGGTCGTGGACACCGTCGCCGCCGACGGCCCCGCCCCGGCCTGCTGGCGGCCGCTCTTCCACTACCGCCGCCATCCCGGCGTACGGCCGCTCCAGTTCGCGCTCGCCGGGATCAACGCGCACATCGGCCACGACCTTGCACTCGCCGTGGTCGACACCTGCCGGACCCTCGACTGCGCGCCGCGCGACCTCGAGGACGAGTTCGACCGGGTCGGCGACATCCTCGTCCTCCTGGAGGAGCGGATCCGCGAGGAACTGATGCCGGGCCCGGACCTCCTGGAGGTCGCGGACCCGCTGACGCATCTGCTGGGCTGCTGGAGCCTGGACCGGGCCCGTGACGGGGCCTGGCTCTCCGCCCGCTCCCTCTGGGAACTGGGCGAACTGCCCGACCTGGCCGAGGAGTTCACCGAACGCCTCGACCGGTCGGTGGGCCTGGTGGGGCGGATGCTGCTCACCCCGCTGTCCGTGCGCGGCTGACTCCGCGCGGCGGCCGGCTCCGTACGCTCAGTCCTCCGGGAGCTCCACCGGGGCGATCTCGTCGTAGACGTCGCCCGGGCCCGGGTTGGTGGCGTCGGTCGAGCCGCCGAAGTGGTGCATGACGCCCCACACGGCGTTGAGCGCGGTCTGCACGGCGCCCTCGGCCCAGCCGGCCGTCCACGAGATGTCGTCGCCCGCGAGGAAGATGCCCCGCTTGTCCTCCGGCAGCCGGTCCTGCATGAAGTGCGTGAACAGGCGGCGCTGGTAGCGGTAGTGGCCCGGCAGGTTCGCCTTGAAGGCGCCCATGAAGTAGGGCTCGTTCTCCCAGGAGACGGTCACCGGGTTGCCGATGATGTGCTTCCGGATGTCGACCTTCGGGTAGATCTCGCCGAGCGACTTCAGCATGACCTCCATCCGCTCGTTCGCGGACAGCGGCAGCCACTTCAGGCTGTCGTCGCACCACGTGTAAGAGAGGCAGATCGTGGCCGGCTTGTCCGGGCCGTCGTCCAGGAGGTACGTGCCGCGGGTCATCCGGTCGGTCAGCGTCATCGACATGACGTCCCGGCCGGTCTCCTCGTCCTTGTCCAGCCAGAACGGCCTGTCGACGGGGACGAACAGCTTCGAGCTCTCCATGTAGTGGGTGCGCTCGATCGCCGTCCAGTGGTCGATCGGGAAGAGCGAGTCGTCGCAGGCGATCTTGGAGAGCAGCATCCAGGACTGGGCGGTGAAGATCGCCGCCTGGTACGTACGGATGTCGCCGGAGGCGTCCGTGACGGTGATCCGGTTGCCCGCGGTGCGGTTCAGCCGGGTCACGGCCGGCTTCGGGTCACCGTCGTGCAGGGACTTCAGGGAGGTGCCCTGGGCCCAGTGGACGATCTTCTCCGGCTCGCGCTCCCACAGGCGCAGCGGCAGCTGCTGCGAGCCGCCCACGATGCCGCGGTGGTGGTCGTCGGCCTCGGTGTAGACGACCCGGAGGATCTCCAGGATCGAGTTGGGGAAGTCGGTGTCCCAGCCGCCGGTGCCGAAGCCGACCTGGCCGAAGATCTCGCGGTGGCGGAAGGACTTGAAGGACTCGGACTCGCAGAGGAAGCCGTAGAAGGTCTGGTTGTCCAGCTTCTCGACGAGCTTCGACCAGATCTCGCGGATGCGCGGGACGTCCCGCTCGCGCATGGCCTGGTTCATGTCGGAGAAGTCGGCGCCCTCGTCGAGGCAGGCGTTCCACGCGTTCATCACGTCGCGGTAGACCTGCGGCAGGTCGTCGACGGTCTGCGCGTAGTGCGACTCGCCCTTGAGGTCGACGACGGTCGACGGGGTGGACTCGGCGAGCGGGTTGGGGAACGCCTGCGTCTCCAGGCCCACCAGGTCGATGTAGTGCTGGAACGCGGTGGAGGAGGGCGGGAAGCGCATCGCGCCCATCTCCGCCGTGAGCCCCTCGGTGCCGGTGCCCTCGAAGCCGACGGTGCGGAGCCGGCCACCGATCTGGTCGGCCTCGTAGACGACGGGCTTGAGGCCCATCTTCATCAGCTCGTACGCGGCGATGATGCCGGAGAGTCCGCCGCCGATGACGGCGACCTCGGTGCCGTGCTCGGTCGCGGGTATCTGGCCGAGACCGGCCGGGTGGGCCAGGAAGTCGTCGTAGGCGTACGGGAAGTCCGGACCGAACATGGTGATCGGCGGCTGGCCGTCGCTGTGCGGGACGGCGGTCGTGGGCACCGTGGACGTCATGGGGTACGGACTCCTTGCGGGGAAAGCGGGGAAGTACGGGAAGAAGGGGGGCGGCTCAGACGAGGGAGCCGTAGAGGCCGGGACGCCGGTCGCGGAGGTACGGGTTGTCCTTGCGGGAGGCGGCGAGCAGGGCGGGGTCCACGTCGCCGATGACGAGGTCCTCGCCGCGGCCGGCGCGGACCCGGGCGGTGCCGTCCGGGGCGGCGAGCGTGGAGAGGCCGACGAACTCGAAGTCGCCCTCGGGGCCGGTCCGGTTGGCGTACGCGATGTAGATCTGGTTCTCGAAGGCGCGCACGGGGACGACGGACTCGGGGACGACCTCCGCGGGGTGCATCAGCGCGGTCGGTACGAGGAGGAGGTCCGTACCGGCCAGGGCCTGCGCCCGCACGTTCTCGGGGAACTCGACGTCGTAGCAGATCATCAGGCCGACCGTGAGGCCGCCGAGCTCCGCCTGGACGACGGCGTCCTCGCCGGGGGTGAACCAGTGGTGCTCGAAGTCGCCGAAGAGGTGGGTCTTGCGGTAGCGCAGGAGGGTGGCGCCGTCGGCGCCGATGAGCTGGGCCGCGTTGTACAGGACGCCGTGCTGCTCGGTGTCCCGCTCCGGGTAGCCGTAGCCGATGGCCAGGCCGTGTCGGGCGGCGAGGGCCGCGACGGCGCGCGCGGAGGGGCCGTCGGCCGGTTCGGCCAGGCGCGCCATGTCGGCGCCGATGGCGTAACCGGTGAGGAAGAGCTCGGGGGCGAGCAGCACCCCCGCGCCGGCGGCGGCCGCGCGGGCGGCGGCCTCGTCGAGGACCTTGAGGTTGGCGGCCACGTCGCCGAGCTCGCCGGAACTCTGGAGCAGGGCGGTGCGCAGCGGCGGCATCGGCAGGGTCCTTCGCTGGTGCGGGAGGGCAGGGTGGGGCGTCAGAGCGACGTCAAAAACGGTACGGTTCCGGGCCGCATCGGGACAAGGCGCGACCGTTGCGGACCGACCGTCGAACCGTTGCGCGATGCGCGGGCGCCACGGCGATTCGTTGCGCGCACCCCTCATGCTCGGGTCGGAGCGCTCCCCCGCCGTGCGGCGGAGACCGAACCGTTCCGTGGCGCGACGCCCCGGGGCGGGCCGCGCGGAAGAGTGGTGGCTGTCCGGTTGACCTGCTGAAAGGACCACCATGAACCGCCGTACGAAGATCGTCGCCCTGGCCGCCGCCGCACTGATCACCGCCGGGGCCGCGGGCTCCGCCGTCGCCTCGGGGGACGGCCGGGGCGGCAGCCGCGAGGCGGCCGCGCTGACCGGGACCGCGAAGCTCTACCGGCCGGCCGGGGACGACATCACCTTCACCTTCGACGCGCACCTGGCGGCGAAGGACCAGCGGGACCCGACGAAGGCGACGGGGACGTTCCGCTTCAGCCACTACATCGGGGACTTCGGCGGGTCGGCCGATGTGAAGGTCGACTGCCTGTCGACGGGCGGCAAGGTCGCGGTGGTGACGGGTGTGATCACCCGGTCGGACGGCGTGCTGGCACCGTCGCTGGGCAAGCGGGTCGGCATCTCGGTGCACGACCTCGGGAAGCACGACCGCCTGGGCTACAGCTGGATGGCCTCCAACGACCCGACGAAGGACGAGGTGCCGAAGTGCACCAGCGCCGCGCCCTTCGAGAAGACGAAGGCCGGGACGGGTGACTTCAAGGTGCTGCCCTGGCAGGTTCCGTACAACTAGGACGGCCGGGTCGAGGCCGAGGGGCGGTGCGGGAACCACGGCCCGCCCCGCCCCCCGGCCGCCGGGGCTACGCGGGCGAGCCGGAGGAGAAGCGCCGCAGCAGCGGCGAGAGCACCAGGACGGACTTGGTGCGCTCCACGAACGGCTCGCCAGCGATGCGCTCCAGGACGCGCTCGAAGTGGCGCATGTCGGAGGCGAAGACCTGGACGACGGCGTCCGCGTCGCCGGTGACGGTCGACGCGGACACCACCTCGGGGTACCGCTCCAGACCTCGCCGGATGTCGTCGGGCGAGGTGTTGTGGCGACAGTAGATCTCGACGAACCCCTCGGTCTCCCAGCCGAGCGCCGCCGGGTCCACCCGTACGGTGAATCCGGTGATGGCGCCCTCGGCCCGCAGCCGGTCCACGCGCCGCTTGACGGCGGGGGCGGACAGGCCGACGAGCGAACCGATGTCGGCGTACGAGCGGCGGGCGTCCTCCGCGAGGGCGTGGACGATGCGTTCGTCGAGGTCGTTGAGTCGCACTACGGGTGGATCACTTCTCTGCGTCGGAGGCCCCGGTGTCGGTGGCCAGGCGGGAGCGGCGCATGCCGTACAGGAAGTAGAACACGAGGCCCGCGGCCATCCAGCAACCGAAGACCACCCAGGTGATCGAGTCCAGGCTGAACATGTTGTAGACGCAGAACCCGAAGCCGAGGATCGGGAAGGTCCAGCCGAGCGGGACGCGGAACGTGCGGTCCATGGTCGGGCGGGTGCGGCGCAGCACGATGACCGCGATGTTGACCAGAGCGAAGGCGAACAGGGTGCCGATGCTGGTGGCGTCGACGAGCTTGCCCAGCGGGATGACGGACGCGAGGGCGCCGCAGAACAGCGAGACGATGACGGTGTTCACGCGCGGGGTGCCGGTCTTGCCGCTGACCTTGCCGAACACCTTCGGCACCAGGCCGTCGCGGGACATCGCGAAGAGCACACGGGTCTGGCCGTAGAGGACGGTCAGGACGACGCTGGCGATCGAGATGACGGCGCCGGCCGCGAGCAGCGTGCCCCAGAAGGCCTGGCCGCTGACGTCGTTCATGATCGCGGCGAGCGTGGCCTCGGAGCCCTCGAAGTCCTTCCAGTTCCACGCGCCGACTGCGACGGCCGCGACGAGGACGTAGAGGACGGTGACGATGAGGAGCGACAGCATGATCGCGCGGGGCAGGTCGCGCTTCGGGTCCTTCGCCTCCTCACCGGCGGTGGAGGCGGCGTCGAAGCCGATGTACGAGAAGAAGAGGCTCGCTCCGGCGGCGCTGACGCCCGCCATGCCGAGCGGCATGAAGTCGGCGTAGTTGCCGGACTTGAAGCCCATGAAGCCGATGGCGCAGAAGAGCACCAGGGCGGCGATCTTCACGAACACCATGACGGTGTTGACGACGGCGGACTCGCGGGCGCCGCCGAGCAGGAAGACCATCGCGAGCAGGACGACGATCAGACCCGGCAGGTTGATGATGCCGCCCTCACCGGGCGCCGAGGAGAGCACCTCGGGGATGGTGATGCCGATCGTGCCGTCGAGAAGCTCGTTGAGGTACTCGCCCCAGCCGACCGCCACGGCGGCGACCGAGACGCCGTACTCCAGGACCAGGCACCAGCCGCAGACCCAGGCGACGAGTTCACCCATCGTTGCGTACGCATACGAGTAGGAGGAACCGGCGACCGGTATGGAGCCCGCCAGCTCGGCGTACGAGAGGGCGGAGAAGAGCGCCGTGAGACCGGCGATGACGAAGGCGACGGTGACCGCGGGGCCCGCCTTCGGCACGGTGTCGCCGAGGACGACGAAGATGCCGGTTCCGAGCGTGGCTCCGATGCTGATCATGGTCAGCTGCCACATCGAGAGCGTGCGGCGGAGCTGGCCGCCCTCGCCCTGGCCACCCTCGGCGACCAGGCGTTCTACCGGCTTGCGCCGGGTGAGGGCGGAGAGCCCCGAGGTCTTGGGGACGGACGGCTCGACGGCCGGTGAGGCCGTGCCTTGATCCAGCACTGCGAAGGCTCCTTGATCGCTGCCTGTCGAAATGCGACGACCACGGCGGTACGCGGGCATGACGAAAGGGCCCGCGAGGGAAGGGGGAACCGCCGAGCAGGCGGTCGCCGCCACTCCTGGTACGAGGCATGAGCCTAAGCCCCGACGCTTCGCGCTCGTAATGCAGGGTTGTTGCGCACCCACAGATGATCATTGCGCGCTCGGGGCCCAGACGGGGAAACATTGCGCCCCGCCGCATGAATCGGCACATTGGGCCCGAACGGGGGTGTGAAGCACCCTCCGCGTGCGCATTGACTCCTCGTGCGCGATGAACGACTCTGCGAGCCCCCTGCGTCACCTCGATCGGAGGCTTCGGTGGGCTGGCTGGAACCCACTCCTTACCTGCGCGGCACGGCCTGGCTCGACGGCGGCCGGGCGGTCCGCGCCGACCCCGCCGACCTGGCCCGGCTGCCCTGGGACACCGCCGAGCGGGCGGCGCTGCCGATCGGCGTACGGGTGGAGTTCACGGCCGCGCCCGGCACGCGCGCGGTCGAGCTGCGCTATCGCGCGGCCGTTCCAGGGACCGGGGACGCCATGCGGGCCCTGCGGCACTGCTTCGCGCTCTGGCGGGACGGGCGGTGCGTGGGCGAGAGCTTCACGGCCCCGGCGGAGGAGGCCACGATCGCGCTCGACCTACCGCCCGGGGGAGGGACGTTCGCGGTCCATCTGCCGGAGAGCCAGGCGCCGGTGGTGCTGGGGCTGCGGGCGCGCGAGGGCGCCCTCTCCCCCGCCCCGAGGCGGCCGCGCTGGCTGGTGCACGGGGACTCGATCACCGAGGGCTGGTGGTCGACCCGGCCCGCGCACTCCTGGCCGGCGACGGCGGGCCGGGCGCTCGGCCTGGACACGGTCAACCTCGGCTTCGCGGGCGGGGCGCGCGGCGAGCTGCCCCTCGCCGAGCAGCTGGCGAGCCTCCCCGGCGAGCTCGTCACCCTCGCCTTCGGCACCAACTGCTGGTCCAGGGCGCCCAGTTCGGCCGGCTGGCTGTACGAGACGGTACGGGCGTACGTGGGTCTGGTGCGCCGGGGCCACCCGGACGCCCCGCTGCTGATCCTCTCCCCTGTGCTGCGGCCGGAGGCGGAGACCGCCCCGAACGCGCTGGGCGCCACCCTCGCGGACCTGCGCACGGCCATGGAGCACGCGGGCCGGGACCTGGCGGCGGAGGGCGACGAACGGCTCCTGGTGCTCTCAGGGCGGTCCCTGCTCGACCCGGAGGACCTGGCGGACGGCCTGCACCCCAACGACCGGGGCCACGCCCGGATGGCGGCGGCGGTGGCGCGGGCCCTGGGTCCGTACGTACGCGGGTGAGTACGGACGCCGGTGAGTACGCCGAAGGCCCCCACGAGTCGGCTCAGGACTCGCGGGGGCCTTCGGCATACGACGAACTGCCGGCGACTAGCTCCAGCTGGCGTGCAGCGGCTTGCCCTCGGCGTAACCGGCGGCGCTCTGGATGCCGACCGTCGCCTTCTCCTCGAACTCGGCGAGCGAAGCCGCGCCCGCGTAGGTGCAGGAGGAGCGGACACCCGCGATGATCGAGTCGATCAGGTCCTCGACGCCCGGACGGGTCGGGTCGAGGAACATCCGCGAGGTGGAGATGCCCTCCTCGAAGAGCGCCTTGCGGGCCCGGTCGTACGCGGACTCCTCGCTCGTGCGGTTGCGCACCGCGCGGGCGGAGGCCATGCCGAACGACTCCTTGTAGAGCCGGCCGTTGGCGTCCTGCTGGAGGTCGCCCGGGGACTCGTACGTCCCGGCGAACCAGGAGCCGATCATCACGTTGGACGCACCGGCGGCGAGCGCCATGGCGACGTCGCGCGGGTGGCGGACACCGCCGTCGGCCCAGACGTGCTTGCCGTACTTCTTCGCCTCGGCGGCGCACTCCAGGACGGCGGAGAACTGCGGGCGGCCGACACCGGTCATCATGCGCGTGGTGCACATGGCGCCGGGGCCGACGCCGACCTTGATGATGTCCGCGCCGGCGTCGATGAGGTCCTTGACTCCCTCGGCGGCGACGATGTTGCCGGCGACGATCGGGACCTGCGGGTCGAGCGCGCGGACGGCCTTGATCGCGGCGATCATCGACTCCTGGTGGCCGTGCGCCGTGTCGATGACGAGCGTGTCGACGCCCGCGTCGAGGAGCTGCTTGGCCTTGCCCACGAAGTCGCCGTTGATGCCGACGGCGGCGGCGATGCGCAGCTTGCCGGCGGCGTCGGTCGCCGGGGTGTACAGGGTCGCGCGCAGGGCGCCCTTGCGGGTCAGGATGCCGACGAGACGGCCGTCCTTGTCCACGGCCGGGGCGTAGCGGCGGTTGGCGTGGTCGAGCGTGTTGAACGCGTCGCGCGGGTCGATGTCGGCGTCGAGGAGCAGCAGGTCCCTCGACATGACCTCGGAGAGCTGCGTGAAGCGGTCCACACCGGAGAGGTCCGCGTCGGTGACCACACCGACCGGACGGCGGTCCTCGTCCACGACGACACCGGCGTCGTGCGCGCGCTTCGGCAGCAGCGAGAGCGCGTCGGCGACGGTCTGGTGGGGCTCCAGGACGATCGGGGTGTCCAGGACGTGGTGGCGGCTCTTGACCCACCCGATGACGTCGGTGACGACCTCGATCGGGATGTCCTGGGGAATGACGACCAGGCCGCCACGGCGGGCGACGGTCTCGGCCATGCGGCGGCCGGCGATCGCGGTCATGTTGGCGACGACCAGCGGGATCGTCGTACCCGTACCGTCGGGCGAGGAGAGGTCCACGGCCTGGCGGGAACCCACCGCCGAGCGGCTCGGCACCATGAACACATCGTCGTACGTCAGGTCGTAGGGCGGCTTGACGTCATTGAGGAAACGCACGTGCTGACATCCCAGTCGTTCGGATCGGCCCCTAGGCATTTCAGCCAGGGGAAAAAGCACGTAGTTCATTGTCCCACGCCGGTGCGCGTACCCGACCCGGGCGATTCATCCGAGGCTTGCCGGACCCTCTTCGTCCGATCCTCCAAGAGGGGTCCCCCGCGGGGTTCCCAGTGCGAGGAGGACGGTGAGGCCCGTGGTGCTGGTGTCGGCGGCCGTGGCGAAGACGTCCTGGGCGGTCTCCCAGTCGCTCGGTCGGGCCGTGGCATAAGCCTGCCAGCCCGTGACGACGAGGGCCACCGGGCGGCCGAGGTCGGTCAGACAGTCGGCGAGGGCGTCCCAGTTCCGCCCGAACCAGCGCGGCAGCGCGAGGGCGGTGGCGCAGCGGTCCATGAAGGCGGACTTGTCCACGACTCCGCGCAGATCGAGGACGACGGGGTCGCGCAGCGCCTCAGCGAGCTTCATCGGGCAGGACCTCCCGGAAGGTCTCGTAGTGGTCGTCGGTGTAGTAGACCTCGCCGCCGCGTCCGGTGACGAGACGCCGGGCGCCACGATCGCGTTCGCCGGGGGTGCGGACCGTGTACTCGCGGTAGTAGCCGCGCTTGTGCTGCGGCAGGATCCGCTCGAAGTTGGAGAAGGTCGCGCCGTCCTTCTCGTACGGGAAGGGCCCTCCGCGCTCGATGAGCCGGAGGGTCGCCCGCGCCTCGTCCGGCAGCTCCGCGACGCGGACGGCCTCCAGACCGGAGGAGCCGGTGGGGGCGGGGCTGCCGCCGCTCCCGGCGGTCGAACAGCCGACGAGCACGCCGACGCACAGGAAGAGCGCGAAGAGCGCGCGCAGGGGCCGGAGCAACATGCCCCGACGGTACGTCGAGCCCGGTCACCACGCCTGCCGTAGGCCGGGTCCGGCGGGAAGGCCCACGGCAGAGAACGCCAGGTCTCGGACGCAGGTCTCGGACGCAGGTCTCGGACGCCGGTCTCAGACGCCGGTCTCGGACGCAGGTCTCAGACGCAGGTCTCAGACGCCGTCCGGGTCCGCGCGCTCCAGCGCGGGGCGCGGGCCGGGGGCGGACTCGGTGAGGAGGTAGTCGGCCGCGGCCCGGTCGGTCACGAGGCTGGTGACGAGCCCGGAGCGGAGGACCGCCCCGATCGCCGCCGCCTTGCGCTGGCCGCCCGCGATCGCGACGACCTCGGGGATCCGGCGCAGCCGGTCGGCCTCGACCGTGATGCAGCGCTCGCCCAGGTCACGGCCGACCCGGCGCCCCTCGGAGTCGAAGAGGTGCGCGGACATCTCGGCGGCGACGCCGAGGGAGGCGTAGTGGGCGCGCTCCTCGTCCGTGAGCATGTCGTGCACGGTCGAGATGCCCGGCTCCCAGGAGCCGATGGAGACACAGGCGACGGTGACCTTGTCGAAGTACTCGAAGGCCCGCGCGATGCCCGTCTGGTTGCGCAGCGCGGCCGCCGTGGCGGGGTCGGGCAGCAGCATCGGCGCGTAGATGGGGTGCGCCTCGCCGCCGGAGACCTGGGCGGCACGGCGGACGGCCTCGACCGAGCCGCGCTCGGCGGTCCCCGCGTCGTACACGCCGGTGAGCTGGACGACCGTGCACGGGGGCAGCCGGTCGAGGGCGGCGGCCATGTGGATGGTCGAGCGGCCCCAGGCCAGGCCGAGGACGTCGCCCTCGTTGACCAGTTCGCCGAGCAGGTCGGCGGCGACCTCGCCGAGGTTCTCCGGGTCCGGCGACTCGTCCTCGCCCTCCGCCGGCGACTCGACGACGACTGCGTGGCGGAGCCCGTAGCGGGCGCGGAGCGCGTCCGAGCGCTCGGCGTCCAGCTCGGCCGGGACGCGGATCTCGATCCGTACGAGGTCGCGTTCGAGCGCGGTCTCCAGGACCCGGGCCACCTTGAAGCGGCTCACGCCGAACTCCTCCGCGATCTGGATCTTGGACTTGCCCTCGAGGTAGAAGCGGCGCGCCATGGCCGCCGCCTGCACCAGCTCCGCGGGTCCCATCCGCAGGGCTGACCGTCCCGCCGAGATTCCCGCCACCGCGATCTCCTTAGCTCTGTTCACGTACCGCTGCTCACGTGCCGCGTCGTGGTGCTGGTCGTGCTGCCGTCGTACTGCTGTCGTTCACACTCTGGACTCGCCGTTCATCCTGTCAGATCCGGCGGGTCCCGATCGGTCCTGTCGGCGCTCCGACGGACCGCGTTCATCTGCCGGAGGTTCAGTGGCCACACGCCCACGCCGCCGTGGCGGTCGCGGCGTCGGCCTTGGCACGGAGCGAGCGGACGGCCTCGGCCGGGTCCTGGGCGCCGTAGACCGCCGATCCGGCGACGAAGACGTCGGCGCCGGCCTCGGCGCACCGCTCGATGGTGGATTCGGCCACCCCGCCGTCGACCTGCAGCCACAACTCAAGGCCGTGCTTGGAGATCAGCTCACGGGTGCGACGGATCTTGGGCAGCATGATGTCGAGGAAGGCCTGCCCGCCGAAGCCGGGCTCGACGGTCATGATCAGCAGCATGTCGAGCTCGGGGAGCAGGTCCTCGTACGGCTCGATGGGCGTGGCCGGCTTCAGCGCCATCGCGGCGCGCGCGCCCTTCGCCCGGATCTCGCGGGCGAGCCGCACGGGGGCGGCGGCCGCCTCGACGTGGAAGGTGACGGACCCGGCGCCGGCCTCCACGTACTGCGGGGCCCAGCGGTCCGGGTCCTCGATCATGAGGTGGCAGTCCAGCGGGGTGTCCGTGGCCCGGGCCAGCGACTCGACGATCGGCACGCCGAGGGTCAGGTTGGGGACGAAGTGGTTGTCCATGACATCGACGTGCAGCCAGTCGGCTCCGTCGACGGCCTTCGCCTCCTCGGCGAGGCGGGCGAAGTCTGCGGACAGGATGCTGGGGTTGATCTGCGCCATGTGCCAAGCCTGCCATGTTCTTGGGCACTTCTTTGCCGCGAAGCGGTTTCGGACCGGGATCCGGGCGACTTCGGACCCGAATCCGGTCCGAAAAGGCAGACGTAACCGACCTTTCCGTCTCTTCACGTCTCTCAGGAGGTACGGCGGAGCAGCGCCAGGTACATCGCGTCGGTGCCGTGCAGGTGCGGCCAGAGCTGGACGTCCGGTCCTTCGCCGAGCGCGGGGACTCCGGGCATCAGCGGGCGGACGTCGATCCACTCCGCCTCGACCGCCGGGCCGCCGCGCCCCTTGAGGACGTCCTCGACGACGATCCGGGTCTCGGCCAGGTGCGGCGAGCAGGTCGCGTACCCGACGACGCCTCCCACGCGGACCGCCGACAGCGCTTCGCGCAGCAGACCGCGCTGGAGCGGGGCGAAGCCGTCCAGGTCCTCCGGGCGGCGGCGCCAGCGGGCCTCGGGGCGGCGGCGCAGCGCGCCCAGGCCCGAGCAGGGCACGTCCATCAGGACGCGGTCGAAGGAGCCGGGCCGCCACGGCGGGCGGGTGCCGTCGGCGGCGATGACCTGGTACGGGCCGGGGTTGCCGGCCAGCGCGCGCTCGACGAGCCGGGCGCGGTGGGGCTGCTTCTCGGAGGCGAGCAGGGCGGCGCCGCGTTCGGCGGCCAGGGCGCCGAGGAGGGCCGCCTTGCCGCCGGGTCCCGCGCATCCGTCGAGCCAGCGCTCGTCGCGGCCCTCCAGGGGAGCGTTGGCGAGCGCGATGGCGACGAGCTGGCTGCCCTCGTCCTGGACACCGGCCCGCCCCTCCTTCACGGCCTCGATGGCCCCGGGCTCGCCGCCCTCGGCCATCCGCACCGCGTACGGCGACCAGCGGCCGGGCAGCGTGTCCTCGTCGGTCAGCTCGGCGGTGGTGGCGCGCCCCGGCCTGGCGACGAGGGTGACCTCGGGCCGCTCGTTGTCGGCCTCCAGGAGGTCCTCGATGCCGGCCCGGCCGCCGCCGAGCGCGTCCCAGAGCGCCGAGACGACCCAGCGGGGGTGCGAGTGGACGACCGCGAGGTGGTCCTCGGCGTCGTCCTCGTAGGGCGGGGCGACCTGCTCGACCCAGGTGTCGAGGTCGTGCTGCGAGATCTTCCGCAGTACGGCGTTCACGAACTTGGCCCGGCCGTCGCCGAGCACCACCCGCGCCAGCTCCACGCTGGCCGAGACGGCCGCGTGCGTGGGGATGCGCGTGCCGAGCAGCTGGTGCGCGCCGAGCGACAGCACGTCGAGGACGGGCGGGTCGACCTCGCGCAGCGGCCGGTCGATGCACGCCGACACGATGGCGTCGTACGTCCCCTGCCGCCGCAGCGTCCCGTAGACCAGCTCGGTCGCGAGCGCCGCGTCCCGCCCGTCGAAGTCACCGCCCTCCCGGGCCTTCTTCAACAGCGGCGGCAGCACGAGGTTCGCGTAGGCGTCCCGCTCGTCGACCGCCCGCAACGCCTCGAAGGCCAGGATCCGAACGGGATCCTTCTTGGGGCGCCGATACGGCTTGGGGGGACGGCGACGTGCCTGCTCGCTCAAAAGGTGCTCCGCGTGAGAAATGACGAGGTCGAACCCTCTCAGCCTACGTCCGCCGCCCCGGGCCACGGAAAAGGGCCCCTGCGGCCGGAGCACGCCCGGCCGTCGACCCCCGCGCCGCCGGACAGGCCCTAGGGAGTGTCCGGAAAGTATGGTCGTCCGCCCGGAGAGCCAGGCCAGACTTTCCGGACGCGACCTAGAGACCCACCCGCTCGCCCGGGGCGATCCGGACGCCTCGGGCCCAGTCGGCGGCCTTCATCGGCTTCTTGCCCTGGGGCTGGACCCAGAGGAGCTCGACGGCGTGGGAGCCGGTGCCGACGTGCACGTTGTTCTTGCCCGCCGCGAGTTCGCCGGGCGTGAGGTCCGTGCGGTCGGGGAGAAGTGCCGTCTGGATCAGCTTGAGGCGCTCGCCGCGGAAGACGGTCCAGGCTCCCGGCGCGGGTGTGCAGCCGCGTACGACACGGTCCACGCGGAGCGCCGGGGCCTTCCAGTCCACGTGCGCGTCCTCGACCTGGATCTTGGGCGCGAGCGTGACGCCGTCGGCCGGCTGCGGTACGGCCTTGAGGGTGCCGTCCTCGATGCCGTCCATGGTCGCCGCGAGCAGCCCGGAGCCCGCGAAGGCGAGCCGGGTGAGCAGGTCGCCGCTGGTGTCGGTGGGGCGGACGTCCTCGGTGATCACACCGTAGACCGGGCCGGAGTCGAGCCCCTCCTCGATCTGGAACGTCGACGCGCCCGTGACCTCGTCGCCCGCCATCACGGCGTGCTGCACCGGGGCCGCGCCGCGCCACGCGGGCAGCAGCGAGAAGTGCAGGTTGACCCAGCCGTGGGTGGGGATGTCGAGGGCGACCTTGGGGAGGAGCGCGCCGTAGGCGACGACCGGGCAGCAGTCCGGGGCGATCTCGCGGAGCCGCGCGAGGAACGCCTCGTCGCGCGGCCTCGCCGGCTTGAGGATCTCGATCCCGGCCTCCTCCGCCCGCTCGGCGACCGGGCTCGCCACCAGGCGCCGGCCGCGGCCCGCGGGGGCGTCGGGGCGGGTGACGACGGCGGCCACCTCGTGCCGGCCGGAGGCGAGCAGGGCGTCCAGGGCGGGCACGGCGACCTCGGGGGTGCCTGCGAAGACCAGCTTCACTCGGAAATACCTCGCATGTCGGGGCGGTGGGGCTACCTCCCTGCTCGAGCGCAGCCGAGAGCGTGGGAGAGGGCAGCACACCAGTCTAGGGGCCGGGGCGCGAGGGCCTGTCCGACCCTGATCCGCCGGACAGGCTCCAGGGGGCGTACGTGACGGTGAGCGCCCCGCGCATATGCGTGTACGCCCCCGCAGCGTGACCCAACCACGCGTAGCGCGTTGGTCAAGAGAGATTGACCGAAACGGGCCCGCCCTTGTCGTGGCCCGACCCTATTTCCACGCCGGTTCGAGAGGCTTTCACATGGCCGACCACGCAACCCACGACGCCCAAGCCCGGGCAAGTCTGCACCTGTTGGTGCGGGACATCGAGCGGGTCCGGCGCCAGGTCGACGCACTGCGCACGCTCACGGCCCAGTTGGGCAATGTCTACCGCCCGCGCCGCTCCGGCCCGTCGACCGGCTTCGTCGTCTACGGGCGGGCGCCCGCGCCGACCGTGCGGCTCGCCCAGGAGCTGCGGGACAGTGTCGAGACCCTGGTGACGGCGGCGGTCGACTTCGACCGCTCGCTCGGGTTCTCGTGGGACGCGGTGGGCTCGGCGCTCGGGGTCACGAAGCAGGCCGTCCACCGCCGCTACGGCGCGCGCCGCGCGCCCCAGCCGGGGCTCGTCGTGGAGCAGGAGCACGCGCCGGAACCGGGCGCGACCCGCACGATCCCGGTGGTCCCGCCGGCCCGCACGATGCCGCCGCAGCCGACCCACGCGACGCAGACCCTCCGCGAGGACCCCCGCCCCTCGGCCTTCCCGGGCCCCCGCAACGGCTGACCCGCCGGCCGCCAAGGGCCCGCGCGGTTCCGTACGGCGGTATCCGTCCGGCCCCCGGGGCACGGCCAGTCACCACCCGGGGGCCGGGCAGCCGGAGAACGGGCGTTCGGCGGCCGTCAGCCGATGTCCGGGGGGTCCACCCGGACCCGGACAGGTTCGCCGCCGCCCCTCGCCAGCCGTGCCGCCTGGGCCTTCTTGAGCGCCGCGGCCAGCGCCGCGCCGTTGCCCGGCGGGACGCGGATCAGGGCCCGCTCCCACTGCTCCCCCGGCGGAGCGTCGCCCGGCCGGCGCGGCCCGCCGGGCCGGACGACGGGGAGCGGCACCGGGCCCAACACCTCCGCGTCGCCCGGCAGTTCGGTGGCGACCAGGAACGACTCGACCGCGGCCGGTGGGCCCGCGACCGCGGCCATCCGGGACACCGGGGGAAAGCCCAGCTCCGCCCGCTCCGACAGCTCCCGCTGGGCGTGGCCGACCGGGTCCCACCGCACGAGCGCCTGCACCGGCCGCAGCGTCGGCTCGGCGACGACCACGACGGTGCCGCCCTCCCCCTGGCCCCGCACCAGCGAGGCCGCGTCGATCCAGCGCCGTAGCGCCTCCTCCCCCGCGCGCAGGTCGGGGCGGCCGAGCATGGCCCAGCCGTCGAGGAGCAACGCCGCCGCGTAGCCGCCTTCGGCGACGGGCTCGGCGCCCGGGGTGGACACGACCAGCGCGGGCCGCCCGGGCACGGTGTCCAGGACGTGGTCCCGCCCCGACGTCCGTACCGGCACCGCCGGGAACGCCCGGCCCAGCTCCTCCGCCGTCCGCCGCGCGCCCACGATCTGGGCCCGCAGCCGGTTCGAGCCGCACTCCACGCAGTGCCACTCCGGCGCGCCCCGCCCGCACCAGCCGCACCGCAGCTCCTGCTGCTCGGGCGCCTCCAGCGGGCCCGCGCAGTGCCGGCAGCGGGCGGGCGTCCGGCAGCGCTCGCACGCCAGCCTCGGTACGTACCCCCGGCGCGGCACCTGCACGAGCACCGGGCCGGTCTTCAGGCCCTCCCGCACGGTCTCCCAGGCCAGCGACGGGAGCCGCGCGGCCCGGGCGGCCTCGTCGCGCGCGAGCAGCTCGTCGCCGACGGTCCGTACGAGCGGGGCTGCGAGCCGGACCTGATCGCGTCCCGCGACCAGCGGCGCGGCCCAGCCGGACTCCACGAGCTGCGCGGCCTCGACCGTGCAGCTGGTGGAGCCGAGCAGGAAGGCGCACCGGTCGTGGGCGGCGCGCAGCAGCAGGACGTCGCGCGCGTGGGGCTGCGGGGCGTGCGGCTCGCTGTGACTGCCGTCGCCGTCGTCCCAGATGGCGACGAGCCCGAGATCCCGTACGGGCGCGAACATCGCGGCCCGGGTGCCGACGACCGCGCGCACGGAGCCCCGCCGTACCGCGAGCCACTGGGCGTACCGCTTCTCCGGGCCGGCCTCGGCGGTGAGCAGGGCGTGCCGCCCGGGGCCGAGGAGCGCCGTCAACGCCTCGTCCACGCGCGACGCCGCCCGCCCGTCGGGGACGACGACGAGCGCGCCGCGCCCGGAGGCGAGCGTGGCGCCCACCGCCCTGGCCAGCTCCTCGGCCCAGTGGGGGCCCGGCAGGGCGTTCCAGACCGCCCGTGGGGCCGCGCCGCGCGCCAGGGCGTCCAGGAAGCCTGGCCCGCGCTCGTACCGCGTCCAGCTGCCCGCCTCGGGCGCGGGCGGGGTCGGCAGCGGGGCCGGGGAGGTCTTCCCCTCGGCCCGCGCGCTCCGGGGCGGCACGGCCAGCTGGAGCACGTCCGCGAGGCTTCCCGCGTACCGGTCGGCCACCGCCCGCGCGAGCCCCAGGAGCTCGGCGCTGAGCACCGGCTCGGGCGACACGACGTCGGCGAGCGCGGCCAGCGCGCCCTTGTAGTCCGAGTCGGCGCGCCGCTCGACGAGGAAGCCGTCGATCAGCCGTCCGCCCTCGCGGCGCCCGTCCCTGACCTGATGCGCCCCGGCCCCGAACCGCACGCGCACCCGCACTCCGGGCTGCGCGACGGCGTCCAGCTCCTCGGGCACGGCGTAGTCGAAGAACTGGTCGAGGTGCAGCACGCCCTTGTTGACCACGACCCGCGCGACGGGCAGCTCCTTGGCCAGCGCGGCCCCCCGCCACGTCCGCGGCTTGGCCCGGGGCACCTTGGCCTTCCGCACGGTCTCCCGAATGAGCGCGAGCTGCTCGTGCGGCTCACCGTCCGCGCCCTCGGGCGTCTCGTTCTCGCTGCTCACAGCCTCATACCTACCAGAACGCACTGACAGCCGTCCTCGGCAGGACAACCGCCGGACATGCGGAAGCCCGGCTCCCCCGAAGGGGGCCGGGCTTTCCAGCAGGTGAAGCGGGCGGAACCCGGGACCTTAGAGGCCCGCCGCCTTCTTCAGCGCGTCCACGCGGTCCGTGCGCTCCCAGGTGAAGTCGGGGAGCTCGCGGCCGAAGTGGCCGTACGCCGCCGTCTGGGCGTAGATCGGGCGGAGCAGGTCGAGGTCGCGGATGATCGCGGCCGGGCGGAGGTCGAAGACCTCGCCGATGGCGTTCTCGATCTTCTCGTTCTCGACCGTGTTCGTGCCGAAGGTCTCGACGAAGAGACCGACGGGCTCGGCCTTGCCGATCGCGTACGCGACCTGGACCTCGCAGCGCGAGGCGAGGCCCGCGGCCACGACGTTCTTGGCGACCCAGCGCATGGCGTAGGCGGCCGAGCGGTCGACCTTGGACGGGTCCTTGCCGGAGAAGGCGCCGCCGCCGTGACGGGCCATGCCGCCGTAGGTGTCGATGATGATCTTGCGACCGGTGAGGCCGGCGTCGCCCATCGGGCCGCCGATCTCGAAGCGTCCGGTCGGGTTGACCAGCAGGCGGTAGCCGTCGGTGTCCAGCTTGATGCCGTCCTCGACGAGCTGCTTCAGGACGTGCTCCACGACGAACTCGCGGATGTCGGGCGCGAGCAGCGACTCCAGGTCGATGTCCGAGGCGTGCTGCGAGGAGACCACGACCGTGTCGAGGCGGACGGCCTTGTCGCCGTCGTACTCGATGGTGACCTGGGTCTTGCCGTCGGGGCGCAGGTACGGGATGGTCCCGTTCTTGCGGACCTCGGTCAGCCGGCGGGAGAGCCGGTGCGCCAGGTAGATCGGGAGCGGCATGAGCTCGGGGGTCTCGTCCGACGCGTAGCCGAACATCAGGCCCTGGTCGCCGGCGCCCTGCTTGTCGAGCTCGTCCTCGTCACCCTCGACGCGCTTCTCGTACGCCGTGTCGACGCCCTGCGCGATGTCCGGGGACTGCGACCCGATGGAGACCGAGACGCCGCAGGACGCGCCGTCGAAGCCCTTCTTCGAGGAGTCGTACCCGATCTCGAGGATCTTGTTCCGTACGAGGGTGGGGATGTCGGCCCACGCCTTCGTGGTGACCTCACCGGCGACGTGCACGAGGCCGGTGGTGATCAGCGTCTCGACGGCGACGCGGGACGTGGGGTCCTCGCGCAGAAGCGCGTCGAGAATGGTGTCGCTGATCTGGTCAGCGATCTTGTCGGGGTGACCTTCGGTCACGGACTCCGAAGTGAACAGACGACGGGACACAATGCTCCCTGGGGTTGCAGCGGCTGCTGGCTGAACAATGTCGGACGGCAGGGGGCTGCGCCCCGCGTCGTACCAAGAACAGTCTATCGGGCGTCATCGGGCATTGGGGCAGGTGTCTCGCAAGGTGGGAGCCCTGAGCTCGCCGAATCCGGCCCCGCCCGCCTCACGAACACCCATTCCCCTCGCCCGGAAGGACGGGAATCCCGGGGGATTCACTCGGCCGGGACGGTGAAATCCCGCCGGGCGTGAGATTTCCCCGAATTCTCCGCGGGAAGGGACCGCAGACGGGGTGCGACGAGGTCCCAGACCGTCTCGGCGAGGGCTTCCTTCGGCCCGTACGGTACCGGCGTGTCGGAGCCGTCGGCGGCGAGGACGACGGCCTCGTTCTCCTCGGAGCCGAAGGTCTTGCGCTCGCCCACCTCGTTGACCACGAGCAGGTCGCAGCCCTTGCGGCGGAGCTTCTCGCGGCCGTTGGCGAGGACGTCGTCCGTCTCGGCGGCGAAGCCCACGACCACCTGTCCCGGCAGGGCCCGGTCGGCGGAGATCTCGGCGAGGATGTCGGGGTTGCGGACGAGCTCCACGACCGGGGCCTCGACGCCTTCCCGCTTCTTGATCTTGCCGGGGGCGTAGACGGCCGGGCGGAAGTCCGCCACGGCGGCGGCCATGACCACGGCGTCGGCGTCGGCCGCCGCCTTGAGCACGGCCTCGCGCAGCTGGACCGCGGTGCCGACGTGGACCACGTCGACCCCCGCCGGGTCGGGGATGCCGGTGTTCGCCTCGACGAGCGTGACCCGGGCGCCCCGGGCGGCGGCGGCCTTGGCCAGGGCGTACCCCTGCTTGCCTGAGGAACGGTTGCCCAGGTAGCGGACCGGGTCGAGGGGCTCGCGGGTGCCGCCCGCGCTGACCACGACGTGGCGGCCGACGAGGTCGGGGGCCGCCGTGCCGCGCGCGAGGATCCGTCGGCAGACCTCGAAGATCTCGCCGGGGTCGGGAAGCCGGCCCTTGCCGGTGTCGACGCCGGTCAGCCGGCCGACGGCGGGCTCGATGACGACCGCGCCACGGCGGCGCAGCGTGGCCACGTTCTCCTGGGTGGCGGGGTGCTCCCACATCTCGGTGTGCATCGCCGGGGCGAAGACGACCGGACAGCGGGCCGTGAGCAGGGTGTTCGTCAGGAGGTCGTCGGCGAGGCCGTGGGCGGCCTTGGCGAGCATGTCGGCGGTGGCGGGGGCCACGACGACGAGGTCGGCGGCCTGCCCGATGCGGACGTGGGGGACCTCGTGGACGGACTCCCACACCTCGGTGGAGACGGGGTTGCCGGAGAGCGCGGACCAGGTGGCGGCACCGACGAAGTTCAGGGCGGAGGCCGTCGGCACGACACGCACGTCGTGGCCGGACTCCGTCAGCCGCCGGAGCAGCTCACAGGCCTTGTAGGCGGCGATGCCGCCGCTGACCCCCAGAACGACCTTCGGCTTGGTCACCACTGCCACTCCCCGCACTCGGATGCGTACTCGGATGCGTACGTCTCCATGAGACACCACAGGCCCGGCGGTTGTTCCGCCGGGCCTGTGGTGACGAACGTTACGTTCTTACTGCGCCGGGCCCTCGATGGCCTCGGAGGTCAGCAGACCCGCGTTGATCTCGCGCAGGGCGATCGAGAGCGGCTTCTCGTGGACGTGGGTGTCGACGAGCGGACCGACGTACTCGAGCAGGCCCTCGCCGAGCTGCGAGTAGTACGCGTTGATCTGGCGCGCGCGCTTGGCCGCGTAGATCACGAGGCTGTACTTCGAGTCGGTGGCCTCGAGCAGCTCGTCGATCGGGGGGTTGATGATGCCCTCGGGCGCGGTGATGGAAGAGGACACTCTCTTGCCTTCCGAAGAAACTTCTGGGTGAGCTGATCCGGGTGATCAGATCCAGGCGATCAGAAAAGATCAAACAACTTTCATCAAGGCTAGCAGCTCACGGGCCACGTCCTCGACGGAGGTGTTGACCAGGGTCGTGTCGAACTCCAGCTCTGCGGCCAGTTCGATCTTGGCGGCCTGAAGACGGCGCTCGATGACCTCGGGCGACTCGGTGCCGCGGCCGGTGAGCCGGCGGACCAGCTCGTCCCAGCTCGGCGGGGCCAGGAAGACCAGCTGCGAGTCCTTCATGGACTCCTTGACCTGACGGGCGCCCTGGAGGTCGATCTCAAGGAGGACCGGCTCGCCGGCCTCCAGGCGCTCCAGGACCGCCTGCCGCGGCGTGCCGTAGCGGTTGCCCGCGAACTCGGCCCATTCGAGGAGCTCCCCGTTGGCGACCAGCTTGTCGAATTCGTCGTCGGAGACGAAGAAGTACTGGACGCCGTGCTTCTCGCCGGGTCGCGGCTTTCGTGTCGTGGCCGACACCGAGAGCCAGACCTCGGGGTGGACCTTGCGCATATGAGCGACGACCGTGCTCTTGCCGACCCCGGAGGGGCCGGAGAGCACGGTCAGCCGCGGACGTACCTCTGCTGCCATGCAGCGATTATTCCAGCAATACGGGGGTGCCTGGGACGGCGGTCCCGTCTCAGGCGCCGGTGCTGCCGAACTCGCGCTCCAAGGAGGCGATCTGGTTGGAACCGAGCCCGCGCACGCGCCGGCTCTCGGAGATGCCGAGACGCTCCATGATCTGCTTGGCGCGGACCTTGCCCACGCCCGGCAGGGACTCAAGGAGCGCGGAGACCTTCATCTTGCCGATGACGTCGTTCTCCTGGCCCTGCTTGATGACCTCGTGGAGGGAGGCGCCGGAGTGCTTGAGTCGATTCTTGACCTCGGCCCGCTCCCGGCGAGCCGCGGCGGCCTTTTCGAGCGCGGCTGCGCGCTGTTCAGGGGTAAGGGGCGGAAGAGCCACGCCTACGTCACCTCGGATGTCGAACTGTCGGATACGGACCGGTGAGGAACCTGATCGCCCCACACCGTGCGAGCAGCGATCAACGCAATGAACCGTTGAACGCCGACTCTGCCCCGGAGACTAGCGGCCAATGTCTCTCCAGTCAGCGAGAACAAGCGAAAAGTCCTGGTCAGCATCGACCGACCAGGACTTTTCGGTCATATGGACCGGGTTTTGAGTAAGGATCTTGTCAAGGAGTGAGACGGCCCTCACCTGCGGATTGGTCCGAAGGACGTCCGGAAGGGGGTCAGCGGGAGACGGCCTCGCGGATTTCGGTCGCGTAGCGCTCCGCCGAGGCGCGCAGTGCGGCGGCGTCAGGACCGTGCTTCAGGACCCCCCGGCTGACGTTCGGGACCACGTTGCGGACCGCCGCGCCGAAGACGGCGGGGAGGTCGGCCGGGCTCGCGCCCTGGGCGCCGAGGCCGGGGGCCAGGAGCGGGCCGTTGATGTCCAGGTCGAAGGAGGACAGGTCGCCGAGGGTGGCGCCGACGACCGCGCCGAAGGAGCCCATGGGGGTCTCCCCCGCGTTCTCCTCCGCGAGGTGGGCCAGCATGGTCGCGCCGATGGTCCGGCCGTCCTCGCGGACCGCCCGCTGGACCTCGGCGCCCTCCGGGTTGGAGGTCAGCGCGAGGACGAAGAGTCCGGCGCCGCTCTCCCTGGCCAGGTCGACGGCCGGCTTCAGGGAGCCGTAGCCGAGGTACGGCGAGACCGTCAGGGCGTCCGAGAAGAGCGGGGAGTCCTTGCGGAGGAAGGCCTCGGCGTACGCGGCCATCGTGGAGCCGATGTCGCCGCGCTTGGCGTCCATCACCACCAGGCCGCCCGCGGCCCGCAGATCGGCGACGGCGCGCTCCAGGACGGCGACGCCGCGCGAGCCGAAGCGCTCGAAGAACGCGGACTGCGGCTTGAAGACGGCCACGGTCTCGGCCAGGGCCTCCACCACGGTGTACGTGAAGCGCTCCAGGCCGGCGATGTCGTCGCCGAGGCCCCAGGAGTCGAGGAGCGCGGCGTGCGGGTCGATGCCGACGCAGAGCGGGCCGCGCTCGTCCATGGCCGAGCGCAGGCGGGTTCCGAAGGAGAGAGTCACTTGGCGGTGGCCTTTCGGTTGTCCGCGCCGACGGCCTCGGCGAGGGTGGCGTACGGGGAGGCGGCGAGGCGCGCAGCGAGGCCCTTGTGGATCGCGCGGGCGTAGAACGGGCCCTCGTAGATGAAGGCGCTGTAGCCCTGGATGAGCGTGGCGCCGGCCAGGATGCGCTGCCAGGCGTCCTCGGCGTTCTCGATGCCGCCGACGCCCACGAGGACGAGCCGGTCGCCCACGCGCGCGTGGAGGCGCCTCAGCACGGCGAGGGAGCGCTCCTTGACGGGTGCGCCGGACAGACCGCCGGTCTCCTTGATCAGCTCCGGGGAGGACTTCAGGCCGAGGCCCTCGCGGGCGATGGTGGTGTTGGTGGCGATGATGCCGTCGAGGCCGAGCTCCAGGGCCAGGTCGGCGACGGCGTCGACGTCCTCGTCGGCCAGGTCGGGGGCGATCTTGACCAGGAGCGGGACGCGGCGGTCCGTGACGGACCGGTCGGCCGCCTCGCGTACCGCCGTGAGCAGCGGGCGCAGGGACTCGGTGGCCTGGAGGTTCCGCAGGCCCGGGGTGTTCGGGGAGGAGACGTTGACGACCAGGTAGTCGGCGTGCCGGGCGAGGCGCTCGGTGGACTTCACGTAGTCGGCGGCGGCCTCGGCCTCCGGGACGACCTTGGTCTTGCCGATGTTGACGCCGACGACCGTGTTGAAGACCGGGGTACGGGTGGCCAACCGCTCCGCGACGGCGGCGGAGCCCTCGTTGTTGAAGCCCATGCGGTTGATGAGGGCGCGGTCCGGGACCAGTCGGAAGAGGCGCTTCTTGGGGTTGCCGGGCTGGGCCTCGCCGGTGACCGTACCGATCTCGATGTGGTCGAAGCCGAGCATCGACATGCCGTCGACGGCGACGGCGTTCTTGTCGAAGCCGGCCGCGAGGCCGAAGGGGCCGTGCATCCGCAGGCCGAGCGCCTCGGTGCGCAACTCCTTGTACCGGGGCGCGAGGGCGGCGGCGACGAAGGTGCGGAGCACCGGAACGCGGGCGGCCAGGCGGATCCAACGGAAGGCCAGGTGGTGGGCCTGCTCCGGGTCCATCCGCTTGAAGACGACGTTGAAGAAGAACTTGTACATGTGGGTGTCCTCAGCAAGAGGGGGACACCGTTTCCGGTGTCCCCCTCGTGGGTTGCTAGTCGCGGGCCGCGGTCAGGTGTTCCGCGTGTTCCTGGAGCGAGCGGACGCCGACGTCGCCGTGACCGAGCGCCTCGATGCCCTGGACGGCCGCGGCGAGCGCCTGGACCGTGGTGAGGCACGGGACGGAGCGGGCCACCGCCGCCGTACGGATCTCGTAGCCGTCGAGGCGGCCGCCGGTGCCGTACGGGGTGTTGACGATCAGGTCGACCTGGCCGTCGTGGATCAGCTGGACGATCGTCTTCTCGCCGTTCGGGCCCTCGCCGTCGCTGAGCTTGCGTACGACCGTGGCGTTGATGCCGTTGCGGCGCAGCACCTCCGCCGTGCCCGAGGTGGCCATCAGCTCGAAGCCGTGGGCGACCAGCTCGCGCGCGGGGAAGATCATCGAGCGCTTGTCGCGGTTGGCGACGGAGATGAACGCGCGTCCCTTGGTGGGCAGCGGGCCGTAGGCGCCGGCCTGCGACTTGGCGTACGCCGTGCCGAAGACGGAGTCGATGCCCATGACCTCGCCGGTGGAGCGCATCTCCGGGCCGAGGATGGTGTCCACACCGCGGCCGTGGATGTCGCGGAAGCGGGTCCACGGCATCACGGCCTCCTTGACGGAGATCGGCGCGTCGATCGGCAGCGTGCCGCCGTCGCCGGTCTTCGGCAGCAGGCCCTCGGTGCGCAGCTCGGCGATGGTCGCGCCCAGTGAGATGCGGGCGGCGGCCTTCGCGAGCGGCACGGCGGTCGCCTTCGAGGTGAAGGGGACGGTCCGGGAGGCGCGCGGGTTGGCCTCCAGGACGTAGAGGATGTCACCGGCCATGGCGAACTGGATGTTGATCAGGCCGCGCACGCCGACGCCCTTGGCGATGGCCTCCGTGGAGGTCCGCAGGCGCTTGATGTCGTGGCCGCCGAGGGTGATCGGGGGCAGGGCGCAGGCCGAGTCGCCGGAGTGGATGCCGGCCTCCTCGATGTGCTCCATGACGCCGCCGAGGTAGAGCTCGTGGCCGTCGTAGAGGGCGTCGACGTCGATCTCGATGGCGTCGTCGAGGAAGCGGTCGACCAGGACCGGCCGGGTGGGGCTGATCTCGGTGGACTCGGCGATGTACGACTCCAGGCGGGTCTCGTCGTAGACGATCTCCATGCCGCGGCCGCCGAGGACGTACGAGGGGCGTACGAGGACGGGGTAGCCGATCTCGTCGGCGATGGCCTTGGCCCCGGCGAAGGTGGTCGCGGTGCCGTGCTTGGGCGCCGGCAGTCCGGCCTCGGCGAGGACCTGGCCGAAGGCGCCGCGGTCCTCGGCGGCGTGGATGGCCTCCGGGGAGGTGCCGACGACGGGCACGCCGTTGTCCTTGAGGGCCTGGGAGAGGCCCAGCGGGGTCTGGCCGCCGAGCTGGACGACGACACCGGCGACGGGTCCCGCCAGCGTCTCGGCGTGGACGATCTCGAGCACGTCCTCGAGCGTGAGCGGCTCGAAGTACAGGCGGTCGGAGGTGTCGTAGTCCGTGGAGACGGTCTCCGGGTTGCAGTTGACCATCACGGTCTCGTAGCCGGCGTCGCTGAGCGCGAAGGAGGCGTGGACACAGGAGTAGTCGAACTCGATGCCCTGGCCGATGCGGTTCGGGCCGGAGCCCAGGATGATCACGGCGGGCTTGGTGCGCGGCGCGACCTCGCTCTCCTCGTCATACGAGGAGTAGAAGTACGGCGTCCTGGCCGCGAACTCGGCGGCGCAGGTGTCGACCGTCTTGTAGACCGGGCGGACGCCGAGCGCGTGCCGGACCTCGCGGACGACGTCCTCGCGCAGGCCGCGGATGTCGGCGATCTGGGCGTCGGAGAAGCCGTGGCGCTTGGCGTCGGCGAGCAGCTGGGGCTCCAGCTTCTCGGCGGCGGCGAGCTCGTCGGCGATCTCCTTGATGAGGAAGAGCTGGTCGACGAACCAGGGGTCGATCTTGGTCGCCTCGAAGACCTCCTCGGGGGTGGCCCCCGCCCGGATGGCCTGCATGACGGTGTTGATCCGGCCGTCGGTGGGGCGGACGGCCTCGCGCAGCAGCTCGGCCTTGTCGCCGGGCTCGCCGGTGAAGGCGAACTGCGAGCCCTTCTTCTCCAGGGAGCGCAGGGCTTTCTGCAGCGCCTCGGTGAAGTTACGGCCGATCGCCATGGCCTCGCCGACCGACTTCATGGTCGTGGTGAGGGTGGAGTCGGCCTGCGGGAACTTCTCGAAGGCGAAGCGCGGGGCCTTGACCACGACGTAGTCGAGCGTGGGCTCGAAGGACGCCGGGGTCTTCTCCGTGATGTCGTTGGGGATCTCGTCCAGCGTGTAGCCGACGGCGAGACGGGCCGCGATCTTCGCGATCGGGAAGCCCGTCGCCTTGGAGGCGAGCGCGGAGGAGCGGGAGACGCGCGGGTTCATCTCGATGACGATGATCCGGCCGTCGTCCGGGTCGATCGCGAACTGGATGTTGCAGCCGCCGGTGTCGACGCCGACCTCGCGGATGATCGCGATGCCGATGTCCCGCAGCCGCTGGTACTCGCGGTCGGTGAGGGTCATCGCCGGGGCGACGGTGATCGAGTCACCGGTGTGGACGCCCATCGGGTCGAAGTTCTCGATGGAGCAGACGACCACGACGTTGTCGGCCTTGTCGCGCATCAGCTCCAGCTCGTACTCCTTCCAGCCGAGGATGGACTCCTCCAGGAGCACCTCGGTGGTCGGGGAGAGCGTCAGGCCCTGGCCGGCGATGCGGCGCAGCTCTTCCTCGTCGTGGGCGAAGCCGGAGCCGGCGCCGCCCATCGTGAAGGAGGGGCGGACGACGACGGGGTAGCCGCCGAGCGTCTCGACGCCCTGGATGACGTCGTCCATCGAGTGGCAGATGACCGAGCGGGCGGACTCGCCGTAACCGATCTTGGCCTTGACGGCCTCGACGACACCCTTGAAGAGGTCGCGGTCCTCGCCCTTGTGGATGGCCTCCACGTTGGCGCCGATGAGCTCGACGCCGTACTTCTCCAGGACACCCTGCTCGTGCATGGAGATCGCGGTGTTGAGCGCGGTCTGGCCACCGAGGGTGGGCAGGAGCGCGTCGGGGCGCTCCTTGGCGATGATCTTCTCGACGAACTCGGGGGTGATCGGCTCGACGTAGGTGGCGTCGGCGATCTCCGGGTCGGTCATGATCGTGGCCGGGTTGGAGTTGACCAGGATGACCCGCAGGCCCTCGGCCTTGAGGATGCGGCAGGCCTGGGTTCCGGAGTAGTCGAACTCGGCGGCCTGGCCGATGACGATCGGGCCGGAGCCGATGACCAGGACGGACTGGATATCGGTGCGCTTAGGCACGCTCGGCCTCCATCAGGGATACGAAGCGGTCGAAGAGGTACGCGGCGTCGTGCGGGCCCGCGGCCGCCTCGGGGTGGTACTGGACGGAGAAGGCCGGCTGGTCGAGCAGCTGGAGGCCCTCGACGACCTGGTCGTTCAGGCAGACGTGGGAGACCTCGGCGCGGCCGTAGGGGGTCTCGGAGACCTTGTCGAGGGGCGCGTCGACGGCGAAGCCGTGGTTGTGCGCGGTGACCTCGACCTTGCCGGTCGTACGGTCCTGCACCGGCTGGTTGATGCCGCGGTGGCCGTACTTCAGCTTGTAGGTGCCGAAGCCGAGGGCGCGGCCGAGGATCTGGTTGCCGAAGCAGATGCCGAAGAGCGGGGTCTTCCGCTCCAGGACGGCCTTCATGACGGAGACCGGGTGCTCGGCGGTGGACGGGTCGCCGGGGCCGTTGGAGAAGAACACGCCGTCCGGGTTCACCGCGTACACGTCCTCGACGGTGGCGGTGGCGGGCAGGACGTGGACCTCGATGCCACGCTCGGCCATCCGGTGCGGGGTCATGCCCTTGATGCCGAGGTCGACGGCGGCGACGGTGAACTTCTTGGTGCCGATCGCGGGGACGACGTACGTCTCCTTGGTGGCGACCTCGGCGGAGAGGTCGGCGCCCTTCATCTCGGGGGCCTGGCGGACCTCGGCCAGCATGGTGCCCTCGTCGGGCAGCGCGTTGCCGGAGAAGATGCCGACGCGCATGGCGCCGCTCTCGCGCAGGTGGCGGGTGAGGGCGCGGGTGTCGATGCCGGAGATGCCGACGACGCCCTGGGCGGCGAGCTCCTCGCCCAGCGAGCGCTTGGCGCGCCAGTTGGAGGAGACGCGGGCGGGGTCGCGGACGACGTAGCCGGAGACCCAGATGCGGGAGGACTCGGGGTCCTCGTCGTTGACGCCGGTGTTGCCCACGTGCGGGGCGGTCATCACGACGACCTGGCGGTGGTACGACGGGTCGGTGAGGGTCTCCTGGTAGCCGGTCATGCCGGTGGAGAACACGGCCTCGCCGAAGGTCTCCCCCACGGCCCCGTAGGCGCGACCGCGGAAGATGCGGCCGTCCTCCAGGACGAGTACGGCGGGAACTTTTTCGGTTCCCCTGGTGGAGGTCGTCATCGTGCGGTGCCTTCCGTCGTCTTGATCATGCTGTTCAGGGTCTCGACCCAGGCGGCGTGCTCCGCCGCCCGGTCGGACCGGAAGCCGGAGTCGAGGAGCTTCTCGCCGTGCGCCCACGTGACGATCAGCAGCCCGCCCTCGGCGAGGACCTTGCCCGCGATGCCCTTGTCGAGCCGGGCCTCGCGGAGGGCGTCGACCGGGATGAGGAAGTCGTTCGCCCCGGGGCGCACGACCTCGATGCCCGCGTCCGTGAGGCTGAGCTCGACGCGGCTACGGACGCCGAGCCCGTGGGCGACGATCCGGTCGAGCCACTGTCCGGCCGTGGTCGAGCCGTGGTACCGCCCGCTCAGGGACAGTGTCGCCTCGCCGGCCGCCTCGGGCATTCCAGGCAGTTCGGGCAGGTCCGACTGGAGGCTGCCGCGCCACTTCCATCCCTGGCGCATCAGCCAGTAGACGAAGGCGATGAAGAGCAGCAGTCCGGCGACCCAGCCGAGCCGTCCGGCCCAGTCGGTCACCTCGGCCGACTTCTGTTCCGCGGCCCATTCGATGAGTGTCACGCCAGCTTCCCGTCCACGAGCGTCGCCCGGCCCCGCAGGAAGGTGTGGGTGACGCGTCCCGGCAGCTCGCGGCCCTCGTACGGGGTGTTGCGGCTGCGGGAGGCGAAGCCCGCGGGGTCCACGGGACCACGGTATGCCGGATCGACCAGCGTCAGGTTCGCGGGCTCACCAGCCGAGACGGGGCGTCCGTGGCCGGTGGCCTGCCCGATCCGCGCGGGCTTGACGGACATCCGGTCGGCGACGCCGGCCCAGTCGAGCAGCCCGGTCTCGACCATCGTCTGCTGGACGACGGAGAGCGCGGTCTCCAGGCCGACCATGCCCATGGCGGCCGCGGCCCACTCGCAGTCCTTGTCCTCGTGCGGGTGCGGGGCGTGGTCGGTGGCGACGATGTCGATGGTGCCGTCGGCCAGGGCCTCGCGGAGCGCCATCACGTCACGCTCGGTGCGCAGCGGCGGGTTGACCTTGTAGACCGGGTTGTACGAGCGGACCAGCTCGTCGGTCAGGAGGAGGTGGTGGGGGGTGACCTCGGCCGTGACGTCGATGCCGCGGGACTTGGCCCAGCGCACGATCTCCACGGAGCCCGCGGTCGACAGGTGGCAGATGTGGACGCGGGAGCCGACGTGCTCGGCGAGCAGCACGTCACGGGCGATGATCGACTCCTCGGCGACGGCCGGCCAGCCGCCGAGGCCCAGCTCGGCGGAGACGATGCCCTCGTTCATCTGGGCGCCCTCGGTGAGGCGGGGCTCCTGGGCGTGCTGGGCGACGACTCCGCCGAAGGCCTTCACGTACTCCAGGGCGCGGCGCATCATCACGGCGTCGTCGACGCACTTGCCGTCGTCGGAGAAGACCGTGACGCCGGCGGCGGAGTCGTGCATGGCGCCGAGCTCGGCGAGCTTCTTGCCTTCCAGGCCGACGGTGACGGCGCCGATGGGCTGGACGTCGCAGTAGCCGGACTCCTTGCCGAGCCGGTAGACCTGCTCGACCACACCGGCGGTGTCGGCGACCGGGAAGGTGTTGGCCATGGCGAAGACGGCGGTGAAGCCGCCGGAGGCGGCCGCCCGGGTGCCGGTGAGGACGGTCTCGGAGTCCTCGCGGCCGGGCTCGCGCAGATGGGTGTGGAGGTCGACCAGGCCGGGCAGCAGGATCTGGCCGTCGGCCTCGATCACGGTCGCGCCCTCGGCCGAGAGGCCGGTGCCGACCTCGGCGATGGTCTCGCCGTCGATCAGGACGTCCTGCGGCTCGCCGCCCAGCACCTTGGCACCGCGGATAAGGATCTTGGCCATGGTTACTTGCTCTCCTCGGTACGGGTGTGGCTGACGGCGGGCTCGTTGCCGCCCAGAAGCAGGTACAGGACGGCCATCCGGACGGAGACGCCGTTGGCGACCTGCTCGACGACCGTGCAGCGGTCGGAGTCGGCGACCTCGGCGGTGATCTCCATGCCGCGGACCATCGGGCCGGGGTGCATCACGATGGCGTGCTCGGGCATCTTCGCCATCCGGTCGCCGTCGAGCCCGTACCGCCGCGAGTACTCGCGCTCGGTCGGGAAGAAGGCCGCGTTCATCCGCTCGCGCTGCACACGCAGCATCATGACCGCGTCGGACTTCGGCAGCACGCTGTCGAGGTCGTAGCTGATGTCGCAGGGCCAGGTCTCGACGCCGACCGGGACCAGGGTGGGCGGGGCCACGAGGGTGACCTCGGCGCCGAGGGTGTGCAGCAGGTCGACGTTGGAGCGGGCGACCCGGCTGTGCAGGACGTCGCCGACGAGCGTGATGCGCTTGCCCGCGAGGTCCTGGCCGAGGCCGGCGTCACGGCCGACGAGCCGGCGGCGCATGGTGAAGGCGTCGAGCAGGGCCTGGGTGGGGTGCTGGTGGGTGCCGTCGCCCGCGTTGATGACGGGGGCGTCGATCCAGCCGGAGGTCGCGAGCCGGTACGGGGCGCCGGAGGCGCTGTGGCGGATGACGACGGCGTCGACGCCCATCGCCTCCAGGGTCTGGGCGGTGTCCTTGAGGGACTCGCCCTTGGAGACGCTGGAGCCCTTGGCCGCGAAGTTGATCACGTCGGCGGAGAGGCGCTTCTCGGCGGCCTCGAAGGAGATCCGGGTCCGGGTGGAGTCCTCGAAGAAGAGGTTGCAGATGGTCCGGCCGCGCAGGGTGGGCAGCTTCTTGATCGGACGGTCGGCCACCCGGGCCATCTCCTCGGCGGTGTCGAGGATGAGGACGGCGTCGTCGCGGGTGAGGTCGGCGGCCGAGATGAGGTGACGCATCATCGGGGTGTTCTCCGTGGTCGGGAGGTGTGGGGCCTGGGGGTGTCCCCGAGGGGCCCGTCGGGGTGCGGGCACGCAGGGGTGTGCCCTGGACCCGTCGGGATGCCGGACCGGCTAGTCGGTGGTCTTGCTGCCGAGCAGCACGGTGTCGCGACCGTCCTCCTCGGCGAGCTGGACCTTGACCGTCTCGCGCAGCGACGTGGGGAGGTTCTTGCCGACGTAGTCGGCGCGGATCGGGAGCTCGCGGTGGCCGCGGTCGACGAGGACCGCGAGCTGGACGGCGCGCGGGCGGCCGATGTCGCCGAGCGCGTCGAGCGCGGCGCGGATGGTGCGGCCGGAGAAAAGCACGTCGTCGACCAGGACGACCAGGCGGCCGTCGACGCCGTCACCGGGGATCTCGGTGCGGCCGAGGGCGCGGGCGGGCTTCATCCGCAGGTCGTCGCGGTACATGGTGATGTCGAGGGAGCCGACCGGGATCTTGCGGCCGGTGATCTCGGCGAGCTTGTCGGCCAGCCGGCGGGCGAGGAAGACGCCGCGCGTCGGAATGCCGAGGAGGACCACGTCGTCGGCGCCCTTGGCGCGTTCGACGATCTCGTGGGCGATGCGGGTCAGGACCCGCGCGATGTCGGGGCCCTCGAGAACAGGGCGTGCCGCATCGGAGTGGTGCTGGGCGTCCATATGAAACGGACCTCCTTCTCCGCCTCACGGGACGGACCTTAAAGGACGTCGGATTTGCGCCATCGACTCTACCAGGGGCGGGCGACTCCCCTGCTCACCACCCCGGCGCCACTCCGGGCGCCGTCCCCCGAGAGGGGGCGGTATGGACCATTCGGCTTGACGGGGGAGAGTAACGCTGCGTAACCTCACAGTGAGTTACCAGCCACGCGGCGGAGCCGCACGTTGTCTACAGCGACCAGCGTCCGGGGAGCTATATGTCCAGCGAATACGCAAAGCAGCTCGGGGCCAAGCTCCGTGCCATCCGCACCCAGCAGGGCCTTTCCCTCCACGGTGTGGAAGAGAAGTCCCAGGGCCGCTGGAAGGCCGTCGTGGTCGGCTCGTACGAGCGCGGTGACCGCGCCGTGACGGTGCAGCGCCTCGCCGAGCTGGCGGACTTCTACGGCGTCCCGGTGCAGGAGCTCCTGCCGGGGACGACCCCGGGCGGGGCCGCCGAGCCGCCGCCGAAGCTCGTCCTCGACCTGGAGCGTCTGGCCCACGTCCCGCAGGAGAAGGCGGGCCCCCTCCAGCGCTACGCGGCGACGATCCAGTCGCAGCGCGGCGACTACAACGGCAAGGTGCTGTCGATCCGCCAGGACGACCTGCGCACGCTCGCCGTCATCTACGACCAGTCGCCCTCGGTCCTGACCGAGCAGCTCATCAGCTGGGGCGTCCTCGACGCGGACGCGCGGCGCGCGGTCGCACACGAGGACAGCTGAGCAGAGCCGAGCAGAAACGTTGCCGCCGGGGCGGGGACGGTCTTCGGACCTCCCCGCCCCGGCGGTTTCGTGCTCCACGGGGGCACCAGGAGACGCCGAAGGGGCCCGTGGCACATCATGTGCCACGGGCCCCTTCCGTGCGTCTACGGGCCGCTCAGGCGTCCCGGCGCAGGCGCGGCTTCAGGTCCTTGAAGCGGGCCAGCAGACCGTTGACGAAGGTCGGCGACTCGTCCGTGGAGAACTCCTTGGCGAGCTGCACGGCCTCGTCGATCGCCACGGCGTCCGGCGTCTCGTCCAGCCAGATCAGCTCGTACGCCCCGAGGCGCACGATGTTCCGGTCGGCGACCGGCATCCGGTCCAGGTCCCAGTCCACCGCGTAGGTCGCGATGAGCTCGTCGATCCGGTTCGCGTGGTCCGCGTACCCCTCGACCAGCTGCATCGTGAACTCGCTGACGGCCGGCTGGCGGTCGTCGGACCGGGCGTGCCGGACCCAGTCCGCGAGGACCTGCTGCACGGACGCGCCGCGCTGGTCGGCCTCGAAGAGGATCTGGAAGGCACGCTTGCGGGCGTTGCTGCGGGCAGCCACGGTTAGCTGTTCACCCGGCCGAGGTAGTCGCTCGTGCGGGTGTCGACCTTGATCTTCTCACCGGTGGTGATGAAGAGCGGGACCTGGATCTGGTGACCGGTCTCCAGCGTGGCGGGCTTGGTGCCACCGGTGGAGCGGTCGCCCTGGACGCCCGGCTCGGTCTCCTGGATGACCAGCTCGACGGCGGCCGGGAGCTCGACGTAGAGCACCTCGCCCTCGTGGCGGGCCACGGAGGCGGTGAAGCCCTCGATGAGGAAGTTGGCGGCGTTGCCGACGGCCTTGCGGTCGACCATCAGCTGGTCGTAGGTCTCCATGTCCATGAAGACGAAGTACTCGCCGTCCATGTACGAGAACTGCATGTCGCGGCGGTCGATGGTGGCCGTCTCGACCTTCGTCCCGGCGTTGAAGGTCTTGTCGACGACCTTGCCGGACATCACGCTCTTCAGCTTGGTGCGCACGAAGGCCGGGCCCTTGCCGGGCTTGACGTGCTGGAACTCGACGACGGACCAGAGCTGGCCGCCTTCGAGCTTGAGCACCATGCCGTTCTTGAGGTCGTTCGTGGAAGCCACGGTTGCGGAATCTCCTGGACTGACGTGGGACCAGAGAGGCGTACGCGCCCTACAGCGCGAGCAGCTCCTTGGTCGTAATGGTGAGTAGCTCGGGTCCGCCGTCCGCCTCCTGGCGCACGACGAGCGTGTCATCGATCCGGACCCCGCCCCGGCCCGGGAGGTGGACCCCCGGTTCGACGGTGACCGGCACACAAGCGTCCAGTTTACCCATGGCCGCGGGTGCGAGCTGCGGGTCCTCGTCGATTTCGAGGCCGACACCGTGCCCGGTGACCGGCGGAACGGCCTCGCCGTGGCCCGCCGCGTCGAGGATCTGGCGGGCGGCGCGGTCCACGTCGCGGAACTCGGTGCCGGGGGCGAGCGACTCCCGTCCGGCGCGCTGAGCGGCGAAGACGAGGTCGTACAGCTCGATCTGCCAGTCGGCGGGGGTCGTCCCGATGACGAACGTACGGCCGATCTCGCAACGGTAGCCGCGGTAGTTGGCGCCCAGGCAGACGGAGAGGAAATCTCCCTCCTCGACCCGGCGGTCCGAGGGCTTGTGTCGGCAGCGTCCCGAGTTCGGTCCTGTGCCGACGGAGGTCGGGAACGCGGCACCGTCCGCGCCGTGGTCGACGAGGCGCCGCTCCAGCTCCAGCGCGAGGTGCCGCTCGGTCCGGCCCACCAGGATGGATTCGAGGAGCTCCCCCAGCGCCTGGTCGGCGATCTCGGCGGCGATCCGCAGACAGGCGATCTCGTCCTCGTCCTTCACGATCCTCAGCTGCTCGACGGCCCCGCCGAGATCGGCGAGCTGGAGCTGTGGCGCGACGGAGCCCATCGCGCGGTGCCGGGCCACGGTCAGATGGTGCTCCTCCACGGCCAGGGCCTCCGCGCCCGCCTTGCGGGCGAAGCCGACGGCGGCGACCGCGGGATCCCCGCCGGCCACGGGCAGCACGGCCTGGCGGAGCAGCTCGTCGAGCCGCCCGTCGGCCGGATCGACGCCGGGGGCGGTGGGGCAGAGCAGCACGTCCTCGTCCGGACCGAGCAGCAGGACGGCGCCCGTGGGCGAACCGCCCGCGAGATAGCGGACGTTGGCGGGGCGGGAGACCAGGGCCGCCTGGCTGCCGGCCGCCGCGCACCGGTCGCGCAGCCGCACTCGGCGGTCCGCAAACACCTCTGACATGTTCCGAGCCTACGAGCGGCCGGGCGTCCCGGCCCGCTCAGCGCGGCCGACCGGGCCACCGTCGCCCGCTTCAGGCCATCACGGCACCAGGCCGTCCGCCTCAAGCCGTCTGCCTCAGGCCGTCGCCGCCGTCACCAGGCGGGCGGGCTCGCCAGGGAACGGGCGAGGACCTCGTCGAGGACGCGGGCGGTGGTCTCGACGTCGTACGTCGAGTTGTCGATGATCGGCAGGCCGGAGCCGTACCAGCCGGCCATGCGGCCGTGTATGGAGGCGACCTCCTCGTCCGAGAGCCGCCGGTTCCCGCTGCGCTCGGCGTTCCGCTCCAGGACGATCTCCAGACCGGGCAGCAGAACGACCGGAAGCAGCCCCGGGCCCACATGGCGCTTCCAGCCGCCGAGGCCGACGACGGGCCGGTCGGGGAAGACGGCGTCGTCGAGGATGCAGGAGATGCCGTTGGCCAGGAAGTTGCGCGCGGCGAAGCCGCAGGTGCGGCGGGCGAGACGATACTGCGCCTCGGAGTGCTCGTTCCATCCCGACTGGGGGTCGGCGAAGCCGGAGCAGACCCATTCGCGGACGTCGTCGAGGCTGATGTGGGCGGTGGGCACGCGTCGGCGCGCCGCCCAGTGGCGTGCGACGGTCGTCTTGCCCGCGCCGGCGGGGCCGATCAGCAGCACGGCGAGCGTCGCGGCGCCGGTGCCCGGCTCGGCGGGCGGCGGTACGGGGACGGCGACGGGCGGCAGCGGTACGTGTCCGGTGACGTCGTGCGGCGGGGGCACGGACTGTCCCGGGTGGCCCGGTATGCCTGGAGCACCCCAGCTGCCGGGGGCGGGCGGCGAGGAGTACGGGGCGGCGGCGCCGGGGGCCTGCGGGGCGACCGGGGGCGCCCCCGGCGGGGCGGCGGGCGGCTGAGCATGCGGGTGGGGCTGGGGATGCGGGTGCGGTGCGTGGTGGCCGCCCTGCGCCGTGGGCGGCACGGGAGGTACGGGGGGTCGACCGGCGCCGGGCGTGAAGGCCGAGGGGTCGGGCGGCGGCAACGGAGCCCCCATCGCGTGCTGCATCCGGTGCCACTCCGTCTCGTACGGCCGATACTTCCGGGTACGTTACCGCCCCCGGCCCCCACAGGGGGAACGGCCGGGGGCGGTCGAGGGTGCCCTGACGGCCCCGTGTCCGGATGTCGTCAGTCGGCCAGTTCCTCGGCGAGCGCCCGAAGCGCGAGCCGGTAGGAGCCGATGCCGAATCCCGCGACGGTCCCGGTCGCCACGGCGGCGACGACCGAGGTGTGCCGGAACTCCTCGCGGGTGTACGGGTTCGAGATGTGCACCTCGATCAGCGGCGCGGTCCGCTGGGCGGCCGCGTCGCGCATCCCGTACGAGTAGTGCGTGAACGCTCCGGGGTTCATGACGACCGGCACCGAACCGTCCGCGGCCTCGTGCAGCCAGCGGATCATCTCGCCCTCGTCGTTGGTCTCCCGGACCTCCACGTCGAAGCCGAGCTCCTCGCCCAGGGACCGGCAGGACTCCACCAGGCCCTTGTACGACGTGGCGCCGTAGATGTCGGGCTCGCGGGAGCCCAGACGGCCCAGGTTCGGGCCGTTCAGGACGAGGACGTGGCGCAGATCGCTCACGCGGACACCTCGCCGTAGGCGGCGAAGAGGACGGCGGGGTCGGGGCCTTCGAGGACGGTGGGCTTGCCGAGCCCGTCCAGGACGATGAAGCGGAGCAGGTCGCCCCGGGACTTCTTGTCGACCTTCATGGTCTCCAGGAGCTTCGGCCACTGGTCGCCCCGGTAGGTGAGGGGCAGACCGACCGACTCCAGGACCGTACGGTGCCGGTCGGCGGTCGCGTCGTCGAGCCGCCCGGCCAACCGGCCCAGCTCGGCGGCGAAGACCATGCCGACGGAGACGGCGGCGCCGTGCCGCCACTTGTACCGCTCGTTCTTCTCGATGGCGTGGGCGAGGGTGTGACCGTAGTTCAGGATCTCCCGGCGGCCCGACTCCTTCAGATCACCGGAGACGACCTCGGCCTTGACCCGGATCGAACGCACGAGCAGCTCGGCGGTGTGCGGACCGGCCGGCGTGCGGGCGGCCTGCGGGTCGGCCTCGATCAGGTCGAGGATCACGGGGTCGACGATGAACCCGGCCTTGATGATCTCCGCGAGCCCGCTGACGTAGTCGTGGACCGGCAGCGAGTCGAGCGCCGCGAGGTCGCACAGCACCCCGGCGGGCGGGTGGAAGGCACCGACCAGGTTCTTGCCCTCGGCGGTGTTGATCCCGGTCTTGCCACCGACGGCCGCGTCGACCATGGCGAGGACGGTGGTCGGTACGGCGATCCAGCGCACGCCCCGCAGCCAGGTCGCGGCCACGAACCCGGCCAGGTCGGTGGTCGCGCCACCGCCCACCCCGACGATGACGTCGGTGCGGGTGAAGCCGGTCTGGCCCAGCGCCTTCCAGCAGTACGCGGCGACCTCGGCGGTCTTGGCCTCCTCGGCGTTCGGCACCTGGATGGCGACGGCCTCGAAGCCCTGGTCGGCGAGGTCGGCCCGGAGCGCCTCTCCGGTCTCGGCGAGCGCCTCGGGGTGGATCACGGCGACGCGCTTGGCCTTGGTGCCGATCAGGGTCGGCAGCTCACCCAGCAGCTGCCGACCGACCAGCACCTCGTACGGATCCGTGCCCGCCGAACCGCCTACCTGGATTCGGGTCACTTCCTGGTCCGTCATACGTCCTTCTTCAACTCCAGAGCGTCGAGGACCGCGTCCGCGACCTCTTCGGGCGTGCGACCCTCGGTGGCCACGACCACCCGGGCGACTTCGGTGTAGAGGTGGCGGCGCGCCTCCATCATCTCGCGCCACTGGCGGCGCGGGTTGACGGCGAGCAGCGGCCGCGCGGTGTTGAGGCCGACGCGTCGGACGGCCTCGTCGACGTCCATCGAGAGATAGGCGACGGGCAGTCCGCTGAGCAGTTCGCGGGTGCCCGCGTCGAGGATCGCGCCGCCGCCGAGCGCGAGGACGCCCGCGTGCTCGGCGACCGCCGTCCGTACGGCTTCCCGTTCGAGGGCGCGGAAGTGCTCCTCGCCGTCCTCGATGAAGATGTCGGCGATCTCGCGGCCCTCGGCGGCGACGATGTCGGCGTCGGTGTCCCGGTAGGGCGCGTCGACCAGCTCGGCCAGAAGCGCGCCCACCGTGGACTTGCCGGAGCCCATCGGCCCGACGAGGACGACCAGGGGTCCGGTCACCGGATCTGGAGGTTGTCGAGGTACGACCGCACGTTGCGGCGGGTCTCCGGGACGCTGTCGCCGCCGAACTTCTCGACGACGGCGTCCGCGAGGACGAGCGCGACCATGGCCTCGGCGACGATGCCCGCGGCCGGGACGGCGCAGACGTCGGAGCGCTGGTGGTGGGCCTGGGTGGCCTCGCCGGTGGCGACGTCGACCGTGGCGAGCGCGCGCGGCACGGTCGCGATCGGCTTCATCGCCGCGCGGACGCGCAGCAGCTCACCGGTGGTCAGCCCGCCTTCGGTACCGCCGGAGCGGCCGGAGGTGCGCTTGAGGCCGTCCTCGGTCCGCACGATCTCGTCGTGGGCCTGCGAGCCGGGTACACGGGCCAGCTCGAAGCCGTCGCCGACCTCGACGCCCTTGATCGCCTGGATGCCCATGAGCGCGGCGGCGAGCCGCGCGTCGAGACGCCGGTCCCAGTGCACGTGCGAACCGAGCCCGACCGGGACTCCGTACGCGAGCACCTCGACGACGCCGCCCAGGGTGTCGCCGTCCTTGTGGGCCTGGTCGATCTCGGCGACCATCGCCTTCGACGCGTCGGCGTCGAGGCAGCGCACCGGGTCGGCGTCGAGCTTCTCGACGTCGGCGGGGGTCGGGTAGACGCCGTACGGGGCCTTGGCGGCCGCCAGCTCGACGACGTGCGAGACGATCTCGATGCCCGCGGCCTCCTTGAGGAAGGAGCGGGCGACGGCGCCGAGGGCGACACGGGCGGCGGTCTCACGGGCGCTGGCGCGCTCCAGGATCGGCCGGGCCTCGTCGAAGCCGTACTTCTGCATGCCGGCGAGGTCGGCGTGACCGGGACGCGGCCGGGTCAGCGGCGCGTTACGACCGGTCTCCTTGAGCTCGGCGGGGTCGACGGGGTCGGCCGACATGACCTTCTCCCACTTCGGCCACTCCGTGTTGCCCACCATCACGGCGATCGGAGAGCCGAGCGAGAGACCGTGCCGGACTCCGCCGAGGAAGGTCACCTCGTCCTGCTCGAACTTCATCCGCGCGCCACGCCCATAGCCGAGGCGCCGCCGCGCAAGATGGTCCGCCACCAGCTCAGTGGTGACCGGAACGCCGGCGGGAAGCCCCTCCAGCGTCGCGACCAGCGCGGGTCCGTGGGACTCCCCAGCGGTCAGCCAACGCAACCTGCTCAACGATGCTCCTCATGCTCGCGCCTGGAACTGCTGCGGCGCGACCGGGTGCGCGGCCCTGGCCCGCCGCTACCGATCCTCCCACGTCCGGGGGGAGAACCTGGCCGTCGGTCCAGCTGTCGGACGCGAAGACTGTCAGATCGGGTGGGCCGAGGGGCCGGGTCGAGGGGTCAGGTCGCCGAGCGGGAGGACCGGACGGCACGCCACAGCCGGCGCCCGCCCGCCACCGCGAGGCCCGTCAGAAGGAGGGTGACGACGGTGTCCTCCGCCCACTCCGGCAACAGGTTCACGAGCACCTTGAACAGTGAGCCCGCCCAGTCCGCGGCCAGTGTCTCCGTACCGCTCACGTGGCGGCCAGGGCCTTCTCGCCCGCGTCACGCATCGCGGCGAGGGGTGCCTCGACGACGCCCGTCATCTGCTCGACCTGGAGTACGGCCTGGTGGACGAGGAGGTCGAGCCCGCCGAGCACGGCGCCGCCGCGCTCCGACCAGGCGGCGGCGAGCGGTGTCGGCCACGGGTGGTAGAGCACGTCGAAGAGGGTGCCGGGGGCGTCCGTGACCTCGGCCGCGAGCGCGTCGGTGGCGCCCGCCGGGGTGGTGGCGATGACGAGCGGGGCGGAGGACGCCCGGTGCGCCTGCTCCCAGTCGGCGGTCCGTACGTCGACGCCGAGCCGCTCGCCCCAGCCCCGCATCTCCTCGGCGCGCGCCTCGCTCCGTACGTAGGCGGTGACCGGGCCCGTGCAGATCCGCGCGAGCGCGGCGAGCGCGGAGGAGGCGGTGGCACCGGCGCCGAGGACCGCCGCCGACTCGACCTTCTCGACGCCCCGCTCGCGCAGGGCCGCGATCAGGCCGGGGATGTCGGTGTTGTCACCGACACGACGGCCGTCCTCGGTGAGGACGACGGTGTTCACGGCCTCGACCGAGGCGGCCGTGTCGCTGATCTCGTCGAGCAGCGGGATGATCGCCCGCTTCAGCGGCATGGTCAGCGAAAGACCGGCCCACGAGTCGTCAAGGCCCGCGACGAACGCGGGCAGCCCGTCCTCGTCGACCTCGAACCGGTCGTACGTCCAGGTGTCGAGGCCGAGCGCGGCGTAGGCCGCCCGGTGCAGGACCGGCGAGAGCGAGTGGGCGATGGGCGAGCCGAGCACGGCCGCGCGGCGAGGCGCCTGCATCAGTTTTTCCTCGACTTGTTGAACTCCTCCACCAGCTTCTGGTGGTCGGTGTTCGTCTTCGTGAATTGGGACGTCTTCCCGTCGAGCGAGATGAAGTAGTACCAGCCGTCCTTGGTCGGGTCGACCACGCCCTTGAGCGCCTCGGCGCCCGGGTTGCCGATCGGTCCCGGCGGCAGGCCCCGGTAGTAGTAGGTGTTGTAGACGTTGTCGAACTTCCGCAGCTCTTCGAGCGTGAGGTCGATCTTGCTCTGGTTCTTGATGTAGTTGTACGTCGAGTCGAACTCGAGCTTGCCGTAGGTCTGCGGGTTGTTGGTCTTGAGGCGGTTGTAGACGACCTCGGCCATCTTGCGGAAGTCGTCGTGCGAGGTGCCCTCGGCCTGGACGAGGCTCGCGATCGTGATCAGCTGCCACGGGCTGTCCACGCCGAGTTCCTTCGCCTTGGCCTCCAGCTCGAACTTGGCGTACTCCTGGTTCGAACGCGCGACCATCTTGCGCAGCACGTCCTCGGGCTTGTTCCCCTTGACCATCGGGTACTTCGCCGGGTAGAGGAAGCCCTCCAGCGGGTCCTTCACGTCCTTGTGGTTCTTCGCCCAGTCCGGGAGGCCGAGGTCGTTGGCCTTCGCCTTCGCGATGCCCTGCGTCGTGCCCTTCTCGAGCTCGAGCTTCTTGTCGATCTGCTCGTAGACCCAGACGTTCCGCATGCCCTCCGGGATGACGAGCCCGGCCTGGCTCGCCGGACTCAGCATCATCGCGACCGCGCTCTCCGCGGACATCTTCTCCCTCAGCGTGTAGGCACCCGCCTGGATGGAATTGCCCTTGGGGTCCTTCTCCGTCGCCGAGACGAAGGCGTCGACGCTCGCGACGACGCCCGCCTTCTTCAGGATGTTGCCGATCTCGTAGCCGCCGGCACCTTTCGGGATCTCGACCTGGACCTCGCCGGACCCTTCGCCCGCGAAGTCGGGTGCCGCGCCGAACTGGCCCTGCCAGAACTGGTAGCCGAAGTAGCCGATGCCGCCCACGCCGCCCGCGAGGACGAGAGCCACGACGAGGCAGGCCACGCCGTTCTTGCTCTTCTTCTTGCCCTTGCCGCCCCGCCGGTCGCGGCCGCCCCGCGAGGAGCGTCGGTCGGCCGGCTCGTCGTCGTACTCGTCGTCGCCGTCGCCGTCCTCACCCGTGAAGAAGGGGTGCCGCTCCTCTTCCTGCGGCTCCGCCTCCCAGTCGGTCACGGGCTCCGGCGGCGCCTGCCGCCGGCCCGGGGGCTGCGGCGGAGGGTACGCCTCGGGCGTGCCGTAGAGGTCCGGGTTCTGGCCACCGTACGGATCCGCGGGGGTCGTGCCGTACGGCATGGCCGCCTGGCCGGTCTCCCAGCTGGGGTCGTACTGCTGTGCGGGGTACCCGGGCGTGTCGTAGCCCTGCGCCGACTGTTCCTGCTGGTACCCGCCGTACGCCGCCGGATCGACGTACTGCTGCGGGTGCTGGGCGTGCTGGTGCGGGTGGTGCTGCTGCTGTCCCTGGTGCTGCTGAGGGTGCTGCTGGTACTGCGGCTGCTGGTACTGGGGGTCGTAACCCTGCGCCTGCCCCTGGCCGTACTGGCCTTGGGCGTACTGGTCCTGGCCGTACGGGTCCTGCTGGCCGTACTGCTGGTCCTGCTGCGGGTACGCCTGCTGACCTCCCCATCCCTGGTCCCCGTACAACGGGTCCGTGGGATGCCACGGTTCGGAGCCGGAGCCCCGGCCATACTCAGTCATCGATCCCCAACCAGCCGCGAGGCTTCCGGACGTCCGCCTCTACGTAGTGCGGCAGCTGTTCGAACACCGCCGCATCGCGCGGAACGTTACCGTATCGCGATCAGATGACCACTTCGACGCCCTCACCGGGCGGATTACCTGATACCCGTTCGGACTCAAGAGCGTTCTGAAGGATGATCACAGCGGCGGCCTGATCGATGACGGACCGCCCCTTCTTCGACTTCACCCCCGAGGCCCGCAGCCCCTGCGTGGCCGTCACCGTCGTCATCCGCTCGTCGACCAGACGGACCGGCACCGGGGCGATGCCCTTGGCCAACTCCCCCGCGAAGCGCCTGACCTTGACCGCGGCCGGGCCCTCGCCCCCGGAGAGGGAGCGAGGGAGGCCGACCACGACCTCGATCGGTTCGTACTCCTCGACGATCTGGCGCAGCCGCCGGTGGGCGGCCGGGACGTCACGTCCCGGCACGGTCTCCACCGGCGTGGCGAGGACCCCGTCGGGGTCGCACGAGGCGACCCCGATCCGGGCGTCCCCGACGTCGATCGCGAGACGACGGCCGCGACGCATCGTCACGCCGTCTCCACCACGAGGCGCTCGACGGCGTCGATGGCCTCGCCGATCGCCTCGGGGTTCTGGCCGCCGCCCTGGGCGACGTCCGGCTTGCCGCCACCGCCGCCACCGAGGGTCTTGGCGGCCGTACGGACCAGCTCGCCGGCCTTGAGACCGCGCTCGCGGGCGGCCTCGTTGGTGGCGATGACCGTCAGCGGGCGACCGTTGGCCGTGGTGAACAGGGCCACGACGGCCGGGCGGTCGGAGGAGATGCGGCCGCGCACGTCGAGGACCAGCTTGCGCAGGTCGTCGGCGGAGGTGCCGTCGGCGACCTGTCCGGTGACGAGGGCGACGCCGCGGATGTCCTTGGCGCCCTCGACCAGACCGGCGGCGGCCTGCAGCACCTTCTCGGCGCGGAACTTCTCGATCTCCTTCTCGGCGTCCTTCAGCTTGCCGAGCATGGAGGAGATCTTCTCCGGCAGCTCCTCGGGACGGCCCTTGACCAGCTCCTGGAGCTGGGCGACGACCGTGTGCTCCCGGGCGAGGAAGTTGTACGCGTCGACACCGACGAGGGCCTCGACACGGCGCACGCCACTGCCGATCGACGACTCGCCGAGCAGCTTCACCAGGCCGAGCGCCGAGGTGTTCTTGACGTGCGTACCGCCGCACAGCTCCTTGGAGAAGTCGCCGATGGTGACGACGCGGACCTTCTCGCCGTACTTCTCGCCGAACTCGGCGATGGCGCCCTGGCGCTTGGCCTCGTCGATCGGCATGACCTCGGCGTGCACGTCGAGCTCGCGGGAGAGGACCTCGTTGATCTTCTGCTCGACGTCCGTGAGGACCGTGCCGGGAACGGCGTTCGGCGAACCGAAGTCGAAGCGGAAGCGGCCGGGCGAGTTCTCCGAACCGGCCTGGGCGGCCGTCGGGCCGAGGGCGTCACGCAGGGCCTGGTGCGTCAGGTGCGTGGCGGAGTGGGCGCGGGCGATGGCCCGGCGGCGGCGGACGTCGATGGCGGCGTAGGCGGTGGCGCCGACCGTCACCTCGCCGACCTGGACGGAACCCTTGTGCACGGAGACGCCGGGGACCGGCTGCTGGACGTCGCGGACCTCGATGACGGCGCCGCTGTGCAGCTTGATGCGGCCGTGGTCGGCGAGCTGGCCGCCGCCCTCGGCGTAGAAGGGGGTGCGGTCGAGGACGACCTCGACCTCGTCGCCCTCGGAGGCGGCGGGCGAGGAGACGCCGTTGACCAGCAGGCCGACGACCGTGGACTCGCCCTCGGTGTTGGTGTAGCCGGTGAACTCGGTGGCGCCGTTGCCGTCGGCGATCTCGCGGTAGGCGGCGACGTCGGCGTGGCCGGTCTTCTTGGCCTTGGCGTCGGCCTTGGCCTTGTCCCGCTGCTCCTGCATCAGGCGGCGGAAGCCGGCCTCGTCCACGGAGAGCCCCTGCTCGGCGGCGATCTCCAGGGTGAGGTCGATCGGGAAGCCCCAGGTGTCGTGGAGCAGGAACGCCTTGTCGCCGGGCAGCACGGTGGAGCCGGCGGCCTTGGTCTCGGTGACGGCGCCGTCGAGGACGTTCGAACCGGCGTTGAGCGTCTTGAGGAAGCGGGCCTCCTCGGCGAGGGCGACGGTCTCGATCCGCTTGCGGTCGGTGACCAGCTCCGGGTACTGCTCGCCCATCGTGTCGATGACCACGTCGACGAGGTCCTGGACGACCACGCCCGTGGCGCCGAGCAGGCGCATGTTGCGGATGGCGCGGCGCATGATGCGGCGGAGCACGTAGCCGCGGCCCTCGTTGCCCGGGGAGACGCCGTCGCCGATGAGCATCACGGACGTGCGCATGTGGTCGGCGACCACGCGCAGCGAGACGTCGCTCTCGTGGGACGTGCCGTAGTCGACACCGGTGAGCTCGGTGGCCTTGTCGATGACGACCTTGAGGGTGTCGGTCTCGTACATGTTCTGTACGCCCTGCAGGATCATCGCGAGGCGCTCGAGGCCGAGGCCGGTGTCGATGTTCTTCGACGGCAGCTCGCCGAGGATCGGGAAGTCCTCCTTGCCGGAGCCCTCACCGCGCTCGTACTGCATGAAGACCAGGTTCCAGATCTCCACGTACCGCTCGTCGTTGACGGCCGGGCCGCCCTCGACGCCGAACTCGGGGCCGCGGTCGTAGTTGATCTCGGAGCACGGGCCACAGGGGCCGGGGACGCCCATCGACCAGTAGTTGTCCTTCTTGCCGAGGCGCTGGATGCGCTCGGCCGGGACGCCGACGACGTCGCGCCAGATCTGCTCGGCCTCGTCGTCCTCCTTGTAGACGGTGATCCAGAGCTTCTCCGGGTCGAGCCCGTAGCCGCCGTGCTCCACCGAGGTGGTCAGCAGCTCCCAGGCGAGCTTGATGGCGCCTTCCTTGAAGTAGTCGCCGAAGGAGAAGTTGCCGCACATCTGGAAGAACGTGCCGTGGCGGGTGGTCTTGCCGACCTCTTCGATGTCGGGCGTACGCACGCACTTCTGCACGCTGGAGGCGCGCGGGAACGGCGGCTTCACCTCGCCGAGGAAGTACGGCTTGAAGGGAACCATGCCGGCGGGGACCAGAAGCAGAGTCGGGTCGTCCGCGATGAGCGACGCCGAAGGCACGACGGTGTGCCCGCGCTCCTCGAAGAAGCTCAGCCAGCGGCGGCGGATTTCAGCCGACTCCATCAGTGGTCCTCATTCCGGTTGTACGAAATCGTTCGGTACGAATACGTGGGCGTATGGGTCTGGGGGTCGAGCCCGGCCCTGCGGCGCGGCCCCGGGAGTTCACGCTCGGCGGGGGCGTCCACGGGAGCCTCCAGGCCGAGCGCCTCGCCGAGTTCGGCCTCGCGCTGGACCATGCCCGACCTGACGTCGAGGGCGAAGTCCTTGAGCCGGTGGCCGGTCTCGATCGCCTTGTTCGCCGCCTGCGCGGCGAGGCTCTCCGGGGTCAGCTGCTTGAGCTTCCGGTTGACCTTGGTGGTGGCCCACACGCCGGCTGCGGCGCCGGCGGTGAACCAGAACGTACGGCGGAACATCGGCGGCTCAGCCCTTCTGCTTCCGGCGCCGCGCGGACGGCACGGTGCGACCGACGACGGTACGGCGCGCGGGCGCGGGCGCCGACGGCGCCTCGTCCCGGCCTCGGCCGAGGGCCTTGCGCACTCCGTAGCCGAAGGCCGCCACCTTGACGAGCGGGCCGCCGAAGGTCGAGGCGACGGTGGTGGAGAGCGCGGAGGCGTTGGAGGTGACCTCCTGGACGTCAGAGGCGATGGCGTCGACCCGGTCGAGCTGGGTCTGTGCCGACCGCACGGTGGCGGAGGCGTCGCTGAGGAGCGGGACGGCCTGTTCGGTCACGTCCGCCACCAGCTTGGTGGTCGCCTTGAGCGTCTGCGCCAGCCTCACCAGAACCACGGCGAGGAAGGAGACGAGAATCGCCCAGAACACGGCCACCAGAATCCCGGCAACCTCTCCACCGGTCACTCCGCACCGCTCTCTGCTGTCGTTGGGCCCTTGCCAAAAGTCGTCCTCCGACCCTATCGCGCCCGGGGTCTTTCCCCGTACCGCATTTGCCGTCGCGACGCGGCTCGTGGCAGGGGATTCACGGGGACCGATTGTACGGAGCGCGCGCGGGTGGGTACGCTCCGTGTCCCATGCGAAGGAGCAATCTCCCGGCTGAGCTGAACCGGTTCATCGGACGGGCCGGCGAACAGCACGAACTCGCCCGGCTCCTGGGCGAATCCCGCCTGGTCACGGTCGTCGGGATGGGGGGCGTGGGCAAGACCCGGCTCGCCCTGCGAGCGGCGACCGCGGTGGAGAAACGCTACGCCGACGGCGCGTGGCTCGCCGACCTCTCGGTACTCCGCGACCCCGACCTCGTGCCGTTCGCACTGGCCGAGGCGCTGGGCCTGACCGACCACACGCTGCGCACCCCCGACGAGACGCTGATCGACCATCTCGCGGAGCGCCGGGTCCTGCTGATCGTGGACGGGTTCGAGCACCTCGTCGAGGAGTGCGCCCCGCTGCTGCGACAGCTCCTCGAACGCTGCCCGGGCCTCACCGTGCTCGCGGTGGGCCGCCGCCCGCTGCGGGTGGACGGCGAGACGGTGTTCGCGCTGGCGCCGATGGACGAGGACGACGCGGAGCGGCTGTTCCTGGCGAGGGCGGCGGCGGCCGGCGTGCCCGGCGCGACCTCGACCGCCACCGACGCGACCTCGACCGCCGCCGACGCGACACCGGCCGCCCCCGACGCGACCGGGCCGGCCTTCGACCCGACCGCCGTACGTGAGCTGTGCCGGCGGCTCGACGGGATTCCGCTGGCCCTGGAGCTGGCTGCCGCCCGGATGCCGCTGCTCACCGTGGAGCAGGTGCTCCACCGGCTCGACGACCGGTTCCGGCTGCTCGCGGACGGCGCGCGGGGCGCGCTCCCCCGCCATCAGACGCTGCGGACGGCGATCGGGTGGAGCCACGAGCTCTGCACACCGGAGGAGCGGCTGCTCTGGGCGCGCCTCTCGGTCTTCGCCGGGCCGTTCGACCTGGAGGCCGTGGAGTACGTCTGCGCCGGCCGGGAGCTTCCGCCGGAGCAGGTCCTGGACGTGCTCGGCGGTCTGCTCTCGCAGTCGCTCGTCGTACGGGAGGTCACGCCCGCAGGACCGAGGTACCGGATGCTGGACACCGTCTCCGTGTACGGGGCGGAGTGGCTGGCGGCGCTCGGGGACACCGAGCGCATGCGCCGCCGCCACCGCGACTGGTACATGGGTCTGGCCACCTGGTGCGAGCTGGAGTGGTTCAGCCCCCGCCAGGCCGATGTCGCCGCCTGCCTCGACGCGGCGCTCCCCAATCTGCGGGCGGCGCTCGAACTCTGCCTCGAGGAGCCGGACGAGGCGCATCTGGCACAGCAGCTGGCGGGGACGCTCTGGTTCGCGTGGGTGGGCTGCGGGCGGCTGGCCGAGGGCCGGCACTGGCTGGACCGGGCGCTCGCGTGCGACCCGGAACACCCCGACCGCGCCGAGCACACCTCCGCCCGGCTGAAGGCGCTCTGGGTCCTCGGTTATGTGGCGATCCTGCAGGGCGACGGCACGGCGGGGGTGGCGGCGCTGCACGAGTGCGGTGAGCGGGCCCGCGCGACCGGCAACGCCTTGGCGGAGGCGTACGCGACCCATCGGATGGGCTGTCTGGCGCTGCTCTCGGACGACATGCAGCGCGCGGAGGAGCTGATCGGCCGGGCCCTGGTGGCGTATCGGGAGCTCGGCGAGCTGAACAGCAACGTGCTGATGGCCCAGGTCGAGCTGGCGATGGCCCGGGTCTTCCTGGGCGATCTGGAGGGCGCGGTCGCGCTCTGCGTGGACGTGCGCGAGATCTGCGAGGAGCGCGGCGAGCGCTGGACCAGGGCGTACGCGCTCTATGTGCTGGCGTACGCGGCGTGGGCGAGGGGCGATCACGGCGAGGCGCGGGCGCTGCTGACCGAGTGCGTGACCATCAACCACACCTTCCACGATCTGGTGGGCCTGGTGCTCGCGATCGAGCTGCTCGCCCTGGTGACGGCGAGCGAGGGCGATCCCTCGGAGGCGGCCGTCCTGCAGGGTGCCGCGCTGCCGGTGTGGGACACGGTGGGCCTGCAGCTGTTCGGCTCGGGGAACTTCAACGGGCCGCGGGCGCTCTGCGCGCGTGAGGCGGGCGAGCTGCTCGGTGCGGAGCGTTACGGGGCGTCGGTGCGGGAGGGGCAGGGGCTCTCGCTGGACGCGGCGGTGGACCGGGCGCTCAGCGAGCGTCGGGGTCCGGCCGTGCGCGTGACGGGCTCCGGGGCGCCGCGTCCGTTCCGTACGAAGGTCCCGGAGAACGCGGAAGCCCGCCGGCTCCCCCACTGATAGGAGTGGGGAAGCGGCGGGCTGAACACCGCGGGGGTGGTACTACGGCGCCTTGATCAGCGGGCGTAGTACTCGACGACCAGCTGCTCGTCGCAGATGACCGGGATTTCCTTGCGGTTCGGGTCGCGGTCGAGGCGGAAGGCCAGGGCCTTCAGGTTGACCTGCAGGTAGCGCGGGGTCTCACCGTCGGCGGCGAAGCCACCCTCACGGGCCACCTGGAACAGGGGCTTCTCGCGGGAGCGCTCGCGGACCATCACGACGTCGTCGGGACGGACGCGGAACGACGGCTTGTCGACCTTGCCACCGTTGACCTGGATGTGACCGTGCACGACCATCTGGCGGGCCTGGTAGATGGTGCGGGCGATGCCCGAACGCAGGACCAGGGCGTCGAGGCGACGCTCGAGCTCGACGACCAGCGCCTCGCCCGTCTTGCCCTCGGCCTTCTTGGCGCGGTCGTACGCGCGGGCCATCTGGCGCTCGGAGATGTCGTACTGGGCGCGCAGACGCTGCTTCTCGAGCAGACGGACCTTGTAGTCCGAGTTCTGCTTACGGCCACGGCCGTGCTCGCCCGGCGGGTAGGGGCGGGCCTCGAAGTACTTGACGGCCTTCGGGGTCAGCGCGATGCCGAGGGCACGCGACTTCTTGACCTTGGGACGGGACTGGTTCGGCATGAACCAACCTCTCTATCTGTACGAATACGGCTTCACCAGGGTTAGAGGAGGTCGCATCCGCAGCCGGGGAAACCCGTCCGGTCCGTCAGGACTGGTCGGGCAGCCGCTCCCTGGTCTGGGCACGTACGTGCAGCACGCGAACGGCCCATCGCCTGGTCCCTGATACTGGGGAGGTGATGGGTTGCCCGCGACACCTTCGAAGGTGCGCGACACTCCTGGAGATCCCGCCCTGGGGCGGGGCTCCGGCTGCCTGTCCCGTTCTGGTGGCGCCGGCCGAAGCCGGACACGGGACGCAGCACTCCGCACGAGTGTACCGGGTCGACAGGGGGCCCGTGCACGCACCCGAGTCCGCCGTCGCCGTGCGGCCGCTCCCGCGCCCTTCGACGCGGCCCGCCCCTGGCCCTCAGGTGCAGGTGGCGAGGAGCTCTTCGACGGCGAGCTTCTCGGGCGGGGAGACCGTCAGGCCGTACTTGGCCTTGATTCCGGTCCAGCGCCGACCGTACTCGCACCAGTACGCCTTCCGGGGCGGCTTCCACTTGTCGGGGGTCTTGCTGCTCTTCTCGTAGTTGGTCTGCTTGTCGGTGGCGAGCAGCACGTCCAGGTCGTTGGCGTAGGCGAGGCGCCGTTCCGGGCTCCAGGCCCAGGCGCCCGCTCGCCAGGCCGCGCCGAGCGCGACGACATGGTCGGTCTGGATCTGGGACGCCTTGCGGTAGGAGTACGGCAACTCCTTGCCGGTGTAGGGGTCGTGGAGCACGCCCGACAGCACGACGCACGGGTTGCGGTCGCCCCGGCGCAACTCACTGAGGTCACGGCGCAGGACGTCGTCACGGGTGTCGCAGCCGTTGCGCCCGCCGAGAGCGTCGGTCTCGTCCGACCAGGTGGTGCCGAACTCCGCCCTCTTGTACGTCTCCCAGTTCTTGCCCCAGGCGACGGTGAGCCGGGCGAGCTGTGCCCGCGCCTCGGCGGCGGTGGGCGGGAAGCCCGGGCTGACGAGCGGTACGGCGGAGGCGGAGGGAGTGGCGGCCGACTCCTCGGTGCCGGTCGTGCAGCCGGTGGCCAGGAGGGCCAGGGCCGTGGCCAGGACCCATGCCGTACGGATCATGGACCGAGCGTAGAGGCGGCCCGCCCGTGACGCGCGTCAGCCCTCGCCGCGCAGCCGCTCCCGCACCTTCTCCACCACGTCCGCGTACCGCGCCTCCGCGCCGTAGCGCGTCGGTTCGTAGTAGCGCCTGCCGTGGACCTCGTCCGGGGCGTACTGCTGGGCCGCGATGCCGCCCGGGACGTCGTGCGGGTAGACGTATCCCTGGGCGTGGCCGAGCTTGGCCGCGCCCTTGTAGTGGCCGTCGCGCAGGTGCGGCGGGACCGGGCCCGCCAGGCCGTTCCGTACGTCCGCCTGGGCCGCGAAGATCGCGGTCGTCGCCGCGTTCGACTTGGGGGCCAGGGCCAGGGCGATCGTTGCGTGGCTCAGGGTCAGCGCGGCCTCGGGGAAACCGATCATGGCGACGGCCTGGGCGGCCGCGACGGCCGTCGGCAGGGCGGTCGGATCGGCAAGGCCGATGTCCTCGCTGGCGGAGATCATCAGCCGGCGGGCGATGAACCGGGGGTCCTCCCCCGCCTCGATCATCCGGGCCAGATAGTGCAGCGCCGCGTCCACGTCCGAGCCGCGGATGGACTTGATGAGCGCGCTGGCCACGTCGTAGTGCTGGTCTCCGTCCCGGTCGTACTTCACCGCCGCGCGGTCGACGGTCTCCTCGACCGTCGAGAGGGTGATCTCCGGCTCGCCCTTGGCGATGGCCGCGCCCGCCGCGGCCTCCAGGGCGGTGAGCGCCCGCCGTGCGTCGCCGCCGGCGATCCGCAGCAGATGGGCCTCGGCGTCCTCGGGCAGCGTCACCGCGCCGCCGAGCCCCCGGTCCTCGGTGAGAGCCCGCTTGAGCAGATCGCGCAGGTCGTCGTCGGTGAGCGGTTCGAGCGTGAGCAGGAGGGAGCGGGAGAGCAGCGGGGAGATGATCGAGAAGTACGGGTTCTCCGTCGTCGCCGCGATCAGCGTCACCCAGCGGTTCTCCACCGCCGGGAGCAGCGAGTCCTGCTGGGCCTTGGAGAAGCGGTGGATCTCGTCCAGGAAGAGGACGGTCTCCTTGCCGAAGCCGCCGGCCGCGCGCCGGGCGCCTTCGATGACGGCCCGGACCTCCTTGACGCCCGCGGTGATCGCGGAGAGCTCCACGAAACGCTTGTTGGTCGCCTTGGAGACGACGTACGCCAGGGTGGTCTTGCCGATGCCCGGCGGGCCCCAGAGGATCACGGACGAGGAGCCCGCAGGACCTCCGGCGCCGTCGCCGACGAGTCGGCGCAGCGGCGATCCCGGCTTGAGCAGGTGCTGCTGGCCGAGGACCTCGTCCAGGGTGCGCGGACGCATCCGGACGGCCAGGGGGCTGCTGGACGGGTCCTTCTCCTGGCGCTCTTCGGCGGCTGCGGTAAAGAGGTCGGGCTCCACAACCATGAAGCCTAAGTCAGAGCACTGACAGCCCGGCCCTCGGTCGCCCGGAGCCCGTCGGCCGTCAGCTGGTCCAGAAGTCCCACCAGCGCGTCAGGATCAGCATGCCGATGATCCCGATGTGCAGGACGGGCAGCACCCAGGTGAACTCGTCGAAGAAGGTGCGCAGGCCGCGAGGGGCGGGGATGACGCCCTTGCGGACGTTGTGCGAGGTCACGTACCAGAACATGACGATGGTGGCGACCCAGGCGAGGCAGCACCAGAGGCAGAGCGCGTTGATCTCGTACAACGACTGCTGCATGAGCCAGGTGCAGAATCCGACGCCGAAGAACGTGCCCGCGTTCAGGCCGAGCCAGTACCAGCGGCGGTAGCGGGCGCCCGCGAGGAGGGCGACACCGATCGCGATCACCATCGCGTACGTCACGAGGCCGAGCATCGGGTTCGGGAAGCCGAACACGGCGGCCTGCTCGCTCTTCATGATGTTGCCGCAGGAGACGACCGGGTTGAGGCTGCAGCCCGGGGTGAAGCTCGGGTCCTCGAGCAGCTTGAACTTGTCGATGGTGATCACCCAGGCGGCGAGCAGCCCCGCGGCGCCGGTGATCACGAGCAGCCAGGCGAAGGCGCGGCTCGCGCCGATCGTGTCGCGTGCCGGCTCGTCAACCGCGGTGTTCGTCATATCCCCGATCCATCACTCGCCTGCTTCTGGGCACGGTCATTGTGCCGCACACGGACCCCCGTCCACCGTTCGGTGGGCATAAGGACGGGCCCCGGCGGATCGCCGGGGCCCGTCCTCACAGGGTTCCTCAGGCCAGCTTGGCCCGGACCGTGTCGACCAGCGCGTCCAGGGCCACCGGCTCCTGCTCGCCGGCCTCCATGTCCTTGAGCTGGACGACGCCCTCGGCGAGGTCGCGCTCGCCCGCGACGAGCGCGAAGCGGGCGCCGGAGCGGTTGGCGTCCTTCATCGAGCCCTTCAGGCCCTTGCCGCCGAAGGAGAAGTCCGCCGCGACACCGGCCTTGCGCAGCTCGGTGACCTTGCCGAAGAGGACCCGTCGGGCCTCCTCGCCGAGCGCGACCGCGAAGACGCTGGTGGTCGCCGGGATGTCCAGCTCGACGCCCTCCGCCTCCAGGGCGAGCACCGTACGGTCCACGCCGAGCGCCCAGCCGACGGACGGCAGCGCCGGGCCACCGATCATCTCGGAGAGGCCGTCGTAGCGACCGCCGCCGCCGACCGCGGACTGCGAGCCCAGGCCGTCGTGGACGAACTCGAAGGTCGTCCGCGTGTAGTAGTCCAGGCCGCGCACCAGCTTGGCGTCGTCCTCGAAGGCCACGCCCGCGGCGGTGATCAGCGCGCGCACCTCCTCGTGGTACGCCTTGCACGCGTCGCACAGGTAGTCGCGCAGCAGCGGCGCGCCGACCAGCTGCTTCTGCACGGACTCGCGCTTGTCGTCGAGGACGCGCAGCGGGTTGATCTCGGCCCGGCGGAGCGTCTCCTCGTCGAGGTCGAGGCCGCGCAGGAAGGTCTGCAGCGCCTCGCGGTAGACGGGACGGCACTCCTTGTCGCCCAGCGAGTTCAGCAGGATGCGGAAGTTCCGCAGGCCCAGCGAGCGGTACGCCTGGTCGGCCAGGATGATCAGCTCGGCGTCGAGCGCCGGGTCCTCGGCACCGATCGCCTCGGCGCCGACCTGCGAGAAGTGCCTGTAGCGGCCCTTCTGCGGGCGCTCGTAGCGGTAGTACGAGCCGGAGTACCAGAGCTTGACGGGCAGGTTGCCCTGCTTGTGCAGGCTGGCCTCCAGGGCCGCGCGCAGCACGGAGGCGGTGCCCTCGGGGCGCAGGGCGAGCTTGTCGCCGCCCTTGGTCTCGAAGGCGTACATCTCCTTGGTGACGATGTCGGTGGACTCGCCGACACCGCGCGCGAAGAGGTTGACGTCCTCGAAGCCGGGGGTCTCGACGTAGCCGTAGCCGGACTTGCGCAGCGGTCCGGAGATGGCGTCGCGGACCGCGAGGTACTTCGCCGAGTACGGCGGGATCAGGTCGTACGTGCCCTTGGGGGCCTTGAAGGTGCTCACTGCGTTCTCGTCACATTCCTCGTCGGGGAGCCTTCGCGCTCCCGAGGCCGGCCGCCACGTCCCGCAGGTACGGGTTGGTGGCGCGCTCCTGGCCGATGGTCGTCTGGGGACCGTGTCCCGACAGCACCACGGTCGAGTTGTCGAGCGGCAGGCACACGCGGGCCAGCGATTCGAGCATCTCGTCCATGTCACCGCCGGGCAGGTCGGTGCGTCCGATGGAGCCGGCGAAGAGCAGATCGCCCGAGAAGAACACGGAGGGGATCTCCGTGGTCTGCGGCATCTGGAAGGTCACCGACCCCTTGGTATGACCGGGCGCGTGGGCGACGGAGAACTCAAGGCCGGCCAGCTCCAGCTTCGCGCCGTCGGTGAGCTCGCGCACGTCGTCCGGCTCGCCCACGGTCAGCTCGCCCATGAGGGGCATCCCGATGGAGCGGCCGAGGGCCTTCTCCGGGTCGCTCATCATGTACCGGTCGGAGGGGTGGATCCACGCGGGTACGTCATGGGCGCCGCAGACCGGGACGACGGAGGCGACGTGGTCGATGTGGCCATGGGTGAGGACCACGGCGACGGGCTTGAGCCGATGCTTCTTCAGCGTCTCCTCGACTCCCTGGGCGGCCTGGTGGCCCGGGTCGATGATCACGCACTCCTCGCCTGCGGCGGGGGCGACCAGATAGCAGTTGGTCCCCCAGGCCCCGGCGGGGAACCCGGCAATCAGCACGATCGTCCTTAATTGTCGTCCGGCACGGGGTGCGGCGGAGCGGAAGTGGCAGATCAGAGCCTACCGGCGCTGCGTATTCCACAGCCAACCCGTATACGGTACGGGCACATCCGGCCAGGACAGGAACAGACGAGCGACAAGGAGCAGACCCCGTGGTCAGCAGCGATCAGCGGCGACGGCAGCTCGCCAGGGAGAAGTACGTACGCCAGCAGCAGCGGCGGCAGGAGGCGCATCAGAAGGCCAGGCGCCGCAACACCGTGATCGCCGCCTCGCTCGCCGTGGTCCTGGCCGCCGGTGGAGCGGTGTACGCCTCCGTGGCACTGACCGACGACGGCGCCAAGGGTGCAGGCGACGCGGCGGCGAGCGGTACGCCGTCGAACCCGACGCCCTCGGCGAGCGCGCCGGCGACGCCGGCGCCGGCGATGGCCGTCGACAAGAAGGCCTCGTACGCGATGTCCCTGAAGACGAACAAGGGCGACATCGGGATCACCATGGACGCGGCGAAGACCCCGCAGACGGTGAACTCCTTCAAGCACCTGGCGGACAAGAAGTACTTCGACGGCACCAAGTGCCACCGGCTGACCACCGAGGGCATCTTCGTGCTCCAGTGCGGTGACCCCAAGGGCGACGGCACCGGTGGCCCCGGCTACACGATCCCGGACGAGAACCTGGACGCGCTCGGCAAGGCCGGCGCGAACGGCACGGTGACGTTCCCCGCGGGCACGGTCGCGATGGCCAACACCGGCCAGCCGGGTACCGGCGGAAGCCAGTTCTTCCTCGTCTACAAGGACACCAAGCTGCCGCCGACCTACACCCCCTTCGGGAAGATCGACGCGGCCGGGCTCAAGGCCGTCCAGGAGGTCGCGGCCGGCGGGGTCGAGGGCGGCGGCAAGGACGGCGCGCCGAAGACGGCCGTCACCATCGAGAAGGGCACGGTCACCAAGAAGTGACGCACCGCGTGACCGTTGAATTTCGGTCGCGCGGAGAGCGGACAGCCGGGCGGCCGGTCGCCTAGATTGGCGTTGTGCAGCGCGGTCCTGTATCCGCGTTGTTGAGGGCGGGCGAGGCCCGCCGGGAAACTGTGGACGATGCCCAGGGGGCGAGAGCCCCCTCATCGGCATCATGTGGAGGAGGCGCTGTGAGCAGCGACCCGTGGGGCCGCGTCGACGAGACGGGCACCGTGTACGTGCGTACTGCCGAGGGCGAGAAAGTCGTCGGATCGTGGCAGGCCGGCACTCCCGAGGAGGCACTGGCCTACTTCGAGCGCAAGTACGAGGGCTTGGTTGTCGAGATCGGCCTCCTCGAGAAGAGGGTGAAGACCACCGACCTCTCGGCGAAGGACGCCACTGCCGCGATCGACCACATCCGGCAGCAGGTGGACGAGCATCACGCCGTGGGTGACCTCGCCGCGCTGGCGACGCGTCTCGACAAGCTGGTCGAGACGGTGGAGTCGCGCCGCGAGGAGCGCAAGGTCCAGAAGGCCAAGCAGGCCGACGAGGCGCGCGGCGCCAAGGAGGCGCTGGTCAAGGAGGCCGAGGAGCTGGCGCAGAGCGAGCAGTGGCGGGCCGCCGGTGAGCGGCTGCGCGCGCTCGTGGACACCTGGAAGGGCCTGCCACGGCTCGACCGGAAGTCCGACGACGAGCTGTGGCACCGCTTCTCGCACGCCCGCTCGGCGTTCTCCAAGCGCCGCAAGGCGCACTTCGCCTCGCTGGACGCGCAGCGCGAGGACGCCCGCAAGGCCAAGGAGAAGCTGGTCGCCGAGGCCGAGTCGCTGTCGAACTCCACGGACTGGGGTGGCACGGCCGCCCGCTACCGCGAGCTGATGGCGGAGTGGAAGGCCGTGGGCCGCGCCCAGCGCGAGCACGAGGACGACCTGTGGAACCGCTTCCGCGGCGCCCAGGACGTGTTCTTCGCCGCGCGCGGCGATGTCTTCGCCGAGCGGGACGCGGAGCAGACCGAGAACCTCAAGCTGAAGGAGGAGCTCGCGGTCGAGGCCGAGAAGCTGGTGCCCGTCGGGGATCTGAAGGCGGCCCGTGCGGCCTTCCGCTCCATCAACGAGCGCTGGGAGGCCATCGGCCACGTGCCCCGCGACGCCCGGCCGAAGGTCGAGGGCCGGATGCACGCGGTGGAGCGGGCGATCCAGGAGGCCGAGGAGTCCGAGTGGCGCCGTACGAACCCGGAGGCACGCGCGCGTGCGGCGGGTCTGACGGGCCAGCTGCAGGACGCGGTCGACAAGCTCCAGAAGCAGATCGACGCGGCCCGTGCGGCGGGCAACGACACCAAGGCCGACAAGCTGGCGCGTGAGCTGGAGGGCCGTCAGGCGCTCCTCGATCAGGCGCTGAAGGGTCTGGAGGAGTTCGGCGGCCGGTAATTCCACCGCCGCTCCACGAGAAGGGCCCCCGTCGCGGTGATCACCGTGCACGGGGGCCTTTCGCGTTCCGCGGGTCTCAGGGCCGGCGAGGCGGCTGCGCCGCTCTCTCCACGCTGTCCAGGGCGTGCCGGAGCACCTCGCACGCCTGGCTGTGGTTCCCGGCCGTCTGCAGGAGTTCCGCGAGCCGGCGGCAGACGGTGACCGCTTCGGGCCCGAACCGCTTGTGGGTGTGGTGGAACGCGCTCTCCAGCACCTCGATGGCCTGCTGGTCCTGACCGGTCTCGGTGAGCAGCTCGGCCAGTTCCAGGTGCACGCCGACGGAGTCGCCGTCCGCGTCCGGGACGCTGCTCTGGAGGATCATGCGCAGGACGGGCAGCGCGTCGCGGCCACGTCCGGCGGCCCGGAGGAGCCGGGCCAGCTGCAGACCCGACGAGATCATCGCGGCCTCGACCTCGGCGTCGATGACGGGTCCGGCCGAGGCTCCCGGTGCCGCTTGGGCGCGGTTGCGGACGAGTGGGAGCCGGCCGATGTCGTTCTCCTGGCTGCGCTGGGGCAGCGGCCGGTTCTTGGAGCGCAGCCGGGCGTCCACGGCCCGGTAGAGCGTCTCCAGGTCCAGAGTCTCCGGCTCGTCGGGGAGGCCTCGGGTCAGCACGTGGAGCAGCTCGCCGGTGAAGGCCGTGTGGCGTTCGCCGTCGGGTGCGAGGGCCACGTGGTCGCGGGGCGATGCCGTCAGTACGTAGGCGCCCTGGACACCGGCCTGGGCGGCGAGGGCGTGGGGTGTGCTGAGGGTTCGGGCGGCCCGGCCGCTGAAGCAACAGTCCAGGATCACGATCTTGCGGCGGGCCTGGGAGGCGAGGATCGCGGCGCGCAGGTGCCGGTACTCGACCGCCGTGTAGCCCAGTCCTTCCCGGGAGCCGGTGAGGCCGACGTACAGGTCCGCAGAGTCCGAGTCCCTGAGACCGTGCCCGCAGTAGTACACGAGCAGGGTGTCCGAGGCCCGTTCCCCCGCGGCGTACACCGGATCCAGCAGGGCGGCGGGCGTCTCGGGCTCGACCACCGTGAGGGTGTGGGCCCCGGGCAGACCCCACACCGTCGGATCCTGGAGGACGGCCGCCAGGTCCGTGACGTTGGTCTCGACGGCCGGCAGTTGCGGCAGGTGCAGGTAGCTGGAGGTTCCGATCAGTACGGCTGCCGAGGCGGAGGGGTCAGGCAGTCCCGCCGTCATCGGGCCGCTCCTCCCGGCCGGGTTCAGCCATCAGCTCGGCGATGGCACGAACGGTCCCCGCGTCCGCTCCCGTCACCGTGACCTCGGTGTCCCCCCGGCGCAGGGTCACGTCGGGCGTACGGCGGCGGGTGCCGCGCCACTGGCCGATGGCGACGGCCAGCTGGGTGGCGGACAGCCCGCTCGCCACGGTCAGGGAGATGATGTCGAGCAGGGTCCCCATGTGCTCGGGGTGAGGTGGGGCGGAGCCGGCCAGGACTCCGTGCGCGGAGGGTCCGACCTCGTCGTCGGCCTTGAGCCACCGCAGGAGTGAGCGCAGCTCGTCCTCGGGGTCGGCCGTGCCGGTCACGCGCACCTGGATCGTCGTCGACACGTGTTCGTCATCCTCTTCCGTGCGGGGTGGGTGCCTGCTGCACACCGGTGGCGACGGCACCGAACTTGGCCAGCGCCTCCGGCCCGGCTCCGAGTCGCGCCAGGCAGACGGCCTGCCAGTAGGCGCAGGTGAGGGCCGAAGGGTGGTCCGGTGGGTAGGCCGAGCGCCAGACTTCGGCGACCCCGCTGAGCAGGTCCACGGCCTCCTCGAGCGAGCCGCGCAGCACCAGGTTGACGGCCTCGCGCTGCTTCGCCTCCGCGGCCTCCGGCGACATCGCGCGCAGGATGTGGGCGCGGGTCAGGCTGCTGAGCGTCACGTCCGCGCCCTGCCCGACGCCGGTCACGTCGGCGGGGCGGACGTCGGCTCCGTTCGTCGGGGGCTCGGGGGTGAGGATGTTCTGCGGGACGACCTCGGTGTCCGAGCGGGGGCCCAGGGTGCCTGGGGTGAACCGGCCCAGGGCACGGTCCCGAAGCTCCCCGGTGACGGCCCGGGCGATCAACTGGTCCGCGCCTGCCGGCCGGGCCAGCTCTCGTATCACCTCCGACGGGGCGGGCCGGTCGGCCGGCTCCTTGCTCAGCAGTCGGTGGACGAGCTCGGCCAGATCGGCGGGAATTCCCATGCCGCCGGGGAGGGGGTCCGGCTGCTCGTACACGACCTGGTACATGAGCGCGGCCACGCCGCCGCTGCGCCCGAAGGCCGGCCGGCCGCTGAGCATCTCGTGCAGACAGGTGCCCAGGCCGTACATGTCGGCGGCGGGACCCACGGTCTCCCCCCTGAGGACCTCGGGCGCCATGTAGCCGGGCGTGCCGATGACGGTGCCCGTCGCGGTGAGCCCCCTGGTGTCCAGCAGATGGGCGATTCCGAAGTCCTGGAGGACCACTCGGCCCGTCCTGGTGAGGTGTACGTTTCCGGGCTTGACGTCCCGGTGCAGCACCCCGACCCCGTGTGCCGCGGCGAGCCCTGCGCACATTCCGGCGGCCACTTCCCGGGCCGTGTCCGGCGGCAGCGGACCGCGCTCCGTCAGCAGGTGCCTCAGGTCCACGCCCTCGAGCAATTCCATGACGAGGTAGGGGTGTTCGTGGTCCATGCCCACGTCGTACACGGCGACGATGTTGGGGTGCGCGATCCGCGCGAGCGCCTGGGCCTCGCGCTGGAGACGCATCCGCATGTCTTCGGAGGCGTATTCGGACCGGATCAGCTTGACGGCGACCCTGCGGTCGAGGGTGGTGTCGAGAGCTTCCCAGACCTCGCCCATCCCACCGGCCCCGAGGCGCGTCAGCATGCGGAACCGCCCGCTGATCACAGTCGACCGCTCAGCCACTCCCGCCCCCGTAGCACGCACGTTTCGGCCCCAACTCGCCCGCGCCTCAAGCATATTGGGTTCCACGGAGAAAGGGGCCCGTAGCGCATGCCCGGGCCCCTTCTCTTCGCGTGCGCCGTTACGGGCGCCGGGCCGACGTCACGCGGTAGACGTCGTAGACGCCCTCCACGCCGCGGACGGCCTTCAGGACGTGTCCGAGGTGCTTCGGGTCGCCCATCTCGAAGGTGAAGCGCGAGGTGGCCACCCGGTCGCGGGAGGTCTGGACGGCCGCCGACAGGATGTTGACGTGCTGGTCCGACAGGACGCGCGTGACGTCCGAGAGCAGCCGGGACCGGTCCAGGGCCTCGACCTGGATGGCGACCAGGAAGACCGAGGACTGGGTGGGGGCCCACTCGACCTCGAGGATCCGCTCCGGCTCGCGCGAGAGCGAGTCGACGTTGACGCAGTCGCTGCGGTGGACCGAGACGCCGCTGCCGCGGGTGACGAAGCCGATGATCGGGTCGCCCGGTACGGGGGTGCAGCAGCGGGCCAGCTTGACCCAGACGTCCTCGACGCCCTTGACGACGACACCGGGGTCGGCGCTGGAACGGCGCTTGGAGCGGCCGCGCGTGGGCGGGGCGGTCTCGGCGATGTCCTCGGTGGCGGCCTCCTCGCCGCCGAGCGCCTGGACGAGCTTCTGGACGATGGACTGGGCGGTGACATGGCCCTCGCCGATCGCCGCGTACAGCGAGGAGATGTCGCTGTAGCGCATCTCGTGGGCGAGGGTGACGAGCGAGTCGCCGGTCAGGATCCGCTGGATCGGCAGGTTCTGCTTGCGCATGGCCCGCGCGATGGCGTCCTTGCCCTGCTCGATCGCCTCGTCGCGGCGCTCCTTGGAGAACCAGGCGCGGATCTTGTTGCGGGCGCGCGGCGACTTGACGAAGCCCAGCCAGTCGCGGGACGGCCCCGCGCCGGCGGCCTTGGAGGTGAAGACCTCGACCAGGTCGCCGTTGTCGAGGGTCGATTCGAGGGGAACGAGCCGGCCGTTGACCCGGGCTCCTATGGTGCGGTGGCCGACCTCGGTGTGGACGGCGTAGGAGAAGTCCACGGGGGTGGCCCCGGCGGGCAGCGCTATGACGTCGCCCTTGGGGGTGAAGACGAAGACCTCGTTGCGCGACAGGTCGAAGCGCAGGGACTCCAGGAACTCGCTGGGGTCCTCGGTCTCCTTCTGCCAGTCGAGCAGTTGGCGCAGCCACGCCATGTCGTTGAGGTGGTCGTCCTTGCCGGTGCTCTTCGGCACGTCGGTGCGGACCTTGGAGGCCCCGGCGGACGGATCCTGCTTGTACTTCCAGTGCGCGGCGATGCCGTACTCGGCCCTGCGGTGCATGTCGAACGTACGGATCTGCAGCTCGACGGGCTTGCCGTTGGGTCCGATGACCGTCGTGTGCAGCGACTGGTACATGTTGAACTTCGGCATCGCGATGTAGTCCTTGAACCGGCCGGGGACCGGGTTCCATCGCGCGTGGACGGTGCCGAGGGCCGCGTAGCAGTCGCGGACGGTGTCCACGAGGACGCGGATGCCGACCAGGTCGTAGATCTCCGCGAAGTCACGGCCGCGGACGATCATCTTCTGGTAGACGCTGTAGTAGTGCTTCGGCCGGCCGGTGACGGTGGCCTTGATGCGGGCGGCGCGCAGGTCGGACTGGACCTCGTCGGTCACTATGGCGAGGTACTCGTCGCGCTTGGGGGCGCGCTCGGCGACGAGCCGGACGATCTCGTCGTACATCTTGGGGTAGAGGATCGCGAAGGCGAGGTCCTCCAGCTCCCACTTGATGGTGTTCATGCCCAGGCGGTGGGCGAGAGGCGCGTAGATCTCCAGGGTCTCGCGCGCCTTCTTCTCCTGCTTCTCCCGCTTGAGATAGCGCATGGTGCGCATGTTGTGCAGGCGGTCGGCGAGCTTGATGACCAGGACGCGGGGGTCCTTGGCCATGGCGACGACCATCTTGCGGACGGTCTCGGCCTGCGCGGCCTCGCCGAACTTGACCTTGTCGAGCTTGGTGACGCCGTCGACGAGCAGGGCGACCTGGTCGCCGAAGTCGCGGCGCAGGGTGTCGAGGCCGTACTCGGTGTCCTCGACGGTGTCGTGCAGCAGACCGGCCATGAGCGTCGCCGGGTCCATGCCGAGCTCGGCGAGGATGGTGGTGACGGCGAGCGGGTGGGTGATGTACGGGTCGCCGCTCTTGCGCTTCTGGCCGCGGTGCCAGCGCTCGGCGACCTGGTAGGCCCGCTCGACCTGGCGGAGGGTCGCCGTCTCGATCTTCGGGTCGTTGGAGCGGACGATCCGGAGCAGCGGTTCGAGGACCGGGTTGTACGGGGAGGAGCGCTGGACGCCGAGCCGGGCGAGGCGGGCGCGGACGCGGTTGGACGAGCCGCCGGAGCGGGTGGCGGGGGTGGGCGCGGGCTTCGCCGTGGGGGCCTGGGCCGGTGCCGGGGCGGGGGCCACGGGCGCGGGCCTGCTCTCCGCGGGCTTGTTCTGGGGCGTCGCGGTTCCGCCTGACGCAACGGCCTTCTCGGCCTTCGGGTCGGGCTGCGCGGCGGAGAGTGGCTGGGCCTCGTCTGGCAAGAGCGCTCCTCGTGCGGTACCGGGTCCCCCGGTCAGGCCCGGAAAGGCCATGGTATCGACCCCGGGGCCGCCGTGCTCACGCGTGCGAGTGGTGAGACGGGCGCCACGCGCGCGGGGGTCCCGTTCCGGGACATACCGGGAGAACGGCGAGGGCGCCCCGGGGATTCCCCGGGGCGCCCTCTCACCACAGGCGGGTGCCGTGGTGTCAGACCGTGATCAGCGCCTCCAGCGGAGCGCCGCGCAGGGCGGGCTCCAGGCGGGCCCGGCCGGGCAGGAAGCCGAGCTCCATGAGGACGGCGACGCCCGCGATCTCGGCGCCCGCGCGCCGGATGAGCTCGATGGAGGCCTCGGCCGTACCACCGGTGGCGAGGACGTCGTCGATGACCATGACGCGGTCGCCCGCGGCCAGGTCCTCGGCGTGCACCTCGATCTCGGCGGTGCCGTACTCCAGCTCGTAGGCCTGCCGCAGCGTCGCTCCGGGGAGCTTGCCGGCCTTGCGGACCGGGACGAAGCCCAGGCCCGCGCGGACGGCGACCGGCGCGGCGAGGATGAAGCCACGCGCCTCGAGGCCGACGATCTTCGTCGCACCGTGCGTGGCGCACAGCGCGGCGAGGCTGTCGGTGAGCGCGGTGAACGCCTCCGGGTCCGCGAGCAGCGGCGTGATGTCCTTGAACAGCACGCCCGGCTTCGGATAGTCGGGGACGTCACGGATCCGGCTGAGGAGCAGAGCGGTGGTGTCCTGGGCCTCGGCGGTCATCCGCGCTGCTCCGACGCCCGGCCACGACGGCCGCGCTGGCCGACGACGGCGGTGCGATCGTCGTCCTCGTCGAAGCCGTCACGGTGCTCGTCCGAGTCGGCGTCCTCCAGGCTCTCGCCCTTGGCGGCGGCCGACGCCCGCTTGGCGAGCACGCGCTTCTTGAGGGCCTTGATCGCCGGCTCGCGCTCCTTGAGGTCGGCGACGAGCGGGGTGGCGATGAAGATCGAGGAGTACGCGCCGGCGGCGAGACCGACGAAGAGCGACAGCGAGATGTCGTTCAGCATGCCGGCGCCGAGGACGCCACCACCGATGAAGAGCAGACCGGCGACCGGCAGCAGGGCGACGACGGTGGTGTTGATCGAGCGGACCAGGGTGCCGTTGATCGAGCGGTTGGCCAGGTCGCTGTACGTGTACCGGGTCTGCTTGGTGATGTCCTTCGTCTGTTCCTTGAGGGAGTCGAAGACGACGACGGTGTCGTACAGCGAGTAGCCGAGGATCGTCAGCAGACCGATGACGGTACCGACCGTGACCTCGAACCCGACGAGTGTGTAGATGCCGACGGTGATGGTCAGGTCGTGGATCAGGGCGATGAGCGCCGCGACCGCCATTCTCCATTCGAAGGCGATGGCGAGATAGATGACGACAAGGATCATGAAGACCGCGAGACCGGTCCATGCCTTGTTGGCGATCTGCTCACCCCAGCTGGGGCCGACCAGCTCCGCCGCGATCTTGCTCTCGGCGATGTTGAGGTCCTTGGCGAGCTCGGAGCGGACCTTGTCGGACTGCGAGGTGTCGAGGCCGCCGACCTGGATGCGCAGCGCACCGCTGCCGAGCTTCTGGACCACCGCTTCGTGGCCGGAGGCCTCTTCCGCGTACTCCTGGGCCTGGGAGACCGAGACCTCGGACTTCGGGGTGGTGAAGACGGCACCGCCCTGGAACTCGATGCCCATGTTCAGGCCGCGGACCGCCAGCGCCACGATCGCCGTGATGGTGATCAGGATGGAGATGCTGTACCAGAGCTTGCGGTTGCCGATGAAGTCGTAGGCGACCTCACCGCGGTTGAGCCGGGCGCCGAGACTGTCGCGCTTCTTCGCCATCTCACGCCTCCTTCGGGTGGTCGACGGGGGCGTTGGCACGGCGGGAGCGGCGCAGCGGCGGCTTGGCGCCGAGGCGCTTGGGGTCCAGTCCGGACCAGGCGTGACCGTCGCCGTAGAACTTGGTGCGGGCGAGCAGCGTCATCAGCGGCTTGGTGAAGAGGAACACCACGACCACGTCGAGCAGGGTGGTCAGACCGAGGGTGAACGCGAAGCCCTGGACCTTGCCGACGGTGACGACGAAGAGCACCGCCGCGGCGAGGAACGACACGAAGTCGGAGACCAGGATCGTGCGGCGGGCACGGGGCCAGGCCCGCTCGACGGCCGGGCGCAGCGTGCGGCCCTCGCGGACCTCGTCGCGGATGCGTTCGAAGTAGACGATGAACGAGTCGGCGGTGATACCGATGGCGACGATCGCGCCACAGACGGCCGGCAGGTTCAGCGCGAAGCCGATGGCCGGGCCGAGCAGGGACATGATCACGTACGTCAGCAGGGCCGAGGCACCGAGGCTGAGCAGGGCGATCAGGGAGAGGCCCCGGTAGTAGACCACCAGGTAGAGGACGACGAGTCCGAGACCGATGGCGCCGGCGATCAGACCGGCCTCCAGCTGCTCACCACCGAGGGCGGCGGTGACGGTGTCGACGCTCTGGGTCTCGAAGGAGAGCGGCAGGGCGCCGTAGGACAGGATGTTGCCGAGGTCCTGGGCGGACTGCTGGTTGAAGCTGCCGGAGATCTCGGCGTTGGCGCTCAGCGCCGACCGCACCGACGGGGCCGAGACGACCTCGCCGTCCAGGACGATCGCGAACTGGTTCTGCGGCTCCTGCTGCTGCGACAGCTTGCTGGTGATCTTCGCGAACTTCTTGGCGCCCTCGTCCGTGAACTCCATGTTCACGATCCACATACCGCGCTGCTGGTCGAACGTGCCCTGGGCGTCGTCGACGTCCTTGCCGTCCACCTCGGCCGGGCCGAGCAGGTACTTGGCGTCACCCTCGGCGCCGCACGCGACGGTCGGCTGCTCCGGCAGAACGGTACGGGCCGGGTTCGGCACCGCCTTCTCGGCTCCGGCCTTCTCGGCCTTGGGAGTGCAGTCGAGCGCGGCGAACTGCTGCTGAAGCTTCGCGTCGGCCGTGTCGGCCGGGGGCGGGGTCGGCGCCGTGGCGTCCGGGGACTTCGAGGCACCCGGAGAGGGGGTGCCGGAGGTGCCCGGGCTGGGCGCCTTCAGGGCCTCGCTGACGGCGCGCCCCTGCGTGGCACCCGTGGAGGGGGAGGCTGTGGAGCCCTGGCCGGCCTCCGGCGTGGCCTTGGCCGACGGGCTCGCGGAGGAGCCGCCGGACGGCTTCGCGGACCCGGAGGGCGTGGGCGTGGCCGGCGGCGTCGGGGTCGCCGGTCCGCTCGGGGCCCAGGCCAGGACCGGTCGGAAGTACAGCTGAGCGGTCGTACCGACCTGCTCACGGGCCTGCTTCTCGTTCACACCCCGGGGGATGTTGACGATGATGTTCTCGCGGCCCTGCGTCTGGACCTCGGCCTCGGAGACACCCAGACCGTTGACACGGCGGTCGATGATGCCGACCGCGGTGTTCATGTTGGTCTCGTTGACGGCGTCTTCCTTGCCGGGCTCGGCCTTCGCCTTGAGCGTGATCGACGTACCACCGGCGAGGTCGATGCCCAGCCTCGGCGTGGTGTGGCCGGACCAGAACATTCCGCCCGTGAGCGCGACCATGGCGATAAGGATCAGAGCCAGGGCACGCCCCGGCCTGCTCTGGCCCCCCGGGCCCCCCGCCGGCCTTCGGCCCTTCTTCGGTGCTGCCACCTTGTCGTTTCTCCCTGTCCAACCGTCCCGCGCCGGGTGTGCGCGGTGCGGCCACGAAGTGTGTGTGGGGACCTGCCCCCGCAGACCTGCAACCGTGCCGGGGACCGCGGACGCCTGTGGGCGATCCGCGGTCCCCGGTCGCGACTACTTCGCCTCGGTCTCGCCGTCCGTCTTGCCGTCCTTCTTGACCTCGGCGTCGGCCTCGACGGCCTCGACCTTCTTGGTCAGGTTCGGCTTGGCGTCCTCGACGGCCTCGTCCGACGCACCGGCCTCGGCCGGCTCCCCCGCCTCGGACGACTCGGTGAGCGAGGAGGCGTCGTCCGGGACGACCGTCTCGGCGTCCGGCTCGTCGCCATGGACGATGCGGTTGTACTCGTCGTCCGGGAGGACCGCGCCGATCGCGTTCTTCGCGTAGACGGCGTGGACGCCGGGCGCGACCTCGAGGAGGACGGTCTCGTCGGCGATCTCCTTGACGGTGGCGTACATCCCCCCGATCGTCCGCACACCGGTGCCGGGCTGCATCTCGTCGCGCATCTGCGCGGCCGCCTGCTGCTTCTTCTTCGCAGAGCGGGTCATCAGGAACATGGCCCCGATGAGGACGATGAAGGGGAGGAGGGTCACGATACTCACGGGACGGGTTTCCTTCGCACGGACGCGGAGATCCCGCGGCCTGATCTTCGGGGGTGGGCGCGCCGACCAGAAAGGTCGGCATCGGCGGAGTCTAGGCGAGTCCGCATCATTGGAACAACGTCCAGCATCGCACCGTGGTTCCTCGCCCGACGAGTCTCCGCGCCGTCACGCCCCGAAGAGCCCCTGTTGTCCGCTTCCTGGCGCGCCCGGGGCCGCTGCCTGCGGTGGAACGAGTCCGAGATGCGTCCATGCCGCGGGAGTGGCGACCCGACCACGGGGCGTACGGGCCAGGAGTCCTTCTCGTACGAGGAAGGGTTCGGCGACCTCCTCGACGGTCTCCCGCTCCTCCCCCACCGCCACCGCGAGGGTCGACAGGCCGACAGGGCCGCCGCCGAAGAGCTTGAGGAGGGCCTCCAGGACGGCCCGGTCGAGCCGGTCGAGGCCTCGGCTGTCCACCTCGTAGACGCCGAGGGCGGCGGCGGAGATCTCGCGGGTGATCACTCCGTCCGCCCTGACCTGGGCGTAGTCGCGGACGCGGCGCAGGAGGCGGTTGGCGATCCGGGGGGTGCCCCGGGAGCGGCCGGCGATCTCGGCGGCGCCGGCGGTGTCGATCTCGACGTCGAGGAGGCCGGCGGAGCGGTGGATGACCCGCTCCAGCTCGGAGGGGTCGTAGAACTCCATGTGGCCCGTGAAGCCGAAGCGGTCCCGGAGCGGGGGCGGCAGGAGTCCGGCCCTGGTGGTGGCGCCGACCAGGGTGAAGGGCGGCAGTTCCAGCGGGATGGCGGTGGCGCCGGGGCCCTTGCCGACGATGACGTCGACGCGGAAGTCCTCCATCGCCATGTAGAGCATCTCCTCGGCCGGGCGGGACATCCGGTGGATCTCGTCGAGGAAGAGGATCTCGCCCTCCTGGAGGGAGGAGAGGATCGCGGCCAGGTCGCCGGCGTGCTGGATGGCGGGGCCTGAGGTGATCCGGATCGGCGCGTTCATCTCGGCCGCGATGATCATCGAGAGGGTGGTCTTGCCGAGGCCGGGGGCGCCGGAGAGCAGGACGTGGTCGGCGGTGGCGCCGCGCTGGCGGGCGGCCCTGAGGACGAGGTCGAGCTGCTGGCGGACCTTCTCCTGGCCGACGAACTCGGTGAGGTCCTTGGGGCGCAGCGCCGCCTCGACGGCCTGGTCGTCACCCTCGGCGGACGCGCCGACGATGCGTTCCTCGACGGCCGGTGCGGTGTCGTCGTCCCAGTTCACGGTGTCTGCCTTCGTGGTGGTGGTGCGGGTGCGTACAAGGGGGCCGCTGCGCGGGGCTTCTTCCCCACCCCGCCCCTTCCCGAACTGGGGGCAAGCCCCCGGACCCCCGTACGGCCTGCGGCCGTGTCCTCAAGCGCCGGACGGGCTGATTTTCCCCAGTTCGGGAAGGGGCGGGGTGGGGTGGGGAAAGCGCCCCGCAGGGTCATCTCGCGCGGTTCAGGGTCTGCAGGGCCGCTCGGAGGAGCTGCGGCACCGGGGCCGTGCCGCCCGCCGCGATCGCGGCCTCGGCCTGCGGCGTCACCGCGGAAACCGCCTCCTCCGCCTCGCGCGACGCGTAGCCGAGGCCGATGAGCGCGGCGGAGAGCTGCTCCGTCCACGGCGCAGGGCCGGAGGCCACCGCGCGCTGCGCGCCGACGAGGCCGCTGGTGCCCAGCGGGGAGCCCAGCTTGTCCTTCAGTTCGAGGAGGAGCTTCTGCGCGCCCTTCTTGCCGATGCCCGGGACGGCGGTCAAGGCCTTCTCGTCACCGGTGGAGACGGCGAGGCGCAGGGCGTCGGGGCTGTGCACGCCGAGCATGGCCTGGGCCAGGCGCGGGCCGACGCCGCTCGCGGTCTGGAGCAGCTCGAAGACCTGGCGTTCGTCGTCGTCGGCGAAGCCGTAGAGGGTCAGGGAGTCCTCGCGGACCACCAACGACGTGGCGAGCCTGGCCTCCTGACCGATCCTCAGCCCGGCGATGGTGTTCGGCGTGCACTGGACGGCCATGCCGACACCGCCGACCTCGACGACCGCGGTGGTGGGGGCGAGCGCGGCGACCGGGCCGCTGACGAAGGCGATCATGCGGAACGGCCTTTCGATGCGTGATGGGCGGCGACGGCCTGCTGCAGGCGGTTCTGGGCCGGGGCCCGCCAGATGTGGCAGATGGCGAGGGCGAGGGCGTCCGCCGCGTCGGCCGGCTTGGGTGGGGCGGAGAGCCGCAGCAGCCGGGTCACCATGGCGCCGACCTGCGCCTTGTCGGCCCGTCCGCTGCCGGTGACGGCGGCCTTGACCTCGCTGGGGGTGTGCAGGGCGACGGGGATGCCACGGCGCGAGGCGCAGAGCATGGCGACGGCACTGGCCTGGGCGGTGCCCATGACCGTCCGTACGTTGTGCTGGCTGAACACCCGCTCCACGGCGACCAGTTCGGGCGAGAAGCGGTCGAGCCAATCCTCGATGCCGCGCTCGATGCCGACCAGCCGTATGCCGATGTCGTCGTCGGCGGCCGTCCGCACGACGCCGACGCCGAGCATGGTCAGGGGCCGCCCGGCGACGCCCTCGACGACGCCGACACCGCACCGGGTCAGCCCCGGGTCCACCCCGAGCACGCGCACCTGAGCCCCTCCCTGGACCGTATTCGTCAATCTGTTTGTGCAGGCTATCCGCCCGCACTGACAACGCCGCACAAACGGCGGCGGGCCGACGGGGTGTGTCCCCGTCGGCCCGCCGTCCAGGCGACCGCTCTCAGGCGTCGACCTTCTCCATGACCTCGTCGCTGACGTCGAAGTTGGCGAAGACGTTCTGCACGTCGTCGCTGTCCTCCAGCGCGTCGATCAGCTTGAAGATCTTGCGCGCGCCCTCCTCGTCCAGCTCGACCTGCATGGTCGGGACGAAGTTGGAGTCCGCCGAGTCGTAGTCGATACCGGCCTCCTGGAGGGCGGTACGGACGGCGACCATGTCGGTGGCCTCGCTGATGACCTCGAAGCTCTCACCGAGGTCGTTGACCTCTTCGGCACCCGCGTCGAGGACGGCGCCGAGGACGTCGTCCTCGGTGAGCTCGCCCTTGGGCAGCACGATGACGCCCTTGCGGTTGAACAGGTACGAGACCGAGCCCGGGTCGGCCATGGAGCCGCCGTTGCGGGTCATGGCGACGCGGACGTCGGAGGCGGCACGGTTGCGGTTGTCGGTGAGGCACTCGATGAGCACCGCGACACCGTTCGGGCCGTAGCCCTCGTACATGATCGTCTCGTAGTCGACACCGCCGGCCTCGAGGCCGCCGCCGCGCTTGATCGCCGAGTCGATGTTCTTGTTCGGGACCGAGCTCTTCTTCGCCTTCTGCACGGCGTCGAAGAGCGTCGGGTTACCGTCCAGGTCGGCGCCGCCGGTCCGGGCGGCGACCTCGATGTTCTTGATCAGCTTTGCGAAGAGCTTGCCGCGCTTGGCATCGATCACGGCCTTCTTGTGCTTCGTCGTAGCCCATTTAGAGTGGCCGGACATCTGCCTGTCTCCTTCGCGTCACCAATTTCTGAACGAACCCCAGAGATCCTACCGGGACCTCGTCACCGCGCGGCGCGCACCATGTCGACGAACAGGGCGTGGATGCGGTGATCGCCGGTGAGCTCCGGGTGGAACGAGGTCGCCAGGGCCTGACCCTGTCGCACGGCGACGATGTGGCCCTCGTGCTCGGCGAGGACCTCGACCTCGGCGCCGACGGACTCGACCCACGGGGCGCGGATGAAGACGCCCTCGACGGGGCCGTCCTCGATGCCGCGGACGGCGACGCCGGCCTCGAAGGACTCGTTCTGCCGCCCGAAGGCGTTGCGGCGGACGATCATGTCGATGCCGCCGAAGGTCTCCTGGCCCGAGCGCGGGTCGAGGATCTTGTCGGCGAGCATGATCAGGCCGGCGCAGGTGCCGTAGACGGGCAGGCCCGCGGCGATCCGCTCGCGCAGCGGCGCCATCAGGCCGAAGAGCTCGGCCAGCTTGGAGATGGTGGTGGACTCGCCACCGGGTATGACGAGGCCGTCGACCTCGGCGAGCTCCTCGGGGCGCCGGACCGGCCTGGCCACGGCGTCAGCCGCGGCCAGGGCGATCAGGTGCTCCCGTACGTCGCCCTGGAGGGCCAGGACACCGATCACGGGGGTGGTCATGAGTGATTACCAGCCGCGGTTGGCGTAGCGCTCGGACTCGGGGAGGGTGTCGCAGTTGATGCCGACCATGGCCTCGCCGAGGTTGCGGGAGGCGTCCGCGATGATCTTCGGGTCGTCGTAGAAGGTGGTGGCCTTCACGATGGCGGCGGCGCGCTTGGCCGGGTCGCCGGACTTGAAGATGCCGGAGCCGACGAAGACGCCCTCGGCGCCGAGCTGGCGCATCAGCGCGGCGTCGGCGGGGGTGGCGACGCCACCGGCGGAGAACAGCACGACCGGCAGCTTGCCGAGCTCGGCGACCTCCTTGACGAGCTCGTACGGCGCGCGCAGGTCCTTGGCGGCGGCGAACAGCTCGTTGTTGTCGAAGCCGCGCAGCTTGGCGATCTCGTTCTTGATCTGGCGCAGGTGGCGGACGGCCTCGACGACGTTGCCGGTGCCGGCCTCGCCCTTGGAGCGGATCATGGCCGCGCCCTCGGCGATGCGGCGGAGGGCCTCGCCCAGGTTGGTGGCGCCACAGACGAAGGGGGTGGTGAAGGCCCACTTGTCGGAGTGGTTGACCTCGTCGGCCGGGGTGAGGACCTCGGACTCGTCGATGTAGTCGACGCCGAGGGACTGCAGGACCTGGGCCTCGACGAAGTGGCCGATGCGGGACTTGGCCATGACCGGGATGGAGACCGCGCCGATGATCTCTTCGATCATGTTCGGGTCGGACATCCGGGCCACGCCGCCGTCCTTGCGGATGTCGGCGGGGACCCGCTCCAGGGCCATGACGGCGACGGCGCCGGCGTCCTCGGCGATCTTCGCCTGCTCGGCGTTGACCACGTCCATGATCACGCCGCCCTTGAGCTGCTCGGCCATGCCGCGCTTGACGCGCGAGGTGCCGATCGCCGAGGAATCGTCGGACTGGGTGCTGCTGGGAAGCGTGGTGGACACGGGGGACCTCACTCGTGAAAGCGGTGCTGAGACAAGAGTGAGGAAACATTCCTCCACCAGTCCACATCAAGGGCCAATGGACAGCCGGTGGATCGTTTTCGTTGATTTCGCAGGTGACGGGGGTCAGGCCGGGCGATCGGCAAGGGCGACGGGCGGTTCGTCGTCCATTTCGAAGGCCAGCGGGAACGGGGCGTGGCCCGCGAGCCGGAACCAGCGCACCGTACGGTGGCGGCGCAGCGCCCGTGCGGCGCGCACGGCGTCGTTGTGGAACCTGCGGGCCATCGGTACGCGGCGGACGGCCGCCGCGAGCTCGCCCGCGGCCTCCTCGCCGCCCGGTGCCTCCCGTACCGCCTCGACCTGCTCGGGCTCGCCGAACACGGCGCGCAGCGCCTGGCTCAGCTCGCTCTCGGCGACCTCACGCTGGTCCTCCTCGGCCTGCCGGGCGGCGTGAGCGGCCTCGTAGAGCACGATCGAGGCGGCCGGGTCGAGCACTCCGGACGTGGCCAGCTCCTGGGCGACCGAGGCGCGGCGCAGCAGCTGGGCGTCGAGGGCGGCGCGGGCCGCGTCGATCCGCGCGTGCAGCCGGTCGAGGCGGCCGGCGGTCCAGCTGAGGTACAGGCCGATCGCGATCAGCGCGACGACGGTCCAGATCAGGGTTTGGGTCACGGGCGCACAGGCTACCGGGGCGGCGGTGACGGCCGGGATCGGCATGGGTTGTGGGTATCTGTTCCGCCCGGGAACAGATACCCACGGACAGGCCCTAGTCCCGCGACGCCAGGCCCAACCTCGCCCGCAGGCCCACGCGTTCGTCCGTCGCCACCGAGGCCGCGCCGTCCGTCACCGTCTCGTAGACCGCGAGGATGTCCGCGCCCACCGTCGACCAGTCGAAGCGCCGCACGTGCGCGCTGCCGCGCTTGCGCAGCTCCTCGCGCCTGGCCTCGTCGCCGAGCAGCCGGATCGCCGCGTCCGCCAGCGCGTCCGCGTCCTCGTTGGTGAAGAGTTCGCCCGCCGCGCCCTGGTCCAGGACCTGGGCGAAGGCGTCCAGGTCGGATGCGAGGACGGGAGCGCCCGCCGACAGCGCCTCGACCAGGATGATCCCGAAGCTCTCGCCGCCGGTGTTCGGCGCCACGTACACGTCGACGCTGCGTAGCAGCCGCGCCTTGTCCTCGTCGCTGACCATGCCGAGGAACTGGACCCGGTCCCGCATCTCGCGCGGCAGCGAGGCCACCGCCTCCTCCTCGTCACCGCGCCCGGCGACCAGGAGCCGCGCCCCCGGCCGTTCGGTGAGGATCTTCGGCAGGGCCTTCATGAGGACCGGGAGGCCCTTCCTCGGCTCGTCGATCCGTCCGATGAAGCCCAGGGTCTCGCCCTGCCACTCCTCCTTCGGCTCGGCCCTCGCGAAGAAGTCGACGTCGACGCCGTTGGGGATGACGACCGCGTCGCCGCCCAGGTGCTCCACCAGTGTCCTGCGCGCGTACTCACTCACCGCGATCCGCGCGCTGATCTTCTCGAGCGCGGGCTGCAGGATCGGGTACGCGGCGATCATCGCCCGCGAGCGCGGGTTCGAGGTGTGGAAGGTGGCGACGATCGGCCCCTGCGCCGCCCAGCAGCTCAGCAGGCCGAGCGAGGGGGAGGCCGGCTCGTGGATGTGGATGACGTCGAAGGTGCCGTCGTGCAGCCAGCGCCGTACCCGCGCCGCCGAGAGGAAGCCGAAGTTCAGCCGCGCCACGGAGCCGTTGTACGGCACCGGAACGGCGCGCCCCGCCGAGACGACGTAGGGCGGGAGCGGTGTCTCGTCGTCGGCGGGGGCGAGCACCGAGACCTCGTGGCCGAGCCTGATCAGGTGCTCGGCGAGGTCCCGGATGTGGAACTGGACGCCGCCCGGCACGTCCCACGAGTAGGGGCAGACGATGCCGATCTTCATGGCCGTGGCTCCTCGTCGAGCGGCGGGCGCTCCTCCAGGTCCTTCAGCCACAGTCGCTGCAGCATGTGCCAGTCCTCCGGGTGGTCCGCGATTCCCTCGGCGAAGGCGTCGGCCAGCGCCTGTGTCATCACAGACGTCTTCTCGGACCGCGTACCTGACTCGGGTACGTCGACCGGCGGATGGATCTGCCCCTTCATGACCGGGGTGTCGTCGTACCAGAGCGTCACCGGCAGCAGCAGCGCGCCCGTCTGCTGGGCGAGCAGCGCCGGCCCCGCCGGCATCCGCGCCGTCTCACCGAAGAAGGTGACCTCGGTGCCCGAGGCCGACAGGTCACGGTCGGCGACCAGACAGATCAGGCCACCGTCCCGCAGCCGCCGTGCGAGCGTCCCGAAGGCGGAGCCTCCGGAGTGCGGCAGGACCTCCATGCCCAGCGACTCGCGGTAGGCGACGAACCGGTCGTACAGCGTCTCCGGCTTGAGCCGCTCCGCGACCGTCGTGAACGGCACGCCGAGCGAGCGGGTCACCCACACGCCGGCGAGGTCCCAGTTGGCCAGGTGGGGCAGCGCGAGTACGACGCCACGGCCCGAGGCGAGACCGTCCCGCAGATGGTGGACGCCCTTGATGTCGATGCCGCTGTCGACCCGCTCCTTGGTCCAGGTCGGCAGCCGGAAGGACTCCATCCAGTACCGCATGTACGAGCGCATGCCGGCCTTGGAGAGCTCGGCGAGCTGCGCGGGCGTGGCGTCGGGCACCACGCGCGCGAGGTTGGACTCCAGACGCAGCACGCTCTTGCCGCGCCGCTTCCAGGCGGTGTCGGCGATCCGCCGGCCGAGCCCGGCCGCCACCGGCTCCGGCAGCTTCTTCACGGTCGCCCAGCCGAGCCCGTACAGGGAACCGGTCAGCCGGTCCTTCATCCCGCTCATGACGTCGCCTCGTTCCCCCGCGCGCCGGGCGCGTCCGCTGCGGCGGCCGCGTCGGCCTCCGCCGATTCCCGCCGTACGGTGACCACCCGCTGGCCGAGGGTCACCGCGCTGCCCACTGCCACGATCCACAGCGCGATCGGCAGCAGGACGTCGATGCCCGGCACGCCGAAGGCGTGGAGCCCGGCGAGCCCCGCGGCGACCAGCGAGATCACGAGCCGCTCGGCCCGTTCCACCAGGCCGTTGACCGCGACCGGCAGGCCGATCGATTCACCGCGCGCCTTGGTGTACGAGACGACCTGGCCGCTGGCCAGGCAGAAGATGGAGACCGCGCACATCACGTTGTCGTTGCCCGTACCCGCGTACCAGAGCGCGAAGCCACCGAAGATGGCGCCGTCTGCGACCCGGTCGAGGGTCGAGTCGAGGAACGCGCCCCAGCGGCTGGAGATCCCCGCCTGCCGGGCCATGTTCCCGTCGACCAGGTCGGAGAAGACGAAGAGGGTGATGACGATCGTGCCCCAGAAGAACTCTCCCCTGGGGAAGAAGACCAGGGCTCCCGCCATCACTCCGGCCGTGCCGATGAGCGTGACCGCGTCGGGGCTGACCCCCCTGCGGAGCAGAAACGCGGCGAACGGTGTGAGGACACGCGTAAAAAATGCACGCGCGTACTTGTTCAGCATGGCCTTCCCGAGGTTCGGTGGGCCGCGCGGCCCAAACGACCACCGGCCCGCCCATCGTAGCCAGCGAGGCTCCCGCCGGACCGCCGGGCACCCGTCCGTCGCGTCGCGTACGACGTATGGACGCACCATGACGTCGGTGCAAAGCTCGAAGGACAACCGCGGGCACCTCCGGAGCTGCCCAGCGTCTCCCCCCGCGCCCGCGCCCCGCCTCACCGTGCGAGCGAGCGGTGCAAGCGATCGGGAGGACCCATCATGGGCGACAAGGCGAACGCACACTCCGGGGCCGCCGGCAGGGCTCCGACGGCCGACCGGCCCTCGGCCGTACGGAACGTGGTGCTGGTCGGCCACAGCGGATCGGGAAAGACGACCCTCGTCGAGGCGCTCGCGCTGACCGCCGGAGCGGTCAACCGGGCCGGACGGGTCGAGGACGGCGGAACGCTCTCCGACCACGACGAGATCGAGCACCGCCAGCAACGCTCCGTACAGCTCTCGCTCGTCCCCCTCGAATGGGGCGGGTGCAAGATCAACCTCCTCGACACACCCGGATACGCCGACTTCGTCGGGGAGCTGAGGGCCGGTCTGCGCGCGGCGGACGCGGCCCTCTTCGTCGTCTCGGCCGCCCAGGAGCCCGAGGCGATCGCCGGGTCGACCCGGATGGTGTGGGAGGAGTGCGCGGCCGTCGGCATGCCCCGCGCCATCGTCGTCACGCATCTGGACACCGCCCGTACCGGCTTCGACGAGCTGACCTCCGTCTGCTCCGCCGTCCTCGGCGGGGACGATCCCGACGCCGTCCTGCCCCTCTATCTGCCCCTGTCCGGTGCCGAGGCGCCGGACGGGCACGCGCCGACCACCGGTCTGGTCGGGCTGCTCTCGGAGCGGATCTTCGACTACTCCACGGGCGTACGGCAGGAGAGCCCGCCGGACGACGCCCAGCGGCCGCTGATCGCCGAGGCCCGCAACCGGCTCATCGAGGGGATCATCGCCGAGAGCGAGGACGAGACCCTGATGGACCGCTATCTCGGCGGCGAGGACATCGACATCAAGTCGCTCATCGACGACCTGGAGAAGGCCGTCGCCCGGGGCACCTTCCACCCGGTGCTCGCAGCGGCGCCCGCCTCGGACGGGGGGAAGCAGGGGCTCGGCACCGTCGAGCTGCTCGAACTGATCACCGGCGGCTTCCCGACCCCGCTGGAGCGCGAGGCCCCCGCGGTGACCACACCGGACGGCGTGCCAAGGCCCGCGCTCACCTGCGACCCCGACGGGCCGCTCGTCGCCGAGGTCGTCAAGACCGCCTCCGACCCGTACGTCGGCCGGATCTCGCTGGTCCGGGTCTTCTCCGGCACCCTGCGACCGGACGAGACGGTCCATGTGTCGGGGCACGGCCTCGCCGACCGGGGCCACGAGGACCACGACGTCGACGAGCGGGTCGGCGCGCTGACCTCGCCCTTCGGCAAGCAGCAGCGTCAGCTGGGCCGGTGCATCGCGGGCGACCTCGCGTGCGTGGCCAAGCTGGGGCGCGCGGAGACCGGTGACACGCTCTCCAGCAAGGACGATCCGCTCCTGATGGAGCCCTGGACGATGCCCGATCCGCTGCTGCCGCTCGCGATCGAGGCGCACAGCAAGGCCGACGAGGACCGGCTATCGCAGGGGCTCGCGCGGCTCGCCGCCGAGGACCCGACCATGCGCCTCGAACAGAACCAGGACACCCATCAGGTCGTCCTGTGGTGTCTGGGCGAGGCGCACATGGACGTGGCGCTGGAGCGCCTGCGCAGCAGGTACGGGGTGCAGGTCGACACCGTTCCGCACAAGGTGGCGCTCCGCGAGACCTTCGGCGGACCCTCGGCGGGGCGGGGCAGGCACGTCAAACAGTCCGGTGGCCACGGCCAGTTCGCGATCTGCGAGATCGACGTCGAGCCGCTGCCCCCGGGCAGCGGGGTGGAGTTCGTCGACAAGGTGGTGGGAGGGGCGGTTCCGCGCCAGTTCATCCCATCCGTCGAGAAGGGCGTACGGGCGCAGGCAGCGCGCGGGGTCGCGGCCGGTCATCCGCTGGTCGACGTACGGATCACGCTGCGGGACGGCAAGGCCCACTCGGTCGACTCCTCCGACGCCGCGTTCCAGACCGCCGGCGCCCTGGCCTTGCGCGAGGCGGCGGCCGAGGCGAGCATCCGCCTCCTGGAGCCGGTGGCCGAGGTGGGGGTCCTCGTACCGGACGAGTACGTGGGGCCGGTGATGAGCGATCTGTCCGGGCGGCGCGGCCGTGTCGTCGGCACCGAACAGGCCGGGCAGGGACGGACGTTGGTCCGCGCGGAGGTCCCGGAGATCGAGATCGGCCGGTACGCGGTCGACCTCCGCCAGATCTCGCACGGCACCGGCCGCTTCGACCGCTCGTACGCCCGTCACGAGGCGATGCCGCCCCAACTCGCGGAGAAGATCCGCGAACAGGCCGAGAAGGGTTCGTAGGGCCCGCCGGGCCGGGTTCGGGGCGCGCCAGGTCGCGCGACGACGCGGGTCACGGAGGCCGGATGCCGACGGTCCAACTCCCGTCCCGGGGGCGGCATTCGGCCGACCCGTGACGCATCCGTCGCGACCCGGCTACGCTGTGGTGCCCAGCTCAGCAGGTGTGCGGGGCGCGGTAGTCGGGAACAGGCCGCAGAGGAATACGCGGTGAACCACGCGGGCACGCGGCGATGGGGGCATCAGTGACGATCGGAAGTTTCGGACCCGGGGCGCAGATTCCCCTGCAGGGCTCGGACGGACAGACGGCGGCCACCCATGCCCTGGCCTCCGCCGCGTACCGCGACAGCCCGGTGGAAGCGATCCTGGACGCCAACAACGACTGGCACAAGTCCAAGGTCACCGACGGGAAATGGGCGAAGCTCTTCCGCCCCGACCTCGGCGAGGCCTTCTCGCGCGCGGTGCAGGTGCGGATGCTCGGCGGTGCCCGCAAGGCGCTCATCCAGTCCTTCGGCACCGACCCGCAGCCCGTGGTCGAGCACTGCCTGGCCGCCACCGGCATCCGCAAGCGGCGGGACGTCAAACTGACCCTGGTCACCTTCGTCTTCGGGGTCCTGTTCCTGCCGGGTCTGCTGCTCTGGCTCGGCGTGATCCAGCTGCGCCGGATGGTCGCCGGCTCGGCGAACAGGCGGACGAGCGCGGTGGGCACGGTGATCCTGGTCGCCGCGGGCCTGCTCGCGGCGCTGGTCCTGATCAAGCTGCCGATCACCGGCGTCCTGTCCGTCTACGTCCGCGCGATGATCGTCGCCCCGGTCGTCGGCTGGTTCCTCGCCAAGCGGATCTGCGAGTCCACCGCCGTCGACCTGCGGGAGCGCTGGACCGCCCTGCTGAGCGGCGGCGGCATCGGCGCCAAGATCCCCGAGGCGGTCCCCGGGGACCCGGGCGAGAAGTCCGCGGAGGAACTGCGCCAGAACCTGGAGAAGCTCTCCGCCGAGCAGCAGTCCAACATCGTCTTCTACGCGGGCCCCAAGGGAATACTGGGCATGGGCACCCGCTGGGGCAGCTGGACGCTCGCCGAGGAGCTGATCCCCAAGGACGGGCGCGAGATCCACGCCTTCCGCGCCTGGGACGTCGTACGGAAGATCCACGACCAGCTCACGATGCTGGAGCGGGGCTCCCTGAAGACCGGCTTCCCCAAGCCGACCGTCAAGCACTGGGTCGTCTCCCCCGTCGGCGAGGGCGCCGACGAGGTCGCCAGGCCCGACGGCGACAACATCGTCCACTTCCAGGTCAAGCCGCACGAGATACAGCGCATCTGCAACGACCAGCAGTTCGGCAGCGGCAACCGGCACTACCTCGGCGTGCAGTTCACGCTCTGGGACGGCCAGCTCGTGCTCACGATGATGATCACGGTGACCTCGCTCCACCACACCCTGCGCGTGGAGGTCACCGGGCACGCGCTCGGCCCGGTCCACTCGCTCTTCACCACCAAGCCCAAGGCGAAGACGAAGGAGGTCTCCAAGACGGTCCGCTTCTGGGAGACCCGGGAGATCCAGCTGCCGCTCCTGGAGACGGACGAGATCGTCCGCAAGGCGGTCCGCGCCCCGCTGACCTGGTTCCCGCCGATCCTGGACTTCCTCGGCGGCAAGCTGGTCCTGCCGGAGCCCTTCGGGCTGCGCCACGCCTGGGCGGCGGCGCCCTGGCGGCACCGCTTCATGGCCGACGACGCGATCCGCGCCGCGACACCGGTGATGCGCGCGGTCCACGCGGCGACGATCGCGGTGCTCGACGACCACGGCGTGGACACGGAGCGCTTCACCAACCGCTCGCTGATCCTGAGCGGTGCCGTCCAGGACCCGGGCACGAAGAAGGCCGACACCTACGACGCGTAGGCTCCACGCGCCCGGGGCGACGCCACGCGGTGCGGGCGCGCCCGGGGCGCTAGGCGAGCTCCGAGGTGGCCGGCCAGGCGGCGGCGAGCATCGCGCGGGTGTCGGCGAGGAGCTGCGGCAGCACCTTGGTGTGCCCGACGACCGGCATGAAGTTGGTGTCGCCGCCCCACCGGGGCACGACGTGCTGGTGCAGGTGGGCGGCGATGCCGGCGCCCGCCACCCCACCCTGGTTCATGCCGATGTTGAAGCCGTGCGCGCCGGAAGCGGCCCGCAGCGCGATCATCGCCCGCTTGGTGAACTCACCGAGCTCGGCGGTCTCCGGCGCGTCCAGATCCGTGTAGTCGGCCACGTGACGGTACGGGACCACCATCAGGTGGCCGCCGTTGTACGGGTAGAGGTTGAGCACGGCGTACACCTTCTCGCCCCGCGCGATCACGAGCCCGTCCTCGTCCGACTTCGACGGAATCACGCAGAACGGACAGCCGTCCTCGGCCCCCGGCCCGGTCGGCTTGTTCTCCCCCTGGATGTACGCCATCCGGTGAGGCGTCCACAGGCGCTGGAACGCGTCCTGCGTCCCCACTCCGATCTGCTGCTCCGGCTCAATCGTCATGCTGTGCAGCATATTGCTTCGCCCGTTCGGAACGTGTCGCCGGGGCGTTGATCACGCCGCCTCGGAGATGCTGATCCGATGAACGAGAGGCAGGACAGGCAAGAGCGCTGGGACCGGCGCATGGAGGCACCGCTCACGGTGGCGTCCCTGCTCTTCCTCGTCGGGTACGCGGTGCGGGTCCTGGCCAGCGGCCTCGACCAGGTCTGGCTGGACCTCTGCCTGACGGTCACGCTCATGGCCTGGGTCGTCTTCATCGTCGACTACACGGTCCGGTTCCGGCTCAGCGGCCTCGGCCCGCTGCGCTTCGTCCGCGCGCATCTCCTGGGCACGGTGATCCTGGTGCTGCCACTGCTGCGGCCCTTGCAGATGGTGAAGATCTACGACCGGATCCAGCGCCGCCGCGACCAGCCGCGCCTCAGCCTCTACGGACGGGTCATGGCCTACTCCAGTCTCACGGTGGCCCTGCTCGGGTTCGCGTGCGCGCTCGCCGTCTTCCAGCACGAGCGCGGAGTCCCGGGTGCCACGATCCGTACCTTCGGCGACTCGGTCTGGTGGGCCGCCGAGACGCTGACGACGGTGGGGTACGGGGACGTGACCCCGGTGACCCCGATCGGCCGGACCATCGCGGTGGGGCTGATGGCCTGCGGGGTCGCGCTGATCGGAGCCGTGACGGGGTCGTTCTCGTCCTGGCTGATCCAGTCCTTCACGCGGGAGGACGAGAAGAGGCCCCCGGGGGGTTCCCCGGGGGCCTCCTGAGCTCAGGTCGCGGACGGTCAGACCTGGACGCGCTCCTCGACGACCTTGGCGATCTTGGCGATGGCCTCGTCGACGGGGATGCCGTTCTCCTGCGAACCGTCGCGGTAGCGGAAGGAGACGGCACCGTTGGCCATGTCCTCGTCACCCGCGATGATCATGAACGGGACCTTCTGCTTCTGCGCGTTGCGGATCTTCTTCTGCATCCGGTCCGAGGACGCGTCGACGTCCACCCGCAGCCCCTGCTTCTTCGCCTTGGCGGAGAACTCCTGGAGGTACGGGATGTGGGCGTCGCCGATCGGGATGCCGGTCGCCTGGACGGGGGCCAGCCACGGCGGCATGGCGCCCGCGTAGTGCTCCAGGAGCACGGCGAAGAAGCGCTCGATGGAGCCGAACAGCGCGCGGTGGATCATGACCGGACGCTGCTTGGTGCCGTCGGGTCCGGTGTACTCCAGGTCGAAGCGCTCCGGCAGGTTGAAGTCCAGCTGCACGGTCGACATCTGCCAGGTACGGCCGATGGCGTCGCGCGCCTGCACGGAGATCTTCGGGCCGTAGAACGCGGCGCCGCCCGGGTCGGGGGTGAGCGGGAGGCCCTGCTTCTCGGCGACCTGCTGGAGGACCGCGGTGGCCTCCTCCCAGATCTCGTCCGAGCCGACGAACTTCTCCGGGTCCTTGGTGGACAGCTCCAGGTAGAAGTCGGTCAGGCCGTAGTCGCGCAGCAGGTTCAGGACGAAGGTGAGGGTCTTGTCCAGCTCCTCCGCCATCTGCTCCTTGGTGCAGTAGATGTGCGCGTCGTCCTGGGTGAAGCCCCGGGCGCGGGTCAGGCCGTGCACGACGCCGGACTTCTCGTACCGGTACACGGTGCCGAACTCGAAGAGGCGCAGCGGCAGTTCACGGTACGAACGCCCGCGCGCGTCGAAGATCAGGTTGTGCATCGGGCAGTTCATGGGCTTGAGGTAGTAGTCCACGCCCTCGTCGAGCTGCATGGGGGGGTACATGCCCTCGGCGTACCAGTCGAGGTGGCCCGACTTCTCGAACAGCTTGCCCTTGGTGGCGTGCGGCGAGTAGACGAACTCGTAGCCCTCCTCCTCGTGGCGCTTGCGCGAGTAGTCCTCCATGACCCTGCGGATGATGCCGCCCTTGGGGTGGAAGACGGCGAGGCCGGAGCCGATCTCGTCCGGGATGGAGAAGAGGTCCAGCTCGTTGCCGAGCTTGCGGTGGTCGCGCTTCTCGGCCTCGGCGAGGAAGTCGAGGTGGGCCTTCAGCTCGTCCTTCGACGGCCAGGCGGTGCCGTAGATGCGCTGGAGCATCGGGTTCTTCTCGCTGCCGCGCCAGTAGGCGGCGGCGTTGCGCATCAGCTTGAACGCCGGGATGTTCCGGGTGGTGGGCAGGTGCGGGCCTCGGCAGAGGTCCTTCCAGCACAGCTCGCCGGTCTTGGCGTCCAGGTTGTCGTAGATGGTCAGCTCGCCGCCGCCCACCTCGACGTTGGCGCCGTCGTCGGTCGACGCGGAGCCCTTGATGCCGATGAGCTCCAGCTTGTACGGCTCGTCGGCGAGCTCCTCGCGGGCGCCCTCGTCGGTGACCACACGGCGGGAGAAGCGCTGACCCCGCTTCTGGATCTCCTGCATCTTCTTCTCGATGGCCTTGAGGTCCTCGGGGGTGAACGGCTTCTCGACGTCGAAGTCGTAGTAGAAGCCGTCCCGGACCGGCGGGCCGATGCCCAGCTTGGCCTCGGGGAAGAGTTCCTGCACGGCCTGGGCCATGACGTGCGCGGTGGAGTGGCGCAGGATGTCGAGGCCGTCGGGGGAGGAGATCTCGACGGGCTCGACGACGTCGCCCTCGGCGACGACGTAGGTGAGGTCCTTCAGCTCACCGCCGACGCGGGCGGCGATCACGGACCGGTCGTCGGCGAACAGCGCGCCGGCGGTGGTGCCCGCGCTCACCGCCCGATCCTCGGCTCCTGAGGCGGACTGGACGGTCACACGGACATCAGACACGAATGCTCTTTCCCTTGGGGCGCAGGCAGACACGACGTGCCGGCGCCGGCGACGCGCGGCAGAGACGAGGTGCCGCGTCGCTGTAAATCCTAAGGGCTAGGGGGTGTCTCGCCGATCGTGCCGGGCTCCCGACGCCCTGCGAGCCCGCCTCCGGGCGCCGGGAGCCGGGCTCGCCCGCCGTCACTCCCCCGGGCCGCAGGCCTCCTCGAAGAAGTCCAGGTTCTCGTGGAGCGACTTCATCAGCCGGTCCCGCTCCGCCTCGTCGACCTGGACCGGTACGACACCGGTGGCATCGGTCAGCCGCCGGAAGCCGCCCCGGCTCTCCAGCCGGCCGACCACCCTGATCGGCAGCCCCACCAGGTGCGCGTGCCCGGCCGTACGGTACGACTCCTCGTCCAGGGTCACCCGGACGTGCGGCACCTCGGCCCCGCCAAGCACCCGCAGCCGTACGGTCCCCTCACCGCGCGGCCCCGAGCGGCGCATCCGGACCACGGCCCCCGTGATCCGTACCGGCACGGACGGCTCGTCGGTCAGATAGCGGGCACCGGCCTCGCGCAGGGCCGGCAGGTCGCCCGCCGAGAACTCGACCGGCTCGGGCCGGGCGGCGCACCCGGCGGGCGTCCCGGCGGCGGGGGCCCACTCCAGCGCGATCCTGGCGCCCTCGGTGCCCCGCACGAGGGCGACGAGGGCCTCGGTCAGCTCACGGCTCACCCCCGCCTCGACGGCGGCGTCGAAGGCCTCCATCCCGCCCGTCGCCCGCTGGTAGTCGGCGGCCTCCCGCGCCGCGTACAGCGCGTGGTACAGCCGTACGGCGATGGCCCGGCCCGAGTCGACGGGCACGAACGCGGTCAGGCCCCGCCCGCCCGGCGCCGCCCCGACGACCACGGCCTCCAGGGACGCCTGCGCCTGGCGGCGGTGCCGGGCGCCGTAGTACCCGGCGCGTCCGCGCACGGCGAGGGCACCGGCGAGCAGCAGCTGCCGGGCGGCCGACCTGAGCTGTTCCTGGACGGTCCACGGCACGGTGCCCGCGGGGCCCGGCGGCACGTCGCGCCACCAGCGGATCTCGTCGCTGGGCACGGTCAGCCCGACCAGGACCTCCCGTGCCGAGGGCGCCGCACTGTGGGCGAGGGCGGTGAGCGCCTCGCCGAGCAGGTCCTCGCAGTCCGGGAAGGCGCGGCTCTCGGGCACGAGGAGGCTGGTGCCGCCGGAGGGGCCGCCCGTTCCGGGAGGTGTCCAGCGGCTGTAGCGGCCCGTGGCCCCGCCGCGCCGCCGCCAGCCGTGCCGGGCGAGCAGCGCGCCGAGGACCAGCGGGTCGACGCGTCCGGGGTCGGGCGAGCCCCCGGCGTCGGCCCAGGGGCCGCCGGGGAACTCGCCGGGGGTGGGGTGGGGTCGGAACGGTGGCAGAACGGGGCCGTACCCGGCCCCGCCGCCCTCCTGTTCGCCGATCGGCCTGTGCATCAAGGTCTCCCTCCCACGCCGACGCGGGTCATGATCTCGCACAGTGCCCGGTCGTCGAAGATCCGTGCCGTCGGTATGCGCACGGTCGTCCGCCGCCGCCCCGTCACCGGGTGGCCGGCCAGGTTGATCCAGTAGCAGCAGTGCCGCAGGTCCAGTCGGTCGTGCCCGGCCCGCAGCCAGTCCTCGCGGTCGCGCGGCACGATCATCACGACCAGGATCTTGTGCACCGAGACCGGGGTCCGCGCCAGCTTCACCAGATGGTCGTTGTCCAGGGTGAAGGAGAACGCGGGCCCGGGCGGCCGCGGCGGTATCTGGTAGGTGCACTTGAGCTGCACCTTGATGGTCACTTCGTCGTCGACGGTGTGGCCCGGAGCGCTGTGGCTCACGTGCCAGTCGATGCCGTTGTCCGGAAACGGCTGCGACAGCGAGCAGCCCGCCGCCGCCGCGACCGCATGCAGATATCCCACCTGGAGCGTCTCCATGCAGGCGGTGGTGGCGAGTGAGCCGCGAAGCGGTGCTGTCCGCTGAGGCGGCAGCCCTCCCGATTCGGGCTGGGCGAGCGCCATGTCAATTCCCTTCCCCGTCATCTGTGTTGTCACCGGTCCGCGTACGGGGCAAACAGCCCGGGTATCACCGATTCGGGCAGGGGGATCGCCATCTGCCGCAGAGGTGCGAGGAGTTCGGGGATGACGCACTGGTATGAGGGGCCCCTGGCCGCATTCGACACGGAAACCACGGGAGTTGACGTCGAGCAGGACCGGATCGTCTCGGCCGCGCTCGTCGTCCAGGACACGGCCGGCGGGCGTCCGCGGGTCACACGCTGGCTGGTCAACCCCGGGATTCCGGTGCCCTCTGCGGCCACGGAGGTCCACGGACTGACGGACGATCATCTACGACGCAACGGGCGCTGGCCTGCGCCCGTGATGGAGGAGTTGGGGCGGGCGCTCGCCGAGCAGTGCGCGGCGGGCCGGCCGCTGGTGGTGATGAACGCGCCCTTCGATCTGACGATCCTGGACCGAGAGCTGCGCCGTCACCGCGCCTCCTCACTGGGCCGCTATCTGGAGAACGCGTCGCTGTGCGTGCTGGATCCGCGCGTGCTCGACAAGCATCTGGACCGGTACCGCAAGGGCCGCCGGACGCTGACGGATCTCTGCGCGCACTACGGCGTCGAGCTGGACGGCGCGCACGACGCGGCGGCCGACGCGACGGCCTCGCTCGATGTCGTACGGGCGGTGGCGCGGCGGTTCGCGTCGCGGCTCGAACGGCTCTCGCCGGCGGAGCTGCACACCCTGCAGGCGGTGTGGCACGCGGCGCAGGCGCGGGGCCTTCAGGCGTGGTTCACGCGCAACGGGACGCCGGAGACGGTGGATCCGGCGTGGCCGCTCCGCCCGGAGCTGCGGACGGCCGCGTGAGACCGACCGCGTGCGGGCTCAGGGGCCGGGAATGCGGAAGGCCGGTCCGTCTTTCGACGGACCGGCCTGTCCCGGTGGGCGATACTGGGATCGAACCAGTGACCCCTTCGGTGTGAACGAAGTGCTCTCCCGCTGAGCTAATCGCCCGGGAACGGGTTGAACCATACAGCTTTCCGCGGGCTTCCTTCAAACTGCCCACCCGTCACCCGACCACCGCCCCTCATCGAGGGGCTTCGCCCGGCCCCTTCCATTTCAATCGCGCCGCGAGGCCCCGCTCTCCCGCGCGCATCATCAGCGCGTGGTTGGCGCGGAAGACGGGCCGCCCCGGGACCGCGAGCCGCCGCATCAGGGGGCTGGTCACCTCGACCTCCTGCTCGTACAGCGCGCGGGTTCCCGGGCCGCGGGACGTCAGGGTCCAGCGCGCCCAGCCCTCCAGGTCGCCGCGGAGCGCGACCTCCAGGACGCGGGCGTCGGGGTCGCGGAGCCGGGCCTCGGCGGTGACGACGAGGTCGTACGGGAGGAAGGAGCGGAACCGCGCGGTGCCGGTGACGTCGTCGACGGGGACGACCTCACGGACCTGGGGCCACCAGCGCGGGTACTCCTCGGCGCGTTCCAGCACCGCGTAGACCGCCTCGGGCGGGGCGGCCAACTGCCAGACGCTGCGGAAGCGGTAGCGGCACCAGTCCATGACCCCAGTGTGTACGTACTCAGCCCCGGAATTGAGTACCTGGACCCATGGTTCCGGAGTGTGGCCCGGCGCACACTCCGGGGCATGGACACTCCACTGCCACCCGCCGACGAACTGGTGCTCGTCGATCGTGAGCTGGCTCGACTCGATGCCCACAGGTCCCAGTTGCTGGCCCGCCGGGCCTGGCTGCTGCACGTCCTGCGGGCGCAGGTGCCGTCCCCGGCTCCCCAGCGGCCCGGGAGCGGCCCCGTGGCCGACTCGACCCCGCGCAGCGCGCAGAACGTGCTGCTCACGCTGGGCGGGGTGCTGCTGACGATCGCGGCGCTCGCCTTCACGCTGGTGAGCTGGGGCTCGATGGGGATCGGCGGCCGCGCGGCCGTCCTGGGCGTGGTGACGTCCGCGGCCCTCGCGGTGCCGGTGGTGCTGCTGCGCCGGGGGCTCGGCTCGACGGCGGAGGCGGTCGCGGCCCTGGGCCTGGTGCTGATGGTCCTGGACGCGTACGCGCTGCACCGGGTGGCACTGCCGGACACGGACGGGCTCGCGTTCACCGCCGTGGCCTCGGCGGTCCTCGCGGGCGCGTGGACGGCGTACGGAGCGTCGCTCGGACGGTTGCGGATCCCGCTGCCGGTGGCGGTGGTGACGGCTCAACTCCCCCTCCCCCTGGGCGCCCTGGCCGCCGACGGCGGCGCGCTCACGCTGGGCTGGGCGGCGCTCGCGACGGCGGTCGCGGACCTTGCGGTGGTGCTGTGGGTGAAGCCGGCGGCCGTACGGGGCACGGCGGCGGTGGCGGCCGGCGTCCTGGGCGGCTGGGCGCTGCTCACGGGTGGAGTCCGTTCCTTCACCTCTCCGCTCCCCGCGGGCGCGCTGCTGCTCGCCTGCGCGGCGGTGGCGCTGTGCGTGGCGTGGCGGGTGGCCCGGGCGGCGGTGGCCGCGTCGGTGGTGGCGGGTCTCGCGGTGGTCGCGGCGGCGGGCGGTCTGCTGCGCCCGGTGCTGCCGGGCGACTGGGAGGTGCCGGGGTACGTGCTGTGCGCGGTGGCCCTGGCGGGCGTCCTGCGCTCCTCGGCCCCGCGCGCGATGCGCGTCGGCCTGGCCGGTGCGGGCGCGGGGGTGCTCGCGCTGGGCGTGATGTGGGCGCTCCCGCCGGTGGCGGCCGGGCTCTTCGGGCCGATGGCGCGGACGGCCCCGGTCTGGTCGGGCACCCACGCGGAGCCCGTCCTCGCTCCGTACCCCTCGACGGCCCCGCTGGTCCTGCTCGTCGCGGCGACGGCCTGCGCGGCCTTGCCCCGACTGTGGTCCCGCTGCGTCGCCCTGTTGCTCGCCTGGGCGACCCTGACGGCCCTCCCGCTCTCCCTGGACCTTCCGTACGGCCCGACCCTCGCCCTCCAGCTCGTCACGACCGCGGCAGCCCTCCTGCTGGCGACGCGCCCCGGGGCGTTGACGCGGGGCCTCCCCGCTCCGGCCGAGGGCCCGACCTCGGGAGCGGCCGACGCGGACGCACCGGAAGCGGACGCCTCCGACGCGAGCGCGTCCGGCTCGGGTTCGGGCTCCGGCTCGGGCTCCGACTCCGGCTCGGGCTCCGGCTCGGGCTCCGGGGCGCAGTGGCCCGGCTGGGGGCCCGTCTCCGTCCCTGCGGCCGGCTCCGGCCCCGTTCCGCCTCGTGAGGTGTTCGGGTGGAGTGCGTTCGGCTGCGGGGCGGCGTCCGCGCTGAGCCTGGTCGCTCTGGCCCTGGACACCCGCGCGGCCACGTTCACCACGCTCGGGGTGCTGCTCGGGCTCTTCGCCGCGGTGGCGTTCCTCGCGGACGGCGCGCGGCGGATCGTGGCCGCCTGTGCGGCGGTCGTCGTGGGGGCCGGCCTGGTGTCCGCCGGGGCCGCGGCCGCCGAGTTCGAGGCCCACCGGACCGCTCTTGCGCTGCTCCTCGTCCCCGCGGCCACCGCCCTGCTCGGCGGGCGGCTGCGGCGCCACCCGGTCGCGCTTCCGGTGGAGCTCACCGGCGCGGCCGTGGCGCTGCTCGCGATCGTCACGGCCGTGCCCAGGCCCGCCGTCCTCGCGCTCGTCCTCGCCCTGGCCGGTGTGATCGCAGCCGCCACGGCCCTGCGGCCCGAGCGCCGCCCGTTCGCCTCGTGGACGGCGGCCGCGCTGTTCCTCCTGGCGACCTGGGTGCGGCTGGGCGCCTGGGAGGTGACGACCCCGGAGGCGTACACGCTGCCCGTCACCGTGCCCGCCCTGGTCGTGGGGGTGCTGAGGCGGCGCCGCGACCCGGAGTCCTCGTCCTGGGTGGCCTACGGCCCCGGGCTCGCGACCACGCTGGTGCCGAGCCTGTTCGCCGCCTGGGTGGACCTCGACTGGCCGCGCCCGCTGCTCCTCGGCGTCGCCGCGCTCGTGGTGACCCTGCTGGGGGCCCGGTTCCGGCTGCAGGCGCTGCTGGTGCTCGGTGGCGCGGTCCTCGCCCTCGACGCCCTGCACGAGCTGGCCCCGTACGTCGTCCAGGCCGTCGGCGCCCTCCCCCGCTGGCTGCCGCCGGCGCTGGCCGGGCTGCTGCTGCTCGCGGTCGGAGCGACGTACGAGCAGCGGCTGCGGGACGCCCGGAACCTCAGGGAGCGGCTCGGCCGGATGCGGTGACCCGGCCGGGGAACGCCGAAGGCCCGGAGACTTGATCGGTCTCCGGGCCTTCGGTCCGGGTGGTGGGCGATACTGGGTTCGAACCAGTGACCTCTTCGGTGTGAACGAAGCGCTCTCCCACTGAGCTAATCGCCCGGGCGCACCGCAAACATTACCGCATGTCAGCGGGTGCCCCGACCGTCCCCCAGGTCAGGTGTTGATCTTCCACGGCATGACGAAGCCGTACTTCCACAGGTAGAAACCGAGCAGCGCGCCGATGATCACCAGACCGATGGTGGTCAGGATGATGTTGCGCCGCCGCACCTTCGGGTCGAGCGCGCGCTGCGCCGCCTCGGTCACTTTCCGTTTCGTCCAGCGGAGCACGAGCTGTGCCCAGACGAATTCGGTGGCCCAGATCGCCATGCCGGCGAAGATCACCAGCCAGCCGGGGCCGGGCAGGGGCAGCATCACGACGCCGGCGCCCACCACCGCGAGACCCACGATGAAGACGCCGACCTGCCAGCTCAGGTGCAGGGTCCGGCGGGCCTTGATGAATTGGGGCGCCCGGGATCCCAGCTCGGGGTCCCCGTCGGCCGCGGACTCCCCGGTGCGCTCGTCACTCTCCGCATTCATGGTCACCAACTTACCGGACCGAGCGCTCTCACTCGTATGGCCGTATTACCCAAAGTCACACGCCCCCATACGAGCTACCTGAACGATCACAAAACAGACAGAGGGGTTTACAACGGCACCGTAGGTGGCATGTCGATTTCGCCGACGTGCGAATCCCCGAGCGCACACTGAGCGAAAGGCCCTGGCGCTTATGAACACCACGGTCAGCTGCGAGCTGCACCTGCGCCTCGTTGTGTCGAGCGAGTCCTCACTGCCTGTACCCGCGGGCCTGCGGTATGACACGGCCGATCCGTATGCCGTGCACGCCACCTTCCACACCGGAGCCGAAGAGACGGTCGAGTGGGTCTTCGCCCGCGACCTTCTCGCCGAGGGGCTGCACCGGCCCACCGGCACCGGCGACGTCAGAGTCTGGCCGTCCCGCAGTCACGGCCAAGGCGTCGTCTGCATCGCGCTGAGCTCCCCCGAGGGCGAAGCCCTGCTCGAAGCCCCTGCGAGGGCCCTGGAGTCGTTCCTCAAGCGGACCGACGCCGCAGTGCCACCCGGCACCGAGCACCGTCACTTCGATCTCGACACGGAGCTCTCCCACATCCTGGCCGACAGCTGAGCCAGGCCGAGAGCCGCACGGCGCCGTCCGACTCGGGGCGACGGCGCCGCGCGGACAACCACATACGGCGGACATCGGCGTCCTCACCGCGCAGCCGGCGCGGAGGAGGGCGCCGATGCCCGTTTTCGGCCCTCCGACGGCCATTCTCCGACCCCTCCCGGAGCCGCACGGCAAAACCGCTAGAGTCAGCGCAATTCCGCGGGCACCCGCCCGCAGCCGGCCAGGGAGCGAATCGTGCTGATCCCCCACGACACCCGGATCGCCCTCGACACCGTCGTCGATCTGATGAACACCGCGGCACAGGGCAACCGTGACGACGAGCTCGGGGACCTTCCCGCACTGCGCACCTTCGTCCAGGCCCACGACATCAGCGACGTCGGCCGGCTCACCGACCACGACCTGCGGGCCGTCCAGGACGTACGGGCGAGGTTCACGGCGATCTTCGCGGCTCCCGACGCCCGGATCGCGGCCACGCTGATCAACCAGCTGGTCGCCGCCGCGGGCACGACGCCGCAGCTCACCGACCACGACGGCTACGACTGGCACGTGCACTACTTCGCGCCGGGCGCCTCGGTCGCCGACCACCTCGCCGCCGACTGCGGCATGGCCCTGGCGTTCATCCTGGTGGCGGGCGAGCAGGAGCGACTGCGACGCTGCGAGGCCCCCGACTGCGGCCGGGCCTTCGTCGACCTCTCCCGCAACCGCTCGCGCCGCTACTGCGACAGCCGGACCTGCGGCAACCGCCTCCACGTCGCCGCGTACCGCGCACGCCGCAAGGAAGCCACCGGCTGATCCTGCCCGGACGGATCAGGCGCGAACCGGGCCGGCACGAGCCCCCTCACAGCAGGAAGAGGTCGTGCACGGCGGCGATCATGAGCAGGCAGCCGATCACCGCGAGGAAGATCATCAGTGGCGGTTGGGAGAGCGCGAACAGACAGCCGCGCGGCTCTTCGGTGGGGGCGGGGGCATGATCCCGCGAGGTATCCAGCATCTCGGGGGCGATCATGGCGCAGGGCCCCGCGAGTCGGCCCGCAACACGCCCCTCGGCCGCGGCAGTTCATCACATCCCGTGGACGCGGCCCTCGAAGGACCCGGCGGCTCCCGCCGTCCGCCGCGCGCGTCCCGACCGTCAGATGCCGTGCTTCTTCAGGATCGCCTCGATGTCGCTGAAGTCGTCCCCGCCCTTCTTGGCCTGCGGCTTCGGGGTCGCTCCCCGCTGACCGGCGCCGAGTGAGGGCGCGGAAGCGGCCGGTGCGACGGCATCGGGCACCTCGCTCCCCTCGGCCGCCTTACGGCCCGATCTGCGGCGCTCGACCGCCCGGCTCGTCATGAAGAGCGCCCAGGCCACGCCGAGCACGCCGAAGCCCGCCCAGGCCGTCGGGCTGAAGGCCGTGTCGAAGGCCCACTCCACCACGCCGGTCATGACCAGACCGATGGGCACCAGCGCATAGGCGGCGATCCGCGTCGCGGCGAGGAAACGCTTGCGGTACGCCGTGATCGCGGCGATGCCCAGTCCCGCCACGGACACCGCGGAAAAGATGGTCTCGGCGAGCATGCGATCCTCCTGGGCCAGGGCGATACGTCCCTTCCATCCTGCACCGGCGAGGGGCCCCGGGGCCATGTTCCGAGGCCGACCTCAGGGAGATCTCCGGGTCTTTCCCTGCGGGATCTCCTCCCCAGGTCCCGGTTGGGCCGCGCCGACGGAGGCTGGGAGACTGCTCCCATGAGCGACTCCACCACCCCGGCCGCCTCCCCCGTCACCGTGGAGGCCTGGTTCGACCTCCAGTGCCCCGACTGCTTCCGCGCCCTCGACGACGTCCGCGCGCTGCGCGAGAAGTACGGCGACCGGATCGACGTACAGCTGCGGCACTTCCCGCTGGAGAAGCACAAGCACGCGTACGCCGCCGCGCAGGCCGCCGAGGAGGCGACCGACCAGGGCAAGGGCTGGCCGTACGTGGAGGCGCTGCTTGCCAGGACCGAGGAACTGGGCGAGCGGGGCGAGCCGGTGCTCCTGGACGTCGCCCGCGAACTGGGCTTGGACGCCGAGGAGTTCGACACCGCCCTGATCGACGGCCGGCACCTGCTGACCGTCGACGCCGACCAGGCCGAGGGCAAGGCGATCAAGGTCACCGGCACCCCGACCTATGTCGTCGACGGCGAGCGCCTCGACGGCGGCCAGAGCCAGGACGGCCTGCGGGCGCGCATCGAGGAGATCGCCGACCGCCTGCTCACCGGCCAGGGCCTTTCGAAGCCGACCGAAGGCTAGGGTCTTTCGTTTGGATCAGGCCGGATCAGGGAGCGGGGTCTGGTGCCGTGCATCGCAAGGCGGAGGAGGGCGTCATGGCGGAGCCATGGC